>NZ_JAYGQS010000003.1:0-313495 GCF_035012965.1 Polynucleobacter sp. AP-Sanab-80-C2
CCGCTTAAGACCACCTGACTTTAGAAACTCTTTAACTACCTTTAGCTTGAACTGCTTGCTGTACTTGCTCATAAAACAAAACCCCCTTGGTTGGACATAGCGTCCAACTTTTGGGGGTCAGTTCACTAGGGTGGCTTTTCTAATGTACGGCTTAGTTTTAAGTTAGCTTATGCCAAGGTAAATTTGAGTTCACCAAGATTTCCTACTGAACTGACTACCTTATCGCCCTTCTTCAGCCAGACTTGTTTGTCTTTCGGCATCCCTGCTATTACGCCTTCCGGAGTTCCCGTAAAGATAATATCGCCAGGCTCTAGAGTCCAATAGGTACTGATATAGGAGATCATCTTTTGGGTGTTATGAATAAAGTCTGAGGTATTTGAGTTTTGACGTAACTCACCATTGACCCAAGTTTTGACCGTCAAGTTGTTAGGGTCACCCACTAAATCAGCCGTCACAAAATAAGGGCCGATTGGTGCGTACTGATCCAAGGTCTTACCTACCATCCACTGACCATTGGGTAGATCTAGTTGCAAGTCACGCGAGGAGAAGTCATTAGAGGTGCAATACCCACCAATATAATCGAGCGCCGCAGATTCGGGGATGTTACGCCCTTGCTTGCCCACCACAATCAACAGCTCAGTCTCATAGTCAAGCTTGTAAGACACTGATGGCGGAGGAATCTGCAATAAGCTGTTATGCGCAGTCAGAGTGTTATTGTATTTATTAAACAATGGTGGAACGCGTGGGTAACCACGACCAACCTCATCAGCATGGGCACGGAAATTTAAGCCAACACAGATAATCTTGCCTGGATTTTTAAATAGACGTCCAAAAGTAATGTCAGATTCTTTTAAGTAAGGAACACCAGATTTATCTGCGCTAGCCACTACTCTATTAAATCCTGCAGCATTACCTTCTTGCAACAACTGATCTAGCGTAGTTGGAGCGGCAATCTTCATCTTCTTGGCTACAGCGCGGACATCAATTACGCCCTTTGGAGTCACAACCCCTAAAGTCTCTGTACCGTCAGAATTCATAATGGAGAGGATCTTGCTGTTCTTCACCATTTCACGAGGACCCTTGTATGGCTCACCACCCCATACTGAAGTTTGATGTGCAGAAGCTTCTTGCATTACACCCATAGTGGAAGCTGCTACTAAACCAGCACCTGCTGCTGATGCGGTTTTCATAAATTGACGGCGTGAACTCATCCATTTCTCCTTTTGTTTTAATAAATTATTTCAATTGCTAATTAATCACTACAAAAGGAATATTACTGCAGCAAAATATGCGGTGGTGCAGCAAATAGAATGAAAACGGACGACTAAGCCAAGCCGAAGAAAGTCGCAATGCGGTAGGTAATGAATGAAGCAATGTAAGCTAGTCCGAACAAGTAGCTCAGCATAATGATTGGAATCTTCCAACCACCCGTTTCGCGCTTAACCGCAGCAATGGTTGAAAGGCACTGCGGCGCAAACACAAACCATGCCAGCAAAGAAAGAGCCGTCGCTAACGACCAACCACTAGAGATCAATGGAATCAATGCTTCTGCTGCATCAGCACTAGAGCTTGATAAGGCGTAAACCGTTGCAAGTGAACTCACGACTACCTCGCGCGCAGCCATGCCAGGCACTAAGGCAATGCTGATCTGCCAGTTAAAACCAATTGGTGAGAAGACATGCGCTAGGGCCTGTCCGATGACGCCAGCAAAACTATATTGAATCGGAGATGCAGTTGCGCCTTCTGGTGGCTGCGGAAAGCTCGATAAAACCCATAGGCCAATGGTCATGATCAAAATAATGCCACCCACACGACGCAAGAAAATTTCTGCGCGTTGCCATAGACTGATGGCTAAATTGCCTAAGCGTGGTAAGTGATAACTCGGTAACTCCATCATGAGGGCGTTCATTCTGAACTGCTCACTAGTAAATCGTTTCAGCACCCAGGCTACAGCCATGGCCCCCAAGATACCGGCCAAGTACAACAAGAACAGTACTAAGCCTTGCAAATCAATGCCGGCCCATAATTTCTGTTCCGGAATAAATGCAGAGATTAATAAAGCGTACACCGGCAGACGCGCTGAACAAGTCATCATCGGTGCGATCAAGATGGTGACTAAACGATCGCGCGCATTAGAGATACTACGCGTTGCCATGATGCCAGGAATAGCGCAGGCAAAGCTAGATAGAAGGGGAATGAATGAGCGCCCCGATAAACCAACGGAGCCCATCACACGATCCAAGAGATAAGCCGCTCTGGGTAAATAACCAGACTCTTCTAGCAACAAAATAAAGAAGAACAAAATCAAGATCTGCGGCAGAAAGATCACAACCCCACCTAATCCAGCCAAGATGCCATTAATCAACAAGCTACGTAACCAGGTGTCTGGCAGAACCTCACTCATTTGTGTGCCAAGATATTCAATCGAGGTCTTAATCAATTCCATCGGCATGGTTGCCCAAGTAAAGACGGCTTGGAAAATGCAAAAGAGTAAGGCAACCAAAATCATCGGACCAAATATTGGGTGTAGCAATACTGCATCCAAGCGATCACTCAGTTGATCGGGAATAATTTGGTCAAGACCCAAGTTCTGCAATATGCGCTGTACCTGCACGTTGTCAGATTCTGTATGGGCAATATGCGAAGCAACATTTTCTAAGGTGGCATCACTAGTACCGGTGCGCAAGGCATTGAGATTACGCCAATCTAATTCTGATAAGAACTGCTTGATACCATCTGCGCCATCTGACTGTATGCCAACACTCGTAATCACCGGTAGCCCCAGTTCCTGAGAGAGTGCAGCTGTATCAATCTGCAAGCCTTGGCGTTTAGCGATGTCGAGCATATTGAGTACTACAACGCATGGCAATCCCAAGCGCTTCGCAGCTAATACTAGGCGTAGATTGCGACGCAAGTTCATAGCACTCAAAATGCACAAAACTAAGTCGGGACGTTTCTCCCCTTCTGCTCTGCCCAAGAGGACATTACAAGTAACACGCTCATCCAAAGATCTTGGATAAAGACTATAAGCACCTGGCAAATCTAAGATACGAATATTTTTTCCAGACCCAAGTGCTAGTCGACCTTCTTTACGCTCAACAGTTACACCAGAATAATTGGCGACTTTCTGGCGACTGCCAGTGAGTAAATTAAATAATGCGGTCTTTCCGCAATTGGGATTACCCAATAAAGCGACGATTGGTTCGCTAGGGAAAAAATGGACGGTGGATTCAGACATGAGGAATTAACTCAACCTCAATCATCCGAGCTTCTGATTGACGCAAGGCAAATGTAGAAGTACCAACTCGAACTAGATAGGGCCCTTTTTTCAGCAGGCCTTTGCGCAGCAAAGTGACCTGCTCACCGGGAAGAAAACCAATATCTTCCAACTGCCCCTTAATTTGAGGGGCGCCTTTGGGGGCATTCACTTCACTCACCCGATAGAGGTTACCAAGGTCGACCTGATCTAAATTCATTCAATATGCTTTTTAGCTAGCTAAGAAGGGATTATAGCTTTAAATGAGAATGAATATCATTCATTCAAAAGCGCAATTATTCCTTTAATAATGAGGCATCCTAAGCCTTTGGGATTTGATCCAAAGCAAAAGTAATAGGCTTAATCCAGACTCATTTGAATTGATTGAGAAGAGACGCAAATACCTGGAATCAATTCAGTGCAGTAGGTGTTGTGAAGCCGTATTTACGCAGAATCGATTTAGCCTGCGGGCCTTGCATAAATTGATATAGATCTTGCGCCTCTTGTGGAGCATCTTTAATCAACACCATTCTTTGTTGAATGGGGGAATAGAGTTTGCTATCGACCAATATGAAGTTGGTCTCTTTTGCGACCCCTGATGACTTCACTAATGACAAAGCAGTAAAGCCAATATCTGCAGCACCACTCACTACGTATGTTGTAGCCACGCCAATGTTATCGGCATAGACCAGTTTATTTTTCGCCAGATCCCATAAGCCCTCTGTTTTGAGATATTCCATCGCTGCTTTTCCATAAGGCGCTAACTCAGGTTTTGCGATAGAAATCTTGTTTGCCTTCATGATGGCTCTACTGACCTCCGCCTTGCTGTTAACTAGCTGAATGCCAGCAGAGGTTTTGGCGATCAAGGCAAGCTTGCCAATGGCGTAGACAACTCCTTCATTGATCGTCTTGCCATTTTTATAAAGCTCAAGAGGAAAATACTCATCAGCGGCGATCAAGAGATTGAATGGCGCACCATTCATAATTTGAGCTGTGAAATTACCAGAGGAGCCATAGACTATTCTCAACTCTGATTTACCAGTAGCCTTGAACGCACCGGCAATCTCACTAAAGGCATCTTTCATATTGGCAGCAACAGCAACCGTTGCACCCTGAGCAAAAGCAAAGTTTGCAAACAGCAGGAGTGATGCGAATAGCGATAGTAGGCGCAAAGACATATTCAAAGAGATTGTAGCCTTCGATCAAACTCGCTCAAAGCCAGTCTTTTACCTGTCTATTAAGGCTAACTGCCTTATAGCCTGGTGTATTTCCAGAATAGCTGCGAATTTTACGAATCAACTTTGAAGATTCAGGCTGAGACACCATCTCCTTGTGCATGGCAATGAAGAAAATTTCATCTTGCAAAGGCACGAAGCCAAGACCATTTTCAAGTGCAATATTTTTTACTCCGATTCCAACGTCCGCCTTATCAGCCAGAATCGCATTAGCTACTGCAGAGTGCGTGAACTCTTCTTGTAGGTAACCATTAATCTCAAAGGGATCAATTCCCTCATTAATCAATAAGGTGTCGAGCATTAATCTAGTGCCTGAACCTATTTGACGGTTGATGAAGCGAATTTTTTGATTGAGCAAGTCCTCAATTGATCGAATGTGTCGTGGGTTCCCCTTTTTAACGATCAGACCCTGCGTTCGCTTCATCACTGGATATATTTGAATATCGCTTTTGGATAAACGCTGATGAATGGCCTTTGAGCTCTGCTCATTCGATACATGGTAGCCAGCAATATCAGCCTCATTATTGAGAAGCCTCTCCAGAGACTCTCCTGAACCAGCAATTTTCAGATTAAAGCCTTTTACTTCTCTGACAGCCTGCTGAATAATCGAATCGCTACTCGAAAAAAACTTCCAGCGAGCGCTTTCTGATTTTTGGATTTGGTTAATTTCTTTCAAGAGAGCTTCTTGATAAGAGCCCCCATACTTCAGATGCCCAGCCTGCATCTCATCAATAAATTTAAAGAGGAAAGAACCAAATTCAGTTAATTTTGATCCGTGACCTTTAGTTCGAACAATTAGAGGCATACCTAAAGTAGCCTCAACCTCATTCAATTTCCCCCATGCACCACGATAAGAGGTGCCAGACTTTTTACTAGCCACTACCAAAGAACTTCCGCTCTCGATCTCTTTTAGGATCTGAGATAACCAAACAAGATCAACAGAGCTTTTGCCCTGACTTTTCACAATCAGGGACGGGCGAACTTCAATTTGCATATGTAATTTTTTTCATATTCAATGCGTATTAATGTATGCGATGATAGCTACTTAATCAACCATTTGGTAAGTTTTATGAAAAAACTGATCTCTAATCTCTTTTTAAGTCTACTAATTGCTTTTTCTATTCATGCCCCACAAGCGCTCGCACAAGAAAAAAGTATTGTGGTTTCTTCCACTACTTCCACTGAACAATCTGGACTGTTTGGCTTCATCCTACCTATCTTCAAGATGAAGACTGGGATAGATGTCAAAGTGGTTGCCGTTGGTACTGGCCAAGCATTGGATATCGGGCGTCGTGGCGATGCAGATGTTGTCTTCGTTCATGACAAACCAGCAGAAGAGCTATTTGTCCAAGAAGGCTATTCCACTAAACGCAATGAGGTGATGTACAACGACTTCGTATTAATTGGACCCAAATCTGATCCTGCAAAAGTTGGCGGTGGCAAAGATATCCAAGCGGCATTCCAAAAAATTGCATCCGCCCAAGCACCCTTTGTTTCTCGTGGTGATAAGAGTGGCACACATGCTGCAGAGCTTCGCCACTGGAAAGGTGCTGGCATTCCCGTTTCACCAAGTCAGAGTTGGTACAAAGAAACTGGCTCAGGCATGGGCCCTGCCCTCAATACCGCCTCAGCAATGAATGGCTATATCTTGGCAGACCGTGCAACCTGGTTGAGCTTTAAGAATCGTGGTGACCTCACTATATTGGTTCAAGGCGACCCCAAGCTCTTTAATCAATATGGCGTGATGCTAGTCAATCCAGCCAAGTACCCGTCAGTGAAAAAGGCTGAGGGCCAAGCATTTATCGACTGGCTCATTTCCAAGAATGGTCAAGACGTGATTGCTAGCTATCAAATTGGTGGCGAACAACTCTTCTTTCCTAATGCTAAGAAATAGACTTATTGGGAAAAAATCTTAATGCCTCTATGCGCGCTTTGCCAACCATGTCTATCTGCATACTTCGGTTGAGAATGTATTCATTCAGCTACTTTTACAAGTTTCCGTAACACCTCGCGAACATCCTGTGGAATTGGTGTTGGTTTATTAGTCTTCCGATCAACATAAACATGGACAAAATATCCCATCGCTGAGGCAAGGTCATCCTCATTCTTAAAAATGGCGACTTCATATTTGACGCTACTATTTCCTAAATGTGCCACTTTCAATCCAACATGAATCATGTCGGGATAGGCAATTGGTGAAAAATATTGGCATTGGGTCTCAATCACCAAGCCGATAGCGCTGCTTTCAAGTACATCCAAAACATTTTGTTCAATGAGATAACGATTTACTGCTGTATCAAAAAAAGAGTAGTACACCACGTTATTAATGTGCCCATAAACATCGTTATCTATCCATCTAGAATGAACCTCTTCAAATGCTACAAAATCAGCGCGAACTGGTGGACTAGCTTTTTTATCGCTCATAAAGCCTCTCTATATAGCACTGCAGCGTCATTCAAAGTAATTTCACGAGGACTATTTTGTAATAAGCGTGTTTGCAGCATTGCATCTGCAGCCAACTGATCAATATCCTCTGCGGTGATACCAACCTCAATTAATTGTTTTGGCAACCCCAACTCACCAGCAAGACCGCCAAGATAGTTGGCCAGTTGAGTAGCCTGTTCAATGGATGAGCCTTGTAAGCCAGGCTTGATAATTTGACCCAACTCGGCATACATACTGTGCGCAGCTTCTAAATTAAAGCGCATCACAGGCCCCAGCATTAATGCATTTGATAGGCCATGCGGCACATGAAATCTTGCACCAATTGGATAAGCTAATGCGTGTACACCCGCTACAGGGGCATTCGTAAATGCCATTCCCGCGAGACAAGCACCTAACAACATGTTTTCACGTGCATCAATATCGCTACCGGTCCTAACCGCTTTATGAAGATTGTCAGCCAATAAACGCAAAGCCTCTTTGGCTAAACAATCAGAAACAGGATTTTTTAAGCGTTTGGTTGTAAAGGCTTCAATAGCATGAACCATGGCATCAATACCAGTTGCAGCGGTGACATGGGCTGGAAGTCCCAGCGTTAACTCGGCATCAAGCAATGCAAGGTCTGGGAGCAATTGAGGGGAAACGACGCCTTTCTTTTCACTCTCGCTAACAGTAACAATAGAAATGGTGGTTACCTCAGAACCAGTACCTGCTGTTGTAGGAACCAAGATCAGGGGTAAGCGCGGCCCTTTCGCCATGCCTACACCATAGACATCTGCTAACTTTTCTTTACCGGGGGCTAATAGGGCAACTAATTTGGCTACGTCCATTGAGCTTCCACCACCAAAACCAACGATGTAATCCGCTTTGGCATCTTGAGCTGCTTTTACAGCAGCATCAATCACTGATACGGGCGGATCAGCCTGCACATCAGAAAATATTTGCACTGGCAAACCAATTTCTTTGAACTGAGGTAAGGCTTTCTCAAGCAAGCCAGCGGATAGAACTCCTGGATCAGTAATGATTAGTACAGATTTTCCACCCCGCTCGGCAATTCTCTTGGCAAGATGATGAGTGCCGCCTCTTTCTACCAGGATGGAGCGGGTTGAGTGAAAGTCAAATTGCATATTTGCCTCTTACTAATTTTCTAAATTACTTCTTTTAATTTAAAACGCTTTATTTTTCAGAGTCTGTTCTCGACATCTCTTTCGCCAGATGAACATCTGTATGAAGAAAGATAAGGATGGGCCCCAGGTCTTGAACCTGGGGCCAAAGGATTACTTCTTAGGTGTTACGAAACCAATCGCTGTATCGTCAACAAACTCAACGATCACATCATCACCAGCTTTGAATTTCTCAAGACCTAACACTGCTGGGTCTACTTTCACTTTTTGCTTCTCGCCGCTAGGCATTGTGAAAGTGACGATACGGGTCTTTTGATCGATCGTTGAAATCTTCACAGTTGCATAGATAGTGTCTGTTGTTTCTTCGAATGGCTTAGCAGAACCTTTGCCAGCGATCGTTACAGAACGCACACCAGAAACACCTGGCTTAGCATCTTTAGCAGCAGCAGTTAATCCAACCGCAACCGCTTGTGCATGCTCAACCAAGAATACGTCACCTTTTTTGACTTTATCCAAGTCATTGATTGCTTTAGATACATTCATCTGTGCCAAGTTACCATTTGCATCTTTCAAAACAACAATACGTTTTTTAACATCTACAGAATCCACGGTTGCGCTAAGCACAATCACTTCAGCAGCTAAGGGCAACATTTTTGCAGGCGTTTGCGCAAAAACAGAAGTTGCACAAGTAATACCAACGGTAGCGAATAAACCAGCAAGTAAAGATTTCTTCAAGATAACTCCTAATTGAGGGGGTTCGATGGAACTAGATTCGGGCTTGATATGCCACTAGTGCATTGTAACCACGGCATGTTTAATTAAAGTTTCTTATTTGGTAAATTAAACCTCTATACACATTGCATTTCATACTGCCAAACCATTGAAAACTATAGAAATCTTCCTTTTGCCCTGGGAGCGTGCCTCAGAAGCCGCTTACTCCATCCGCAAGCAGGTGTTTATTGAAGAGCAAGGGGTTCCAGAAGCGCTTGAGCTTGATGAGTACGATCCCTCAGCAATGCATGTTCTGGCTCACCAAGACGGCCAATGTGTTGGCACCGCAAGACTAGTCGATTTGGATAATGGGCAAGCCCAGATTGGGCGTATGGCTGTCTTGGCAAACTTTCGAGGCCAAAACATCGGCAGGCAAATACTAGAAAAGCTATTGCTGACCGCTAAATCAAAAGACTTCTCTTCTCTGATCTTGCACTCTCAATTAACAGCAATGCCTTTCTATGAAAAACTGGGTTTTGTAGCTACCGGTCAAACCTACAATGAGGCGGGCATTCCCCATCGTAATATGATGCTTATATTATCTAAATAAATTAAAAACCAATCGCTAATAATGAGTTTGCCAAGCACTTTTATCTACACTCATCGGGTCTGCTATGCCGATACTGATGCTGCAGGATTTATCTATCATGCGCGCTACCTTGATATCTTCGAACGTAGTCGGGCTGAATGGTTAGCTCAAAAAAATCTCAGCCCGAGCAAGCTGATTACTGAATTCAAAATTTTGATGCCCGTTCGTGAGCTTCAAATGGAATTTCATAAACCAGGTCGCCTCGATGATATGTTGCATATCGATCAAGTCATTGAACGCCGAAGTAGAGCTCAGGTTAGCGTTCGACAAACCGCAAAACGAGCCACTTTAAAGACTTCTATGGAACTGGAATTAATTGCCAGCGCTTTAATTAATATCGTCTGCCTGGATGTTGATACCTTGAAACCCAAAGCTTTTCCTGATTTTCTATTTGCTGCTGAATAAAAGGTATCCCATGTCTGATGGAAAATTACTGACCTTCGTTAAAGAACTCAGCCTATTGCTTGAGCAAAAACCAAGTGAAGCAGTGATTTTCACTAAAGGCAAAAAGCTCTTAGAGAATCTCATTGCTGTCGACGATTGGCTACCAGTCGAATTTACTAAACCACATCCTCAGTATTACCAACAATATCTTCTCTATGCAGATCCATTGGATCGCTTTTCGGTTGTGAGTTTTGTCTGGGGCCCAGGTCAAAAAACACCCTTACATAACCATACCGTCTGGGGCATGGTCGGCCAATTACGCGGAGAAGAAAAAGGGACTCCTTACCATCGTCAAGCAGAGGGTGGCTTTAGAGCTGGCGAAGCTTGTATTTGTCCTCCGGGTTACGTGGATACCGTCTCACCGAATACGCATGACATCCATGTTGTTGAAAACAATCATCTCCATCAAACGTCCATCAGCATTCATGTGTATGGTGGCAATATCGGCAGAATTCAGCGCTCGGTATTTGACCCAGTGACTGGCGCAGAAAAATCGTTTGTCTCTGGTTATGCCAATACCGTTGTTCCTAACCTCTGGAATCCGGCTTAATTCAATAAAGTGAGTTCATTGAGGTCAATGACTTAAAATAGAAGCTCTTACTGCAAACGCGCTTGTGTGGCAGCTCACCCCATTGACCGGGATAGTCGATTTTTAAATACGTTGAATACGGGTCAATACTTTATTGGCCCCTATGTTATTTACAGATCTTGGTTTATCAGAACTCATTCTTCGCGCTATTGCAGAAGAAGGCTATACCAGCCCTACCCCTATTCAAGCGAAATCTATCCCCGCAGTTCTGAAGGGTGGAGATCTTTTAGCAGCAGCGCAAACTGGCACTGGCAAGACTGCTGGCTTCACACTGCCTATCTTGCAACGCCTCAGCAGCACTCCCAAAGCGAGTGGCAAAAGACTGTTACGGGTATTAATTTTGACCCCTACTCGCGAATTAGCCGCGCAAGTTCAAGAGTCTGTGCTGACTTACGGCAAGTACACGGGCCTAAAGTCAACTGTCATCTTTGGCGGTGTTGGCGCCAATCCCCAAATTAAAGCGATTGCTGGTGGCCTTGATATTTTGGTTGCGACACCAGGTCGCTTGTTGGATTTGATGTCGCAAAAATGTGTCTCACTCAACGATATTGAAATTCTAGTGTTGGATGAAGCTGATCGCATGCTCGACATGGGCTTCTTACGCGATATCAAAAAGATCTTGGCTGCCTTACCCAAGAAACGTCAGAACCTACTCTTCTCGGCAACCTTCTCAACCGAGATTAAACAATTAGCCGATGGCTTACTCAACTCACCAGAGTTGATTGAAGTCGCCCGTAGCAATAGTGCGAATGAAGCCATTGCGCAGTTAATCCATCCCGTTGATAGGACCAAGAAGCATCCGCTCTTAGCGCATCTTATTAAGAGCAATGACTGGAAACAGGTTCTGGTATTTACACGTACCAAGCATGGCGCCAATAAGCTCGTTACCCAATTAGAAAAAGACGGCATCACCAGCATGGCCATTCATGGGAATAAAAGTCAAACTGCGCGCACCAAAGCGCTAGCTGATTTTAAGGCGGGTAAATTAACAGCATTAGTAGCCAGTGATATTGCTGCGCGGGGCATTGATATTGATCAGTTACCTCATGTGGTGAACTATGACTTGCCAAATGTGTCCGAAGATTACGTCCATCGTATTGGTCGTACTGGTCGTGCTGGCTCTAACGGGGTTGCTGTTTCTTTAGTTTGCGTTGATGAGCACCAGATGCTGCGGGATATTGAAAAACTCATCAAACAAAAACTTCCTCAAGAAGTGATTGCGGGATTTGAGCCAGATCCAAACGCAGTAGCCCAACCCATACAACTGCGCAGCCAACAACACCAACAATCCAGAAAGCCCCGTGGTGGTGGCTCAGGAAGCGCTCCAGCTCGTCAGGCGCCAGCTAAGCGTAGCAGCCCACCGAAAAGAAGCTTCAATCGCTAACATTCTTACGGATTAAAATGTTTGCATGACACAAACAACCATTGCCGCGACACTCGAACCACGCTTAACCTCCCTCTCTCATGGTGGCGGCTGTGGCTGCAAGATTGCACCAGGGGTGCTCGCAGAGATATTGAAGAATGTTCCTCAGTTGCCTTTCCCCAAGGAATTGCTGATCGGCATTGAAACCTCGGATGATGCTGCGGTTTATCAAATTAATGAGTCGCAAGCCATTGTTGCAACGACTGACTTCTTCATGCCCATCGTGGATGATCCATTTGATTTTGGCAAGATTGCAGCAACCAATGCAATTAGCGATATTTATGCAATGGGTGGCACTCCATTATTTGCACTTGCTTTAGTTGGCATGCCGATCAAAGTCTTATCCAATAAAACTATTGCGCGCATTTTGGAAGGTGGCGCTGAAGCGTGTCGTAGCGCCGGTATTCCGATTGCTGGTGGTCACACGATTGATTCAGTGGAGCCAATTTATGGCTTGGTTGCAATTGGCATTGTTGATCCTCAGCGAGTGAAGAGTAATGCGAACGCTAAGCCGGATGATGTGCTGATTTTAGGAAAACCCCTTGGCGTCGGTATTTTGTCGGCAGCCTTGAAAAAGGATTTGCTTGGCCCAGACGGCTATCGAGAAATGATTTCGAACACAACCAAACTCAATGCTGCAGGTCCTGATTTAGCAAAGCTTGCTGGGGTACATGCCCTAACCGATGTTACAGGCTTTGGTTTAGCAGGTCATATGTTGGAGTTAGCACGGGGCTCTGGTTGCACCGCTCATATTGACTGGAGCCAAGTGCCACTCCTCTCAAACGTACAACATCTTGCCGATGAGGGAATTATCACAGGCGCATCTGATCGCAATTGGCAAAGCTATGGTGACGAAGTAGGTATTCCAGCAGATTTCACCTTAGCACAGCGTGCCTTGTTAACCGATCCGCAAACTAGCGGTGGCTTACTCGTCTCTTGCAGCCCAGATTGCGTTAAAGCAGTGTTAGATATCTTTAACCAACATCAATTCTTAGGCGCTAGAGTGATTGGCCAAATGGGCAAACGCCAAGACAAGCCCTTAGTTGTTTCTTAGTTGCTTCTTAGTTGACCGTTTGGCGAGACGCTAAATACTTTACGCCTTGTGGCCCATAGCGCTCTGCATGTTCTTGTTCAAAGGCTAGCTGAAAGACATCGCCTACTTCGTATTTTTTTGTCTCACCTGCGATATCAATCTCGATATACCCATCTAAGATCAATGCTTGTACCGAAAATGGATGGGTGTGATTGCCTAGTTGACCATTAGGAGGTTGTTGTACTTCCACTGGCGTCGGATAACCCGCCTTTTTGAGTTGCTGTAAAAATTGGGCTTGGTTCATGCTTTTACTATAGCGCGGATATACACTGCTGACATCAGTCATTTAAAGCGAGAAAACGAGGGTATATGGCAGTCAAAGTCATCGGATTAATGGAGCTCAGTGATCAAACTGCCTTTGAGCAATACCGCAGTCAGGTAGGTAAAACCGTGGAGCAGTACAAAGGCAGTATTGAGCACCGTGGCGAGATCACCGAAGTGTTTTGGAATGAATTATCCATTCAAGCCTTTAGCGCATTTGTAGAGTTGCATTTCCCCAGCAAGGAAGATGCGCATACTTGGGCTAATAGCCCTGAATACCAATCTCTTGTCGCTATTCGCAAGCAAGCAATGCGACTCACCCTCTTTGGTGTGGGGATCTAAAAGAAAAAGCCTAGTGGATTAGACTAGGCTTTTAGATCAATTGGGGGTAAGAATTACTTCTTAGCTTCCATTGCTTCTTTTGTAGCGGTAATTTCTTTACGACGCTCCTTACAAGCGCCAGCGATTTCTTGCAAGGCTTTACGAGCGCGAGCTGCAGATGCCTTAATACCTTTTTCAATAAATTTTTCGTTCTCAGCTTTGTATGTTTCGAAAGCAGCTAACAATGTATCGTGTTGTGACATCTTGTCTCCCATTCATCAAATAAATATTCATACCAACAACGAAGTCAGTATATCCCCATAAAAAGCACTAAAAATGGCGATTTTTATCAGGGATAACTCTTAGAAGCAGTCATTCAGCCAAAATGCTTTAATCAGACAAAATATCCTGGAGACATCAAAATGCTCAGAAAAATCCTAGTTTTAGCAACTGCCAGCCTGCTCTCCCTTGTCACCTTGATGGCAAGTGCTCAAAACACCACCTGGCCCGCCCCGAACAAGCCCATCACCTTTATTAACCCCTTCCCCCCAGGCGGCGCTGTAGATGCCTTTGGGCGCCCTTTGGCCAAACAGCTTTCTACCCAGCTCAATGATTCCATCGTGGTAGATAACCGCGGCGGGGCAGGCGGCACCCTGGGTGCTGGCGTTGCAGCAAAAATGGCTCCTGATGGATATACCTGGCTTCTTGGTGCAGTGCATCACTCGATTGCACCCAGCATGTACCCCAACCTGCCTTATGACATTACCAAAGACTTTGAGCCCATTGCCATCATCGGCAGCGTTCCCCATGTGGTCGTCGTCAACCCTAGTAAGTTTCCAAAAAATGATTTGAAATCCATCATTGAAGAAATTCGTAAGCATCCTGGCAAATACAACTATGCATCGACAGGCAACGGCACATCACAACACTTAGCTGGTGAGCTGTTTAAGATGCAAAACAAATTATTCATCACCCACATTCCCTATCGTGGCACTGGTCCAGCATTACAAGATTTAGTTGCCGGTCAAGTCGATATGATGTTTGACACCCTAGCTGGTGCAGCACCGTTTATTAAAAGCGGTCAACTTATTGCTGTCGCGGTTGCAAGTAATCAACGCAACCCTGCTTTTCCAAATGTACCTACCGCACAAGAATTGGGTATCAGCAATTTTGTAGTCTCGAGCTGGTATGCCATGTGGGCAATTAAAGGTACGCCCAAAGAGATTGTCGATAAGATGAGCACAGAAGTACAAAGCGCGCTTGCCTCACCTGAGATTAAAGAGCGCTGGGCTGGCATGGGCGCTACCGTACCAAAAATGAGCCGCCCTGAATTAGCCAATTACATCAACCAAGAGATTGTGCGCTGGAGCGAAGTGGTTAAAAAGTCCGGCGCTAAATTAGATTAATCAAAACAGTAGAGACAATATGAGCATTCCAGTAAAACATTATTCCTTCGTACGTAATAAACTTTTAAACAAAGAAGAAATTGCTTTTTTAGATGTCCGTGAAGAAGACCCACATGCACGCGAGCATCCTTTATTCGCTGCCAACTTACCACTCTCTCGTATTGAAATAGATGCTTACGGAAAACTGCCAAACACACATATTCCGATTGTGACGCTCGATGATGGCGAGGGCTATGCAGAGTTGGCTGCACAACGCTTACTGTCTTTAGGTTTTAGCGATGTATCTGTATTTGAGGGTGGTGTGCAAGCTTGGAAAGCTGCAGGTGGCGAAGTCTTTAAGGATGTAAACGTACCCAGTAAATCTTTTGGTGAGTTAGTGGAATCAAAGCGCCATACCCCATCCCTCTCTGCCCAAGAAGTAAAACAGCTCATCGACGATCAAGCAGATGTCGTCGTAGTAGACGTGCGTCGCTTTGATGAATACAACACCATGAGTATCCCTACTGGCATCAGCGTACCAGGCGCTGAGTTGGTTCTTCGTTTACCAGAGTTAGCACCCAATCCCAAAACCAAGATCATCGTCAACTGCGCCGGCAGAACTCGCAGCATCATCGGCACACAATCACTCATCAATGCGGGCATCCCCAATGAAGTCAATGCACTACGCAATGGTACGATTGGCTGGACTCTAGCGGGACAAGAACTGGACAAGGGTCAAACTCGCAAATTTAAAGATGTGAGCCAAGGCACTACCAGCGAAGCAGCGCAGCGGGCACGCAGGGTGGCTGATAGTGCTGGTGTGAAACGCGCCACTCTAGCTGATGTAGATCAGTGGAAATCTCAGAGTGAGCGGACAACTTATTTCTTTGATACTCGCACCCCAGAAGAATATGAATCCGGCCATCTTCCAGGATTTCGTTCGGTACCTGGTGGGCAACTTGTTCAAGAAACAGAAATGGTTGCTCCAGTGCGCGGCGCACGCATTGTCTTAGTAGACCCTAGCGGTGGCAGCGTTCGAGCCAATATGCCTGCCTCTTGGTTAGCACAAATGGCTTGGGAGGTTTATGTTCTCGATGATGTCAGCACTGCTGCCCTCACTGAGAAAGGTTCATGGCAGCCACCTTTACCAAACCTTCCTCAAGTGAAGATGGTTGATGCAATCACTTTAGCGAACTGGCTAAAAGCAGATAGCACTACGATTGCGGTAGATTTCAGTACACACGCTAATTATGTCAAGGGTCACATCCCTGGTAGCTGGTATGCCCTGCGCTCTCAATTGGCGGATGCGATGCAAAAGATTCCCAAAGCCAATCGTTATGTTCTTACCAGCGCACCTGCAGAATTAAGTCTATTTGTTGCACAAGAATTTCAGGTGCCAACTAACGCAGAAGTATTCGTTTTAGAAGGTGGCAATGCCGCATGGATTAGCGCTGGCTTAGAGCTAGAGAAAGGCCCCAGCCATCTAGCTTCCCCACCACTAGATCGCTACAAACGTCCGTATGAAGGAACGAGCGTAGATCCTGCAGCAATGCAGGCCTACCTCGATTGGGAGTTTGGTTTAGTGGAACAACTGGGCAAAGATGGAACCCATCACTTCTGGGTTCTTTAGCAATGAATCAAACTACCTTGATCACCAAATCGGGTAGTCGATCAATCGTGCAGCGGATCACATCCCCTTTGACTACTGGACCTACATTTTCTGGGGTTCCTGAATAAATAATATCCCCAGGAAAGATCTCATTCGCTTCAGATAACTTGGCGATCTGCTCTGCTACTGACCAAATCATTTGATTGAGGTCTGCACTTTGCTTGGTTACGCCGTTCACCGATAGGGTAATTTTTCCACTCTGAAAATGCCCCACTTGCGCCACAGGAAAGATCGGGCCAATAGGAGCGGAGTAATCAAAAGATTTACCAATTTCCCAAGGCTTTTTTTGATCTCCCATAAAACGCTGCAGATCTCTTCGAGTCATATCCAGACCCAAGGCATATCCATATACATGCTCTAGCGCTTTTTCTACTGGAATATTCTTGCCACCCTTGCTGATTGCAGCGACTAACTCAACTTCATAGTGATAGTTTTTAGTCAAGCTTGGGTAGGGATGTTCGACGATTTTATTGGGAGCCACAAATTGAATGGCATCAGTTGGTTTTTGAAAAAAGAATGGCGGCTCTCGAGTGGGGTCAGAACCCATTTCTCTAGCATGAGCGGCATAATTTCGACCAATGCAATAAATACGTCTAACTGGAAACTCTTCTGCACTGCCAGCGATGGGAATATAAGTTTGCCCAACGATAAATGGAGTTTTGATAGAAGCCGCCTGGGTCTGACCTGAGACTGCCGCCGTTGTGAAGGCAGCAGCACCAAGGCTCATTTTGAGGGCACTCCGACGACTCATATTTTTATTGATACTCATGTTGTCTCCACTATCAAATAGATTACACAATCTTAATACTAATTTAAAGAGTGAATGAAGTCATAAAACAGGGTAAGCTACCTCCATGAACTCTGCTAAAAAAGTACTCCATGCCCAGCTGCTCATTGTGATGTTGGCTTTACTTAGTGGGTGCGACAGAGAAACCTATACGACTTGGACTTGTCATTCCGCCAGCGAAACCAAAATCCCCATGGTGCTTCGTAAAGCACAAATGGAGTTTAAAGGGGGCAAGCTTGATTACTGTGGCAGTCTAGGTAATCTCAGCTATTTTGCTCAACAATGTCCCGCTCAAATTGAGCAATCGGGAACATTATTTACACCCTCCACTGGCCTACTTATTATGAATGGGCAAGAGTATCAATGCTCAGCACTCTAGGCAGCACTTCAGATGAATAAACTGAGTCCCAAGAAACTGCTACTCACTAAGTGGACTGCAGTAAAGCCGATTGCCAAACAAAAGCATTTTCTAGTGAGCAAGGTCATTCTTCCCGAGCCGCCCAACGAAAAAATAGAGTTCGTCGAGATTGAGGCAGTCTATAGCAAGAAGACGACACAGATTGCTTGGCGTGACCTCACTAATAGTGAGCTATGGGTACAAGGCTGGAAATAAAAAAACCGCCTCAACAATTGAGGCGGCTCTTTGGCTAATACACGGAGAATTAGTCAGACTTTTTCTTCGATGATGGTGTCTTCTTAACCAATTCATCAATATTTTTTTCTGCAGCATCCGCAACTTCATTCACAATACGGCGCCCTTCTTTAAACATATTCTGACCAGTAGTAGACATTTCGTGAACCACTTTAGATAACTTGTCGGCATGTGCTGGCATTTTATTTTCAGCATCTTCAAGCCAAGTTACCAGTGATGCGCGTACTTTTTCAAGATGCTTCTCTGTTTCATCAGCAGCGCCCTCACTCAAGTCTTTCAAGACAGCTTTCACTTTCTTTTGATAAGCGTTCGCCCGTTTAGCTGCTTCTTTTGTTGCCTCATCTTGCAAATCCTTCAACTTCGCCAAATCATTTTTAGCGGCAGATTTTGCACTATCTAAAGCATTCTTCATGCCCCACTCAATCTCAGCTAAGTGATGTTCACTCAATTTTTTTGCAGCCTCTAGCAAAGTATGTGAATAATCAAATAATTCTTTGGCTTTTTCACGTTGCCATTTTTGCAGTTCTTGTGCATCCATTTTTTCACTCCTATCAATATGGGGTTTATCAAATCTCTCATATCCACTCTATACCGAAATTGGCAGACTGCCAATTCCTTCTAATTTATGGCATTAAAATGACAATACCATGGAAAAACACAGTATTTATGAGGCCATTGGGGGCATCGATAAGGTAGATGAATTGGTCGATCGTTTCTATGATCTCATGGCACTAGAACCCCAGTTTGCCGAGCTTCAGGCTATCCATCCACCAGATTCAACCAGCTCTCGAGAAAAGCTTAAGTTCTTCCTCACAGGCTGGATGGGCGGACCTGACATTTATTCACCCAAATATGGGCACCCTATGCTGCGTGCTCGTCATCTGCATTTTAAGATTGGCATCCTAGAGCGCAACCAATGGCTAGCATGTATGTATCGTGCGCTTGAAGAGTGTGGCATTGACGGCAATATTGCTAAACAACTAGAAGAATCCCTCTTCAATACTGCCGATTGGATGAGAAATCAGCCCAACTAAATTTTGTAGTTTTATCCTGATGATTATTAGGGGTTTAGTTTAATCAAGCACTTTTTTTTGACTTCGATACACTTTAGCTTGAATTCAATTTAGAGAAATAAGCAATGATCGAAAGTGCCCTGCAATTATTAAGTGATCCCAATGCTTGGATCGCTTTTTTAACGCTCTCTGCTCTGGAAATTGTTCTGGGAATAGACAACATTATTTTTATTAGCGTCATTGCCAATAGACTGCCAATAGAAATTCGGGAAAAAGTACGGCGCTTTGGCCTGTTCTTTGCTTTAGCCACCCGCATCTTACTATTACTCAGCCTGACTTGGGTAATGAGTCTTACCACTCCACTCTTCACATTGTTAGATCATTCTATTAGCGGTCGTGATCTCATCCTATTGCTGGGTGGATTCTTTTTAATCTGGAAAGCATCTAAAGAAATCTACGTTGAAGTAGAAGTGGGCGAACACGATGCACAAATTGAAAATGTCGATAACGATACGGTCAAAAAGTCGATTCCCGCTCTATTTCTTAGCTCTGTATTACAAATCGGCTTACTCGATATTATCTTCTCGCTCGACAGCGTGATTACGGCAGTAGGTATGGTCGATGAAATCAGCGTCATGATTGCGGCCGTGATTGCTTCGATTCTCATTATGCTGATTGCTGCCAAGCCGATTGGCGACTTTGTGCAACGTCACCCTTCTATCAAGGTCTTAGCCCTCTCCTTCTTGACGGTGGTTGGCGTGGTACTGATTGCAGAAGGTATGGGTATGCATATTCCTAAGGGCTATGTATATGTTGCGATGGGATTCTCACTCACCGTAGAGTTACTGAATATTCGCTCGCGTGAGAAGAAAAAACTCAAGAAAAGTCATTAGTACTGGGGCTACCTAAAGAGCTTGAGCACAAGCATGGCCACTTGCCCAGGCCCACTGGAAATTGTGACCCCCTAAGTGCCCGGTGACATCAACACATTCACCAATGAAATATAAACCTGGATGTTGGCGCGACATCATCGTTTGCCCATCTAAGTCTTTTGTATCTACACCGCCTAACATGACCTCAGCCTTTTTCCAACCCAAAGTTCCGGCCGGCTTCACAGCCCAATTGGTGATGAGCTCTTTGAGGGCCTGACGATCTTTCTTGGATACCTCGGCCCACTTACGCCCCAGCAGATTTCTTTGTTCTGCAAAAGCTTTAGCAAGCCTTTGGGGTAAAACTGAAGCCAATATGGTTTCTGTCAGCTTAAGTCGATTGTCTTCATTGTTAAATAAGGTATCGCAGCTAAAGCCACCTGGTCGCTCAATGGCACCTAACCAATCAATATGGATAGGCTCACCCTCAAGCCAATAACTACTGGCTTGTAGTACCGCAGGTCCAGATAAACCTTTGTGGGTCAGCAATACATCTTCATTAAAGCGACATGCACCATAACGATAGCCTTTAGAGCCAGATGCGATCCGGACTGGAACACTCAGACCAGCAAGCTCATTCAGATTACCAAAGGTATCTGCAGTAAATGAGAGTGGCACTAATGCCGGCCTAGGATCAACCACCTCAAGACCAAACTGTTTTGCAATATCAAGGGAGTAAGCAGTTGCGCCAATTGCGGGAACAGGCAAGCCGCCCGTAGCCATGACTACAGAATGGGTTTTCTCTACGCCCTCGCTGGTATGAATGAGCCAATGCTCACCCTCTTTTGTAACAGCCGCTACTGCTACGGGATTACGGATTACGACTTTTCCTGTGGCACATTCAGTGAATAACATCTCGATAATCTGCTTGGCAGAGTCATCACAAAATAATTGCCCTTGATGTTTCTCATGGTAGTGAATGCCATGAGTAGTTACGAGTTTGATAAATTCTTTTGAGGAATATTTTGCTAAGGCACTCTTCACAAAATGAGGATTGAGCGAGAGAAAATTAGCAGGGCTGCTATGGACATTAGTAAAGTTGCAACGCCCTCCACCGCTAATACGGATCTTTTCACCTAAAACTGTTGCATGATCTAAAACGAGCACTTTTTTGCCAAGCTGACCAGCTACACCAGCACAAAACAGACCAGCTGCACCGCCACCGATAACGATGGCATCCCAAGCCTTCGTCATGATTTATTCAAAGCGATCAATGATCTCAGAAGAGATATTGAGTTTTTTCATGTGTAGCTTGGTATAGGCCTGACGAAAATTCTTGGTCATTGAAATCATGACAGAGGCAGTCCATGCAAAAGAAAACATCCCCGAGAAGGCAATGATGACTGCCAGCATTTTCCAGCCATCTGGCAGAATATCTTCCATGAAACCCATCGCGGTATAGGTGCTGCCACTAAACAAAATGCTTTGCCCTAAAGTAGGCACTAATTTCAATACAAACAGTGCGATACCCCAAATGAAAATTTCTGTAATGTGGGTGAGGAATAAACAAAATACACTGATGTAAAAGCAGGCAGCAACCGTGGAATATTTTTTCTCAGCTAAATACAGAAAAGTTTTGACTTCATAGCGCTTAGCAATCTGCAGTAACAAAACACCATGAAATACCATCACCACCAATAACATGAATCCACCTAAGAGGTAGCCAGGTAGGTCTAAATTGCTAGCAATGCTAGTTTGTGCAGGGTTCATAAATGGATTCGATTGTCTTTAGGCTATTTTACTTTGGCCGACAATGCCTTTAGGCCAATTGATACCAGTCTTGAATGATCTTCCAAGCTTCTTGGGCAGTCTCGACAAAATGGATCGCTTTCATATCCTCTTGATCAATCACCCCAAACTGCACCATTCCCTTAAAGTTCACCATCTCATTCCAAAAAGCTTTGCCGACTAATATGACTGGGATGCTAACTACCTTTTTAGTCTGCATCAAAGTTAACACCTCAAATAGCTCATCAAAAGACCCAAAGCCACCAGGATAAGCAACGATGGCCCTAGCTCGCAACATGAAATGCATCTTACGTAAAGCAAAGTAATGAAAGCGGAAACTTAAGCCTGGACTAATATAAGGATTCGGGTGCTGCTCTCTTGGCAAACTAATATTAAAACCAATCGTTTGATCACCCGCTTCAAATGCACCACGATTAGCCGCCTCCATAATTCCCGGGCCACCGCCAGTACAAATATGTAGCTTGTTAGAACTCTGTTGTTGAGTCGCGTTGTAATGCGCTACTAAAGCCCCGAAGTCTCTAGCAGACTCGTAATACTGACTATGAAGTAATGCTTTCTTGGCAGCCTCCAACTCTGTAGGCGTCTTGGCATCCTTGATGAATACTTCTGCATGCTCTCGACTGACAAAACGGGTAGAACCAAATACTGTAATCGTATGGTCTATGCCATGCTCTTTTAGTAGTATCTCAGGCTTGAGTAATTCCAATTCAAAGCGAATACCGATCGTTTCCCTGCGAGACAAAAATGCTTCATCGTCAAAAGCAAACTTATAAGAATCAACGGAATCTTCTTCAGACGTCTGACTCTTGTGAAGATTTAAAAACTCAGTAATGGTTTGAGCATTATTAATGGGAAGCTTTGGACTCATATTGCTACCTTAAAACATCTATGTGAAATCATCTTATCCTTTGTGCTGCCCCACTCAATATTCTCAGTATTAATACCTAGTTTAACCAGGAGAATCAGCCACTAGGGCTTGCGAGGATTTACTGAGGCTCTAAGTAGAGTTAATATTGTCAGAATTTAAACCAAACCGAGGGAAAATCCATGAGCAACCGTTCAATCATCATTATGGTACTTGTATTAGTTGGTGCCACAGCCTACTTACTCCTCAAGGGCGATGGCAATATTGATATGGGCGGTGAAAAGCATGGTGCTGAAGCAGTTCATATTGAAGATGCTAAAAAAGATGCTCCTGCAGCAGCTCCGGCTGCACCAGCGGCACCAGCAGCGGCCCCTGCAGCTGACGCGAAGAAGTAATTCTTCAATAGCAAATGAAACCGCGGTTCGCCGCGGTTTTTTTATACTTACTGAATGAACAAAGTTCTTTTCTTCCTCGCAATACTGTGGATTTCACAATCTAGCCATAGCCAACCCTCTGGCCAGTCCTATCGCCCCATGAAAACTATTGATCCCTCCATGATTTCCTCGTTTGCGCCTACAGGCACTCTACGTGTTGGCATTAACTTAGGTAACCCCATTTTGGCCAATGAAAATCCTGTGAGCCACCAAGCCCAGGGAGTGACGGTTGATATCGCCCAAGAAATCGGGAAGCGTATTGGTCTACCAGTCAAACTCATTCCATTCAAAACAGCAGGCAATACAGTGGATGCCGTGAAGACTGGGGAGATTGATTTAGTGTTCGTAGCAATTGATCCCGTCAGAGGCGCTGATATTAGCTATACGCCAGCCTATATCCAGATTGAAGGTGCTTATATGGTCAAAGCTAGCTCACCCATCAAGACAAATGAACAAGTTGACGTAGCTGGTAATGAAATCGTAGTTGGCAAAGGGAGCGCCTATGACCTCTACCTCACACGAGAAATCAAACATGCCACTCTTCTCCGAGCTACAAGCTCACAAGCAGTCGTGGATGACTTTATGTCAGGCAAAGGTAATGTGGCAGCAGGCGTAAAACAGCAGCTAGAGAGTGATGCCAAGCGCTATGAGGGATTGCGGATGTTGCCAGGTCGCTTTATGGCAATCAATCAAGCCATTGGTATTCCGAAGGCAAGACCTCAATACGAACTGACCACTGCATATTTAAGCGATGTGATTACTCAGCTCAAACAATCCGGCTTTGTGGCACAAGCATTGCAACGTCATCAGATTGAAGGCGCTAAGGTAGCGGACTAAGCTTACCCAATAAAGTAGCTCAATCAGCTAAATTCCAATGCATTCAGAGCGATACTATTGGTATGACCTTAGCACCTAGCAAGCTCGATATCCTCCAAGCGCTGAGCCCACTCGGCCCACTCATGTGTCTCAAGCGTGAGCCTGCTGAGCACAAGGGTCATGCTGGTAAAGCCGTCTTGATCGGCGGTGCACCTGGAATGGCAGGCGCCCTCCTCCTTGCCGGAAATGCTTGCCTTCATCTTGGTGCTGGCTGGACCATATTAGAAATGCTTGATCCTGCGTCTGCACGCGCTGATAGCAATCAACCTGAACTCATGATTCGCCTGGCCAACAATGAACCTAGCGAGGTATTAAATCAAAACCAACCTGATGTCATTGCGATCGGACCTGGGCTTGGTAATTCTGCATTAGCGATTAAATGGCTCAAGGCTTGCCTGGCTTATCCCAAGGTTCCGTTGATTATTGATGCAGATGCACTCAATTTGATTGCAGACTCAACTGAGTTACTTAGTGCACTTCAACTACGCAATCAACAATTTCCAGGTCAAAGTATTCTGACTCCCCACCCAGGTGAAGTGGGCAAGTTATTGAAATCTTCATCCGCAGAAATTCAAGCAGATCGCTTCAGCTCGCTTCATCAATTAGTTCAGTTAACTCAGTCTATGGTTGTTCTCAAAGGTCAACACACCTTAATTGCCGGACCCCAACACTCTGCAGTTCAATGTGAAGCCGGCAATCCCGGTATGGGCACCGGTGGCATGGGTGATGTATTGACCGGTAGCATTACAGCAATCGCTGCTCAAGGGGTGCATCACCATCTGAATCTTTGGGACTCTAGCTGCATCGCTGTTCAGCTCCATGCTTGCGCTGCCGATAGCCTAGTACAAAAAGGGGTTGGCCCAATAGGGTTAACTCCTTCTGAAGTAATTGCAGAGATGAGAAGCCTCCTGAATAAACTGTTATAAAACCGTATGCAATCCACTAGCGCTGAACATCACCACCGACGTTACCTCTATGGCATTTTGATGGCCGGAGTGGGCTCCATGCTCTTTTCCGGTAAAGCTGTATTGGTAAAGCTGGCTTTTGGTTATGGGGCCAATGCAGAAACTTTATTAGCATTACGTATGCTGATGGCACTTCCAATGTTTTGGAGCGTCTACTGGTGGGAGTCTCGCAGAAAACCAATGAGCCCGATTACTTGGCAAGACCGTGGCAAATTATTTTTCCTCGGTTTCTTAGGATATTTTTTATCTAGCTATATTGATTTTTTGGGACTGCAATATATCTCCGTTGGATTAGAGCGCATTGTTCTCTACCTGACACCAACGATTGTTTTACTCATTTCTTACTTTGCCTTAAACAAGTACATTTCAAGAATGCAGTGGTATGCCCTAGTTGTGGGATACCTTGGGGTATTTGTCGTCTTTATTCAAGATGCGAGCTCGACAGGCATTCATGCATGGCTCGGAATGATATTGGTCTTTGGCAGCGCATGCAGTTATGCCATCTATATGATTGGCTCTGGCGAAATGGTCAAGCGCATTGGTAGTGTGCGCCTAGTAGTCTACGCAAGCACGGCGTCTGCAGTATTTAGCGTGATTCAATCCTCACTGTATAACCCTAGCGCTGTGTTTGAACAGGCTGCACAGATTTACTGGCTCAGCCTTCTCAATGCAGGATTATGTACAGTAATTCCCATGTTCCTCGTGATGATTGCGATCAATCGCATAGGCTCACCACTCGTTGCACAGGCCGGCATCCTCGGTCCTGTCTCCACTATTTTCTTGGGTTACTTTATTTTGTCTGAGCCAATTACTTTGATGCAGATTGGCGGAATGGTGCTGGTGATTGCTGCTATGTGGTTATTAGTACGTAACGATGCCCCAAGAAAAAAGTCATCTGACTCTAAAACATCCGATGACTTTAATGAAGTGGAGCCCCTCAACTAAGAGCTTAGAAACTACTAAGCTGCTGGTTCTGTAGCTTTAGCTCTTTTCTTAGACTTCTTCTTGGTTTTTTTCTCGGCTTTCTTTTCTTTTTTAGTCTTCTTTGCGATCGCATTATCCGCTGGTGCTACATCTGGAGCAGCAGTAGGCGCTGAAGTAGGAGTAGCTGTCGTGGAAGAATCGGCAGCCATCGCGGAGATGGAAGATAACCCAATCGCTGCTGAAACAAGGGTGGCCAAACTAAAGCGAGCGATACGAGAAATCATACGACCCTCTAAAAAGGTTATGAATCATTTAAAAAGGCCATCATCAGACGGCCTTTTTGTTTTACTAAATCGCATTATGCAGGCTGCGCTTCTGCCTCAGTAATTTTTTCTAGGGCGGCAGCTAAGTGACCAACAGTACGGTCAACATGAGCCAGCTTTTCTAAACCAAATAAACCTAGACGGAATGTACGGAAATCTGATCTTTCATCACACTGAAGTGGCACACCTGCAGCAGTTTGCATGCCTAGCGCAATAAATTTTTTGCCAGACTGAATATCCGGATCCTTGGTGTAGCTCACAACTACGCAAGGGGCTTGGAAGCCTTTCGCAGAAACTGAGTGATAGCCTTTGGATACGAGTAATTCACGAACTTTGGTACCAAGCTCTACTTGTTTTGTTTTTAAAGCAGCAAAGCCAAGAGATTGTGTTTCTTTCATGACACCGCGCAAGATCTTGAGTGCATCGGTAGGCATAGTGGTGTGATACACATGGCCGCCCTTTTCATAGGCTTCCATGATTTGCAACCACTTTTTCAAGTCCATTGAAAAACTACTGCTTTGAGTAGTATCAATACGCTCACGAGCTCTTTCGCCTAAAGCGATTAAGGCGCAGCATGGCGAGCTGCTCCAACCTTTTTGTGGCGCTGTAATCAAGACGTCCACATTACAAGCTTTCATATCAACCCACATTGCACCAGAGGCAATGCAATCTAATACAAACAAACCATTTACAGAGCGCACTGCTTCACCAACTGCTTTGAGGTAATCATCTGGCAAGATGATGCCGGCAGAAGTTTCAACGTGAGGAGCAAATACCACGGCTGGCTTTTCTTTCTTAATAAAAGCCACTACTTCCTCAATCGGTGCAGGGGCAAATACACCCTGTGCAGAATCTTCTAATTGACGACCTTTGATAACAGATACATTGTCAGCGATATGGTCCAAGTCAAAAATTTGGGTCCAACGATAGCTAAACCAGCCATTGCGCAGCACTAGACACTTCTGTTTATTGGCAAATTGACGAGCAACTGCTTCCATGCCGAAAGTACCGCTACCAGGAACGATCACTGCAGAGCTGGCGTTATAAGCATCCTTAAGGACACTAGAAATATCGACCATCACACGTTTAAATTCTTCAGACATGTGATTTAAAGAGCGATCGGTGTAAACAACCGAAAACTCTAGCAATCCATCTGGATCAACATTGGGAAGTAAGCCTGGCATAGTAATTTCCTAGGGATTTCTGTGATTAGCCCTAAATGATACCGATTTAAGCATTTATTGCACTGCAATCTTGTTTTCTTTGATCAATTTGGCCCATTTTGACTGGTCTAGACGTAAAAACGCAGCAAATTCCTCGGCACTACCACTGGCAGGGTCACTTCCCCGCTCCAACATAGCCTTCCGAATTCTCTCCTGAGCTAAAACAAACATCACGGTTTGGTTGATCTTTTGCACCACCGATTTTGGTGTATTGGCAGGCGCGAACAATCCAAACCAACCTACTGCGCTATAGCCTGGTAGACCAGATTCGGCAACAGTGGGAATATTCGGCAAGGCTTCCGATCGCTTTGCACCCGTTTGCGCTAAAGCTAGTAACTTTCCAGATTCAATTTGTGGCATCACAGTTTGTGCAGGCGCAAACATTAAATCAATATGCCCTGCTAATAAATCCGTTAAAGCCTGCCCAGTTCCTTTGTATGGAACATGTAGTAATGTCACGCCAGCCATTGAAGCAAATAACTCACCTGCTAGGTGCGATGCCGAACCTGGTCCTGAAGAGCCATAACGAACTTTTCCAGGATTGGATTTTGCATAGGCAATTAAAGCCTTGATTGAAGTCACATTCAATCCAGAGTTAGTAGTAACAACATAGGGCGAAGCCGATACAAGCGCTACTGGAGAAAACTGTGCAATATTTTTTTCTGTGACGGCAGCAGTTGAGCCCATCAATAAGGTGTAGCCATCTGCTGGAGACTGGGCAACCAAGTCAGCACCAATGAAGCCGCTTGCACCTGGACGATTTTCAATCACGATAGATTGCTTCCATAATTCTCCGACTGTGGGAGCAATCAAACGAATTAATGTATCTGCGCCGCCGCCAGGTGGAAACGGCACGATGACTTTAATTGACTTCGAGGGATAAACATCGGCTGCGCTAACAAATGATGACACAAGAGTAGTACAACACAAAAGTACCAACATCAGAGGCAATGCTCGCTTCATAATGCTCTATTCAATAATCGTTGTGCGTAACGTAGAAATACCATCGATGGCGCACTCTACTACGTCACCGGGCTTTAAATAGAGATCTTCTGCATTTTCTTTGCCAACAGCAACACCGCCAGGTGCGCCCGTAGAAAACATGTCCCCTGCTTCAATGGGAATAAAGCGCGAGAAGTGCTCCAAAATATCTGAGATCTTCCAAATCTGATCCACTGTATTGACGCGCATCCGCTCTTGTCCATTAACCGAACAGGTCATCCACAAGTTATAAACATCGGGAATCTCATCGATCGTGACAATTTCTGGCCCAAGAGGACCAAAGCCTGGAATATTCTTACCTGTCCAAAAACGCGAACCAGATGCTACTTCACGTAATTGCAAATCGCGGCAAGTCAAATCATTCAAGATGGT
Source organism: Polynucleobacter sp. AP-Sanab-80-C2 (assembly GCF_035012965.1). Lineage (NCBI taxonomy): Bacteria > Pseudomonadati > Pseudomonadota > Betaproteobacteria > Burkholderiales > Burkholderiaceae > Polynucleobacter > Polynucleobacter sp. AP-Sanab-80-C2. Next base: position 28,717 of record NZ_JAYGQS010000003.1, read on the forward strand.
GACACCCGCTACGTAATCCATAGCCTCAGCTTTTTTTGCCCCCAGGGCTCTTTTGCCAATCACAAAGACTAACTCAGGCTCGTAATCCAAGCGAATAATTCCCTTTGGACGCACTACTTTGGCTTCGTGACCAGATAAACAGGAATTAAGCTTAATAAATGAAGTGGGCTCTTGAGGAATTTCTTTAATCAAGTTAGTGCGCTTGAGCTCTTCTAAGTGTGTGCGATAGTTTTTACCAACACAGAGAAACTTTTCTGCATCGGTAATCGGGGGTAGGTAAGTAATTGTTTTTGGATTAATGAATAGGGATGAGTAATCACTTGCAGCAACTACCCAAGACTTAGCCTGATCCATCACCTTGCTACCAGCCTGCAAGAAGGCCTTCATATCGCCTGGGAAATCCGCAATTCCTAACTTTTTAGCAACATCGACAAATGGCAGAATTTGATCGCCAGAGGGATTTGGCAAGCGAGCACCGATTTCAGGATGATTTGAACCAGCGTGAGTAAAGGTAATGAGTCTCATGTTGTCTTTAAATTAAATTATTTAGAAGGGGGTATTAATGGTTAAAGTTGATACCATACTATAAAAATCATCGGAGACAAGCATGAAGATTCAGCAGTGTTTTTGTGGCGTCATTGCCTTTCTAGCGTTGTACTGTTCAATAGGTATGGCACAAGAATACCCAAATAAACCAATCAAGGTTGTGATTCCTTATGCTCCAGGCGGCCCGTCTGATATTTTCGGTAGGCTGCTCTTCCAAAAAATTACTGAAAATACTGGTTACACATTCTTTATCGAAAATAAGCCTGGAGCAAGTGCCAACATTGGCATTCAATATGTTGCCAAATCCAATCCTGATGGCTACACACTTCTTCTTAGCAGTAGTGCATTTGTGATTAACCCTTCTCTTATTGCAAATTCTGGATATGATGCAAGTCGTGATTTTGCGGCAATTTCATTGCCAGCAAGCTCACCTAATATCATCGTTGTTAATCCCACATTCCCCGCCAAAAATTTCAAGGAATTTTTGGCCTTAATCAAACAAAACCCAGGCAAGTATGACTATTCATCGCCTGGGGCTGGCACAAGTCCGCAGCTGACAGCCGAGTTGCTAAAGCTAAAGGCCAATTTAGACATTAAACACATAGCTTATAACGGTGGTGGGCCAGCGCTTCAAGCAGTCTTAAGCAATGATGTACCCATTGGTTTTGCAGTGTTACCGCCAACTGTCCAGCAAATTTCAGGAGGCAAGGTGCTTGGCTTAGCAGTAACCAGTTCCGCAAGATATCCTTCCCTACCAGATATCCCTACAGTTGCAGAATCTGGACTACCCGAATTTGAAGGGGAAACCATTCAGTTTTTGATGGCGCCTGCAGGAACCCCAAAATCGATCATTCAAAAACTTCATCAGGAAATTACCAAGGTCCTTGGCAATCAAGAGATGCGCAATAAACTATCCGGCATGGGCTTTATTGTCAGCCTCAGAACTCCAGAGCAATCCGAACAAAAGATTAAGCTTGAAGTTGAAAAATGGGCGCAGGTCATTAAGGCAAATAAAATTCAAGCAGACTAATGAAAGCATGATTAATTGGCTGTAATTCCTGCAGCCTTCACTACTAACTCATTCTTTTTTAACTCACTAGCCATAAAGTTTTTAAATTGCTCGGGGGTGCCCCCTATGATCACCGTACCCTCAGCAGAGAATATTTCGACAACTTCTTTATTGGCTAATCCGACATTCACCGCTTGATTTAATTGCTGAATAATTTTTTGCCCAGTACCAGCAGGGGCGAGGATTCCATACCAAGTACCAGCATCTACTCCACTTACCCCAGCCTGCACGAGGGTTGGAACTTCTGGCAATAGCGCAGATCTATTTTTAGAGCTTACCGCTAGTGCTCTTAGCTTGCCAGACTTAATAAATGGTGCAGATGTGCTCACCGTATCAAACAAGACATCAATCTCCCCGCCAAGCAAGGCAGTTAATGCAGGATTGGTTCCCTTAAATGGGATATGCGTCATATCTATTTTCGTCGCCATCTTAAAGGACTCGCCGGCAAGATGCGCTGCGCTGCCATTCCCAAAGGATCCATAATTCATTCTGCCCTTGGCATCCGATCCGGCCCTCAATAAATCAGCAACAGAATATATTTTTGAATCCGCATTGACTACCAACACTAAGGGTTGAGCAGATATCAGTATCACTGGCTCAAAACCTTTTACTGGGTCATACGGCAAATTAGGGTAAGTAAATGGGCTAACCGTTAAGGGCCCAGCTGCACTAAACAATAAGGTGTAGCCATCTGGCGAAGCTTTGGAGACAAAGTCCTGACCGATCGTGCCACCAGCACCCGCTTTATTCTCAACAAGAACAGGTTGATTCAGGCTTGAGGAAAGTATCTTGGCAATCAGCCTCGCCGTAATATCAGTGCCACCGCCAGGCGCGTACGGAACCACTAGCTTAATTGGTCTATTTGGGTAGGGTTGAGCCCATGTTGAGACAATCCCAAGAACCATTAAGGTCAGTAGAAAAACAGAATGCAGGAATTTTTTCTTCATCACAGTTCTCGCCTTCTTTGTGGAGTTAGAAATACATACTAGTCAGAGCCTAACTTCAATGTACTTGGCTGACGTTTCTCAACTGCATTTTTTAATAAGGCTGCCATACGATAAATGCCGTGTGCAAATTTTCCATAGGGCATAGTTAAAAATAAGCCCATCACAAACCCCAAATGAATGATCAGCAAATAAGACATCAAGGCACTTTCTCGAAGTACCAGTAAGAATAGGCCAGATAAGCTAATCAAAAACAGTAGCAAAATAAAAGCTCTGTCCATCGGCTTTTGGCGTGCATCACCATGAAGGGGATTGCGACGTAGATTTAAAAAGAGTAGTCCAATTGGGCCAATCAAAAGACCTAGTCCGCCAACCGTACCAAGAATCACTGGCAGACTATTAAACGCATAAGGAGCGTCTAGTTTCAGAACATAGTGGTATAGCGTTGCAACACTAGTAGATGCAAAACAGAGCATGAAGCCATAAAAGGTAAAGTGGTGAAAACGCTTTCGCCAAAGCGTGAAACCATCATCCTCATTATTACAACCCTGCCCGTGTCCGCCATCCAGGTATTTCATTGTCAAGGCGTCATGAGCTGATTCACCAATAGCAGCAATTGAAGCACCAGTCTTAGAAATATTGCGCCAGAAGTTATAAAAACCAATCCCTAGCGCAAGCATAGAAAAGGAAAATACGGCACCAAAGATTAAAACCAATACATTGTGAGGAAAGACGGCATAAAAGTTTCCATTTAAGGTTACGTTTGAATTTTCTCTGAGCGCTGTTGATAGCCACAAAAAGAAAGCCAAAGCCAAGGAACAGGCAAGCGCAACAATGACACCATTATTTTTATAAAGCCTACCGAATGATTTGGGCCAAGCATATTCAACATAGGTTTCTTGGCGAACAGCTGCCATAGCCTGCGGGACATTTACGGCAAATTCATTCGGAGGAGCATATTGGCATGAATGCAGGCAAGCACCACAGTTATGACAAAGATTTGCCAAATAATTAATATCTGCCTTATTAAATTGCAAACGCCTTGTCATAGCGGGAAACACTGCACAGAAACCCTCGCAATACCTACAAGCATTACAGATTGTCATGATGCGATCAACTTCACCCTCCTGATCGCTCATGCCAGTTCGCCTGGCCTCCTGAATTAAGTCATTTAACTGTTGCATCTTGATTCATTCCCTGCTGCAGAGGCGGCATTTCTACCAGCTATTCGACCAAAAGCAGTCCCTATGGCCATCCCAATACCAGCCGTGTAACCTTTGCCTAAAATATTTCCTGCCATCATTTCTCCAGCTACAAATAAATTGTTGCTGCGAGTGCCATTCAAAAATATCGCGGATGTCTCATCGGTTTTGAGACCAAGATAGGTAAACGTAACACCGGGTCGCAAAGGGTAACCATAAAATGGGGGCACTTCAATCGTGGTAGCCCAATGTGTTTTTTCAGGAGCTATACCTTCGGTATGGCAATTATCCAAAGTCGTATGGTCAAACTCGCCGGGTTTACAAGCCGCGTTAAATTCTTGTACCGTATTTTTTAACACCTCAGCGTCCAAACCAAGCTTAGAAGCTAACTCATCCAGACTATGAGATTCATTGCCGGAAAATACTGGGGGCATAAAGCGACCAATCGATTTCGAGTCAATAATCGAATAAGCAATTTGATCAGGCTGTTGGGCTACTAACCTGCCCCAAATTGCATAACGCTTAGGCCAAAAATCTTCACCCTCGTCATAAAAACGCTTGGCATGCTTGTTTACAACGATACCAAGAGAAACACAATCAATGCGGGTACAAATACCGCCATCATAAAGTGGCGACCGCGCATCAATTGCTGCCATATGTGCCTGAGTGGGATCTCCAACCTGATCCGCGCCAGCGGCAATCATGTGTTTTAGAAGAACCCCTTTATTAAAGGTGGTTCCGCGGATTAAAAAATTATCCGCCGGACTTGCGCCATGCTCGTCAATGCCCCATGCTTCTCGCTGCCATTCAATATTAGATTCAAAACCTCCTGCAGCAAGTACGCAACTTTTTGCTGCAATTCTTCGACCGTCCTTAAGATGGGCTGCAACAAATTGTTTATCTGAAAGCTCAATTGAAGTAACCTCAGAGTCATATTGAATATCAATACCAGCCTTTTCAGCGCTTCGGTAGTAGGCGTTTACCAATGCCTTGCCACCACCCATAAAAAATGCGTTAGTTCTAGATAAGTGCAAAGTACCAGAAAGAGGAGCCTGAAAATGCACTCCATATTTTTGCATCCAAGTACGACAAGTTGCAGATTCACGAATGGCAATCCTCGCTAGAGGCTCATTGGTTAAGCCACCAGTTACTTTGAGCAAATCCTGCCAATATTCATCTTCAGGATAGGATTCCAATAAAACATCTTGAGGCTCTTCATGCATACAACGGATGTTTCGAGTGTGTGAAGAGTTGCCACCACGCCATTCCTTGGGGGCAGACTCAAGCAATGTCACAGACGCCCCAGACTCTCTTGCCATTAACGCTGCACATAAGGCAGCATTACCTCCGCCAATTACTAGTACGTCGGTCAAAATAAACCTTTTTATTTACTGTTGGTGTACGAAAAGTAACTTTACTATAGAATTTGCTACAACATCATCGAGCCCTAAAAGCACTCTCCCATTTAAAACCTAAAGGTCTGCAATGCCTGAAAATCAAAAATCCCTTGTGCTTCGCGGCCTTTACCCTGCAACGATTACACCCTTCAAAGCCGACCTGAGCGTAGACTATGAAGCCTTAGCCCGCCACCTTAAAGAGACCGCTCATACACCTGGGGTCAAGGGGCTTGCAGTAAATGCTGGGCTCGCAGAAATCCTACAACTTTCAGATGATGAGAAAAGGAAAGTACTGCATTTAGCTCGAGAAATTTTGCTCCCCGGACAAATATTGATTAGCGGAATTGAAGGAAGAGGACCTGCAGCCGTTAAAGATGGTCTTCTAGCAAAAGAAGCTGGGGCAGATGCACTATTAGTACTCAATCCATTTGATGCGCGCCCATATCGTAGACTGGCTCAAAACCCTGCATCAGCTTATCAATTCTTCAAAATGTTGGATGAGCAGGTTGATTTGCCAATGATTGTTTTTCAATACCCCGATCCATCTGGCTGCGCTTACTCACTAGAATCTTTGGTCAAAATTTCTACCATTCGAAATGTGGTTGCAGTGAAAGCCGCCTGCGGAACAGTGACTCGTTATGTGCAAATTTGGGAAGCATTGCACGACAAACTCACTGTCTTAGCCGCACTTGATTCACCTCCACTGCTAGGAATGCTGCTGCATGGCGTTCATGGAGCGTTAATTGGTATCAGCGTTATAGACACGCCAAAGTGGGTTGAGTTAATTGATGCCGCAATGAATGGCGACGCCGTTAAAGCACAAAAAATTCACCGTGATTTTTGTATTCCAATCATGGATGGAGTCTTTGAAAACCAAGAGCCAAGCTCTCCCACCAGTGAAGTGGCTTGCGTTAAAGAAGCTTTAGTACAGCTTGGGCAAATTCCTAACTCTCTCGTGAGACCGCCAGCAGTAGATGTCACTGAGAGTCACCGCACTCATGTTAAGCGGGGTTTAATTGCTTCCGGCTTATTAAAAGGCTAAGCAGCATTTCCTTTTGGGCTGGTGGTTTTAGAGGAAACCCAAATCCCAGCCACAATCAAGGCAAACGCTAAGGCATGAAATAACTGTGGGGGCTCACCTAACATAGCTGCAGATAAGATGGCAGTAAACAGCGGAATAAAGTTTGCAAAGAAAGCGGCTACGGTAGGACCCGCTCCACTGACACCCATACCCCAGCAACGGTAAGCAATGAGTGAGGGTCCAACGGCGACAAACAGAATCAAAGAGCCAGTCCATAGATTGAGATCAAGATAAGCATGCCCAGTGGCAATCTCAAAGCCATCAAACAGTCCGGTCCATAACAGGCCCACCAATACTTGGGCCATCAAAAAATCTGCCCAAGGCCATTGACGTTCCGAGCTTGAACCAGGCTTACTAAGCATCCAGCTATAAGTAGCCCACAAGAACGTGGCTAACATAATAAAGAGATCGCCGATAACCAATTGCATCCCCAGCAAGGTGGATGGCTCACCTCTCGTTAATACAATCGCTACCCCAAGTAAAGAAACGATGGCGCCAATCAATTGCAGTAGATTTGGCTTCACTTGGTAAAACACAGCACCAATAAACAACATCCAAATTGGCATACTGGCACCAATTAAGGTGACATTGATTGCGGTAGAAGTTTGTAACGCTAGATATAAAAGAACGTTATAGCTACCTACCCCAAAGAGACCTAAGAGCACAAAACGCTTCTTGTTCTGCCATAAATCACTTCCCGGTTTAAAGACACGCCAACCCAAAGGTAGTAAGAGTAAAGCGGCTAGACCCCAACGTACCGTACTCAAGGTAATCGGCGAAACACTGCCCACCAATAAGCGCCCAGCTATCGCATTTCCAGCCCATAAGGCTGTCGCGATCAACAGATAAGTAGCAGTAGCAAAGATCAGTTTAGGCATGCAATCGTGAGGGATGGGTAGCCATTAAAGGCGCTCTGAATAGGTATACCCTAGCATTGTAGAAACAAATCCTCGGTATTGCTAAGATAGAGCTTAATTAGATAAATGCTAATCCAAAAGAGCAATCAATAAGGGTTCACAGTGCCAATCATTACCAATATCGAAGACTTACGGGTTCTTCACCAAAAACGTACCCCCAAGATGTTTTATGACTATGCAGATTCAGGGTCTTGGACAGAGTCTACCTATCGTGCGAATGAATCTGATTTTCAGAAAATCAAATTACGTCAACGTGTCGCAGTCAATATGACCAATCGCACCACCAAAACAACGATGGTGGGTGAAGAGGTGGCAATGCCAGTAGCGCTGGCACCCACTGGTTTAACTGGTATGCAACATGCAGATGGCGAAATTCTGGCAGCAAGAGCTGCTGAAAAGTTTGGTGTGCCCTTCTGCTTGTCAACGATGAGTATCTGCTCGATCGAAGATGTGGCTGAACGTACTACCAAACCCTTTTGGTTTCAGCTTTACGTCATGAAAGATCGTGGCTTTATTGAGCGCCTCATTGAGCGTGCAAAAGCAGCGAAGTGCTCCGCCCTAGTCTTAACACTCGATTTACAAATCTTAGGTCAACGTCATAAAGATTTAAAGAACGGCTTGTCTGCCCCTCCAAAGCTAACGATCGCCAATATGATGAATATGGCCACGAAGCCACGCTGGTGCTTAGGAATGGCGATGACACCGCGCAGAACATTCCGCAACATCGTCGGTCACGCTACTGGTGTAGGCAATATGTCTTCACTCTCCTCTTGGACTGCGGAGCAATTCGATCCAGGTTTGAACTGGGGCGATGTTGAATGGATCAAAAAACTCTGGGGTGGCAAGCTCATCATCAAAGGCATCTTGGATGAAGAAGATGCGCGCCTCGCAGCAAACTCAGGCGCTGATGCATTAATCGTCTCAAACCATGGCGGTCGCCAACTCGATGGTGCGATTTCGAGTATCCAAGCGCTACCCGGGATTGTGAATGCCGTAGGCAAAGATATTGAAGTCTGGATGGATGGTGGCATTCGCTCTGGCCAAGATGTTTTAAAAGCATGGGCATTGGGTGCGCGCGGTACGATGATTGGGCGCCCCTTTCTCTATGGCCTAGGCGCCATGGGTGAGGCTGGCGTGACTAAATGCCTCGAACTCATCCACAATGAGTTAGATATCACTATGGCATTTACAGGTCATCGTGATATTCAGGATGTGACTAAAGACATTTTGTATCCGGGAACTTTCTAAATTTCTTATCTCCTTAACCACCCCGCTTTAGTCTTTGGGATTGCATTTCTGTGCTTCGCTTTATCTGTTCTTTTTGGTAACGCAGTACTGAGTCGCTTTCGCACGAAAGACACCGAAACCTCAGAAGACCTCGGCGTCATTCAAACGGCAACCCTGACCTTACTGGCACTCATTATTGGCTTTACTTTCTCAATGGCGATTGACCGGCATGACAATCGAGAGACTCTCGAAGAAGGTGAAGCCAATGCTATTGGTACTGAATATCTCAGGGCGGATCTTCTACCGAGCAAGGCTTCCGCTAGAACCAAGGACCTCCTCAATCAATACCTTGATCAGCGCATTCTCTTCTACTCAAGACAAAGTAAAGATAAAGTTCAGGAGATACAGCAAAAGACCGATGCACTTCAGAATGCCCTCTGGGTTGAAGTGCTAGAGGTCGCTCGTTCACAGCCAAGCCCCACTATAGCCCTGGTCATTTCAGGCATGAATGATGTTTTAAATTCTCAGGGATATGTACAAGCCGCCTGGTGGAATCGAATCCCCTATCCTGCCTGGGCCCTCATGTCAGCAATTGCCATATGTGCAAATATGTTGGTTGGCTTTGGTGCCCGCAATTTTAGAAAAAATGTAGGGCTTTTCATGATCTTCCCTTTTGTGACATCGATATCTTTCTTTTTAATAGCAGATATTGATAGTCCGAGAGGTGGCGTGATCCGCATTGAACCACGCAATCTCATGACTCTGAAACAAAACTTAAATCCCAAGATGGTCATCACCAATCCATCTTCAACCAATCATTAAGCTACACCCCAAATAGGCGGTAATCATGAAACGTGTTGTTGATGTGTATAAGAACCGCGGCCGCGAGTTGGTATGGACTTACGTTATTCACCTGCAAAATGATGATGAGTTTCATCCTGGCCAACTCGATTTTGAGGTCGAAGCGCTACGCCTATCTCTGCTGGATAAAAGAGGTCTGCTGAGCGAGCTTAGCGCCAAAGTAAGGCTAAATTAACCCTGGGATACCCAGAAATAGGGGAAATTACCCATAGTCTTGTTATTGCTAATGAGAGTCATTATCATTTATGATGAATCATTACCTCAATAACGCCTTACTATGTCTAAATCACAATATCACCCTGCCTCCATCTTTCTTCACTGGTTTGTATTCCTTCTCGTCATCGCAGCATTTATTGCTATTGAATTAAAAGGTCAGTTTCCTAAAGGGAGTGAGCCCCGTGAGCTTTGTAAAATAGTTCACGGTGTGATTGGGCAGCTCATTTTTTTAGCCATGGCCCTTCGCCTCATGGTTCGCTTGGTTTATGGCGTTCCTAAGCCTACTAACCCCAAACCGATATTGACTTCTTTTGCCCAAGCAATGCATTGGCTCATGTATGCTCTGCTATTGATATCGCCCATCTTTGGCATGCTTTATTTCCAATACGGTGGCAAAGAAATCCATTTCTTTGGATTGGTATGGCCTCAGCTACTAACCCCTAATCCGGAGATGAAAAAACTCGTTGAAGGAATCCATGAGTTTTTAGGAAATTCACTTTACTTCCTGATTGGCATTCATGCTTTAGCTGGCTTGTGGCAACATTACATTATTAAGGACGACACCCTACGTCGTATGCTCAATAAGATTAAAGCCCCCGCTTAAGGACTTTTAAAGATGAAACCGCTTTCTAAAAAAGCCAAGATGGCTGTTGGATGGACGATTTTGATGACCGTAGTAGGTACCGCTATGTTGCATCAATGGCAATTCTTTGCAATGGGTTGTGCCTCGCTTGCTTTATTACTAGTAGCTAATCACTACGATCTTCTCAAAGACCCCGAAGACAAAAAATAAACCCCACCGATAAGAGTGGGGTTTATTCAGTAGCTTCATGTGCTTACTGTCATTGCTCTAGAGCGTTGGGTAATCGGTATAACCCGCCTCTTGACCGCCATAGAAGGTAGCGCGGTTATAGGGATTCAGAGAAGCATTACTTTGGAAGCGCTCAACTAAATCTGGATTAGAGATGTAGAGACGACCGTAAGCTACTGTATCAGCCAAACCTGCTTCTAATACTTTTTCGCCCATTGCCTGATCGTAGCCACCAGCAGTGATAAATTGCCCCTGATAGGCTTTACGGAAAAGCTCTGAAGTCACTGGCGCATCCTCATTTACCTGATCTCCGCCACCAGCACTGGTAGCGCGTGGCTCAATCATATGGACATAAGCCAAGTTGTAAGTATTTAACTTCTGGATTGCTGCACTAAATAGCGCTACCGGATCACTATCAGCCATGTCATTAAAGGTGCCATAAGGTGAAAGACGAACGCCAACCTTATCACTGGGAAATACTTTACTGACTGCATCAATCACTTCGCCTAATAAACGCAAACGATTGTCGATTGAGCCGCCATATTGATCAGATCGTTGATTGGTTTTATCTTGCAAGAACTGATCCAATAAATAACCATTGGCAGAATGAATTTCAACCCCGTCAAAGCCTGCAAGCTTTGCATTCTGAGCGGCCGCTGCATACTCTTTCAAAAGACGCGCAATATCATCTAAGCTCATTGCCTTGGGAGTTTCGTAGTCGTGCAACTTCCAATCAGCGCCATAAGTTTGCCCTGATGCAGCAATGGCCGAAGGAGCCTCCGGTACGCCCTGCTCTGGATGTAATGAAGAATGAGAAATGCGCCCCACATGCCACAACTGCGCGACGATAGTGCCACCTTTGGCATGCACAGCGTCAACAATTTCTTTCCAGGCAGCCGTTTGCTCTGGCGAGTAAATACCCGGCGTTGCTGGATAACCCATTCCCAAAGGGGAAATTTGGGTTGCTTCTGTAATGATGAGGCCAGCACTCGCACGCTGCGCATAATAAGTCTTTGCCAGTGGATTTGGTACGTCACCTGCTACTGCGCGCATCCTTGTCAGCGGCGCCATGACCAGACGATTCTTTAATTGAATAGAACCCAGTTTTACTGGGGTAAACATAATTTCTTTTCCGGACATTAAATACTTTCTTTATGAATAATGAAACAACAGGGGTGACTCTAACAATGTTTACTATTTCGTGCAGGGCTTACTTTGACTTTTGAAGATTGATACCAAAGCGCTCCCGAATACAAGCCGATAGTGCAGCAAACTCTGCGAGGTGGGCAGTAGACGATCTTGCAACCAAAGCAATGATCCGTTTTGGCGCAGGTGCAGCCATGGCTTTGGCAACCAAATCGCTGTTATTGAGCAGACTACTTTTCACGGCCATCTCTGGAAGCAAAGCAATCCCAAAACCAGATTCAACCATTTGCAACAAGGTCAACAAGCTAGTCGCTTCCATGCCCTCATCCTTCCGAATGTCTGCTTTTTTGCAGGCTTGCAAGCTATGTTCGCGCAAGCAATGCCCCTCTTCTAAGAGCAATAGTCGCTCCGCCATTTTGGCAGGCAAAGTGACCTCTTTACCTTTGAGTGCTGGATCACCCTCGCGAGCTACCAACCAAAAGTGATCATCGAATAATTCTTCTACTAGCAGACCGCTGACATCATAAGGCAAGGCAATTAAGGCGAAATCCAATTTATGCTCAGCCAACCTAGATAACAAGTTCGCTGTTAAATCTTCTCGCAAAGTAATTTTAAGATCTGGAAATCGTTTACGGACTTCCGGTAAGACTGTGGGCAATAGGAATGGCGCAATCGTTGGAATCACCCCTAACCGAATGGTTGCTGTCATGGGCTTGCCTGAAGCACCCGCATACTCCACTAAATCTTCAGAGGCCGTCAAAATTAATTTAGCGCGCTCAAGAACCTCTACACCCGCAGGAGTGATAGAAACATTTTGGCGATCACGCTCAACTAGCTTTATCCCCAAACCCTCTTCTAATTCTTTTAAGCCAGCACTGAGAGTAGATTGCCCGACAAAACAGGTCTCAGCTGCACGAGTGAAATTCAGCTCTTTAGCTAAAGCCACCAAATAATTCAGCTGTCTTAATGACGGTAAATACGCCATGACGCCTCCTTATCGATTAATTTGATTAATAATAGCATATTCATTCATTGGAATGATATCAAGATACCCTCTGCAATAGGCTGTTGAGGCTCAGCAAGAAATAAAGCGGAATTAAATTTAAACTCATCCTTCAACATTAAAGGAACCAAAATGAATTCTTGGCAATGTATCGTATGTGGCTTTATCTATGATGAAGCAAAAGGCCTTCCAGAGGATGGGATTGCCCCCGGTACCGCTTGGGCGGATGTACCAGATAACTGGGAGTGTCCAGATTGTGGAGTATCAAAATCTGACTTTGAAATGGTGCAGATTTAATCATCGAATCTATTTCGATATCTACATTGCATCACCACAATTAACGCATTACTAGGGAGTCCAGCTTGGATCAAAATAATTCGAAATCCTCATCTGCTATTGTCATTGTTGGTAGCGGATTGGCTGGATATACCGTCATACGCGAAATCCGAAAACTCGATAAAGAGATTCCTATTACGCTTGTGACAAAAGAGCCGGGATATTTTTACTCCAAACCGATGCTCTCAACTGCGCTAGCTGGGAAAAAAGAGGCAGCTCAATTAATTTCTACTCCAGCAGAGGCTATGGCAAGCCAATTAGGACTCAACATCTTATCTGAAACAGATGTGTATGCGATCGATAGCGCCAAGCAAATCATCATTACGAGTAAAGGTGAGATCACTTACCGTCAACTCGTCTTGGCTCTGGGCGCAGATCAGATTCGCCTCCCACTCCAAGGCAATGCCGCTCATGAAGTATTGACTGTCAATGATCTTGAAGATTATGCAAAGTTTCGCAATGCTATTTCAGGCAAAAAGAAAGTTGCCATTTTGGGTGCGGGACTGATTGGCTGCGAGTTTGCCAATGACTTAGTGCTAGGCAACTACGAAGTCGATGTCATTGACTTGGCACCACAAGCTCTTGGACGCTTGATACCAGAGATGGCAGCAAACGATTTGCAAAGTAAACTAAGTGCTGCTGGAGTGCGATGGCATTTCAACACCACTGTGCAATCCATCGATCGCAATAGCAATGAACTCAATATCACTTTAGCCAATGGTACTCTGATTGCTAGCGATGTAGTGCTGTCAGCTGTGGGACTAAAACCTCGCCTTGATCTTGCTAAAGCAGCTGGCATAGCTACCGGCATTGGCATTCAAGTCAACCGAGAATTAGAAACCAATGCACCCCATGTATATGCACTAGGTGATTGTGCTGAAGTGGAAGGTCTGGTGCTGCCTTATGTGATGCCGATCATGCAAGCAGCTCGAGCATTGGCAGTGACGCTGACTGGTCAACGTACTGCCCTCACCTATCCTGCAATGCCCGTGATGGTGAAAACACCGGCATTGGCTACGATCGTTTCGCCCCCAGCCAAAGGTGCTACTGGGCAATGGAAAACCAATCCTGTTGAAGGCGGACTAGAAGCGCGCTTTGAGTCTGAAGATGGCAAGCTTTTGGGATTTGTACTGATGGGCACAGCGACTGCACAGCGTGGTGCCCTCACTAAGGAGTTGCCCGCTATTCTGGCCTAGCGTTTTTACGCTTACCCTTAGGGAATAAAAAAGGCCCGCATCGCGGGCCTTTTCATTGATGCGAACTCAGAGTGATTATGAAACGATCACGAACCAAGTAGTGTTATGTGATTGTGCAGACATCAAGAACAACATTGGCACTGAGAGCACTGTGTTCAAGCGGGATGTCAACATCGCAACGCGGGCAGATTTTGCTTTGACATCAGCTTCAACAGTTACGATGCCAAGAGCACGTTTCTGATTAGGCCAAATGATGAACCATACGTTGAAAGCCATTATCAAGGCAATCCACATGCCCAAGCCAATTGCACGGAATGGCGCTTGTAATGTAAACGCTTGATGGAGATAGCCATTCAAAGCAGCAACAATCAAACCAGTCACTACTGTGAAGAGTGCTGCGTAACGGAACCAAAACAATGCTGTTGGAGCAATCACTTTACCAATCGCTGGCTTTTGCTCATCTGGGATTTTTGGCATAGATGGAATTTGCACAAAGTTGAAGTACCAGAGCAAACCAATCCACATCACGCCAAACATCACGTGCAACCAACGGAATATGAATGGCAATTCAGCAGAGCTAAAGTTACCGCCCAAAGCGAGAATAATTAAAACGAGGAGCACAAAACCAGCCAATACTGTGCGTCCCAATGAGGTCAAAATTGAAGCCATAAAAGGATCTCCTAGATATAAGAATGCGCTGTAACTATAAACGATTCTGCTGATTTTGTTCGGGTAGCCAAAATTCCATCATTCTTACCCAAAATTGTCACTTCGATAGTGACTTCGCCCAGTTTGGGGCGCAAAATAAGCAAAAAACAGCAACCGAACGAGAAGATATATGCCTGCCCCATCTTTTTTCAAAACACTGATTTACCTCACGCTCACAGCATTTACTTACATCTGTAGCGTCTACGCTCAGGAATTTCCACCTAAGAAGACCATCACGATTGTGGTTGGCTTTGCAGCCGGCGGATCTGCTGACAGTGCAGCTCGTGTGATTGCCAAAAAATTAAGTGAAGATCTTGGACAAAATGTGATTGTGGACAATAAGCCCGGTGCTGGTGGCAACATTGCGCATGCTTATACCGCTACTGCACCAACTGATGGATCGGTCATCCTCTTTGGCTCCATCGGACCACTGTCTATCGCACCGCATCTGATGAAGTTACCCTATGATCCCCAAAAAGATTTAGCCCCCTTAACGATGGGGGTTACCTTCCCGAATGTCTTGGTGGTAATTCCAGAGCTGGGTGTCAAGAACTTTAAAGAATATATAGCGCTAGCCAAAAAGAATCCTGGCAAGATTACTTTTGCCTCTACAGGTAGTGGCTCTGCATCTCACTTACAGGGCGAACTCTTAAACGTACGTGCTGATATTGATACCGTTCATGTCCCCTATAAAGGTGGCAGCCCAGCGATGGTCGATCTTCTAGGTGGCCGAGTCTCTTCTTATTACTCTGCTCTAGCGACTGCTGATCCATATATCAAAAATGGCAAGCTCATTCCGATTGCGACCACTGGATTAAAACGCGCGCCCACCCTTCCCAATGTTCCAACGATTGCAGAGTCTGGCTATCCAGGATTTGATGCCAGTAACTGGTATGCATTTGTAGCACCAGGAAAAACGCCTGACATCATTTTAGAGAAGTGGAATAAAGCGCTAGTAGCAGCGCTGAAAGATAAGGCCACTAGTACGCAATTAGCCGAGCATGGCTTAACGCCCAATCCAGGTAGCAGGGAAGACTTACAAAAATACATTGCGAGTCAATCTGCGATGTGGGGCAAGATCATCGCAGATAAAAAGATCACTGATGAGTAAGCTCTGCAGAGTTACTCAAAGCTAGCGCTATTTGGTAACAAATATTTACTGAGCAGCCCAACCGCCATCCATATTCCAAGCTACGCCACGAACTTCAGAGGCGTCAGGACCACAGAGAAATACTGCAAGCGCGGCTAACTGCTCTGGAGTTACAAACTCTCCAGACGGTTGCTTCTCCGATACCAAGGCAGCCTTAGCGGCGTCATTAGAGATGCCTTCACGCTCAGCGCGGGCATCTACCTGCTTTTGTACCAATGGTGTCAATACCCAACCTGGGCAAATCGCATTACAAGTAATACCAGTGCGGGCATTTTCAAGTGCAGTGACTTTGGTTAAACCAATGATGCCATGCTTAGCAGCGACATAAGCTGCCTTCTGCATCGACGCAACCAAGCCATGAACAGAAGCAATATTAATAATACGGCCCCAGTTACGCTGTTTCATTCCAGGGAGCGCATGATGTGTCGTATGGAATGCAGAACTTAAGTTAATGGCAATGATGGCATCCCATTTATCTGTTGGGAATTCTTCAATGTTGGCGGTGTACTGAATGCCAGCGTTATTCACCAAAATATCCAATGAGCCAAAACGTTTTTCGGTTTGGGCAATAAGATCTTTAATCTCGGCAGGCTTACTCATATCTGCGCCGTGGTAATCCACTTCGACCCCACAGGCCTTGATCTTGGCAATCGCTTCCTCTTTTTCGCCAAAGCCATTGACCATGATGTTGGCACCTTGTTTTGCTAAAGCAATAGCCATACCCAAACCAATACCGCTAGTAGATCCTGTCACTAGGGCTGTTTTACCTTTTAATGAAGACATATCGATTTTTACCGTATCAAGTTAACCCAAAGACTAGCCCAAAAAGGGTTTGCCTAAAAACTTGATGTTACAGGATGTGCAAACCCCCATTCGGGGTTATGCACCGAGGTCATGGGAAGCCTTGAAAAATTAGATTTTCTTGAGCGCCCGCAGGATCTTCTCACAGGTAATTGGCTGATCAAACACTGCAGTATTAAACGGCAGCAAAGCATCGTTGATAGCATTTTGGACTGCGCCAGGAGCACCAGCAGTTCCGGCTTCACCAGCCCCTTTGGCGCCCAGCTTAGAAGATTGGGTTGGGGTTTCTACGTGAGCCACCTCAATATCTGGCATCTCGTTTGCCATCGGCACAAGGTAGTCAGCCATACTGCCATTACGCAGCAAACCACTCTCATCGTAGAGGCACTCTTCAAAGAGCACACCACCGATACCTTGAACAATCGCGCCGCGAACTTGCTCATCCACCAACATCGGATTAAGTACGCGACCACAGTCTTCTACCGCCCAATGTTTGAGGAGCTTCACAAAGCCGGTATCAGGATCTACTTCCACATAAGAGGCTTGCACACCGTTAGTAAAGATGAATGGGTAATCTTTTTGGGTGTAATGACGAGTCACCATCAAGTCTGCAGAAAAACCCACTGGCAGAGTATCAGTCCGAAAATAGCCAATGCGGCCGATTTCACTAAAGGGCAATAACTGTTCACCAGTTGCTTTATCCAAAACATGACTGCGATGCACGCTTAACTCAGCAACCGGACGATTCAAAATCGCACCCGCCAGTTTCAAAATATTTTCTTGCAATGCTTGGCAGGCCAGCAATACTGCTTCGCCACCAACGCCAGCCCCACGGGAAGCCCAAGTACCGCCGCCGTAAGGGGTGACATCGGTATCGCCAGTAACAATACGTACTTGATTAATAGATACACCTACAGCATCTGCAGCAATCTGCGCATAGATACCTTCTGTGCCTTGACCTTGTTCACCAACACCTACTAACACGGAAACTACACCACTAGGATCTAAACGCACTGAAGCGCCATCTTGAGACGCAATACGCGCACCACCCACTCCATAGAAAGCAGGACTTGGGTTAGTGAGCTCAATCAAGGTTGCAAAGCCAATACCACGATAGATACCCTTCTTACGTAACTCTGCTTGCTCTTTGCGCAAAGCTGGGTAATTCATCATCTTTTCAATCGTACGCAAGCATTGTTCGTGTGAGAGCACTTCTAATTTGATGCCCGAGATTCCAGAACAGGGATAAGCATCATCAGGGATCACATTGCGCTTACGAAACTCTAGCGGATCCATCTGCAACTTTTGAGCAGCCAAATCGACCAAGCCCTCAGTCACCGCACACGCAATTGGGTGACCAACTCCACGGTATTGGCAAGTGGGGGTTTTGTTCTGAAATACCACATCTAAATGCGCACGATAGTGCTGATGCTTGTAAGGACCACCAACCAAGTTCACTACTTGGTTGCCCTCAATTGCACTGGTCCTGGGGAACATGGAATAAGGTCCAATACCCGTTAAGTCATGAATCTCAAAGGCTAAGATATCGCCTGCTTTATTAGCCGCAATCCGCCCTTTAATGCGGTGCTCACGAGCATGAATATCGCTCGTAAAGGATTCCAAGCGATCGGCCACAAACTTCACTGGGCGCTCTAGCATCATAGCCAAACCGACGGTCGCAAAATCATCAGGATAGGCGTGTACCTTAATACCAAAAGATCCGCCAACGTCTTTACAAATCACATGCACATCAGATTCAGATAAACCAAACTGACGGCAATACAAGTCTTGCATCATATGCGGCGCTTGTTGCGAGTGATACACCGTCAGACGACGCTCACCCGGGTTGTAATCTGCAATTTGGCAACGCGGCTCTAGGGTTACGCCAGTGTGGCGCCCAAAACCAAAAGTAGCTTCAGCGACAACATCTGCAGTCGCAAAGGCTTCATCAACATTACCAACATCTAAGCTGCGGGTGAAGCACAAGTTGTCACCCAATTCTGGATGAATCAATGGCGTCTTCGGATCCAACGCGGACTCCATAGAGATCACAGCAGGCAATTCTTCCCACTCCACATCAACGAGTTGCAGGGCATCTTCTGCCTGCGCCCTTGTCTCTGCGACCACGGCAACTACCGGCTCACCTTGCCAGCAAGCCCTATCAATTGCAAGAGCATGCTGAGGTGCGGATTTCATACCTGCTAAGTGACCTAAGGTAGCAACCCAAGGCTTACAAATTTTTGCCATCTGAACGCCATCAACGATTGCTAGAACTCCTGGCATCTTGCTCGCTTGCTCAGTATGAATTTTGCCGATCTTCATATGGGCTACTGGTGAACGCCAGAAGACCACGTGACCCATGCGCGGCAATTGAATGTCATCAATATATGTGCCTTGACCTTCCAGCAAGCGACGCGCGCTATGTCTTGGTTCGCTATTACCGATGTAGCGTTGATCGTTAGTAACGGGATCGAGAACGAGTCCCTTTAAATCGCTTGGCTTATTCATAATACGTTTCCTAAATCCCTTAGGCGTGAGCAACGACAGGTTTAATTTTTTGACCCTTAGCACGAGCCTCTAAAACATCGACAATCGCATCAACGATAGAGTGATAACCAGTGCAACGACAATAATTTCCAGAGATCCATTCGCGAACCTCCTCACGACTAGCCTTAGGCTGCTTTTCAATCAGCTCAGCAGCCGCCAGCAACATACCCGAAGAGCAGAAGCCGCATTGCATAGCGTTATGGCGCATAAACGATTCTTGAAGATCAGCTAGAGCACCGCTTTTTGTTAGACCTTCAATCGTTTCAACTACACAGCCATCAGCTTGCACTGCCAAATATAAACAACCGCGGATGATTTGACCATCCACCTTGACGGTGCAAGCACCGCAAGCGCCCTGCTCGCAACCGAGATGTGGGCCTTTAAGATGTAAATCCTCGCGGAGAAAATCCACCAAATGACGACGTGGCTCAATTTCTGCATTGACAGCAACACCATTCACCGTCATCGATACTTTTTTCTTCAAGCTCATTTTCAAATCTCCGAACAATCTGAGTAATTAGGCAAGCATGTGCTTGAGACCACGCTCAAGCAATATACCAATCAAATGGGTCTTCGCTTCTGCACTATTGGTAATATCTGCAATCGCATCTATTTCTTCGCGCGCACTTGCTACCGCCTGTGCAATCAACTGATCATTTAAAGACTGCCCATTGATCAAATCTTGCGCAGCACTTGCCATTACAGGTGTAGCACTTACTGAGAAGAAGGTAAATGCGCAGTGACTTAATACGCCCCCTTGTTTCTCAGCCACCGCTGCCAAACCAGCGACCGCGTAATCGCCATGACGCCTTGCTAGTTCGTGGAAGTAAAAAACTTGATTGCTAGTAGCCAGTGGAATTTCAGTAGCGACCAGAATTTCATCTGGCTCTAACGAAGTGGTGTACAGATCAATAAAGAAATCTTTGGCAGCAATTTTGCGCTCGCCACTAGGCCCATGAATCACCATAGTGGCTTGTAAAGTCAAACTGCAAGCAGGCCATTCCGCCGCAGGATCGCCATAAGCGAGTGAGCCGCCCCATGTTCCTAGGTTACGAATCGCTCGATGCGCAATATGAGGCGCCGCAGCTTTTAAAAGTGGCGCGTGTTTTGCAACTAAAG
The DNA here is from genome assembly GCF_035012965.1 of Polynucleobacter sp. AP-Sanab-80-C2. Lineage (NCBI taxonomy): Bacteria > Pseudomonadati > Pseudomonadota > Betaproteobacteria > Burkholderiales > Burkholderiaceae > Polynucleobacter > Polynucleobacter sp. AP-Sanab-80-C2. The sequence continues at coordinate 48,994 of NZ_JAYGQS010000003.1, forward strand.
CAGAATCTTCGATTTCGGTATGAGTAACGAGCGCACCAATCCGCAGTTTGTCGCCTACAACAGAAATCCCCTTGAGCTCGGCAACATCGGTAATATCAATCAAGATGCTTGGCTCTGACAGTCGCATATTGAGCGTAGCCAGAAGCGTTTGTCCGCCAGCAATTAATCTCGCGTCATCACCGCCTTGCTCCAGCAAAGACAAAGCATCACTTAAAGCCTTTGGCTTTACATAGTCAAATGCTGCTGCTTTCATTCTGTCTCCTCCACTGCTAATTGAAGTAAGCCTTTGTGGCTCTTTTGATTTCTACTTTTAACTACTATTTTATTTTTTGAACTACTTTTTTATTCACTACCAGCGCCAGACTCCAGCGCCACTGTCTCCCCGCCTAATTCTTTTGCAAACTTTTGAAAAAAGTCATCTGCAATCTTTTTTGCGGAAGCACTAATTAAGCGCCCGCCAATCTGACCTAACTTTCCACCAATGGATGCTTCAGTTGTATAGGAAATTAAGGTGCCACCTTCAGCAGCTTTGAGCTCGACGCGTGAGCGTCCTTTTGCAAAACCGGCAGCGCCTCCTGAACCTTCGAATGCCATAGAACAGGATTGATCTGGAATCACATCACTGAGCAGTAACTTGCCCGAGAAGCGGGCTCTGACAGGCCCAATCTTGAACATCACCTTGGCATGGACTTCTTCTGGCGATATACGGCTAATCTCTTCGCAACCAGGAATGGATTTGGCAAGCACATCAACATCGTTCAATCCTCTCCAGACATCAGGGATCGATGCGGCTATGAGTTGTTCGCCATTGAGTTCCATTTAACTTCCTTGGGGTTTGTACGGATAGAGTGTTATCTACCAATTGTTCAACAATGTACCATTATTTAACTTTTGGTCAATAAGTCCAAATTCGGATAAACCCTGAGAATCCATGCGTTTTACTGAAGATAGCGTTTCCAGCCCAGAGCAAGCCGAAAATTCGGCTGAAATACTCATACCGGCACGTCGCAGAATGAATACCGCCGATCGGAAGCGCCAAATTTTGGATCGAGCGATTCAGTTTTTTGCTAAATACGGTATTGAAGCTCAACTGCGTAATCTCACCAAAGAATTGGGCGTTACCCATACCCTGCTCTATCACTACTTCCCCACTAAAGAAGCCTTAATTCAAGAAGTCTACAAAGAGGTTTTCGAATCCCGCTGGAAACCCGAATGGGAAGCATTGTTAGACGATCAAAATCTGACGCCAGAAGAAAAGTTCAATGCCTTTTATTTGGATTACACCAAGACAGTGCTCACTTATGACTTTGTACGAATCTTAATCTTTTCAGGATTAAGCGATCAATCGATTAGTGACCGCTTCTTTGAGCTCTTGCGCTCACGCTTGTTGCCCCGACTGATTCGTGAAACACGCAAATACTGCAATCGACCAGTAGAGCCAAAACCAACCGAGCGCGAGCTTGAATTCTTGATGGGCCTGCATGGCGGTATTTTCTATATTGGCATGCGCCGCTGGATCTATGGCCAAGCTATCTATGCCCCGAGCATTCCAAATTCTGAACAGGAAATCATTCGCGACCGCGTTGAGTCCTACTTACATTCCGCTAAAACTTTATTTGCTTAAATGAAAAGGTCATCATGTCCAATCTAAGCCTCAATCACTTCTCGATCCGTAGTCTAGAGATTGAAAAAACAACAGAATTTTTCAGTAAGCTGCTGGGCTTAACCATAGGCCCAAGACCAGAGTTTCCTTTTCCTGGTGTATGGCTCTACAACGGCGACGATAGCAGCTGGGCAAACGCAGTACTGCATTTGATTGCGATTGATAAGAATGATCCAGATGGTTTAAAAAAATATCTAGGTGATCGTGATGCCAGCTCACTTCATGGGTCAGGTGCGGTTGATCACATCGCCTTTTTTGCAACTGGCCTAGAAGAAAAAATTACCTTGTTGAAGCAACTCAAGATTCCTTATCGCGAGCGCACGGTTCCCGTCTTAAAACTTCACCAAATCTTTTTGGATGATCCTAACGGTGTGGTGATTGAGCTCAATTACCCTGCCGAAGAAAAAACAGCCTTAGACGCGAAGGCTGCATAAGGAAAAGCCATGGCAAAAATACTAGTGGTTGGCGGATCCTTAGGCGGTTTATTTGCAGCAAACATCTTGCTGCGCCAAGGTCATGACGTCACCCTTCTAGAAAAAGCGACTGGCTCCCTTGATGGTCGTGGCGCAGGCATTGTGACGCACGATGCCCTTGCTCAAGCTTTACGTGCCGCTGGTGTAAGCGTTGATCACACACTAGGGGTGCCAGTAACTCAACGCGTTACCCTAGGTTCAGATGGTCAAAGTCTAGGTGAGATGGAGTTGCCACAAATACTCACATCCTGGAGTCGTCTGTATCACATGCTCAAAGAAGCATTTCCAGCAGAGCGCTACTTGCAAGGCAAGACTGTCAAAACAGTAGCGCAAGATACCAATGCAGTAGAGGTGCGTTGCGAAGATGGCAGTCAATACAAGGCAGAATTATTAATTGCGTCTGATGGCATTCGTTCAGGTGTTAGAGCACAAGTTGCCCCAGATATTCAACCTGAATATGCTGGCTATATTGCTTGGCGCGGTGTCTGTGATGAGGCCTGTCTCTCGCAATACACGCTAGAGACTCTATTTAATCGTTTTGGTTTTTGCCTTCCTAATGGAGAGCAGATGCTCGGTTATCCCGTAGCCGGATCTGGCAACGATACCCGCCCAGGCAAACGTCGCTATAACTTTGTTTGGTATCGACCTGCTTCTGAGCAGGAAGAGTTAGTTAGCTTACTCACCGATGATGATGGTCATTACTACCCTACTGGCATTCCCCCATTAAAAGTTTCCTGGAAACACATTGCCCATATGCGCAAAGTTGCTCGTGACATTTTGGCCCCACAGTATGCAGAAATTTTAGAAAAAACGGCGTCTCCTTTTTTGCAAGCTATTTACGACGTGCGCTCTGAGCAAATTGTGTTCGGCAGAATTGCCTTGATGGGTGATGCGGCATTTGTAGGTAGACCCCACGTTGGTATGGGTGTTACCAAAGCGGGTGATGAGGCTATCGTGATTGCAAAACAGATTGAAACCCTGGGCGCCACCCCGGAAGCTTTGCAAGCCTATAGCGCTGAGCGCCTCAAATTAGGCCAACAAGTAGTAGCGCGAGCCCAGTATTTAGGGCGTTATATGCAGTCTCAGGGCAGCAAAGGGACAAGGGATGCCGATAATCTCAAACGGAATGCCGGTACGGTCATGGCAGAAACCGCCATCGACATTAGCGATTTATTAGCCCAAGGGAAAGCAGTGCCTGAATCTGCCCATTAAAAGGCGCATTCAGTTAAGATTTGATAAACAAAAAGTATTCTTATTTAAATAAGTTTTATATGGAGGAGACAACCATGAAACAAAAAGTAACGAATCAAACTAGAAGAAAGATGTTGATTGGCGGCGCTGCTGCTGCAAGCACCCCACTTTGGCTCAACGTTGCCAATGCCCAAGCCGAAACTATCAAGATTGGTTTCCCAACTCCATTGACTGGACCATTCTCTGCTGAAGCGCAAGACCAAGTCAAAGCTGCTGAACTGGCTATTAAAGAATTCAATGATGCTGGTGGATTTAATGGTCGTAAAGCAGAACTTCTAGTACGCGACGACAAACTTAATCCTGGTGAAGCCGCTACTCGCACTCTCGAATTGATTGAAAAAGATAAAGTGAATTACGTGGTTGGCTCACTTTCTGCCGCTACCCAACTCTCCATCAATGCCGTATGTAAAGAGCGCAAAGTACTCTTTAACTCCATCAGCCAATCTGATGCGATTAACGAAGTAAAAGATTGGAGTGTCTATACATTCCACGAAGCTTTAAACCCAACCATGACAGCAGGTGCAGTAGCGCGCTACTCCATTCCCCGTTTCGGCAAAAAGATTGTGTTCCTCACCGCTGACTATGCGTACGGACATGAGATGGTGCGTGCGTTTGAGCGTGCTGGTAAGGAAATGGGTGCCACTACCTTGGCTGATATTCGTCATCCATTGGGTGCATCGGATTACTCCGCATTCTTGCCACGCATTAAAGCCTTGAACCCTGATATTTTGGTACTCTGTAACTTCGGACGGGATTTGGTAAATGCTGCCAAACAATGTACTGACTTTGGTCTGAAATCGAGTATGAAGATCGTGACACCAGTCTTGTTGTATACCTCACGTCTAGCAGGTGGTCCAGAAGCGTTTGAAGGCATCATCGGCGGCACCTCTTACTACTGGGGTCTAGAAGATCGTATTCCAACAGCCAAAACATTTAACGATGCTTTCCGCAAGATGTATAACGGCTCTGTTCCATCCGATTACGGTGCATTAGGTTACGCTGGCGTGAAGAGCGTATTGGCATCAGTCAAAATTGCTAAGTCCACCGATACTATGAAAGTAGTGAGTGCGATGGAGAACCTCAAGTACGACTGGTACAAAGGTCCTGAGTACTATCGCAAGTGCGATCACCAAGCAGTGCAAACCGTCATCATCGTAGAGTCTAAATCTAAGAATATGAAAGACAAATATGATGTCTTCAATATTTTGACTATTGAGCCCACTACTGAGAAGAACATGCGCTCCTGCGCAGAGTTAGGTCACAAAGCCTAATAGCAAAATCAGGGAGGATCAGTTGATCTTCCCCGAACCACTCCCCTTGAACCTGGTGGTCTTGGGGAGTTTTTCTGAGTACATTTATGACTGGTCTGACGTTTGAACTTTTATGCATGCAACTGCTTACGGGAATTGCCCTAGGCAGCATCTATGCGCTTTTAGCACTGGGTTTGTGCCTCATTTTTGGCATGCTCAACGTAGTGAACTTTGCCCATGGCGCTTTTTTTATGGTCGGCGCTTTCTTGGGCGTGTATTTCTTAGGCGTCACTGGCAACTTCTGGTTTAGCTTAATCCTCACACCTTTGCTCACTGGATGTCTTGGCTTAATAACGGAACGCTTCTTAGTAAGACCGCTTTATGGTCGCGGACTAGACTATCCGCTGCTGCTCACTTTTGGTCTGTCATATGTATTGATTGAAGTCATGCGCGTGACATTTGGTATCGAAGGCTTACCCTCCATCACTCCTGATGGCTTAACTGGCACCATGAACGTTGGCATTGGTTACTTCCCCAAATACAGACTCTTTTTGATTGGTGCAACAGCACTCATTATTTTTGGCGTTTGGTTCTTGATTCAAAAGACACGCTATGGCCTCATTATTAAAGCAGGCGCGGCTGATCAAGAGATTGTTAAAGTACTCGGGGTCGATATCGCCAAAGTATGGCTCTTAGTGTTTGGTCTGGGCTGTGCTATTGCTGGCCTGTCAGGCATCCTGGCTTCACCAACCCGCTCCGTCAACCCAGAGATGGGTATTCCCATTTTGGCGGAGTCATTTGTGGTGACTGTAGTTGGCGGCATGGGCTCACCTGTTGGCGCTGTGGTTGCGGGCTTATTGGTTGGAGTGGTTTACAGCATGACCTCCCTCTTCTTTCCTGACCTGTCCGAATTATCTATTTTTGTATTGATGGCCGTTGTCTTGTTAATTCGACCACAAGGCCTCTTTGGTAAAGCGGGGGCGATGGGCTAAGGCTCCGTATTTTATGAATTCATTTTTCCAACTCATCGCTCGTCATCGCGTTTTAGCGAGCACCCTATTCTTAGCGATCTTCCCGTTCATCATGCCGTATGAGGCGCTGGCAATTAATATCCTCATCTTCGGTTTATTCGCCATGGGCTTTAACCTGCTGTTTGGCTACATGGGCTTGCTCTCATTTGGACACGGAGCCTTTTTGGGTATTGGCAGCTACCTTACTGGTATCAGCATCGTTCACTATGGCTTAGGATGGGCCACTGCCATCTTGGTAGGCGTGATTGGTGCTGCAATTGGCGGACTCATCATGGGCTTTTTAGCGATCCGCACTCGGGGAATTTACTTCTCGATGGTGACATTAGCGCTTGGCCAAATTGTCTATTACATCTTCTATAAAGCAGAAAGTCTGACTGGCGGTGAAAATGGTTTACGTGGTGTCCGCGTCGACTCATTCAACATCTTCGGTATCCCAGTTGACTTCCTCAACCCCATGGTGAAGTACTACATCATTCTCTTCTTCGTAGTCATTGCGATTTGGTTGATCTCCCGTATTTTGAACTCACCGCTAGGTGCAGTCATGGAAGCCATTCGTGAAAATGAAAAACGCGCAGCAGCCTGTGGCTTTGATGTCGCTAGAACTAAATTGCTCGTATTTGTATTGTCAGCTGCCATTTGTGGATTAGCTGGATCATTACGAGCCCTACACCTTTCCATTGTTCCGATTGATTCCTTGCATTATCTGCAATCTGGTCAAGCGGTGATGATGAGTATCTTGGGCGGCATGGGCACCTTCTTTGGTCCATTTGTAGGTGCCGCAGTGATGCTCTACCTTGAAGACGTTGTTACCACCTTTACAAAACATTGGATGGCAGTGGTTGGCCTAGTATTTATGTTCTTTGTGCTGTTCTTCCCTAAAGGTATCTGGGGAACCATTCTGAGCAAGCTACAAGTTAATCGGGATTTAAAATAATGAATAGCGCAAGCACTCCTATTCTTGAAGCGCGCAATGTCAGCAAGAGCTTTGGTAAATTCAAAGCCCTACAAAATGTTTCTACCAGCTTTATGCCTGGAACATTAACCGCGATCATTGGCCCTAACGGCGCAGGGAAGAGTACTTTCTTTAACGTCTTAAGTGGCGCATTCCCTCCGACTAGCGGAGAAATCCTCTTTAATGGCAAAGATATTACCGGCATGCAGCAACATGAGTTTGCACGTATTGGTATTTCTAAAAGCTTTCAGATCACGAATGTTTTTAAGCAACTGACCGTTCATGAAAATGTTCGCGTAGCTGCACAAATGGAAACGGCCCGCTATAACTTTCTTCGAAATGCCCAAAGCTATCCAGGTCCGATTGAACTCGCAGAGCAACTTCTACACCGTGTGAACTTAGAACATCTGCGCAATAAGAAAACGGGTGATCTCGCTCATGGTCAACAACGGGCTCTAGAAATTGCGATGGCTTTAGCTTGCAACCCCAGCCTCCTCCTTTTGGATGAGCCTACTGCAGGCATGTCCCCCGAAGAGACCTTAGTCATGATGGAACTCATTCGTACTTTGGCTAGCGAGCGCACCGTCATTTTGGTAGAACATAAGATGAAACTCATTATGGGCTTATGCAAGCGCATCATCGTGTTACATCATGGTGAATTTTTAGCTGAGGGCACTCCCGAAGAAATCCAAAATAATGCTGAGGTGCGTCGGGTGTACCTCGGTCATGGTTAATTGAAGGTTCCTTATGTTGCGCATTGAAAACTTAAACGCTTGGTATGACCGCAGTCACGTCTTGCAAGGCATCTCACTTGAAGTAAATAAAGGAGAAATTGTGACCTTAATGGGTCGTAATGGTGCCGGTAAGACCACTACCCTGCGCTCACTCATGGGCTTGCTCTCTAAGCGTCAAGGCAAAGCCTCAATCGATGGCATATCCTTTTTAGATCTGCCTGCACATGAGCGCTTTCACTTAGGTCTGGCTTATGTACCAGAAGACCGCCGCATTGTTCCAGGTTTGACTGTTAAAGAAAATCTGGAGTTAGGTGTGATTGCCCAAAAGAGTCGTGGTGATATGAGCGCTTTAGTAGATGAAATTGCTGAGACCTTTCCTAGGTTGAAAGAGCGTCTTCAACAGGATGGCACTTCCATGTCGGGTGGAGAACAACAAATGCTCGCCATTGCTCGCGCCATGATTGCTAAACCAAAAGTCATTTTGCTCGATGAACCCTCTGAGGGCATCATGCCAGTCTTAGTAGAAGAAATGTTTGAGCTCTTTGCAAAACTGAAGCAGCAAGGCTTAACGATTCTATTGGTTGAGCAAAATGTCCAGCAAGCTTTGAGGATCTCTGACCGCGCTTATATCTTGGATCAGGGAGAAATTGTGTTTCAGGACACCGCTCAGAATCTTCTCAATAACGACGAGATCCAGCAGAAGTATTGCGCTGTTTAGTTCGCTGCTTAGTTAGCGTTTGAGTTAGCCACTTGGTTGATGATTAAATCAAGTGCAACCAATGGCCTAACTGGTGCCAAAAGCTCTCAGGTACCAAGGACAACAACCAAGTTAATATTAAGTAGCGCAGCATCTTGCCGAAAAACATATACATCAGGCACGATTTCCAAGGTAGCCTTAACCACCCTGCTGCAACACACAAGGGGTCACCAAAACCGGGTAACCAAGAAAGCAGCAGCATCTTTGGTCCCCACTCTCCAAGCCAAGCTTTTAGACGGCTATCTTTAGTTTCAGCAATGGATTTAATGCGACTGCGAGCGAGCAATCCCAGCCACCAATCCAGCATGCCTCCCAAGGTATTGCCAACCGTAGCCACCAGTATTGCCACCCAATACAAATGGGGATTGAGAGAGATGTAACCAAAGAGAATGGGCTCAGAGCCAACAGGAAGTAGGGTTGCTGAAACAAAGGCGCTAATAAACACTGCTGGAAGACCCACCGAGGGCATGCCAAACCATCCAAAAAAATGCGTGAGTGCGTGCTCCATGAAACGCATACCCCTTTGAGTAACTTTGTTGGGATTGATTTAATCCCATCTAGGCTATTTTGCCCTGTTTTGTGGATTCTCCATGATTTCCAAATCTTGCTTAAACTAATGCCTTTACAGCAAAAGCAGCACCCATCTTATAAAACGAGAGATTCATGAATCACCCCATTCCCAAGCCTGATCAATATCAAGATATGCGCGAAGCCTTACGCGACCTCTGTAATCGCTTTGATTCGGCTTACTGGCAAAAGATTGATCACGAACGTGGCTATCCAGAGGCATTTGTAACAGCGATGACTGAAGCGGGTTGGTTAGCCGCACTGATTCCAGAAGAATATGGTGGCTCCGGATTGGGCTTGGCAGAAGCTTCTGTCATCATGGAAGAAATTAATTTTTCTGGTGGTAACTCTGGTTCATGCCATGGTCAGATGTACAACATGGGTACGCTACTTCGCCATGGTAGTGAAGCTCAGAAAAAAATGTATCTACCGAAGATTGCCAGTGGTGAGTTGCGCTTACAAAGCATGGCAGTGACTGAACCAACAACAGGTACCGACACCACTAAGCTCAAAACAACTGCAGTCAAAAAAGGTGACAAGTATGTCGTGAATGGTCAGAAGGTTTGGATTTCTCGTATCCAACACTCAGACCTCATGATTCTCTTGGCGCGCACCACCCCTATTAATGAAGTACAACGTAAATCTGAAGGGATGTCGATTTTTATCGTTAATCTCAAAGACGCCATTGGTAAAGGTATGGAAGTTAGACCTATCGCCAATATGGTGAATCATGAAACCAACGAAGTCTTTTTCGATAACCTAGAAATTCCTGCAGAAAATCTCATCGGTACTGAAGGTCAAGGTTTTAAATACATATTAGATGGCCTCAATGCAGAACGTGTGCTGATTGCTGCTGAATGTATTGGTGATGCCTACTGGTTTATCGATCGTGCACGTCGCTATGCCAATGATCGCGTAGTATTCGATCGCCCGATCGGCAAAAACCAAGGTATTCAATTTCCGATTGCTGATAGCTATATCGAAACAGAGGCAGCCAACTTAATGCGCTTTAAGGCTTGCGAACTCTTTGATAGTCATCAGCCCTGTGGTCCTGAAGCTAATATGTCAAAGTACCTCGCTGCCAAAGCCTCTTGGGAAGCGGCAAACGTTTGCCTCCAAACCCATGGTGGCTTTGGTTTTGCAAATGAATACGATGTAGAGCGTAAATTTAGAGAAACGCGCCTCTATCAAGTAGCTCCGATTTCAACAAACTTGATCTACTCTTATATTGCTGAGCACGTTCTTGGCCTACCAAGATCTTTCTGATTCTGCTAATAGGCCTTTGAGATGAGCGTTCGCCCCTTAGACGGAATTACTGTTGTTGCGCTAGAGCATGTGATTGCGGCACCATTCTGCACGCGTCAGCTAGCCGATTTAGGAGCGCGCATCATTAAGATTGAACGCCCTGGTGATGGCGACTTTGCCAGAGGGTATGACAGACAAGTCGAGGGACTGTCATCTCACTTTGTATGGGTCAATCGCTCAAAGGAGAGTTTGACGCTCGATCTCAAACAAGAATCAGCAATTGCCGTATTGAAGAATTTATTAAAGACTGCTGATGTCTTCATTCAAAATTTGGCACCTGGTGCAGCAGCCCGCATGGGACTGACTGCAGAAGCCTTGCAAAAAGATAACCCCGGTTTGATTTTGTGCGCCATCTCTGGCTACGGCAACGATGGTCCTTATCGCGATAAAAAAGCCTACGACCTCTTAATTCAGAGTGAGGCTGGCTTTCTATCGATTACTGGTACGCCTGAGACGCCGAGCAAAGCCGGTAACTCCATCGCAGATATTGCTGCCGGCATGTATGCCTACACTAATATTTTGGCCGCGCTATTGCAACGAGGTAAGACTGGTAAAGGTACTGTCATTGATATCTCGATGCTAGAAGCTTTAAGCGAATGGATGAGCTTCCCAATGTATTACGCCTACAAGGGGGCTAATCCACCCTCTAGAAATGGCGCATCGCATGCCACGATTTATCCATACGGTCCCTTCAAAGCGGGTGATGGCAAGACCGTCATGCTGGGTCTTCAAAATGAACGCGAGTGGGCGAAGTTCTGCGAGACCGTACTCGAAAATCCTGCGCTTGCCAAAGATGAGCGCTTCGATAAAAACTTCAAGCGCAATGAAAAGCGTACTGAATTACTAGAAATCATTAATGCCTGTTTTAGCAAACTCAGCTCTGAACAGTTAATTGCTCGCTTAGAGCAGGCGCAGATTGCTAATGCCCATCTAAATGACATGGAAGGCTTGTGGAAGCACGAGCAATTAAAGGCACGCCATCGTTGGACAGAAGTAAACACCCCCAATGGTCAAATCCCCGCACTGCTGCCACCGGGCTTAAATGACAGCTACGAATATCGAATGGACCCCGTGCCATCGGTGGGGCAACATACTGACGCCATCCTCAAAGAGCTGGGTATAGCGGAATCTGAAATCGCTAATATGCGTGCAAGCGGAGCAATTTAAAGTAGCGGCGATGTGAGGTGGGCGGCATTCTCGAGATAGTGATGCCAACGTGGTCGCTTCGCCCAAGTCGTCATGTCTATGAAATCCGATTCGTTTAAATAAGACTGCACTAGTTGGTTCAGCTTGGCGCAGAAATCTTTGTCATAGGCAATCAAGCTAATCTCGAAGTTCAAACGCAAACTGCGTTGGTCAAAATTCACTGATCCAAAGACAGCAATTCTGCTATCCACTAATAAGCTCTTGGTATGTAGCAATCCCCCGCGAAACTCTGCAATCCGCACCCCCGATCGTAATAAATCAGCGTAGTAGCTTTTACTACTCCAGGCAACCAAGGTCGAGTCATTCAACTTGGGAACAATCAGGGTCACTTTCACACCTCGTCTTGCAGAGGCCATGAGGGCCTGCAAGAGACCATCGTCTGGACCAAAGTAAGGAGTCGTAATGGTTAATTCTTCACGGGCATCAATAATGGCCGAGAGCAACACTTGATACAAAATATCATCTCGATATACGGGGCCTGATGCAAGCTCTTGCGCAATGGCAGCCCCCTCAAACGGCGCTGCGGGAGGATTTCTATCATTGAAGTGCGTAATCTTAGGGTTATCAACGCTCCAGTCAAATGAGAAAGTCAGTTCAAACTGCGCTGCTACTGGACCTTCCACTCGAACCATGGCATCAACCCACTCACCCACCCCTGAGTCTTGCTTAAAAGTGCGTGGATCCACCATATTCATACTACCTGTCCACACGATGGAGCCATCAACGACAAATATTTTTCGGTGTAATCGCAGATCTGCCCGTCGAAACTGAAAGCGCCCCACCTGAATTGGTAATGCTTCGGTTACTTGAATACCAGCATTGCGAAAACGCGCTGGCCATTTAGATTTAAACCAAGCAGAACTACCTAAAGAATCTAATAGCACTTTACATGACACGCCACGTTTGGCAGCAGCGATTAAAGCCTCTCCAACACGGTCTGCATCTCCACCTAAAGCCCAAATATAAAACTCGAGGTGAAGACTTTTCTTAGCTGCATTAATCTCGTCAATAAAGCATTGCAAAATTTCGAGAGAGTTTGTATGCAGCTCAAGCTTGTTCCCAGCGACAACCGGAGAGCCATTCTTGGCCTCTGCCAACAGGCTTAAAGCTCTATCCTCTAAAGGCATCCCCAGCCTATCGTTGGCGTATTGCTGACGCATGTTCCCAGTGATCTTTTCATATTCACGATTCATGCGAGTAATTTTTCGCGTTAATTTTCGACCTACCGGACGCTCACCAATCAGGACATATAAACCGATTCCTAACACTGGAAAGGTCATCACAATAAAGATCCAGGCAAAGGCAACGCCAACCGGCCTTCTCACCGCAATAATGACGCCAATAAAATAAGTGACCAAGAAAAAATGGGCGAAGAGTAGCCAATTTAAGTTCAGCTCAAATGTATGTTTTAGAAATAAGCTTAGTAGGTCATTCATATCAGTTCCAGTTCTGCTGCAATGCCCAAATGATCAGACAATTTCATCCATTCATGCAAAATTTCTGCTGAATGGATCTTGAGTCCACGAACATAAATGCGATCCATGGGTAATAAGGGCTTCACGCTAGGAAAGGTCTTTGCTGGTGTGCCCGTTAAGACTTCAAACACCTCTTCAAACCCTGCAAGCCGCATAGGGGCACTCACACGGTTACGCCAGTCATTAAAGTCGCCAGCAACAATCGTTGGCGCGTCATTCGTCAATTCTCCAATATAACGAATAATCTCTTCTAATTGACGTTCCCTACCCCGTTCAAATAAAGCGAGGTGTACACAAAAACAATGGATCTCTGGGCTTCCATTACCCAACTGAATCACGCTATGCAATAGTCCACGCCTCTCAAAACGATAGGCAGAGATATCGTAATTTTTACCCTTGTGCAAAGGGTGCTTTGACAATATCGCGTTACCGTGATGACCATCTGGATATTCCACATTTTTACCGTAGTGCCAGTCATGCCAAAAATCTTCAGAGAGAAAATGGGTTAACTCAGTAAGAGGCCATTGACCAAATCGCCGAATTCTACCGCGATGCTCTTGCTGCAGCTCTTGAAGAAACAATAAATCCGGATGATGACTTCGCATCTTTTGACGCAACTGATAAATAGTGGAATGGCGATGCAGAGGTGATAGGCCTTTATGCACATTCATACTCATCACCGTAAAACGACTAACTTTGATTTGGGTCATTCACTCTGCCCTGCTGCGCGCTGGCGACGTACGCGAGCCAAATAGATCTCACCTTCAACCAGCTCTTGGCACTGCATACATTTATTGCAAATAGATGCCTGGTCCCTCAACTCATCAATCGAGTCGATAGGATGGGTGTCTAGGTATTCGCGCAGGTCAATGTCCAAGACCTCGTTGCAAAGGCAGACTACTTCAGCCATAAGTCACAAATTAGGGGTATGAGTCTCATTAAACTCATTTTGCCATTGCCTTGATAGAATCGAACGCATGTTGAACGCTTTTTCAGATGCCTTTGCACTTCTTGCCCACCTAGACGGTGGAGTGCTAGGGATCGTCCTGGTCTCCCTAAAGGTCAGTATGGCTGCCCTCTTCTTTGGGGTTCTGTTTGGACTTCCAATCGGCGCCCTTTTAGCGACCGAAGAATTTACTGGCAAGAAAACCGTGATCGTGACCCTCAATACCCTCATGGGTGTACCCACGGTCATTATTGGGGTGATTGTTTACCTGCTTCTCTCTCGCACAGGGCCTTTAGGGGCGTGGGGATGGCTTTTCACACCCAAGGGCATGATTGTGGCCCAAACACTGCTAACAACACCCTTAATTGCAGCCTTAAGCCGGCAAATTCTGGAAGATTCCTGGAAGATTCATCGGGATTCATTTATGAGCTTACGTCTGCCACTACTATCTCGCTATCAGTGGCTCATCTGGGACTGCCGCTTTTCGCTGACCATTGCCGTGCTAGCTGGTCTTGCCAGAGCCATTTCCGAGGTAGGGGCAGTCATGATTGTGGGCGGCAATATTCAAAACTCGACTCGAACTATGACTACTGCAATTGCACTAGAAACCAGCAAAGGCGACTTACCATTGGCACTTGCTTTAGGCATCGTGTTGCTGGGAATCGTATTGATTGCAAACCTATTTACTTTTATTGTTCGTCAAATGGTGGAGCGTCGCTATGGCTGATTTGACAGAGCAATTTGAAAAATACATTGAACTGAAAGACATTACTGTCCTTAGTAATGGTCGAACGATTCTCAACATACCTCATGCCATTATTCCGGCCGATCGGATTACAGCATGCATAGGGCCAAACGGGGCTGGTAAAACTACGCTCTTAAAACTACTCGATGGCCTGATCAAGCCTGATACCGGAACGGTGAACTATTCCTTTAGAAATAAGACAGCATTGGTTTTACATCACACACCCATGATTAAAGCCTCAGCTAGAACCAATATCAGCCTGGTGAAAGATGCAGATTCTGCAATTACTTTGAGTGAGATTGATCAAGTGATTGAGCGGGTGGGACTCAAGAATTTAAGTGCTAGCCCAGCACACAAGTTATCGGCTGGCGAAAGACAGAAACTGTGCCTTGGTAGAGCTATTTTGCAAAAACCGAATTTGGTGTTGCTAGATGAACCCACTGCAAACCTCGATCCTAGCGCCACCGAGCAAGTTGAAGACATCATTCGAGAATTTAATCAACAAGGATCTGATGTGATTTTTTCCTCGCACCAACTCGCACAAGTACAAAGGCTTGCGCAGTACATCCTCTTTATTGATCAAGGCGAGATAAAAGAAAAGGGACCCGTAGGCCCCTTCTTTTCAAATCCTCAAACAGCAGCAGCGAAACGTTACTTACATCAAGAATTGCTAGCTGATTAGAGGCTAATCAATTACTTTGCTGCAGGTGCGGCGGGCGCAGGTGCAGCCGCTGCAGCAACTGGTGCCACAAACGGTGGCGGCGCTACACAAGCTGCAGGTGCAGCAGTTCCAGATACTTTATAGCGTTCAGCCACTCGATTTTGAGCTTGGCAGAGTTGAAATGCGCCCACTCTGTCACCGTAAGCAGTTTTAGCTTTCGCCAAAGTGGCAGCTTCTTGTGCCTCAGGAGTTAATGGTGGCAATGTTGCCATCACCGATGCACTAGTTAGCGCGCAGAATGTAAAAGCAATGATCTTTTTCATGGCTTTGTCCTTATTTATTAACCTTGTTATACCAAAGTTCATGATGCTCCTTAGCCCAAGTAGCATCAACGTAGCCAGACATCATGCCATCTGAGGAGCCTTGCATACCAATTGAACCAATATAAATATGACCCATGGCCATCGTAGTCATCAGAACTGCCGCACCGCCGTGAATAATATTGGCAATCTGCATCGTGCCGCGAATGTATTCAACTTGCATAAATGGCACGATCATGTCTAGCACAAGACCAGATGCAGAGATCACTAAGCCCAAGAAAGTCATACCAAACCAGAACCAAATTTTCTCGCCAAAGTTGAAGAAACCTGCGGGAGGATGTTTTCCACCAAGCATTCCGCCAAATGACATGAGCCAGTTAAGATCACCTTCGCCAGGAATATTTCTAGTAGCAAACAACAGGAAGAAAATAATGATGCTCAGCGTAAATAGCGGGCCAGAATAATTATGGATATTCTTGCAAACCATCAAGAATGACCCAAATGCAGCGCCACCCATTAAAGGCATTGCGAAATACTTTCCGTACAAAATCAACATGCCAGTGAAAGCAAGTCCAACAAAGCTAATCGCCATCACCCAGTGAGTGAAGCGCTCGAAGCCATTAAAACGCTTGATTTTTTGCCCTGATAACGGCGCATGCAATTTGATTGGGCCTTTGATAATAAAGACAGCTGCAATGCCAAAGAAAGCAATCGCCAATAGCCAGCCACCGAAAACGGTAATCACTCCATTGCGAATCACGCGCCACTGCTCACCAGAGCGCTGAATCAGGACACTAGCTTCTTTGTCTGGAATGCTGACATAATTATATGGGTCGCTGTTCGCAGAGGTAAAGATGGATGGGTTAGCTGGCTGAGCTTGCGCTTGCGTACCATTAGCCAAGCTATTCGGATTTGCTGGCACAGACGCAGGTGGAACATCCACTCCGCTAGGCGAAGGCAAGGGTGCCATCGGCCCACGCTCAGCAAAGCTCATGCCGCTCGCCAGAGTAAGTGACAAACCTGCAGCCACCACCAAAGTGCGTAGAACTTTAGAAAATGATCGTTTCATACACATATCCTTAAACGTTTTCGTTTTATTTATTGTTGTTTAGTTGATCACTTAACGCGACTGTATTCGTTTTGACCTTGAGTACGCTTATCAACCGACTCAGTCCAACTGGCTTGATTTTTTGGGGTCCAGTTTTTGGTCATGAAGCCATTGTCCGCACCCATGTATGGTGCAACATCAGGTCGCTTAGCAGCTTTTGCTGCAATTTCTGGGGGCTCAGAACAAGCAGCCAACAGCGCTGCTGCTGCAAAACACAAACCGAGAGTTTTGAAATTGAATTTCATTATTTCGCTCCTGGAATTTTTGCAGCAGGCGTTGGAGTTGGCGCTGGAGTGTCTGGTCCACCATAAGCAGTAGTCCAACCAAAAGCCTTAGAGCCGGCATACTTGCCATTCTTCTCACGAGTGGCAACACGATTATTGAAGATGCCAGAAATAATATCGCTATCGCCACCAATCAAAGCCTTGGTAGAGCACATTTCAGCGCAAAGAGGTAATTTACCTTCTGCCAAGCGATTACGGCCATATTTCTCAAATTCAGCAACGCTACCGTTTTCTTCAGGACCACCGCTACAGAATGTGCACTTGTCCATCTTGCTACGAGAGCCAAAGGCACCCTTACTCAAAAACTGTGGGGCGCCAAATGGGCATGCAAAGGAGCAATAACCGCAACCAATACAAATGTCTTTGTCATGAAGCACGACACCTTCATCGGTACGGTAGAAGCAATCGACTGGGCACACAGCCATACAAGGAGCATCAGTACAGTGCATACAGGCCACTGAAATTGATTTCTCTTGACCGACAATGCCATCGTTCACCGTAACAACACGGCGACGATTTACGCCCCAAGGTACTTCGTTATCGTTTTTACAAGCAGTGACACAACCGTTGCATTCGATGCATCGTTCTGTGTCGCAGATAAATTTCATTCTTGCCATTGTGTTCTCCTGACTTTATTTTTTAACTTAGGCAAATTTTTCGATTTGACACATGGTGGTTTTGGTTTCTTGCATCATCGTCACCTGGTCATAACCATATGTAGTCGCAGTATTGACCGCTTCACCTTGAACTACTGGTGCTGCGCCCTCTGGATAGTACTTACGAATGTCTTCGCCCTGCCACCAGCCAGCAAAGTGGAATGGTACGAAAGCAGTTCCCTGATCAACACGCTCGGTAACCATTGCACGTACTTTGATCTTGGCGCCGGTTGGCGACTTTACCCAAACGTAATCCCAGTTCTTAATGCCACGATCTGCTGCAGCCTTAGGATTAATTTCCACAAAGTTTTCTTGTTGGAGCTCTGCTAACCATGGGTTAGAACGGGTCTCATCACCACCACCTTCGTACTCAACCAAGCGACCAGAAGTCAGAATGATTGGGAATTTCTCATATAACTTCTCATTCAAGTTTTGATCTTGAACAGTCTTATAGAGCGTTGGTAAGCGCCAGAAATTCTTCTTATCTGCAGAAGTTGGATACTTGCGCATCATCGGTGCATTGGTACTGTAAAGCGCTTCACGGTGAATTGGAACTGGGTCTGGGAAGTTCCAAACAACTGCCCGTGCTTTGGCATTTCCAAATGGATGGCAACCGTTCTTCATCACAACGCGTTGGATACCACCAGACAAATCGGTCTTCCAGTTTTTACCTTCAGCGAGTTTTTTCTCGTCTTCGGTTAACTGATCCCACCAACCTAATTTCTTCACAAAGACGTGATCAAACTCTGGGTAGCCAGTTGTAATAGCAGCACCCTTGGAATGAGATCCATCTCCGGCCAACAAACTCACTCCTTCACGCTCAACACCGAAGTTCGCGCGGAAGTTACCGCCACCCTCCATCACAGTCTTGCTGGTGTCGTAAAGGTTTGGTGAACCTGGATGTTTGATTGCGGCTGTGCCGTAGCAAGGCCAAGGCAAGCCATAGTAGTCACCTGTTGTGTCGTACCCAGTCACAGGATCAACTCCACCACGAGACTTCAAGGTCTTCGGATCGAATGTTGCAACCATTCTCATATGCGCTTTGAGACGCTCAGGCGTTTGACCGGTGTAACCAATCGTCCAGACGGAACGATTAATTTCACGCAAGATATCTTCAATTTGCGGCTCTTTCCATTGCTTACCAGCAAATTTAGAGTTGAGCATCTTGTAGTTCTTGGATAGCTCTTGACCAAAACCTAAGCGATCAGCAAAAGCTTGCATGATCACATGGTCAGGAACAGATTCAAATAATGGATCGATCACTTTCTCGCGCCACTGCAATGAGCGGTTTGATGCAGTAGCAGTGCCACAAGTCTCAAACTGGGTTGCTGCTGGCAACAAATAGACATTGCGATTCTTGTTGATTGTCTGTCCTTCTGCTGGTGGCATTGCAGCCATCGCAGCGGTTGCACTTGGATAAGGATCCACTACCACCAAGAGATCCAACTTATCCATCGCACGCTTCATATCTAAGCCGCGAGTTTGTGAGTTTGGAGCATGACCCCAGAAGAACAAACCTTTCACGTTAGTCTGCTGATCAATCATGTCGTTCTTTTCAAGAACAGCATCCACCCAACGAGAAACAGTAGTACCTGACTTCTCCATCATGTCTGGTGCATAGCGACCTTTAATCCAGTCGTAATCAACGCCCCACACTGCTGCGAAATGCTTCCATGAACCCGCTGCCAAGCCATAGTAACCAGGCAATGAATCTGGGTTAGGACCTACGTCAGTTGCGCCTTGAACGTTATCGTGACCGCGGAAAATATTAGTACCGCCACCAGACTTACCAACGTTACCGAGAGCCAACTGCAAGATGCAGGATGCACGCACCATCGCATTACCAATGGTGTGCTGGGTTTGACCCATACACCAAACAACTGTACTCGGACGATTTGTTGCCATAGTCTTGGCTACTTGATAAACCTGTGCCTCTGGAACACCGCAAGCCTCTTCAACTGCAGCAGGCGTCCACTTTTCCATCACTTCTTTGCGGATCTCATCCATACCGTATACGCGGTCATTGATGTACTTCTTATCTTCCCAGCCGTTTTTGAAGATGTGATACAGAACGCCGAACAAGAAAGGAATGTCGCTACCTGAACGAATACGAACGAACTGATCTGACTTAGCAGCGGTACGGGTGTAACGTGGATCAACCACAATCACTTTGCAGCCGTTTTCCTTAGCGTGCAACAACATCAACATCGAAACTGGGTGAGCTTCAGCAGCGTTGGAGCCAATATACATGGCTGCCTTGGCATTCATCATGTCGTTATAGCTATTGGTCATCGCGCCATAACCCCAGGTATTGGCTACCCCGGCAACTGTGGTCGAGTGACAGATACGCGCCTGATGGTCTGTATTGTTGGTACCAAAGAAAGAGACCCACTTACGCAGTAAGTAGGCCTGTTCATTGTTGTGCTTTGATGATCCAATAAAGAACATCGCATCTGGAGAATACTTCTCACGAATACCCTTCATCTGAGCGGTAATTTCAGTAAGCGCCTGATCCCAAGAAATACGCTGATACTTACCATCCACCAGCTTCATTGGGTAACGTAAACGATAGTCGCCATGACCGTGCTCACGCAAAGCAGCACCTTTGGCACAGTGCGCGCCCATATTGATGGGGGAGTCAAACACTGCGTCTTGACGAACCCAAACACCATTCTCAACTGTGGCATCTACCGCACAGCCTACTGAACAGTGAGTACAAATCGATCTCTTGACTTCAATCTTGCCCTTGCCGTCCAGCATGGCTTTGCTTGGCTCAGCTACAGCTTTTTGCACCAAGCTCAATTGGCTAGCAGCAATACCAGCACCGACACCGACGCCTGAACGCTTTAGGAATGTTCGACGATCCATCGTCGGCACCGCTGCTTTTAAGCCACGCGATAAGCTGCCGATGAGGCGTGATGAAGTACGACTGCTTTGTGGGGTATTTGATTTACGAGTCAGACTCATATGATGTCCCTGGGAAAGTTTTTTTATTTATTAATGATTAAATCAATTCAACTGAAACCAACTCTTTAGAGCATGGTGCTTTCGTAATACTTACGCATGTGCGCAGTAATCGTTTGGCCTTTGCTCTGATCTTTTACGGTGCTACCAATTTCTTGAATAACAGCCTTACCAATAGAGGTTTGGGAGGCTACGGCAACCGCACCTACTGCAGCGCCTGCACCAATAAAGAAGTTGCGGCGAGATGGCTTATTTTCTTCGCTAGATACAACTTTGGATTTCGTGCTCATGGCATGCTCCTATTTGGTTATTCTTGATTTCCATCAAGTGTAATTCGTATTTGCATTTTTGACACTTATATGACTTGTAGGGCTAACTAGGACTTTCCCTTTGTTGCAATGCAACATTAAATCATGTCAAAACTTTGTCCCTCAATCGCTAGGAATTCTCGGGTTAGCGCGGCGATTGGACGATACAAATGCATCTCCGGAATGTCTTCAATCGCATCACATAAGTCCTCAAACCAAGGGCGAATATGCGCATTGAAAAAAACCCTTTGATTTGTAAGGTTTGATACCTCTACATCTTCACCCGCAATCAGATATCGCATCACCTCGCAAAGTGCAGAGATATGGTCCTCGGTTTCAGTAACTTCTTCAGCCGACTCAAGGCCAAATTCCTCTAATGCCTTACGAATATTGACTAAGGGTCTTTCATTTAAATGACCCGCCATATAGAAAGAGCCATTAAGGACCACATTAGGCTTGCCCACACTAATAAAGTTCAGATCAAACTCATCATGCCAAGCTTTGGCTGGATTATTCTTGGCTACCTCAATAACATCCATCCAGGCTTTGGCCAAAGGCGCCTCATCGCTTGCATCCTGCTGGTCTGCAGTAGCCGCAATTTGATCAAGCAACTCTTGATCTGGTGGCAAATGAAAAAATCTGGCGATCAGACCATAAAGATCCGCTCTCGCCAAATCCTCTGGCAGGCCTACATCACCTACTTCAGTTGATGCATTCTCTTTTTCGCTCATGTTTCTTTTTTCACCATATCCACTACTCGACAATCACCACACATCTTTAATCTATCCATTGCCGCTCCAGCAAAGGCGCCATGAGCACCAAGCTTAGTTAGCATCAGATCAACCATCTTCGCCGTACCGAAGGGCTTTCCACAACTGATGCAGTGAAACGCTTGTGTTTCATTCAGCACTACCTTCTGTTTCCGTTGCTCAACTGTTTGTAGGCGTGGCATTAAGGTGAGAGCATGCTCGGGACAAGTTTGCGCACAAATGCCACATTGCACACAATGCTTCTCAATAAACGACAGTATGGGTTCATCAGGATTATCGAGCAGCGCGCCCTCCGGACAGCTGCTGACACAAGACATGCATAAGGTGCAAGCGTCTTTGTTAATTGCCAGACCACCTAATAAAGAATTGTTTGGCAAAGACACGCCCAACTCAGGCAATGGTGTCTTTGCTTGCTTTTGTAAATGCTCTAGCGCAGCTTCCAAGGTTTCACGCTTTTGATTGGAGAGGCCATAACTGGCGGGCGTGCAAATGACATCCAGAGCGCCCCGTTGACGCAGCGTGCACATGGCTTTTGATAGACCTTGAAGATCGTCTACAGAATCAGCCATTACCAATTGGATGCGCGCTTCAAAGCCATAGGCTTGCAAAATGGCATTCGCTAATTGAGCCTGCTCTTCAAGAGCGGCACGATAAGCCGGATCTTCATCACCACTTAATAGCATGATGACTTCAGCAAAGCCGTAAGTTAAAGCCCCCAACCAGAGATCTAAGCCAGTAGAGGCAACATGTTCTATGCCATAAGGAATAACAAATGATGGCAGTCCTTCATATTGTTTTGGCATCACATGCGCGGAGCGGCCCAAGCCATCAATCATGCGAGTGCCAGCCTTCAAGGTATGTAAGAGCAAGCTTGGGGCGACTGATTGATTGAGCTTTTTGGCTTCAGCATGAAAAACGCTAGCCAAGGTTTTTAATTCTTTACCTTGATGCGGCACGCTTGGATAGTTATAGCGCATCGCCCCCGATGGGCATACAGTCGAGCAAGCACCACAACCCATGCAAAGATTGGGATTGACTTCAACACTACCTTGCCCATTTTTAAAGATAGAACGGATTGCACCGGTAGAGCAGACATCAATACAGGCACTACAGCCTACTTTACCGTTGCGTCCATGGGCACAAACTTTTTCGTTGTAGGCAAAATATTTAGGCTTCTCAAACTCACCCACCATCTCTAATAATTGATTTACAACTAATGCTTGATCAAGAGGATCTTTACCAGGAGCAAAGTAGCCCTGAGGAGTTTGGCTCATCGGCATTTTTGGATCTGCGCGTAAATCCAAGATCAAATCAAATTCGGCGCTGCGTTTACGTTCCACACGATCAAATGCAATGGCGCCAATACTGGCACAGGCGGTCACACAGTCTCGATGGGATTTACATTTGTCTAAATCAATTTGAAATGAGAGATCAATGGCATTTTCAGGGCAGACTTCAACGCAAGCCCCGCAACGAGTACACATCTCCGGATCAATTGGGTTTTGTAAATCCCAATCTACTGAGAAATTACCCAGATAACCCTCAAGCTTAGTCACTACGCCGGTATAAATGGGATAGTTGCGCACTAAAGGCAAATCACCTGACTCGGTACACAACACAGAGATATCCAAAGAAGCGCCAAGCTTTTCTGCCCAAGGTAAGACCTGAGATCCAGGGCCTACTAATAACAATCTTCCCTGACTTTCATAATTCACCACAGGCACAGGCTCAGCTTCGGGCATATCAGCCAAAGCCAAAAGTGCCGCAATCTTAGGTCCTGATAATTTTGCTTCTTGCGTCCAACCGGCAACTTCGCGAATATTGACAAAGCGCAATGGCGCCACCAAAGGCTTTTCAGATTGCTCTGCTAATTCAGCAAAGAGTGCTCCCTCTTGCGTGCAAGCTACGATTAGAGAGTCAGAACCATCCAGGGCTTTTAAAAAAGATCCAACTTCCTGTCGACATAAGGAACGATGTACTGAAACACCCAAAGCCTTCGCATCCAAAGGCATCGTGCCATTACAGTTACAGACTAATTTTTGACTCATTGACAACCTTCTTAGGTTTTTTTCTGATCTGACGCAATCGGCATTTCATCCAGACTGGCAGATTTTTCCTGCGCTTGGATTTGAGTGGATGTTAAATCACTTTGTGTGGGAGCCTCTAAAGTGGCTTGATCAGGCTCTGTTGCTTTAGCAATCCCAGCAGACCCTTCCTTTTGATCAGCTTCATCACCACTCTTCTTGAAGAGATTAAGCATATCGCTTTGGACCATTCTTTCTAGCATGCCAGGTGGTAAAGGATCCGGCTTGGAATAGTCATCAATATAGATATCTAGACCATCCATCACATTGAAATGGGGATCAGTAAACATCTTCTTAAGAGCGGCCTGCTGAACAGCAGGATCAACATCCGGTTTCATAAATGCAGAAAAGTCCGGCGCAAAGCGATCGATCTTTTCGACATCATCTAAAGTCGGTGGCGGTGGCACCTCAGGATCTGGTGCCTTCATTTCTGCATTTGTCTGAGCTAGTGGCTGAGTAGCTTCTTTTTGTTGCTCCGCTACTTCATCCTCTTTGCCTGCCTTACGGCGTGACCAGCGACTTAGAAAACCATCCGCCATCATTCCTCCGCTGAGCGCTCGGCGCCTTTAAATGATGCTGGCTTGTGCCGTTTTTTGGGCTCAGGTCGATAATTTTCATTGACATACTCTTGCAGCCAAGAGGCATGCTCATCATTCATGGGAACAGTGTCCACTGACTCTCCTCCATCAAGCAATCGCGCTGCTTCGTTATAGCTCACACAGATACGATGAGGAACGGCAATACTGACTTCCGCTTTAGCCATCTCAAGTGATTGCGCATCAATATAGCGATCAATCTCTTCTTCCAAGCGCCACATCACAAACCATGCGGGCGTTGTTGCAGAAACATTCAGGTAATAGCCTTCAGCCTCATCAGGAAAAAGATTTAATTCAAAGCCGGTGAATAACCAAGATTCACCCTCGGCATCACGACCCAAGAACTGCCCTGAGATAGCGCTATTTTGATTGGCATTGAATTGTCCAAAATCAGGGAGCACTTCCTGAGGAACCCATCGGTATGACACCCATGGGTTATCCATATTTTGTTTACGCATTAGCACTGCAAAGCGCATAAGTACCCAGCGCCTTAGGTGTTCTGAACCACAATGTTCGGAAATTTGCTGCTCATATCTTTTGACAGAGTAGCAACACGAATAGCGACTTGTCTTGCGATGTTCTTATAGATTGCACTAATGACTCCATCCGGGTCAGCAACCACAGTTGGACGGCCAGCATCTGCCTGTTCACGAATCGATAAATTCAGTGGCAATGAACCCAAGAAATCAACGCCGTACTCTTTGCACATTTTTTCACCGCCACCACTACCAAAAACATGCTCTTCATGACCGCACTGAGTGCAAACATAAGTGCTCATGTTTTCAATAATGCCGATGATCGGCACACCGACTTTCTCAAACATCTTTAAACCTTTGCGAGCATCCAGCAGTGCGATGTCCTGCGGCGTAGTCACAATGACCGAGCCGGTAACAGGTACTTTCTGCGACAAGGTCAACTGGATATCACCAGTGCCTGGTGGCATATCAACAATCAAGTAATCTAGATCACGCCAGCGGGTTTGACGCAGCAGTTGCTCCAAAGCAGAAGTCACCATAGGACCACGCCATACCATTGGTGCATCCTCTTCAATTAAGAAACCAATAGAGCTAGCTTGCAAGCCATGACCTTCCATTGGCTCAATCGTATTCTCTTCAACAGATTCTGGTCTACCGGTAATACCTAACATCATGGGCTGACTTGGCCCATAGATATCGGCATCTAATATTCCGACTTGCGCACCTTCAGCTGCTAACGCTAATGCCAAGTTCACAGCAGTGGTTGATTTACCAACTCCACCCTTACCGCTCGCAACAGCAATAATATTTTTCACGCCCGGCAATAATTTAACGCCCCGTTGCACAGCATGCGCGACAACCTGACTGCTCACATTCACGCTTACGTTTTTAACCCCAGGCAATGCGCGCACAGCATTGATAACGGATTTACGAATCAAATCAAATTGACTTTTAGCGGGATACCCCAAAACAATATCGAACGAAACATCGCCATCTTCAATACGCAAATTTTTGAGGTTTTTAGCTGTTACAAAGTCGATCTTTGTATTGGGATCAAGCAAGCCCTTGAGGGCTACTTGTACAGCTTCTACAGTAACTGACACTACTTTCTCCTATGCTCAGTAGCTCTGAATACATTTTCAGAACTGCTTTAATTAATTTTTGGAACATCAAGTAGATTAACCGCACCAGCAAAACTTTGCTGAGCGGGTGCTCATGGATCTCTTGGTAATTATTGAATAACCGGAAAACCTGCTTCCGTAATGATCTGACTGGCCTGCGCAGCCGATAAGGAAGTTTCTAGATTGACCATCTGAGATGGCAAATCAGCCTGTACTGTAGCTTGCGGATCTTGAGCTTGAATTGCCCTCGTTACGGCATTAATACAGCCCCCACAGGTCATTCCGGATACTTTAAGACTCAACATATCAACCTTTTTGCATTGAATTTAATTGGCATGAAGTAGATTATCTTCCATATGAACACCCTAAAAGAGATGAGTTCTGAGCTTTTTACCTTAGATATTGGTGGAATGACCTGTGCCTCTTGCGTTGGGCGGGTTGAAAAGGCGCTTCATCAGATCCCTGGAGTAGAAGCTGCCAGCGTCAATTTAGCAACTGAGCAAGCCAGAATTCGCCTCAATACATCATCCCCTAGCAACATTGCTGAGGTTATTGCGGCAGTAAATAAAACCGGTTATGAAGCGCGCTTGAGCAATCCCCACTCAAGTGCAGAGATAAAACCCTCGCATTCATTTTGGGGGGCAGATGGTCTGGGAAGAGTGTTACTGAGTTTTGCTTTATCAGCTCCACTCATCTTGCCAATGCTGTTAATGCCCTTTGGGATTCATTGGGCGCTATCTCCCAAATGGCAACTGCTCTTAGCAAGTCCAGTGCAATTTTGGCTTGGGTGGCGATTTTATAAGTCTGGTTTTAAAGCACTCCTGTCAGGCGTTGGCAATATGGATTTACTGGTTGCCATTGGGACAAGTGCTGCTTATGGTTTGAGCGTATCTCAAATGCTGACTTCACCGCATGCAGTTCATGAGCTCTATTTCGAGGGGTCTGCTGTCATTATTTGCATGGTACTTCTAGGCAAATGGTTAGAGGCTCGTGCAAAGCAACAAACTAGTGAAGCAATACGAGCACTACAAAAACTTTGGCCAGAGCATGCAAAAGTCCTTGACCCTAGGATTGCTATCGCAGAGGGTGTTCCACTCGACCAATATCGCGATCTCCCTCTAGAGCAGGTTTTCCCTAAAGACCGTGTATTGGTTTTACCTGGGGAGCGCATTCCTGTAGATGGCTTCATCTTGCTTGGATCTAGCCATGTAGATGAATCGCTCCTGACCGGAGAAAGTGAGCCAGTTAAAAAAATACTGGGTGCAAAAGTCATTGGTGGATCATTGAATGGCGAAGGCTTACTGGTGGTTGAGGCGCAAGCTGTTGGCGTAGAAAGTGTTCTTTCCCAAATCATTTCATTAGTAGAAGATGCGCAAACCCAAAAAGCGCCCATTCAAAAATTAGTAGATCAAGTCAGTGCAATCTTTGTACCGAGCGTGATTGTGATTGCCATCATCACTGGATTGGTAAATTGGTTTTACCTGGACTCTGCATCGATTGCCATACTGAGAGCAGTCTCTGTCCTAGTGATTGCTTGCCCTTGCGCTCTTGGCTTAGCAACACCTGCAGCCATCATGGCAGGAACTGGTATTGCAGCGCGCTTTGGTATTTTAATTAAAGACCCTCAAGTACTTGAGTTAGTACACCGCTTAAGTATTGTTGCGTTTGATAAAACAGGTACTCTCACGATTGGTAAACCCAGGCTTCTCAATATCATTTCATTTACTGATTCTGTAGATGAAGATGCCATCTTAGCGAGTGCTGCAGGCTTGCAATTGGGCAGCGAGCATCCCTTAGCTAAAGCCTTGCTAGATGCAGCTAAACAAAAAGGGGTCAGCCCAATACCACCCTTGAAAAGTAAGGCGCTAGCAGGTATTGGCATTAGCGGTAAACCGAGTGCTGGTAGTTGGATGGGGCAAAGCCTCTGCTTACAAAGTGTTGCCTCACTAGATGCAAATCCACATCAAGCAGACATTATTCAAAAAGCACAAGTGTGTTTCGATGCAGGGCAGACTGTTTCTGTGCTCATGAATGAAGCTACTTCGTCTCCGATTGCGATCGTTGCCTTTGGTGATGAACTCAAACCGAATGCCAAAGAGGCGATCGCTTCTTTACAGCAACTGCACATTCGTACCGTGATGCTCTCGGGTGATAACACTGCGGCAGCAAATCGCGTGGGTCAGTCCATCGGGATCGATGAAGTCTTTGCGCAGGTGATGCCAAGCAACAAAGCAGATATTATTCAGAAACTGCAATCCTCTCAAAAAGATGGTGATCGTCATTGGGTGGCGATGGTAGGTGATGGCATCAATGATGCTCCCGCTCTCGCAACAGCAGATGTTGGTATGGCCATGTCTACCGGTACTGATGTTGCAATGCAGGCTGCAGGCATTACTTTGATGCGTGGAGATCCCACTTTGGTGGCGGATGCTATTGATATCTCCAAG
This sequence comes from Polynucleobacter sp. AP-Sanab-80-C2, assembly GCF_035012965.1. Taxonomy (NCBI): domain Bacteria; kingdom Pseudomonadati; phylum Pseudomonadota; class Betaproteobacteria; order Burkholderiales; family Burkholderiaceae; genus Polynucleobacter; species Polynucleobacter sp. AP-Sanab-80-C2. The sequence continues at coordinate 77,144 of NZ_JAYGQS010000003.1, forward strand.
AAAACCTGGAGAAAGATTCAGCAAAACTTATTCTGGGCTTTTATCTTCAACTCCACCGGAATTCCGTTGGCAGCACTAGGCTATCTCTCACCAATGCTCGCCGGCAGTGCCATGGCACTCTCGAGCTTTTGCGTTCTGAGTAACGCCTTGCTCCTAAAACGCTGGCGTCCCTCTCACGCGTAAGCAATCCTTATTTGGGGATTTTACGAATGAGCTCAATATCGCCATAAATAGCGCGTGTTTCTGACTTTGTATTATCAGTATCGGTTAATAAGGCAATCCCAATGACTTCACCAGGAGCCTCACCATAAGCATGTCTGTAATCAGCAGCAAGATCACGTTGATGTTTGTGCCAATTTCCTAAATTTTCCCAACCAGAATCCACCACAATCATTTTGATACGCGAGGTATGCGCATTGGTAATGACCGTGTCGATAGGAGACTTACCTGACCAGATATACATCAAAGTAGCGTATGGCATTTCTTGACCGCTAATGAGATTGGCCATCTCAAATGTCATTTTTTCTTTTAAAGAAAGTTTTGATTTATTACCATCAAAGGCGACCAAAATTCTTAAGGGCGCATCATCTTGATAACTCTCAGCATTGTCAGCATCAGGCAAGGCGCCTAAAGCCTTCCATTCCCACTGTAACCATAAATTATTTGCTTGACGTGGGCGCAATTTCACCGCCAACCCTGAAGCAGAGGTTTTGGAGTTGGCACTCAAAACAGTTTTGCCTTGGTAAGTTTCTAGGCGATAAACCGTATTCTTTTTATAAGGAGCAATGCGATAGAAATTCCAGCCATTAGGCATCCCATCGCGCGGAGTCTCCGCCGAAAATTTTGGCAACTCATCTTGTGCAGGAATTTGAGCGACATTAAAAGCCTGCCCTGACTCATTTTGCACTGACCCGCCACCCAGCCCTGCGCAAGCCGTTAGAGCCAGCGCAATGCAGACAATGAAGAAAAGGGAAAGGAGCTTGGGCATGGGCTAATTGTCCCAATTATTGACCTAAGTAAGTCTAAAATCAAAGTATGCGCCGACAATCTCCCTCTAGCTGGGCTGCAATCTGCATCTGTATTGCAGCAGTGGTGCACTTTGCTCTAGGCTTTGCGATTGAATTCTCGGTTGATGAAGCGCATTACGCACTGTATGCACAGCACCTAGCGTGGAGCTATTTTGATCATCCGCCACTCGTTGGCTGGATTCAGTGGCCACTAGTAGCACTCACCTCCTCCGAAGGTATTATTCGATTGATCCCAGAGCTGCTCTGGGTACTTTCCTGTTTCTTGGTTTATCAAGTGACTTTGGAGGTGCATCACTTTATCCAAGGACGTAACGCTGGATATCTGACAAGTGCACTACCTTCGTCTAACACTTGCGGACTTATGGCAGTACTAGCCATTATTGCGGCACCAATGCCACATGTATTAGCAATTGGCTTGTTACCCGACAGCTTACTCATTCCGCTGAGTCTAGGTCTGATGTTGATGGCAATACGCTGGTTAATGAAAGATCGCTTCAGCATTGCTGATTGGCTTATCACTGGAGCATTACTTGGTTTAGCGGGACTCAGTAAATATACTGCCGTCTTTACTGCAATGGCATTGCTGCTGATTTTTTTAAGTAGCCCTAGAAAACCTTGGATTAACAAAATCGGTTTTTGGCTTGCTGCAATTGTTGCTCTTCTACTCATTAGTCCTGTTCTGCATTGGAATTGGACTCATGACTGGATCTCATTTAAATATCAAGTGGCTCATGGCGCTGGCAGTGTTTGGCTCTGGCGCAGATTTGGTGGCTACCTGGCTATCCAAGTAGTAGTCTATGGACCCCTACTCATTTTAGGTGCCTACCTTTTTATTAAACATTGTATTCACGGTACCAGACTAGCTTTATTAGCCTTACTAGGGTTCTTTGTGATTCCTTTTGTAATCTTTACAAGTCTTTCTGGTGGTGGCGGATTACCACATTGGACATCGCCTGCATGGTTTTGTCTGGCGCCATTTGCAGGCATTGGCTTAGCAAAAGCATGGTCCACTCAACGCCATCAACTCATTCGAATTTTATTCATCGTACAAGTTGTACTCTGTTGTATTGGATTTACCTATGTTCTGTCTGGTGGCATGAATTCAGCAGCTATCAAATCCAACCCGATTGCAGATCTCTATGGCTGGAAACAAGCAGGTCAAAAGGCTACTGAATTAACGCAAGCAACAAAAGCGAGTGGGATCGCCGTACAAAATTGGACTTTAGGTAGTCGCACCGCTTGGTATACCCAACCGATTCCAGTGTTTGTTTTGGATGAACGTCAAGACCAGTTTGATCTCTGGTTTGGGCAATTGCCCCGTGGGGCAAACATCATCCTCATAAATTGGTCGGGAATGTCTTTTGCACCCCCGCTTGGTAAGCAGTCTGCCTTTGAACGCTGCGAAGCTTTGGATACCCTAGAAATTGTGCGATTTGGACAAATCTTGTCTAAATTTGACTTTAGCCTTTGCAGCAACTGGCAAGGCACTGGTTTAGCGAAGTAATTCACCCAAATTCAAGACCTTAGGCGCCCAAAGCATTATCCTTACGCCTATGAGTTCACTGCCCCAGTCCACCCCAAAAGCCCAATCTGGGTGGAAATCAATGCTGAAGCGTGCCTGGCCGACCATTCGCATTTTGCTATCCATCGCCCTGCTTTGGAAAGCCACCAGCGGAATCGACTGGCATACCCTCCTTGATTCTGAAATCAAGATGCAACCAGCTTGGCTAATAGCTGCAGGAGTGGCGATTTGTTGCGCGTTTATTTGTGGCGGTCTGCGTTGGGGATTTTTAATGCGAAGTGTGGGTTTTCAAGGTGGCTTCAAAACTTATATCGCTCTATATTTTGCTGGCGGACTCATTAACCAAGGATTACCAAGTACGCTAGGGGGAGATAGTTATCGCGCCATCACCGCAACACATCTCAACAGCACCGGAAATCTCACTGAAACACAAGAGCTTGATAAAGAGCTTCATCACTCTGTTGATTTAGAGCATGCTCCTGCAAAACTGCGCCTCAGCTTTGCGATGGTTTTAGTGGATCGCTTTTTAGGTTTAGCGGGCAATAATTTACTCGGTGGCTTAGGCTTAATTCTCGGTGGCGCTACGCTTGCTGCCTGGGGACAAGATTTAGGTTACGCCGTTGTTGCCGTCATGGTGTTAGCAGGGTTAATCATCGCCTTGGTATTGGCTTGGGCGCCAACCCGTCAACTACTGCAAAACTTACTTGACCGCCTGCGTATGAACAACGCCATGCCTGGTATTCGTTTGGCCTTTTCCTGGCCGATGAATATTGCACAAGCCCTCTTCGCAATCGCCATTCATGGCTTCATTATTTTGGCTTTTGGTTGTTGCCTCAGAGCCTATGGTGCTGAAGCGCCAATCTCTAGCCTGATGATTGGCCTGCCCGCATTAAGTCTTTTGTTAATGCTCCCGATTAGTATTTCTGGCTGGGGCTTGCGTGAAGCAACTCTATCGTCTGTGCTAGCACTATGGGGCGTTAACCCTTCACTTACCGTATTAGCCTCTATAAGCTATGGTGCAATTACTGTGATCTCAGTCCTGCCGGGTGCTTACTTTTTACTAAAACGAAAATAATTCTTTCAGAGCAAAATTATGACTATTAGCGTCAATACCATGCGTGCCATTGATCATTGGGTTGGAGTACCCCTTTGCGCAATTGCCAGCCCATTAGTGGTATTGATAGATGGTGTAAAAAGAATTTTTAGCCGTGGTCCAAAAACTCCCAAGAAATTACTGTTTATCGAACTCTCCGAAATGGGGAGCGCCATCTTGGTTGACCCAGCGATGCGCAATGCACAAGCGCGTGGCGCTGAATTATTTTTCTTAATCTTTAAGAGCAATCGCGCTAGTCTCACCCTTTTAAATACGGTTAAGCCAGAAAATATTTTCACGATTGACTCTTCAAGCTTGGGTGGATTAATTAAAGACACCTTGCGCTTTTTGCTCGTCGCCCGTGCACATCGCATCGATACCGTGATTGATCTTGAGCTCTTCTCACGCTTTACTGCCCTTCTCACTGGACTATGTGGTGCTCGTCATCGCGTGGGCTATCACATTTTTCACGGGGAAGGTTTATGGCGTGGCTTCATGCTTACCCGCAAGGTGCATTACAACCCGCACATTCACATTACTAAAAACTTTCTCTCTTTAATTCATGCAGCTTTTGCAAAAGAGATTGAAGTGCCTTTTAGCAAAATTCAGATTCCGGATTCTGAAGTCAAACTTGAGCAAGCCATCATCCATCCAGATGTTATGAAAAAAGTGCTTGCTCGGATTGAAAAGAAAGCTGCTGAAGCCGGCATTCCCTATACCTATGGAAAAAATCGCCTCATTTTGATTAATCCGAATGCTAGCGATCTCTTGCCACAACGTCGCTGGGCGCAACAGCGCTTCTCGGAGCTCATTCAAGCTGTAAATCAGCGCTATCCAAACGATTTAATTCTGATTACGGGCTCCCCTACTGAATTTGTCTATGTCGATAAAGTGCGCTCTGTTGCCAACGTTAAAAATGCTCTGAACTTTGCAGGCCAAGTTACCTTTACTGAATTGCCACCGCTTTACACGCTATCTGATGTGATGGTGACCAATGATTCTGGCCCAGGTCACTTCTCTGCAGTGACACCACTCAGAACAGTGGTTCTGTTTGGACCAGAGACGCCCGCCCTCTACGGCTCTATTGGTAACTCTATTGCAATCACCGCCAATCTTGCTTGCTCACCTTGTGTGAGCGCAGCTAATCATCGCAAAACACCTTGTCAAGATAATGTCTGCATGCAAGCCATTTCGGTTGCGCAAGTATTGGATAAAGTGACTGTTCAATTGCAAGAAGCGGATAGAGCAAAAGGTCGTTCAGCTGGATGAGCAAGACAGTAATCCCCAAACTAGCTTGGTTTGTCCCGCTTGCTCCTATCGCTCTTGCTGCAGCGATTTACTTTGGGGAATTTCAAAGTAGTAGCTTTTTATTCATTAATCGTCTTACCCAGTTATTGCCTGACATAGTTTGGGCCTGGCTCACTTTTCTAGGAAATGGCTGGGGCATATTTGCATTGGCATTTCCGCTACTCCTTTTAGCGCCCCGCTTACTCACTGCCGGTTTATTTGCAGGCGCCCTCTCCGCAATTGCCAGCACAATTCTCAAAAACGGGTTTGATCTTCCAAGACCAGCTGGTCTTTTAGAGAATGGTAGTTTTTATCGCATTGGCGAGCCCCTGCTGCATAAAGCATTGCCATCAGGTCACACCCTTACGGCTTTCGCGATTGCCAGTGCACTGTATTTTGTCTCCAGCAGAGCGAAGCGTAGCCATCTATTGCCGCTGTTCTTGGTTGCGGCATTAGTAGGCTTATCGCGCAACGCAGTTGGCGCACATTGGCTCACAGACGTATTGGCCGGAGCAGGCGTTGGCATTTGGTGTGGGATGTTGGGTGCCCTACTTGCACAATACGTTCCAGAGAATCAACTATCCCTCAAGAATCTTTGGCCTCGCTTGATTGCCCTTGGCGGTGTTGCAGCTATCTATGCGCATTACACCCAAATTATGGATCTTGAATTAAATCTGCCATTGCAATATGCCTCCATTGCCATCGTAGCTATCACCTTCATATTTTTTGTTAAAGCGCAATTTAACAGCTCACCTGGCAGCCCAGAATAGTTTTGTATGTTTAGCTATCGACATGCTTTTCATGCTGGCAGCCATGCTGACATTCTCAAGCACCTTACCCTTATTCATCTTGTAGAGTATTTACAAGAAAAACCGGTAGCCTTGACGATGGTCGACACCCATGCTGGTGCTGGTGTCTATAGCCTAGAGGATGGCTTTGCTGCTGTGAGCAAAGAAGCAGAAGGTGGAATATATCGTTTATTGAAATTCAAAGATGCGGGCAATCCCATTCCAGAAAGCGTTCAAACATATTTGGATTGTATTAAGGCGGAAAATGTTGGGGGAGATCTCAAGACTTATCCTGGGTCCCCATTTATTCTGGCTCGACTGTTGAGACCGCAAGATCGCCTGAAGTTATTTGAACTTCATCCCAAAGAGATTGATATTCTTCGCCATAACATTGGAGAACTGAAGCAATCAAAACAGATTGATATTTATGCTGAAGATAGTTTTAGCAGACTGAAGGGCTTACTACCGCCTCCTAGTAGGCGCGGTTTAGTACTCATTGATCCTTCTTATGAAGACAAGCAGGATTATCGGTATTTAGAGCTTGCAATCGAAGAAGCATTACAGCGTTTTGCTACTGGCTGTTACGCAGTCTGGTATCCGATTCTTTCCAGAAGAGAATCTATCGCTCTACCTGATCGCATGAAAAAGATTTGCGCCGCTCATCAGCGCTCTTGGCTTCATACTGAGTTGCGTGTTGAGAATGCACCTGGTGAACGGCGCCTTCAAGCGAGTGGCATGTTCATTATTAATCCACCGTGGACACTAGAAAAGCATCTCGCTGATGCACTACCCACTTTAACCAAGGCTCTAGGTATTGATGGTGGAGCGCAATTCTTACTCAAGAGTTTTGAGGCATAAAACGAATCTTAGATTTACTCAGTCGCGCACATCAATCATGATCTCGTTGCGACGCATGAACGGTAGTGTCCAAGGCGGGTTATAGCGGGCGAATTTTGGTGAGCCATTCGCTGATAGATTGTGTGTCTTCATCCACTCTTCTAACTCTAAGACTCTCTCGGCGACTTTTTGACTGTTATAAAAACCTGAGAAGGTAATCACCGCTCTTTTGACTGCAGGAATTTGCCTGATCTGCACCTTTGAATTGAGGGGCTTCGGTAGCGTTTCCATAGTGTATTCAGAGGGCATGACAAATGAAACCACCCATTGCCCAGCCTTACTCTCAATATTGACTGGGGTGGTCATGGCTATCTTGGCACTTTTAGCAGGCTGCTCCTCTACCGCAACTGGAGTAGTCATCGAAATTTTTTCACTAACTTGGTTTTGGCCAAAGATATAAGCAGCAATGAGCCGAAAGCCTTGACCTGATGCTTCATCGAGATCGCCCTCAACCTGAACCTCAGCCAAAATCATCGGCGCATAAGATCGAAGTTCAAATGGGGGCGCCTTTTCAAGCACGGAATATTTTGGTTCTTCAATTGCCATGACTGCCCCCGTGAAAGTCAGCGCTAAAAAAAGAATACTTTGCGTGATAAATCTTTTAAAAGACATCTTCACCAGCTTGTCTTAAGATTAAAGCCTGCAGCACTGTACTCAAGAGTAGCACTTGCTCCAACGGGTAGAGTAAGTTTATTGGCTTGATGGCCAAATGGTAGATCAGTCAAAATAGGAATGGATTTTGCTAGGCGATGACGAATAGCCTCAACTGCACGCTCAAGCGTATAGCCTTTATCGTTGTCGTATAAACGATATGCCGAGAAACCGCCTAGTAATACTGCTGACTGATTACCCAGTACACCAGCATCCAATAACTGCATCAAGGTTCTTTCCAGCCGATAGGGATGCTCATTCACATCCTCTAAAAATAAAATACCGCCCTTTGTTTGGGTGCTTGATGGTAGGTAAGATGTTCCGATAAGACTGGCTAGCACCGTGAGATTTCCACCCCAAAGCATTCCAGTAATTGAACCTGAATCTACTTGCCCCAAGAATGCTTGAGATGCATTAATAGTGCAATCGAGTTTTCTTTCTTGTGTGGCAGATAAGAAATGCTTCCACATGAATTTATCTGGAGGAATTGGCTTGCCATTCTCATCGATTCTGCCAAAGTCATAATTGAGCATAGGACCAGATAAAGTAATCGCGCCCGTCTTAGCCAAGAGACCCAGCCCAAAACTGGTGAAGTCGCTATGCCCACAAATCTGGAGCCCACCCTTCACTGCTTGAGCAATTGCATTCCATTGAATATCAGACAGCAGACGATGAATACCATAACCACCACGCATTGCCATCACAATTTGCTTCGCATCTAATGTGGCTAAGTGATTGAGCTCATTTAATCGCTCGGCATCACTTCCAGCAAAACGCTCGTGTACACGATAAACACAATCAGGATTATGAATCGCCATACCCTGGCTTTTTAACCAAGCAATCCCCGCTAAGGGGCTCTTCTCATCCAGACTAGCGCCTGATGGAGCAACCAGATGGATGGAGTTCAACGTCGCTCCTTAAAGAAGCTGCGCAGTAATTGACCACACTCTTCACTCATGACGCCACCCTCAACGCTGGTTTGATGATTTATTTCTTTTGAAGAGAATACATCCAAAACACTTCCAGCGGCACCTGTTTTAGGATCTGGTGCGCCAAAGACAAGCCGCTCTACCCTGGCATGCAGGATGGCGCCTGAGCACATTGCACAAGGCTCTAGGGTTACATATAGAGTGGTGCCTGGAAGGCGATAATTTGCTTCTACTCTTGCCGCTTCTCTCAGAGCCAGCATCTCGGCATGCGCACTAGGATCATGATGCGAGATAGGTTGATTAAATCCCCTAGAAATGACCTTACCGTCGCGTACTAAAACTGCACCAACCGGCACCTCATTTGCAGTAGCAGCTAATTGAGCTTGCTCAATCGCTTGCTCCATAAACTGATGATCAAGTTCAGCTTGATTCATTTAAGTAGGGTGAACGTCAGCCCAACAATTTGGAGTTTCATATAGACGAATTGCTGAGAGCTCAAGACGACCACCAAATGCTTTAGCAAAGACAGGCTGCAAAATAGTGAATGCAGCATTTGCCAGATTCTCGACAGTGGGAACATGCTCCATGATGACGGTTTTATGATTTGGCAATGTGGCCAAGAATGCCACCAAACCTTGATCTTCTTTAGCCACTAAAAATGCATGATCCCATGGTTCAACAACGTGTTCATTGGTGAGCTTTTTGATATCACCAAAATCTAAGACCATGCCATCATCGGCTTTGCCAGGATGATCTGCCACCTCACCAGTCAAGGTCACCTCGATTGCATAGCGATGCCCATGCAAATGCTTGCATTGCCCATCATGATTTGGAATGCGATGACCTGAGTCAAACTCAAGACGGCGGGTAATGGAGATAGCAGCTTGTTTACTAGTCATTTGGTACTTTAAAGAATTGGGCACAGCCCTTTTATCGGATTCCAATCAGTTTATGCGATTGAATACTCAGTCTCCACAAGGGACGTTTTTGGCACAAACCCACTGCCAGCTCTGTATTACTTTTGAGGTTTGGTCCATCCATGGGTTGCAAGAAGCGATTGCGGTAGTCCATCTTCTCAAAACGGGCCATTAGATTTTCTACAGAATCGTGCCCAGCTTGTGGAACCACCAACTTGAGTTCGTTTGCCTGCAACACAATCAGATCAGAACCTGCCTTTGGACTAACGCAAACCCAGTCAACTCCTTTTGGAACCTTGATGGTGCCGTTAGTTTCAATCGCCACCTCAAAACCTTTTTGATGAAGCACGGTGATGAGCTCTTCATCTAACTGCAAGAGTGGTTCACCACCAGTAAACACCACATAACGTTGCTGCGGGCCTGCCGAAGTACTTCTCCAAGCAGTCTCTATAGCCTTTGCTAAATTATTGGCAGTCTCAAATTTTCCACCACCAACACCATCACTACCGACAAAATCGGTATCGCAAAATTGACAGACTGCTGAAGCACGATCCTCTTCACGACCACTCCATAGATTGCACCCGGCAAAACGGCAAAAAATAGCAGCACGTCCAGCGTGAGCGCCCTCACCTTGTAAGGTTGGAAATAGTTCTTTAACGGTATACATAGCAATAGGCTATTTTAAGCGCTTTGCTTACTTCCAGGTGACCAGCTCCCATTGCCAATAGTCTTCCCAGTAGGCGTTTGACCAGAACACTCCGGGCGTAATGTAGCGCCCACTGCCCCTACGGATCACCCAGCGCCCGATTTCTGGAGAGAACCAGACATCTTCCTCGCGGATATTTTGAACTCTAAAGAGGTCATTACTCTCAAAATAAGGTATCTCATTGTGGAGGTGAAGAGTCAGAAACTTTCCTGCTGGAGACTGGATTTGCTCCCAAGCAAGTGCCGACATATTGAGTCCCCAGTAATAACTTCCATCTAGATAAGCGGGAACTTGATAGTGGGTTTTATAAAACCGATGCCAGCCCACCTGAAGTTGTTCAGGCCAAAGAGGAATTGCCTGCTGAAATTTTTGTGGAGGGCTCCAATGCGGATCCTGCAACACAAAGCCCCAGTGCGCTTGGATTTCATCGGGCAATGGACCCGACTTGACTCCCGAGCGTGCAATACGAATTTCACTACCTACCGAGACAACTCTTTCGGTGACGGTATCAATGATTTCTTGGTTAAATACATTACGGACTTGGTAAACCCATTCTTGCCCTACCTTGGGCGCCCGAACGATTGGCGTTGGTATGGGTTGACCTACATTGACACCTTGAGGAAATGGCTGCGAAGAAATGCACCCTAGCAAAAAAATTGGCAGGGCTACTAAAAAGAATCTGCGCCAGTGTTTTACTTGTATGAAGTGAGTTGCCATTGAAGACTATCTTCCAAATTAGGCATGCCTAACTGACCCTGAATCATATAAGAGCCAGAGGATTCGCGGGCAACCCAACGACCAATACTGGGAGCAAACCAGACAGTTTCTTTACGGATGCAATTGACTTTGTTGTCATCATCGCTCACATAATTAATCAGATTTTGGTAACGCAAAGTCAGAAAACTGCCTGCAGGTACAGTCATTTGTTCCCAACCGTGGGCGCTCATATATTCTTGCCAGCCATAAGCATTATCGGGGTAGCCTGCCAAGCTATATTTGGTAATCAATTGCTTACTCCAGCTTGAAGCTAACTCTTGAGGCCATAAAGGGATGGCTGGGTTGAAGCTAATGACCCTAGACCAATGCGGATCTCGAATCACTGTACCCCAAGGTCCTTGAATTTCATTAGGTAGTTTTTCGCCGCCTTCGTTCGATCGATCAACCACAATCGTTGAACCAATGCTGGCTACACGCTCAGTAATCAGCCCTAAATTTTTACCGTCAAATACATTGCGTTTAACGTAGGTCCATTCCTGGCCAACTTGGGGCGCACGAATAGCGGGTGCCGGGTTAGGCTGCGCAACTGGAATGCCACGCTCATATGAAAGCGGCACGCCACAAGCTACCGGCGCTAACGCAGCCGATGTGATGAATGTGCGACGAGATAAATTCATATACTCTCCTAATCAATATTTATTGTGACTATACCCCAAGCAAACTGAGCTCTTCAGCAGTAAATCCTGCTTGCTTACGAGCCTCGAAATTAAATGGCCCCCGTAATTTGGGTGCGGAATATTTTTTTGCTAGATCTCTATAGGCGGTAATCGGCGAGAGATTATCTTTCTCGCATAAGAAATTGAACCAATGATTACCAATGGCAACATGACCGATTTCATCTCGGAGAATGATCTCTAGAATATCGACTGCGCCGAGCTCTTTAATTTGCTTGAAACGATCTCGAATCATGGGTACGGCATCTAGACCCCTTGCTTCCATCGTGCGCGGAACAAGCGCCATCCGAGCAATGACTGAGTCTTGTGTTCTCTCTACCATTTCCCACAAACTATTGTGTGCAGAAAAATCACCATAAGAAAATCCAAAGGATTGGATGTATTCGTTCACTAGTGTGAAGTGGTAAGCCTCTTCTTTGGTAACTCTGAGCCAATCTTCATAGTATTGCTGAGGCATGTTAGGAAAACGCCAAATCGCGTCTAAGGCAAGATTAATCGCATTAAATTCGATATGGGCTAGTGAGTGCAATAAAGCCACCCTTCCCTCGACGCTATCCATTTTTCTTTTGGGAACCTGAAGAGGCGGAATCAATTCAGGCCGTTGTGGGCGCCCAGGCAAAGCCAGATCTTGACTATTCAATAGTGCAGCAGGATTCATGTCGACGAGTTGCTTGTGATATTCGTCAAATAATTGAAAAACTCGGCTTACCTTTATTTGCGCATCGGTAATGGCCAGTATTTCAAGAGTGGCTTGGCGTAACTCAGTCATTTATCAACAATATATAGGGTTCTCAAAGCCTACAAGAAAGATTGCATCGTCATATTTTCCACGATGAAAACTCATTGCCATTATAGGAACAGGTCTTGTATGATCAACAGAGTCTAGAACAAACGCTATTGCTTAGGGATCGATGAAATGTCCAGAGATAAATTGGGATTGTTTGCATTTGGCTTAGTACTAATAGGCTTTGTGGTGTTTGTAAAAACCGGCTCCTTTTTTCTCTTTTCCATAGGCATCGTATCTGTCGCCCTGTTAGTGTTTTCAAAAAGCAAATTCATTAAATAGATGACTGGTGAAAAACTAGAGCTAATCTTTGAGTTTGGTGTGATATTGATCTCACCCATCATCTATCATCTCTACCTTTTGAAATACAAAAAAATTGCGCGAGAAATTGTTTTTAAGGATATCAAGATTTACTTGTTCCTTTACATTCTGATTGCCATTACCGGCTTATTCGCTCTATTGAGATAGCCCAATCATGAAGGCTGAGTTGGCTTAAATCCTAACGGTCGTATTCGCTAGCAAACTCATGATTCACGTCGCGATGCTTTGCTTCATCCTCTCGGACTGCAATCACCACATCACGCAATGTAGCGTCTGCAGATAAGCTCCAATAGTCAATGGCAATTTTTGGCGCAGGGATATTGGGTAAGCTTCCATTATCAATTTCACGTAAATATTCTGTATAGGAATAAACCGCTTCTTCTTCAAAATATCCAACAATGCGATGAGCTGTTCTTGGAAAAAAAACGTAGATAACAAAAAACATATTCCAAAATACTGCTTGCGCAGTCAGGACTAAAAAGCGCTCAAATGCGTTGGGCTTAGCAATCTCAATGAAAGTCATTAAGTGCATTCTTTCATTTTCGGCTTCATCCAACAAAGTACGAATCTTGGGACCATATCCCGTTTTCATCTTGCGCAAACTGGTCAGATGCGTCCACATCCCAGAAACCATCCCAGGAACGCCTGCAACGGTCTCAAGAACGACTGCGCGGTGACCATATCTTTTTTGGAAAAAAGTATCTGCAAAAAAGCGCATACTTTTTGTAAAGAAAAGGGCTACCCGGTCAGAGAAATTAATGGGTTGGTAGTGACTCATTTGATGCTCTTAAGCTAGTTATTTATATAAATATTACTCGCTTAAGAAAATATCTGCTTGGCTCAGTGAAGCTTGACGATAGAATGCGTTCTACGGTGGATTAAACGGCTGATCGTGTCTAAAGCCACCTTAACCCAGCCATGGAGGGCCAGTTGATGAAGTTTGTATAGACTGATATACATCAGCTTTGCAAATAAACCTTCCACCATCAGACTGCCGCCAATCAAACCTCCCATCATGCTGCCCACACTACTGTATTCACCCAAGGATACGAGCGAGCCAAAATCGCGATATTGATAAGGTCGCAGCGGCTTGCCATCCATGATTTGATTGATCTGAGAAAAGAGATGTGAGGCTTGTTGATGGGCTGCCTGAGCTCTAGGAGGCACAATGCCGCCCTTGCCATTATTCGCCTCTGGCCATGGGCATGCAGCACAGTCTCCCATTGCAAAAATATGAGGGTCAAGGGTAGTTTGTAAGGTTGGTAATACCAACAGTTGATTAGCGCGATTACTTTCTAAGCCGCCAATCCCATTCAAAAAGTCTGGCGCCTTAACCCCAGCCGCCCACACAATTAATTCAGCTGGAATTTCTACGCCACTAGATAAACATACTCGATCAGACTGGATTTCTTTCACCTTGGCATTAGTCATGACTTCAACGCCAAGATCAGTGAGTAATTTTTCAGCCGCGCTGGAGATTCTTGCAGAGAGTGCAGGTAATATCTTAGGAGCAGCCTCAATCAAAATGACTTTGAGATCTTTCTCAGGATCCACGCGATCCATGCCAAATGAAATAATCGCACGCGTAGTGCGATGCAATTCTGCGGCTAACTCTACTCCAGTAGCACCAGCCCCAATAATGACAACCTGTAATTGATGGGCTTCCAAAGGCTTGGTTTGAGCTTGAGCCCTAAGACAAGCATTGATCAAACGTAAGTGAAAGCGCTTTGCATCTACAAGAGACTCAAGCCTTTGAGCATATTGTTCAACGCCCGGGGTACCAAAATCATTCGTTAAGCTACCAATAGAAATAATTAGGGTGTCGTATTGAATCGTTTGCTCAGGCGTAATCAATACACCCGCGTCATCATAAAAAGGGGCCACCTGAATTTGTCGGTTGACTCTATCTATACCGGTTAACTCACCTAAGCGAAAACTAAAATGATGCCAGTGTGCTTGCGCAATGTAGTCTAGCTCTTGATCGGCAAGATCCATAGAGCCTGCAGCAACCTCATGCAGTTTTGGCTTCCATAGATGGGTACGATTCTTATCCACCAAAATAACGGATACTTTTTTAGAGCCACTGTTGCGGGAGCGAAAACGATCGCCGAGTTTGGTTGCAAGCTCTAGACCGCCAGCGCCGCCTCCCACAATCACGATTCGATGTTCTTTAGTCATGGACTTCTCTTGATTTGTTTTACCTGCATCCCAGTCGCACTTTTAAGCGAAGGGGCCATTCAGTCGAACTGTATCCCAATTTAAAACAATCGCAATACTGACCCATACCAAATACGGCAAGATGTATAAGCTATATTTAGTAGAAATTTTTCTGATTGTCAGAAAAATAGCTAACACTGAAAGCCATAAAAATACGGCTTCATATAACGACCAATCAGGTCTTTGAAAACGAAAATACAAAATGCTCCACAGTAAATTCAGAAGTGCATTGAGCCAAAAGAAAATATTCAGGCGACCGAGAATCAAAGTATCCGAGGTCAAGTGTTTTACCCCTACCCAAGCGATACCTGAAAGAATAAAAATAGTAGACCAAATGGGACCAAATAAAAAATCGGGGGGTTTCCAAAAAGGCTCTTTTAAAGCGTGATACCAAGGCCCCAAATCCGTTGCCAGGCCGCCCAAAATCGCTATGGATAGGCCCCACACAAATGGCACGACCATTTTCTTATTCAACATGGGTTAATCAGCCTTTGGTTCAGTATTTAAGCGTAATAGTTGATTAAGAAAAAAATCAGAATGAACAGATTCAGAGTGCCAAAGATGATGGCAACAGGTTTACCAATGTATTGCCACTTTTGTTCTTTTGATAAACCTTGAGTGTCTTTTTTTTCTTTCTTAAACATGAAATAGATCGTTAGATTTGAAAATGCTCACGCACCTTAGTCAGAATTTTTTTCGGGGATAGCCCATAAAAATCTAGCAGCACATTAATATCACCATGCTCGACATACTCATCGGGTAGTCCAATTTGTAAAGTCGGTATTTGAATCTTGTGTGCTGATAAGGCTTCTAAACAGGCGCTACCAGCCCCTCCTTGGATAGCGCTATCTTCAACAAAGACCAAAGCATCATGATTTTTTGCCAGATCTAATAATAATTTTTCATCTAGAGGTTTCACAAAGCGCATATCGGCAACCGTAGCATCAAGCTCCTCTGCAGCCTCTAACGCACTGTAAAGCAAAGGACCAAAACAAACGAAAGCAATCTTTTTACAGACGGCTACAGTATTTTTGATTTTGCGAACGATCAATCCTTCGCCAACAGTAATAACCTCAAGTTTCTGAGAGGCTTCAGGACCCAATCCAGAGCCCCGTGGATAACGCACCACTGAGGGACCATTTAAGCTAAAAGCTGTGGTCAACATATTTCTGCAATCTGCTTGATTAGATGGCGTCATGAGCACCACATTCGGCAAGCATCTTAAAAAGGCCACATCAAATGCACCTGCATGTGTTGCACCATCTGCACCAACCATGCCGGCTCGGTCTACGGCAAAGACAATCGGTAAATTTTGCAAGGTCACATCGTGGATCAGTTGATCGTAGCCCCTTTGTAAAAAGGTGGAATAGATAGCGACTACTGGCTTGAGACCTTCACAAGCAATACCTGCCGCAAAAGTCACCGCATGTTGTTCTGCAATGCCTACGTCAAAGTAACGCTCAGGAAACTGTTTTTCAAACTGAACTAGACCAGAACCCTCGCGCATCGCTGGCGTAATACCAATCAGACGCTGATCTTGCTTTGCCATGTCGCAAAGCCATTCACCAAACACTTCGGTATAGGTTTTTTTACCTGGCGCGGAAGGCTTTAGACCTTCGCTAGGATTAAATTTTCCCGGCCCATGATAAGCAATCGGATTTAACTCTGCCCTCTCGTATCCTTTGCCTTTTTTGGTAACGATATGCAGAAATTGTGGACCATCAGTTTGGGCAATCTTTTTTAAATTACTCAATGTGACAATCAAATCTTCCAAGTTATGACCATCGATTGGGCCATAGTAATCAAAACCAAATTCTTCAAAAATGGTAGCTGGACCAATCATCCCCTTAGCATGACCTTCCAGTCTTTTTGCAAACTCTCGCAAGGGAGGGCTATAGGAAAGCACCTTATCTAAGCCTTTTTTAGTGGCCCCATAAATTGAACCGCTAATGAGTTTTGCTAAATATCGATTGAGAGCTCCGACGGCTGGCGAAATCGACATTTCGTTATCGTTCAAAATCACGATCAAAGGAATGGATTTATCAACCCCGGCATTATTTAAGCCTTCGTAGGCCATGCCCGCGCTCATAGAGCCATCTCCAATTACAGCAACCACATTGCGCTTTTCGCCCTTCACCTTACTGGCGACCGCCATTCCTAAAGCAGCTGAAATACTGGTGGAAGAATGTGCTGTGCCAAAAGCATCGTATTCGCTTTCCGAACGCTTAGGGAATCCAGACAAGCCTCCAAACTGACGCAACTGAGGCATTCCCTCTCTGCGCCCAGTCAAAATTTTATGAGCATAGCTTTGATGGCCTACGTCCCAAACGATTCTGTCATCAGGCGTATTGAAAACGTAGTGCAAGGCGACTGCTAACTCTACTGTTCCAAGATTAGAAGATAGATGCCCACCCGTACTAGCAACAGATTGAAGGATAAATTCACGCAATTCATCAGCCAATTGTGGAAGCTCAGACTGTTCGAGTTGCTTTAAGTCCTGCGAAGAATTAATCGTATGGAGTAGTTTGGTGACCTGGAGCATATTCAACGCCGTCATTATTTTGGAGGATAAATACTAGTGAGAATTCGCTTGAAATCTTCGATCTCATTATTGGGTGAATTTTGTAATGCATTGATAGGGGCATGCATAAATTTATTCGCTAGGGCATCTGCCATGATCGATAAAACCTCAACCGGATCTTCGCCCCTTTTAATACGCCGCACTGCTTTTTCCAATTCAATTTCTTTGAGTCGGCCTGCAGTATTTTGCAAGGACTGAATGATTGGTACTAGTGTTCTTTTTTGTAGCGTCTGGAAAAATTCACTCACACCATTGTCAATAATAATTTCAGCATCAGCCATTGAGAGCTCGCGGATATTACGACCTTCATTAACCAGGCTGCCCAAATCATCAACCGAATACAGGTAGGCATCCTTGAGAGAGCGAATCTCTGGCTCTATATCACGTGGCACAGCTAAGTCGATTAATACAATCGGCCTACTATTTCTAGTCTTCAAAGCTGTTTTAACAAGCCCCATACCTATGATGGGCAAGGAACTAGCCGTGCATGAAACAACGACATCAAACTCATGCAAACGGATTGGTAGCGATTGCAAAGGAAAGGAGTCGGTTTTTAAACCCTTCTCGGCAAAAACTTTGGCCATTTCGTCGCCACGGTCAACGGTACGATTCGTGATCGCAATCTGCTTTGGTTTTTTACCAGCAAAGTGTGAGGCGCATAACTGAATCATTTCGCCTGCACCAATAAATAAGACTTTTGAGTTATTTAAATCACCAAAGATTCTTTCGGCTAAGCGAACTGATGCGCTAGCAATGGAAACTGAATGCTTACCAATATCCGTTGTTGCGCGTACTGCCTTAGCAACTGAAAAAGTTTTATTAAATAATGGCTTTAAATAGGACCCTAATGTGCCTGCTTGATCAGCGAATTCAACCGCTTTCTTCATTTGACCCAGAATCTGAGTCTCACCCAAAACCATTGAGTCCATTCCGCAGCTCACTCTAAATACATGCTTTACAGCATCAGTCTCTTTTGCAGAATAAATATATGGCTTTAATGCATCACTATGCAAACGCTTTTGTGCAGTCAGCCAATCAAAAGCACGCTCTTCTAAATGATGACTCGGTTGAGTCACATCATTAGCAGCACAGTAAATCTCCATGCGATTGCAGGTCGATAAAATGGCGACTTCAGGCATTAACTCGCGATGGGTGCCTCGCAAATAATCACGAAGATCCAATAACGAGTCTTGCAAATCCTCTGGAGAAATAGCGACACTCTCTCGAATATCAATTGGAGCCGTGTGATGGTTCACACCAAGATTGAGTAATTGCATACGAGAGGCTATCTAAAAATAGCTTGAAGTGGGCGTAGAAAAATCATGAAAATGATTCTTCCCCGTGATTCACAAGATGTCAATCAAGATTGACACCTATTTCAGTTTCCCACCTAGGGAAAACCCACATATGAACCCATTATTGCTGGCTCTTAGCAGCAGCCTCGTAAGTTTTGAATTTTTTGTATGAATTCACTGTGGAATACAAGGCCAAGGCCGTGATCAGCACAAAAAGTAAATTGGTAAATGAATACTCCTGATACAGAATCCAGATCTGCCCGAGCAAGGCGATGGGGAAGACAACGATGGCAAATTTAAGCCAAAGCATGGTTCTTTTAAACTTCGCATCAATTGGGCTCGATGTAGATTGCTTATTCATAACCTATCCTTATCAAACAAGAGGCCGGACCTCACATTAATCTCAACGCAGTATACGAAAAATGAAGCTTGTGAGGCCCTGCGCAAGAATGAAGGTGAAAATTGCCCCCATGAGGCCCATAAAAACACCAGGGACTTCTCCTAAATCGAGCTGCTTGGCAAATAGGAGGGACATGGCAAACCCGCCTGCAGCACAAGCGATCTCAAAAATGATTTTGATAGTGCTAAAACGCTCACTAGATTGACTCATATGACACCTCAATTAGACCGTGTTCGGAGCCCATTTTATCCCCCAAAAGCCCTAAAACAGCTCAAAAATAGCTGTTTTGCCATGTATTCTGCAGTGCAACACGTTGACTTATAAGGGAAATTCCTTACAAAAGTGTCTAGATTTTTTTACACATTAGGACTAAATTCACCTTGTGGCAAAGAAGGTTAATTAGTACCCTCGTGTGGGTTTGCACGACGCAGTTAGATTTGAGAGGAAAACACTATGACAAATAACACTCTTACAGGTCTGAGTGTTGAGGAAGCGGAAGAGCTACATCGCAACCTCATTCAAGGTACGCAATTTTTTGGGATGATCGCAGCACTTGCCCATTTACTTGCTTACATCTATTCACCTTGGTTGAAGTAATTTAAGGAGCTTAAGATGATCTACGGAAAAATGTGGACAGTAGTAAGACCAACAGTTGGCATCCCATTGTTTTTGGGTGCAGTAGCAGTTGGTTCCTTTTCAGTTCATTTGGCATTACTAAATAACACAACTTGGGTGAAGGCTTTTTTAGAGGGTGGTAAGTCTGCGAAGGCTGGCGCTACTTCTGGAGCGCCCGCGGCACCAGCAGCACAAAAATAAGTTTTATTTTGTCTCATAAGACCTAGATCGTTAGATCTGGGTCTTATTTTTTTGTTTTGCATACTCGTCAGTTAAACTCAGTTTTAGATGAATCGCTTTAGTCAAAAATTAATCAGTACCTGGGCTAATTTAGGTCCCCGTTTTTTGCCCTTCGCAGACGCCGCTTCTGCTGAACTACCACTAGGTAGATTACTCAGACTATCCCTCTTCCAAGTATCAGTTGGCATGGCCTTAGTGCTCTTAGTGGGCACACTGAATCGAGTAATGATTGTGGAGTTACATGTACCAGCATCATTGGTATCGATCATGGTTTCCTTGCCCATTATTTTTGCTCCTATTAGAGCGCTGATTGGTTTTCGCTCCGACACTCATAAATCTGCTCTCGGTTGGCGTCGGGTTCCTTATATTTGGATGGGAACCATGGTGCAATTCGGCGGACTAGCCATCATGCCTTTTGCTTTGCTAGTGTTAGCTGGTGCAGGCAATGCGAGCGAAGCGCCAGCATGGATTGGATTAGCAGCTGCTGGACTGTCATTTTTATTTGTTGGCGCCGGCATTCACACAACTCAAACTGTTGGTCTTGCCTTGGCTTGTGATCTTGCACCGCCTAAGGCGCAACCTAATATTGTTGGCCTGATGTTTGTGATGTTACTCATTGGCATGATTGGCAGCGCTTTGATTTTTGGTCAGTTATTAGAAGAGTACAGCCCTGGACGCTTAATCCAAGTCATTCAAGGAAGTGCTGTCGTCACGATTTTGTTGAATGCCATTGCACTTTGGAAACAAGAAAGCCGCGAAGAAGCGCGTGCTAGAGCGCAAGTCGCTAGAGAACAAAACTTTAAAGAGTCCTGGGAAACCTTCAAGGAGGGTGGTCAAGCAATTCGTCGCTTAATTGCAGTAGGTTTTGGCACCATGGCATTTAGCATGAATGATGTTTTGCTAGAGCCTTATGGCGGTGAATTATTAAACATGAGTGTGAGTGCTACCACTGTGTTAACTGCTACTTTGGCCGTTGGCTGTTTGTTTGGCTTTAGCATTGCCTCCAAGGTATTAAGTGCTGGTTACGATCCTTTTAAGATGGCTAGTAATGGCGCCAAAATTGGTATTCCTGCATTCATGTTGGTCATCATCGCTGCGCCATTTAATAGCACTCTCATTTTTATTCTCGGGGTGGTATTAATTGGCTTTGGTAACGGGCTATTTAGCCATGGCACCTTAACTGCCACCATGAGATATGCTCCAGAAAATCAAAGTGGCTTGGCATTGGGTGCATGGGGAGCAGTGCAAGCAACTGCTGCAGGGATTGCAGTTGGCTTTGGAGGCATTTTTCGGGATATTTTGGCTGGCATGGCTTCCAGAAATTATTTTGGCGAAGAGCTCAATAGCCCAGCTACCGGTTACTGCGGTGTCTATCTAATAGAAATCATCTTGCTGCTCATCACTATCGCAGCAATGACCAATTTCATATGGCCAGCTAAGCCAGTAGAGTCGGTTGCTTAATTGAATCTGCCTGCTAGGCTCCTAAGCTACTAGTCGTCATCAACCCAATGACCAACTTACCGCAATTAGCTGAAAAGACCTTCATCCTTTCGGGCTTCTTCATTAGCTCGGTTAGCTTTATCTTGATTAGCTTGAGTCTGTGGGACTTCATTTCTGCCGATATGTTTTCTTTTGGTCTTTCTTCAGGCATTCGTGTATTGGGTGGCTGCGCTATCATTGGATGCCTTCTGAGCGCAATTGGCTACGGAATTGGGGATTATTTTAATAACGAAGTGAAGGAGTGAATATGTTTAAAAAATCAGATTACTTCATTCTCATGGCGGTGGTGATTTCATTCTTTACCTCAGCCTATTTATGGTTTGTAGTCCAAGATCGTGAGCAGTCGATCTTTACAGCGCTTTGGGTGCCCTCAATATTTTGCTTTGGGATTTATTTCAAATTATCTGCATTATTGAATCGTAAAAAATGAGTAACACTACCCTACTCCTTCTATCGATCTTTGTTTTTTGTCTCTTAATTGCTGGCCTGTATTACATGGTTCGTGAGTTTATGGGTGAAGTTCAAGATGCCTTCCCAGATATCAACGAATGGTTAGACTCCGATAAGAAGAAAAAGAAGTAACTACTTCTCTAGGAAGCATCTCATTTAGAGTAGTTTTTGAAGCGCTTCTTCCATCTTGCTAGCGCCATCGGCCGATGCAAGTCGTGTGATGGATTGACCATCTTTGCTCACGAGAAACTTAGTGAAGTTCCACTTAATACCAGTGGTTCCCAATATGCCAGGAGCCCGATCCTTTAAATAAGCATACAAGGGATGAGTGTTATCCCCATTCACATCAATTTTCTCAAACATCGGAAAAGTCACACCATAGTTAGTGCTGCAAAAGCTTTGAATCTGCTCTGCAGAGCCCGGCTCTTGAGCGCCGAATTGATTACATGGGAAGCCTAATATCTCCAGGCCTTTGGCTTGATTTGCAGTGTAAAGATTTTGTAAATCACGGTATTGAGAAGTAAAGCCGCAGTTACTGGCGACATTCACGATCAAGAGCACCTTACCAGCATAATCCTGTAAATTTTCTACACTTCCATCAAGTCTTTTGAGGGGGATATTCGGTAGCATGATGACTCTCCATATTCATAAAATTGGTCTGCAAGTATTTCTTATTCAGGTCATAATAAATGCATTATCTTTACCTTGCTTTTTGCCCCATTACCCTAAAATGATAGTGACCAAAGGACTGTGTGAACCCTTCTAATGCACCTTATCGGAGCCTCTGCACTGACTGTGGTATTTCTCGCACTGATAATCCAAAACGTTGCGGCGAGGCTTGTCAATTTATCAAGCCCAATTACCCAGAATTAGAAACTCAGGTTCATGGCAGGACAAGAGATTTGGGTCGTCCTGATGAACTGCATTTTGGTCCCTTCATCAAAATGCTGAGGGCTGCACTCAATCATCCTAGTGCAGGCGCGCAATGGACTGGAATTACCACGCGGATCGGAGAGCGCCTACTTGAAACAGGCGCAGTCGATGCCATTCTGACGATGACCGAGGATCCCCAGGATCGCTGGAAACCATTGCCGATCATTATTGATAAAGCATCAGATATGGCCAAGTGTCGTGGCATGAGAATGGGCTATGCGCCACTTCTCTCTCTTCTAGAGCCGGCGATTGCTAAAGGCTATAAAAAGATGGCTGTGATTGGCATCCCTTGTCAGGTATACGCTTTAAGGGCTCTAGAAAAAGAATTGGGCCTCGAAAAACTTTACGTGATTGGAACGCCGTGTTCTGACAACACCACCACTGAGAACTTTCATCACTTTCTGTCCTTAGTTAGTTCAGAACCAGATGAGATTAACTATCTTGAATTTAGAGCAGATTATCACGTTGAAGTGCGCTTTAAAAATGGCAAAAAGAAAGAGATTCCGTTTCTACAATTGCCGCTCTCTACTTTGCCAAATGACTTTTTTCCCTTAACTTGCCGCACCTGTGTTGATTACACCAATGTGCTGTCTGACATCACAGTTGGCTATATGGGCGGTCAGGGTGAGCAATGGCTGATCGTTCGCAATCAACGTGGCGAAGAATTACTAGCGCTCTTGGGTGATGAAGTGCACACCTCTGTACCAGGAAGTGCTGGCAAACGTCACTCAGCCGTGGTGGGCTTTATGAAAAATGTTGAACGCGCTGCTGGTGGCCTTCCTTTAAGAAAAATGCCGAACTGGTTAAGACCGATTGTGGGTTGGTTAATGCCTAAGGTTGGACCTCGTGGCCTTGAATTTGCTCGCACTCGCCTAGAAATGAAAGCCATTGAAACCGTGATTCATCTAAGAAGAGAGCAGCCTGCAAAAATGGTCTCGATGATTCCTAAGCACATCTGGCCTCTAGTAGAACCCTATGGCATTCAGCCCAGCGAATCAGAAATTCACAAACCTTAAAACCTATTTTCCCTTTGGAGTATTCCATGGCTTTATTTCTATTCGGTCTCTTTATTTTTCTCGCCAGTCACTCTTGTCGCATCTTTGCTGAGTCATGGCGCAACCAAATCATTGATCAAATTGGGGAAGTGAAATGGAAAGGCCTCTACACCATCATTTCCTTAATTGGATTCATCATCATGGTAGTTGGCTATGGGCAAGCAAGACAAGATACCTTGGTTTTATGGCAGCCTAATGCATTTCTCATTTATATAGCCTTGGCATTAAACCTCATCGCCTTTATCTTCTTAGCCGGAAGCTCGCCTTCGAATAATGCGATCCGCCTCAAGCTAAAACATCCAATGATTCTCGGCGTCAAAGTATGGGCCCTAGCGCATTTACTATCTAACGGTACCCTAGTAGATCTCATCCTATTTGGCAGCTTTCTCATCTGGGCTGTTTTGGATTTTCGTTCTGCCAGAAAACGACCAGTTCATATTCCTGAGCAAGCTCAAATCAGCACTAAGGCTACTGTGATTACTATCGCCTCTGGTGTGATTCTCTGGGTGGTTTTCATATTCGGATTGCACCAATACTTGATTGGAGTTTCTCCTCTCGCTCAACTCTCTTAAGCGCTAGTTTTGGCGTCTGCCCCGATGAGTCTAAAGAACGCTTTAGCGTCTCTATTATTGGCTTTGGCTTTATGGGGTTGCGACTCTCATGCACCCAAAATAGACGCGATTGATCGTCAAGCAAAGACACTGGCATGCGTTCTCAATGGTAGTCCTATGCAGATAGTCATTCATAAAGACTCGCTAGTTGCAAGCTTGCTCTATGAAGGCAAAGAGATTAGGATTGACCTATTAGAGGTGAAAGATTTCTACCAAATATTAATGCGCTTTGACCCACAAATTGGGCAACTTAAAATCAATAAGATGGGTAACGAATTAATTCAACTCAAAAGTGGTAATGAACAAATCACTACTTGCAGCATTCAACTCAACTGAAAAAAACTGAGGCAAATATCATGAGAAAACATCACTATATTTTTGGCTTACTTTTTTTCTTGTGCGCACAAACTGAGGTGATAGCCCAAGCTGAACCAAAGCCAAATGCTCCTGTTAAAACAATCCCTTCACTAGACGTTGCCCGCTATCAAGGGACTTGGTACGAGATTGCTAAGTTTCCAAATTGGTTTCAAAGAAAGTGTATTGCTGATACCAATGCCACCTACAAGATCAAAGATGATGGCAATGTGAGCGTGACGAATCGCTGCACATTTGAAAATAATGAAAAAGGTGAGGCCTTAGGCACCGCAAGGCAAATTGGTGACTCCACCTCACCCAAACTAGAGGTCCGTTTTGCACCAGCTTGGTTAGGATTCCTGCCTTTAGTCTGGGGTGACTACTGGGTCATTGATATTGACCCAGAGTACCAGTTGGCCGCCGTCAGCGATCCTAGAAGAGAATATCTCTGGATACTCTCACGCACTAAAACAGTGGATTCCAATCGCTACCAAGCGCTATTAAGCCGCCTGGTGAACGACAATGGCTTCAGTCTCGAAAAACTGAGCCTGACCCCACAAAATTAAACTGAGAACAAGAACTTAATAAAGACAATTCCAGTAATCAAACCGGAAAAGGCAATAATCCCAATCAGATACATTTTGCCGGACTTCATTTTTAAGGTTGCTGCGCTGTTATCTTTCATGATGCCACTTCCTTTCAGTAGTCAAAACTGATTAAAAACTGCTGTCAAACAAACACCCTACTCTTTAAACCTTTGCAAAACCCAATAAATGGGCGGTATCTTTTAAGAAAATCTTGAAGTGCGCCAAAGGATCACGGCGAACAAGTTTCTTATTCATATACGATTCAAATGTTAAGCGCTGAACGTCTTTATCTTCACACATCTTGACAAAGCGCTCGCGACGCTTATCGTTGTTGTACCAAAAACGCTGCATGATTCCGAGTACCAAAAATACAGTACCGTGTTCTTTCATGAAACGCTTGCGAGCTTTTGCTAACACCTTGCCATTGCCAGTTACCAGTAGCTCTTCAACAGCCTCAGCAGCGACTCTGCCGCCATACATTCCGTAATAGATGCCTTCGCCTGAGGCTGGCGCAACCACGCCAGCAGCATCTCCTGCCAAGACAACATCTCTGCCGTTATCCCATTTTTTTAATGGCTTCATTGGTAGCGGTGCGCCTTCATGCCTGAGCATTTCAGCATCCTCAAGACCAGTTTGTTTCTTGAGTGCACCTACTGCACTTCTCAAAGAGAAGCCTTTATCAGCAGTTCCAGTTCCAATACTCATGGTTTTGCCATGAGGAAAGATCCAGCCATAAAAGTCTGGGGATAAAGCGCCTTGATAAAAAACATCGCAGCGAGAACCATCAAAGTCAGCTGGTGGATTATCAGGAACCTTCACTATCTCATGATAGGCAAAGACATATTCCACATCCTTAGCGCCTGGAATCGCTTGGCGTCCAACTCCAGATTTAGCTCCATCTGCACCAATCACTGCCTTAGCACGAACAGCTATGGTTTCATCAGGCGCACCATGCTTGCCGCGCACAACATAGTGAATGACTGAGACTCCATCTTGATCTCGAGTGATTTTCTCAAAAATGCCCGTTCTTCTCTCGGCACCATCATTGGCGGCACGCACGCGCAAAAATTCATCAAACTTATCGCGATCGACCATCCCGACAAAGCCGCCCTCAATATGCATATCTACTGCCTTATCTGACGGCGCAATCATTCTGGCGCAATTGGCCTTGGCTACAAGGAGCTCATCAGGGATTTCAAAATCCTTAATTAGGCGTGGAGGTATGGCGCCGCCGCAAGGCTTGATTCGGCCCATGCGATCCAAGAGGAGCACTTTGCGACCTTTCTTAGCCAGATCACTTGCCGCTGTGGCTCCAGTTGGGCCACCACCAACTACTACGACATCAAAAGTTTCTAAAGTACCCATTCTGATCTCCATATATTGAGCACATCATTTAATCTTGAAAAACTTACGCACCTACCAAATGCTTTGACAACTCGTTTGTTTGCTTGTGCGGACGTGTCTGAAATGACAAGTACGCAGCCACAACAAATAAAACAGCTTCTAATAAAAAGATAAATGCATAGGCAGTCGCTGGGTTTCCTAAAACAATCCGAGCTATATCGCTCAGACCAGTCCCGACGATGCCACCTAAACCAAAAGCAAGGGCCTGCGAAGCGCCCCAAATACCCATGCGAACCCCTTCACGCTTTTCACTGCCTAAGCTGGCAAATTGCATCATTGAGCCAATGGCTGCAATTGAAAAAGCGCCATTAAAGATGCCTAAGAAAAAGACAGCGGTCTTGAAAAAGAGACTGCTGGCAACCGGTCCAGATAAGACCAAGCCCATCATGGCAATCGCTGAAGCAAGACACCCACCAATAGTCCAATTGCGCAGAGAAGTTAAATTCTTGGACTTTGCTCTGCTGGTAATAAACGCTAACGCGAGCATCCCTACCAAGACACCACCATTTTGAAGACCTGATAAAGCCGTGGTTTCAGCAGGGGTGTAGCCAAACGCGACTGCAGCAAATGGCTCTAAGATCAAATCTTGTGAGCTATAGGCCAACATGGAAATGAAGACAAACCAGGTAAATGAGCGTACGGTTCCCTCTTGCCAAACTTCAGCAAGTGCCTCACGGAAATTAACCTTGGTATTCTGTTTTTGTAAATCCTCGTGGGCTAGATTGATCGCTTGTTTTTCAACTGACTCTGCTGGTGTCTCCATACCCCAAATAGCCAAAAAGGTAACGATAACTGCTATTACAGAAACGGTAGAAGAGATCATCAATAAACGCTCAAAAGAAAATGGCGTCAAAAATTTTCCGCTGATGCTGGCAGTCATTGCAAAGCCAAAAATCATCATGAGCCAAACACAGGTTGCTGCAGCTGCTTTGCGTTTGGGGTCAACGCGTTTAGCAAGTAAAACCAATAAGGCAGTACCACTAGCACTCACTCCAATACCAATCATGGCAAAGGCAACGATCGCTAGTGCAATACCCAAAATAATAGATTGCTCCAAGAGAATGATTGAAGTTGCAGCCAATATGCCGCCACTTGCTAAAACCAATATGCCACCTCGTATCCAAGGTGAAGCACTTCGAGTCTGATCTGAGCCAAAACCCATGCGGGGACGAACCAATTGGACCAAGTAATGCAGAGCAACTAGTGCTCCAGGCAAAATAGCTGGAAGTGCTAGTTCAATTACCATCACTCGGTTTAAGAGAGAGGTGGTTAAGACCACGATGGAGCCTAAAGAAGCTTGCACCAATCCTAGCCTAGCAATTTGCAGCCAACTGAGATAAGAAATATTTGCGGTGCTCATAGGTTCAATGAATTAACTGATAGCGAATCGCCCTGCTACTGCAAATGCACTGACCATCATTCCTGCAACAAATAATGGCACCCCAAAACCACTCAAAAATAATGCGCGCTTAACTGGATCCTGCAAGAAATAATGCATCATCTTGATTTGACCGGCGATGAGCAGCAAGATCACGAATGCTTGCCAAAAGGCACCCCAAATCAAAAGTAGCCCAAGCACGCCGAACTGTGGAACCAGCATCATCAAACAGGCATTTTCAGCGGCGCCTGCGATACCTAGTTGTACTGGCAGAGATAGAACGCCCATTCGACGATCGCCCTCTACTGCCTTGAAATCATTCAAAGTCATGATGCCATGAGCGCCAATGCTATATAGAATGGCAAGCAAAATCGAAGGGGTCGATGGAAATACATCACCCATCATGACAGCCGAACCAGTAAACCAAGCTAAGCCTTCATAAGATATTCCGCAAGCGGCATTACCCAACCAACCGTTTTGTTTAAAACGTAATGGCGGCATGCTGTAGAGCCACGCTAATAAAAGACCAAGCAGTGTCGCAACAAATGCCCAAGGACTAATAAACCAGCCCAATGCCAGTGATAGCAATGTCCAAATGAAAGCGACATAAAGCCCCCAGGTTCCGGGCATGCGACCTGAAGGAATGGGACGCTGAGGCTCATTGATGGCATCTACCTCACGGTCAAACCAATCATTCACTGCTTGACTAGCCGCACATACCATAGGGCCTGCCAAGATCACGCCAGCGATTAATAAATGCCAGCGACCCTGAAAAGAAACACCAGTCGCTATCACCCCGCAGGCAAAAGCCCACATTGGCGGAAACCAAGTAATCGGCTTCAGTAATTCGAGAATGGCCGAGGGCGCAGGATACCTCTGCACCGGAAGAGTATTTATGATCGCATTCCCCATTTCCACAAGCCTTCACTAGAAAAAGGAACAACCATCAAAATATGCTCCAACACAGCCAAAGATAAAATCGCGCCGGTGAGAGACATGGAAGCTACTTCAAAATCAGTACTGCTGGGATGAATTGCAACCTCCCAGAGTGGAATAGCGCACAGCACACCACCAATTACTGAGAGTGGCAACAAGGGATTCATCGGCTTGCAGGTGAAGTAAGTAAAGATGTATTTCAGGTGATTCGGTAAAAACCGTTCGTTCAGGTTCAGTACACCCAAGAAGATATTGAGCTTCGCACTCTGTCTCATGAGCCAAAGAATCATGAAGGTCCAAAAGCCTGTCTGGTTGGCGCCACCCCAAGTCATGATGGTTACTAAAACTGCTAGAACTACCAAAGCAATTTCATGGTGCTGAATAGTCTGAAAGGCATAGTGCATCTTTTTTAAGCCACGACAATCTTCAGGACAAGGCTCTCTACGAGGGCCAGTGACATAACCGAATAAGAAACCGATTTCTTGCCAACCCCAAACTAAAATTGCGCAGGTAAAACCACAATAAGCCCCCGCTACCGTACCTAAGTTGGCACTTGTTTTCAGCCCTACCAATGCCATAGCTAGCACCATACCGCTTACCCAAAAAGCATTTCTATAGGTGGAGGGATGGCGCTGATTTAAGAGCAGAATGATCCCGGTGCTAAACCACCATATAAAAATCGAGTAGAGGATAGGCCAAACGATGCTCATAAAATTACCAGGTAGGGACCATCCGAACGTTGGCAGGTAAGGTGTTATCTTGGACTGGAATGAAGTAAAGCTTCGCAAACACTAAACCAGCGCGAGCACCCAGAATGGCTGTCTTCACCTTATTCATGAAGCCACCCTCTTTCTTGTATGCGTCCATCTTCTCAAACAAGGCTCGCATCTCCTCAAGATAGTGATAGAAACGCGGATCATCTAAATTCACAGAAATTGGGAAGACCTGCTTAATAATTTCGTTTGTGATGAAAAGTACTTTCTTGTCGTAATCCGTTGGAGAAATTTTCATCGCCTTGTATAGCTCAATGCGGGTATGGTCGCGCACATACATCGTTGCATAGACTGCCAAGATGAAAAAGCGAATCCATAATTTATTTACACCTTGCAGCAACTTAGGATTAGCACGCATGATCAACGCAAAGGATTCACCGTGACGGAACTCGTCATTACACCAACGTTCAAACCATAAAAAGATCGGATGAAAACGAACCTCAGGGCGACTCTCAATTTCCCTAAAGATCGTGATGTAACGGGCATAACCAATCTTTTCTGAGAGATAGGTCGCGTAGAAAATAAACTTCGGCTTGAAGTAAGTATATTTCTTAGCTTTTGCCAAAAAGCCTAAGTCAATACCAATATTAAAGTCCTTCAGCCACTGATTAATAAAACCAGCGTGGCGGCTTTCATCCCTGGCCATATAGCCGAACAAGTTACGCATATCTGGATTGCTGACCTTACGCTTGATCTCAGCGTACAAAATACATCCAGAGAACTCAGAGGTAATCGAGCTGATTAAGAAATCAACAAACTCATCATATAAGGCGGGATGCAGATTGGAATAATTCTTATCCATATCTGCAGGACGCTGGAAGTGATCCGCATTATTGTCGCCCTCATACTCTGCCATCAATGCATCCCACTCTGGGCGCAAGGAATCAATACTAATGCGATCCATCTCTTTAAAGTCGGTCGTATAAAAGCGCGGGCTTAATACCGCATCTTCTAATGCCATCTTGGTGGAGTCATTGATTGATCCCTTTGCAGGGATCTGACTTTGCAACATGCTTTCTGCGCTATCTAAATTCATTTCCAACTCCAATAAATATTTATGACTTACTTACTGCTACTACATTTGATGCATTAAATAACCTAAAAAATGTTCCAGCATTGGTAGGGCCAAAAGACTCTAGGTCTACCATACGACCAGTTGCGGTATCGGCTAGAGTTAAGCGACCATCTGCGCGATAAATTAATTCAAATGGAGGTCCACTATCCAAGCCTCTGCGTTTTCTTTCTTGTGCAAGACCACGCAATGTGCCTCTGACAAAACCGGCTTCACCTTGCACAGCCTCAATTTGCTTACCAGTTTTGTAATCGATGACAGCGATAGAGCCATCAGGACGATCCTCAAAACGCAGTTGCAAAACTTGTACAGGCGATGCATCAGGTTCACGCACCTGACTCAAGTCGCGACTATTAATAAATACCAACAATAAAACAATGATGATCACATCAGCGATCAGCATTTTCGCAACGGGTGATAAAAAATCTTTTCCTTGGGTAACACTCATGCTGTTTGTGCTCTTGCTTGTTCAACTGCAATATCTTGAGGCTCTATCTTGCTAAGACCAGTCGATGCCTTCCAGGCTTCAGTAAGTAATTTTGCAACCTGCTGTGCCTCGGGAATACAACGCATCATCGGTTCTGGTTTTGCTAAACGCCAAGGCCGCACGTGAGGCCATAGGTGGAAGAAGGCAATCTTATCTTCGGTAGCAATTTGCATTGGGATATCACCAGTACCATCTGCATATAACTTTAAATCAGCACTTCTCAGCGTTTTATAAGGGAGGTTAAAGGTCACCGTCAACACAATACCCACTCGCATCACAATCCGACGATTGGTTAAGGTATACATCGTGGTAGTTGCTGACCAGTAAGCCAAAAGACCTATGAGCAGCAGACCAATCAGCGCTAAAAATACTGCAAGGGCAACACTACTCCAACCTTCTGACAAACCACCTTCACTACCTGCTACTGAGAAAACCTGCAAAACCACGATGACTGCAAAATAAACTGCGAGCCATTGCAGACGAAATACATGTTTAGCCATAGCAGTCCAACTAGGAGCGCCTTGCCAAAGAATCGTTTCGCCAGCAGGTAATGGTTCGGGCAACCCTAAGGCTGCCTCGAACTCATGCTCTGCTGATTCATATGGTTTTTGATTCACAAAATACTTTCAATTGAATGGGATTTAAATAAGGGGTTCTTGGCGCTCTGGGGTCGCATACAGAGTACCGCCACCAAAGTAAGCCATGATCTTTTCTTCTTCTAAGAGCGTAATCTGATCTTGACTCTTTAAGCCTGGTACTAAAGCAAACTGATTGCCCAAGATCGATTCCACCTTGATAGCGTCTTTACCAATACGAGAAAAATTCATTGGTAGTAATACTCGTCTGCCACCAAACTCTGGCAAAGTTTCAATTTCAAAATAGCGAATCACGACTTCAGCCTGATCAATCCAGAGCTCTTTCACGGTGCCAGCTACCACACCATCATCACCCTTAACTTGCATACCAATCGGATTTCTATCCTGCTTGGCTACGCTAAATTGACCGAGTAAGCGCCCTGGCAAAATACGTTTTTGACCTTCTGATGTCATGTCAGGAATATCCGCACGCTTCGTAAAGGCGCCCGGCCCTACACCGTCTAACATCGGGTTACCAGTTGGCACTAAAGGCGCACCATTTAAATAGCTTGAAGGTCTAGCGGCTACTTTTTCCAGAGGCTCATCTTTGGGAACAGTGACATCGCCCCAGTACTCCGTATGAAAAGTCTTCGGTGCCGGCATACCAGCTATTCCAGCCGCTCGTCGGGTCTCGCCACGAACGTCATACTCTAGCGGAAAACCTTCACGCTTACTTTCTATAGTCAGGTAATAAACGAGGCCTGCAAAAAATACCCAAAATGCATATAGAACCAATTGTGCAACATCTACATATTCTGTAATTGCTCCGGTTGCCATCTTGCTCTCCCTTTTAACAATAATGCTTATTGTGAAAAAACATACTGTGCCACTATTTAACTTGGTAATTCATCTAAACCGAACTTCTGAGAAACATTCATCACAGGTTCCTTATTCATAATGACTAAAGGTCCAATTGCAATCAATGTAGCAAACAACAAATAAAACTCAATGTGATATACAAAACTATAGCCTGTAGCGGTAGAAATCAAACCCTCACCTAGGAAGCCATTTGTCGCCAGGCTAGAAATCACATCCCGTATGACGCCGCCAGCTGCAATAGCAATACCAGATGCGCTAGCGTGTACCGCGCCCCAAGCACCTAAAACCAAACCATTCATCCCGCCTGATTCGAAACTCATGGCGGCAGTCAAAGTGCTCACAGAAAATAATCCCCCACCAAAGCCAATTAAAAATGCGCCGCAACGAAATAAGGTGGGCGAAAGCAATGGTTCGGAAAAAATGACGCAACTAAATGCCGCAATACCAAACAAAGCGCCAATGGAAGCCAGGCGATAGGGATCAATTGAGCGATTTAGATAACGGGCAGCCACACCAAAAGCAACGAGAGCGCCTAAAGAAGTCAGACTGGTTAATACAGTGGTAGCACTAACCGATAAACCTAATACTTCAGCACCATAGGGTTCTAAAATAATGTCTTGCATACTAAATGCGGCTGTACCTAAACCTAAAGCTACCAAGAAACGCATCACTTTGCCCTGCTGTGAAAAAGTGGCCCAAGTTTCTTTAAAGCTTGGAGCTACGATAGAGTGCGCTGTTAAATGGGGCTGACGAGGCTCTTGCTTCCAGGCTGCGATCAAGTTGAGCACCAAGGTAGTTGCTGCAACACCCTGTACCACCCGAATCAACAGAATCGGGGTGATATCAATCAGCAAATAGCCAAAGATGGCACTACTGACTGCCATACCAACCAACAGCATCATATACATTAGCGCGACCACTCTAGGTCTAGCTTGAGGCTCAGCTAGATCAGATGCTAAAGCGAGACCAGCGGTTTGAGTGGTCTGCATACCAGCGCCTACCAATAGAAAAGCAAGCCCGGTAGCGCCTTGCGCAAACCAAGCGGGCCAAGTGGTATCGCCAGACAAGAGAATGAGTGCGAAAGGCATGATTGCAAAGCCGCCAAATTGCAACCAGGAACCAATCCAAATATAAGGCACTCTGCGCCAACCCAGAAAAGACTTATGGCTGTCACTCTTAAAGCCAACCAGTGCTCTGAATGGAGCAAATAGCAGAGGCAAGGCAACCATAATCGAAACTAAAGCCGCACTCACTTTCAACTCAATGATCATGACTCGATTCAGAGTGCCAATCAACATGACCATTGCCATGCCTACAGAAACCTGAAACAGAGCCAGCCTCAAGAGACGGCTGATTGGTAACTCTTTGGTGGCGATATCAGCAAAAGGTAAGAACTTTGGACTCACTCTCTTCCAAGTTTCAAATAACTCTTTGCCACGCCAGGTCAGAGTAAACATTTTCATTGTTATCGCGCTTTATTCTGATCAGTTAGCTTTTTGCTTAAGCGCATCGCCTGTGAAAAATAAAAAGCGCGTTGCACTTTTTGCGTACTGACTGGCGCCCAATCTGCTAAACCATCATGCTGACTGAAGGTTCTGGTGAGAGAGTCAATCGAAATGGGCTGAATAAACGGTGATCGATCACTTCTCGGAAATACACTACCAATCGTTAACAAGGTACTCAGAGCAGCATTATTGGGGGCAAATGTAAAAGCAATATTGGCACGCGTACGATTGGCAAGCTTCGCCATCGCATCAGCAATATCCAAGTGGTGATAGTGAATCATGGAATCCATACAAACCACATGATCAAACTCACCCAAGGCGGGATCTAACATATCTCCAGAACGGAACTCAATAGATCCAGAGCCAACATCACGACCAATTCTCTCGCGCGCTAAATCAACTAAGGTAGGCGATAAATCAATAGCGACTACATGCGCACCCCGCTTTGCTAAATCAGCTGCTAAGACTCCAGTACCGCAGCCAGCATCCAAAACACGCTGTCCAGACAAATCAGCCGGTAAATAGCTTAGCAAGACATGACGCATCTCTTCACGACCAGCTCGTACCTTAGCGCGTATACCGCTGACTTTGGCTGTCGACGTTAGCTTTGCCCAAGCATCTACCGCAGTGCGGTCGAAATACTCCTGAAGCTGAGTACGTTTTTGAGTATAAGAATTTTCAAGCATTGCTAACAATCGCCTTTAATTATTTCAACCATGGGGAATAGATATAAGCTAAGAGATGCGCTATTACCGCCATGAATCCAAAAAATTGTGTTCCTTGCACAAGGTTGCGATGCAATTCTTCTGCCTCTGCAATGCTTAAGCCAGTTAACGTTGTCTGAGCACTACTAAGACTTGCTGCTTGTGCAGCTTGTAATTGAATAGTCTGCGCGCCAAGCATAGACTCGCGCGTCTTCTTTTCTTGATCTAGGCGAGCCATCCGTAGCTTCCAGATAAATTGACCTGCATTGATCACATAGGTTGCATAGGCTGCCAAAGCCAATAGCATCAGTTGAATTGGGTCCAGATAACCAGTACCCAGCGCTACAAGATATAAGGTATGAAGCAACAACACCAACATACTAAATACGTCTTCCCAGAAAAATGCTGGGGCAAACAAGTAGCAGTTAAAAACAACCTTCTCCCAAATACAACCAGTGATCATGATGGTGTAGAGCGTTAATGTTTTAACCACTACTGAAATATTGGCGGCATACTCTCCCTCGCCGGTAAATAAAAAACGCAGGACGAGGTAAAGACTAACCAGGAAAACAACAAACTGAATAGGCGCCAAAATACCTTGGACAAGTGTCCACTTGGTTTCGTCTCTTCTTACCCTCTCTTCCGGGGTATAAAGTGGCTTATATGTTTTTTCCATGCACAGTCTGATATATTTTCTGCAACAACCTTAAGGCAATTATTAATACACTTTTAAAGCACAAAAGTGTCAATTAAAGTTTACGGTATCTGGAAAAAGAAAGTCCTCGGGATAACCCTATTGGGGGTACTTACCCTATAGCAACTTACTCAAAAAAAGCGCTAAATAGGATCATTACTAAATGATCAGTTTTGAGAGAAATAGCGCCCTTCTTTTTTGCAGTGCAGCATATTTTTCGGGGAGCACTTACAGCCTTTCATTTTGTATTCATTACTAGGCTATTAGGAGATGGGCTTTGTCAGATCCACTGAAAAAAACGTTCCAATCTAATGTAAGTGAATTGGATAACGCAGAAATGAAGCTATGGCTAAATAAAACCATAGAATCAGAGATCATCCCGCGCTTGCTGATGGGGCATAAATTAGAACCAGCAAACGATCAATTTATTCGCCAGATTAATGAAATCAATATTACGCAAGTTGAAATTGTCGACTTTTGCCAAATATTGTTGGATGGCCCCATAGAGGATTCCTTCTCCTTTATAGATAAGATGCAAAAATCGGGGCATACCCTTGTATCGCTCTATATGAATCTGATTCCAGCGTCTTGTAGACGCTTGCAGCATCTTTGGGAAAATGATGAAAACAGCTTTACAGAGGTGACGGTCGCGCTAGGGCGTGCTCAGAACCTCATTCACCAACTTAGCCCTCTCTTTATGAGTCAAGGCAATCTCTCCCATTACCAGGGTAACGCCCTTCTGATTAATGCACCGGGGTCGCAACATACCCTGGGGATCTTAATATTAGGTGAATTTTTCAAGCTGAATGGCTGGAATACGACAGTCGAAATTGAAACTTCTAGTGCAGAATTAAAGGATCGAATCAACTTGCAAGCCTTTGATTTATTGGCAATTTCTATCTCATGTGAAGATCAGTGGGATACTATGGAGGCATTGCTAAACGAAGTAAAGAAGGTGTCAAAAAATAAGGGGATACTGACCATGGTGGGCGGTCCATTATTTGATTACAAACCAGAATTAGTAAAAGCTTGCTCTGCAGATGCCTGCGCCCTAACAGCCGAAGAGGCTATTAAAACAGTGTCGGATCTTTTAGCCCAAAGAACTAGCCTAAATTAATATGCCTGCCTCACATCATCCAGAGCAACTCTTTTCAGACCTGAGCAGTAAAGAGCTTAGCCTGATTGCTCAAGCCTCGGCAGATATTTCGCTTCTGTTGGATGATTATGGAACCATAGTCAACATCTATTCTGAAAATCAGAGTCTAGCCAAACAGATCCCAGATGGCCTCATAGGAAAAAAATGGTTAGACATTGTTGTACCAGACAGCGTCAAAAAAATGCACTACTTGATAGAAGACGCTAGCTCAGACAAGATCACTAAGTTTCGACAAATCAATATGGTCGGTAACCATCAAAATTTGGTACTGCCAATGATGTGCACTTCCATCAAAACATCATCCAATAAAAAAATTATCGTTATTGGCAGGGATCTTTCGGAAGCATCCAAGCTGCAACAAGATTTAGTTGCTGCCCAAAAAGAAATTAGTAAAAATTATCTGCAAATAAGTCAACTAGAAGAACGCTTTCGGTCGATCTTTGAAATCGGTACTGAATCGGTCATCATCGTTAAGGGAGATGATGCTTATCAGATAGTCGAGATGAATGGCAACGCAATTAGGCAAATGCTACTAGCTAAAAATAATTGCATTGGAAAGTCATTTCTTTCGCTCTTACCTGCAGCAGAATTAAACAAAGTCAAAACCTTTCTTCAGACCGTACAAAATACTGGCGAACCTAATACTCTAGAAACTGTCATTGACAGCGGGCAAGTCATTCGGATCAAAGCAACTTCTTTTATAAATAGCGGAAAACCCTACTTATTATTTAACCTTACGCAACCCGACTTAGCTAAGTCATCCAACTTATTAGATGCTGACTCCTTAACTGTTAAGGCCATTGAAAATAATGCGTATGGTTTTATTGTGTGCACTCCGGAAGGTCAGATCCTCAAAGCAAACAAGGCCTTTATTAAATTAAGTAATGCTAAGACCGAACAAGACTTGATTGGCACTACTATCCAAAATTATCTAGGGCACGACACAACAGATTTTGATCGCATGATGCAGTCCTTAAAAGGAAAAGCAAGTACTCAATCTTGTGTCTCTTCGATTAACAACAATAGTGGTGGTTTTAAACTAGTAGATATTTCAGCGGTATCCGTAGTTCAGCCACGCGCTTGTATTGGCATGATTTTCCGACAAGTAGATTCGAGACAAAATAAAGATAAGCGTATCGACAAGAAACTAGTACGAAATTCTGATGAATTGTCGATGCTGGTTGGAAAAGTCCCCTTGAAGGACATCCTAGCCGAAACCACTGACTTAATTGAGCAACTCTGCATCAAAGCTGCCTTAGATCTGACAAAAGACAATCGTGTTTCTGCCTCTGAGATCTTAGGCTTATCTCGACAAAGTCTTTATATCAAACTCAGAAAGTATGGTCTAGTAGACTCCAATAAGGATATTGATTAGAAAGTCAGTAATGGGCAACCAAGTTGCATTGATGGTCCTTGTAGACATTCAATCATCAGCAAAATTCAGCGGAATCTTAAGACTCATGTTTGCAAGACTATGGCTTTGGTCAACGCCAGGACTAGAGTTCTACAAACACATGGGCTCAGGAAGAAACGGGGGCTTTTCATTTCATCCCAGCGCTACCCATCAAGCACTGTTTTGCATTTTCAAAGATATCGCTAGCGCCGAAAGATTTTATAAAACCTCTCGGCTGATTCAATGGTATCGGGCGCACGCTAAAGAATTTTTTTCAGTAAAACTCAAAACCTATTCAATTAAAGGTCAGTGGTCAGGCTTTGTACCTCAAATTACTGTCGATGCACCTTCATCAGGACCAATCGTATCAATTACCAGAGCCTCTATTAAGCCCCTCAATTGTTTGCAGTTCTGGAGTAAAGAACCAGCGGCTGAAAGCTCACTTGAGCAAACGTCTGGCTGCATTATTGCCGCCGGCATTGGTGAAGCTCCCTTTTTTCGCCAGGCTACTTTTACAATCTGGGAATCGCAAGCAGCAATGGATCAATATGCCAGACAAGGCGCTCATCAAGCTGCCATCCGCGCATCCATGAGCGGTAACTACTTTTCAGAATCGATGTTTTCACGCTATCAACCTTTTGATGCCTTCGGTAGCTGGAAGGGTCGCACTCTTGGCTAAGGCACCCGTTGTCATTATTGGTGGTGGTATAGGTGGATTGACCTGCGCACTCGACCTCGCCTCCTCTGGGGTTGAGGTGATCTTGATTGAAAAAGAATCTCAAGTTGGCGGCAAGATTCGACAACTGAATTGCTCAAAGGATCCACTCGAGCCTGCACTCATTGATTCCGGTCCAACCGTCTTCACAATGCGCTGGGTATTTGATGCCCTCTTTCAAAAGGCAGGCACCTCACTAGAGTCTGAGTTAAAGCTTGAAAAATTAAATATCCTAGCAAGGCATGCCTGGAGTAAAGATGAAAGGCTCGATTTATTTTCTGATGTAGAACAATCTGCACAAGCCATTGCAGCATTTTCCTCTCCAGCGGAAGCAAAACGCTTTCTACAATTTTCCGATCAATGTCGCAGACTGTATAAGGCGCTAGAAAAGCCTTATATGCTGTCTGCTAAACCAAACTTTGCCGGAATGATTTCGGATTTGGGAATGTCTGGATCCAAAGTCTTATATGAAATTGGTTTGTTTAATAATCTCTGGAAATCACTCGGCAACTATTTCCATGACCCAAGGTTGCGTCAGTTGTTTGGTCGCTATGCTACTTATTGTGGATCCTCACCCTATCAAGCG
The DNA here is from genome assembly GCF_035012965.1 of Polynucleobacter sp. AP-Sanab-80-C2. Lineage (NCBI taxonomy): Bacteria > Pseudomonadati > Pseudomonadota > Betaproteobacteria > Burkholderiales > Burkholderiaceae > Polynucleobacter > Polynucleobacter sp. AP-Sanab-80-C2. The sequence goes on from NZ_JAYGQS010000003.1 coordinate 116,613, forward strand.
CCAGCAACCCTCATGCTGATTGCCGATGTTGAAGCACAGGGTGTCTGGGCGCTGGAAGGTGGCATGTATTCATTAGTAAAAACGATTCGCAAATTAGCCGAAGCTAAAGGTGTGCAATTTTTAACCGGGCAAGCATGCGAAGAAATCTTGTTAGATCACGGTCGTATATCAGGTGTCAGGCTTACGGATGGAACTGTTCTGCATACTGAATCTGTCGTTTTTAATGGCGATCTTGCAGCACTGCAAACTGGCTTACTCAATTCAGAAGGAAGCAAAGCGCTGAGCGCAAAAATGATTCCCCCTTCACCTGCTAAGAGATCTCTTTCTGCAATTACCTGGTCGATGAATACCAAGACAGATGGCTTCCCTTTGGTGCGACACAATGTGTTCTTTAATCAAAATTATCATGCAGAGTTTGATGATATTTTTAGCAAGAGACGTCTCCCTGTAAAACCAACAGTCTACGTTTGCGCTCAAGATCAAAGTGATGTTTATCAATCATCCTCAAATACTCAAAGGCTACTTTGCCTGATAAATGCTCCCGCAAACGGCGATCAATCAGAATTTAATGCTCAAGAAATTGACGCATGCGAACACGAAACTTTTGGTCTTCTGCAACAATGTGGTCTCAACATCGACTTGGATAGCGCAATATGTCAACGTACAACGCCCTCCCTTTTCAACCAGCTCTTTCCGGCAACGGGGGGAGCCCTTTACGGCCAAGCCAATCATGGTTGGATGGAAACTTTTGGGCGAGCTTCAGCGCTAAGCCCGATTCCGGGCCTCTACCTAGCGGGGGGCAGCGTGCATCCGGGTCCGGGAGTACCGATGGCCGCGCTCTCGGGACGAATGGCGGCCGCAACACTGATGGATCACCTCGGTTTGATCAAGCTGTCGGGCAGAACGCTTATCTCTGGTGGTACATCGACGCTCTAAGCGATGACGGTAAGCACGGCATAGTCCTGATTGCATTTGTTGGTAGCGTATTTTCACCTTACTATGCGTGGGCTAGAAGAGGTAATGCCACTGTTAATCCAGAAAATCATTGCTCATTGAATGTTGCCATTTATAGCCGAGGAAAAAATCGTTGGGCGATGACTGAGCGAGGAGAAAAACAAGTTTCCCGCAATGCTACCGAATTTATGATTGGCCCCAGTAATCTGCGTTGGGATGGAGAAAAATTAATCGTTCATATCGAAGAGCGCGCAGTGCCTTTTGGTCAAAAAGTTTCAGGTACGGTTGAACTCTATCCAAATACCTTATTCAACTTTAGTACGCCTTTAGATGCTGCTGGCAAACATCGTTGGGGCCCTCTTGCCCCTTCAGCACGGGTCAAGGTGCGCTTAAACTCCCCAGATTTACAGTGGGTAGGTAACGCTTATTTAGACTCAAATGAAGGTGATGAGCCTATCAGTCAATCTTTTCATGAGTGGGACTGGTCCAGAGCAGAGATGAGTGGCGGTCGAACTGCTGTCATTTACGATGTACGAGAAAAGAGTGCTCAAGAAAAGATATTGGCATTGACCTTTAATCCTAATGGAACAATTGACCATTTTGAACCTCCGCCAAGACAGGCTTTGCCAAAAACCATTTGGGGTATTCGAGGGCATATGCGCAATCAAAGCTCTAAAGGTTTAGAGGTAGTTCAGGTTTTAGAAAACACGCCTTTTTATACGCGTTCCGTTTTAAATTCTGAACTACTGGGTGAAAAGGTGCTTTCGTTTCATGAAACCCTCAGCGTGCCAAAGCTAACGCTGACCTCAACTCAATTGATGCTGCCTTGGAGAATGCCTCGGATTACGTGGTAATTGGCAACTGAAGTTAATACGTTTACTGTAAAGCTCTGCCACTCTTGCGAGGATTGCGACGACGTTCTTGTCTCTCCATGAGATCAACAAACCACAGCAAACGATCGTGAGCCGTTCCTTCAAAACGCTTTTCATGAGGCACTTCAATTACCGCATCTACTAAATACTGAATGGCTTTATCAGCATCCACTTTCAGCTGTCTAGAAAATATTTTAGAGATTGCCGTAAAGGCTTCAGCTAAAAGGACTACTTTTCTCTTGGAAGGTACGTAGGCTCTTGTCGAAACAGAATCCAAATTAAGCTTTTCTACCTGGCGACCAATCTCCGCATAAATCAGTCGAGCGGCCTGAATAGCGGGACGGCAATCCCATGGCAAATCAGAAATGCCGTTCTCCGCACGAGAATATAAAACATCTGCATGCTTTAAGAGACGCGCAATCACAGAAGCAATTTGATCATTAAACTCTGGCTTACTGAGCCAAGCCTGCGGATCTAGGCCCGCTTCCCTAAGCCAAGCAAGGGGTAAATAGATGCGCCCGTTTGCAGCATCTTCACCAACATCGCGTGCGATATTCGTGAGCTGCATGGCCAGACCAAGTTCACATGCTCTTGCCAAGGTCTCAGGTTCTCGACGATCCATAATGACACACATCATTGCCCCTACAGTACCTGCAACCCGTGCGCAGTAATCGAGTAGATCTTCTAAGGTTTCGTAAGTTTTAAATTGGGTGTCCCACTCATAGCCCTCAATCAATGCGAGAGGCAGACTAATGGGCAAATCAAATTCTTTCACCACAATCGATAAAGCACGATCAGCAGCAATATCATCAGGCATACCTTGATAGATACGATCAAGGCGTTCACGCAATTTTGGTATCGCATCCGGCTCTGCATCTATCGCATCAGCTACATCATCCGTAATTCGACAAAACGCATAAAGGGCAGTTGCGGGATCTCTCACTCTCTGAGGCAAGATTCTGGAGGCGGCGAAGAAGGACTTGGATCCATCCCGCATGGTTGCGACGCACTCTTGAAGATCTTTAATATTTTGACTCATGTTAGGACTTTTTTAGGATCGGCTACTACAGACATTAATGCTTTTGCCGAAGATAAAACACCGGGGATACCCGCACCAGGGTGGGTTCCAGCGCCCACCATATAAAGACCTGCAACATCCTCACTACGGTTATGAGGTCTAAACCAAGCGCTTTGTAATAAGAGGGGCTCAAAACCAAAGGCAGCACCTTTGACTGACAAGAGGCGATCCTGAAAATCTTGAGGTGTCATACAAAAAGATGTCTTGAGGTGTTTTTCAAAGCCAGGCAAAACACTTTTATCTAGATACTTAGCGATCGCTTGACGATAAGAGTCAGTCTCTTTAGACCAGTCCGTACCGCTTGCTAAATTCGGCACTGGAGCTAACACGTAAAATGTATCGCCGCCAGCAGGAGCTAAAGATGGATCCGTAGCTGTTGGTCTATGCAAATACAGACTGAAGTCATCTGCCAAGACGTGTTTCTTAAAGATATCCGTTAATAGCTCTTTATAACGTTTACCCAACAAGATCATATGGTGGGGAACATCAGGATATTGCTTGTCTGTGCCAAAGTACCAAACAAAGAGACTCATTGAATATTTACTACTATTGACCTTAGAGTCAGTCCACACTTTCCGATGCTCTGGGGCGATGAGTTTCTGATAAGTCCAAGCGGCATCCGCATTCGAAACCACAATATCAGAAGGTATAAATTCACCATTGGCAAGTGTGACACCCTGAGCTTTACCATTGACTACTTCGATACGCTTCACTTCAGAGTTAAGCCGAATCTCCACCCCTCTATCAGCCAATAAACCCGCTAAACCTTTAATTAAAGAGCCAGTTCCACCCATAGCAGAATGAACGCCATGGCGTCGCTCCAAGGAGTTGATGAGTGCATAGACCGCGGTTACAGAAAAAGGATTTCCACCAATTAAGAGTGGATGAAAACTCATCACCTGACGTATCTTGTCATTTTTTAAATGACGTGCAACTAACTTGTAAATACTCTCCCAGGCCTTCATCTTGATCATCGATGGAATTGCACGAATCAAATCACCAATTGAGTCAAATGCAGTGGAACTGAGTTCCTGAAATCCAAGCTTGTAGCATTTTTCTGCCTCCGCTAAAAATCGCTCATAACCTGGCAAGTCTTCTGGTGCAAACTTAGCCACTTCGGCGCGCATTCTGGCGGGGTCACCGGTATAGTCAAAGTGGGTGCCGTCATCAAAGCGGATGCGATAGAAGGGATCCATTAAACGAAGGTCAACATCGTCGGACATTTTCTTACCGCACAACTCCCATAACTCATTAAGCAGGAAGGGTGCAGTAATAATGGTGGGGCCAGCGTCAAAGGTATAGCCATCGCGACGATGAACGTATGCCCTACCCCCTGGAGCGTCGAGCTTTTCTAAAACAATGACCTTATAGCCTTTACAAGACAAACGAATGGCGGCTGCTAAACCACCAAATCCACTTCCAATCACAATGGCAGTGGATACTTCATTTTCCTTAAAGTCAGCTTTTTTTAACATTTCCTCAAACCAACTTTTCTACAAAAAAATAGCGTCATATTGATCGTATGACGCTATTGGTTAGAACGAACTATAGATTACTTCATTGCCACCGATTTTGCTGGTGGAACAGGATCCTTAGCCTTCATCGCTGGCTTTGCTGGACCAGTTAAGAAAGGATAGTCTGACAACATCGATACTCCATAAAGTGGCTTGTAAGCCCCTTGGTGGCAAGTAGCACAATTGGCTTTGGCAACATCTCCAGTAGGCCCTAAACGATGCTCTGGAAATAGACCTTTAATTGGCTCCATGTAATTATTATTGATATCTTGCGCCATCCGAATGGCATACCAAGCTCTAGCTCTTTGTGGAGGGCTCTCTTCCCAAGATGAGAAATTACGCGAGTTATGGCAATACGTGCAATTAACACCCAATGATTTTGAGAAGTGCATCATCAAACCATAGGTCGCTTCAGTTTCGTTGATGCTGTGTTTATTGCCTGTTGGTAATGCGGTGCCGCCCTGCACGCGAATGTTGCTCGATTTCGTGAGGTACTGAGCAAAATAATCATTTGGCAAGGATGAATAGCCTGAAGCAGCAACTGGCGTATTTTGTCCGTCTTTATCACCTAGCAGTCCATTGCCCGTCTGTTGCTTCGGCGCTTTGAACCAAACTTGCTCAGGGATATTATTGCCACGATGGCAGGTGTAGCATGTCACGCCCGTCTGCGCTACGTGATCTTGCCATTGAGTATTCACTCGCTGTGTCATCAAAATCATATTGCGCGCAACTTGCTTGGTGTAGAGCGAGTCATCTGCAAAGTTCGCAGGGTTATGACAATAAGTACAACCTTGCTCTGGCGCAACCCAGCTTGTCATGGAAGCCATGAAGGTACCAAATTGAGCTACGCTCAAATTATTCAGAACTTTCACATTTTTATAGACTGCTCCTGCTTTTGGTCCATCTGCTGGAGCAGCGCCATACGAGACAGGTACAGCATTTTTCTCAGCCTGTTCAGCTAAGATGCGCGGGTTGTAAATCAAATCCATGCCTGTTCCACGGAAGCCATGCTGGACAGCTTCAATTGGAGGCCTCTCGCAGCCGGACAGAACCAGAACACTTGCCAACAGAGCCGGCAATATCAGAAATTTTCTTAATTGCTTCATGGCTTAACTCCTGTAATAACAGGTGCAGCAGGTGCAGCTGGCGGGACGAATCCAGAAGTGGCTGGATCGGGGATAGGGACTCCAAAAACGTCTGGATAAGAAGGGGCGACATTATGTTTAACTGCCCATAAATACCAGTTATCCACTACGGTACCGGTGAGCAAAATACCAATGCCACCTACTAAAGGTGTTAGTACTGCAAACCACCAAGCCCAACGGTGAATCGATTCCATCGTGGCATTAAAGCCCATGGTCCATCTCCAGAACAAAGCGGCTCTTTCTGAAGCTGTACCACGATCAACGATTTGCTCAATCTCGCGTTCGCCACCAAAGCGGCTGACTGCCAAAATCGTTGCGCCATGCATGGCAAATAAGAGTGCTGAGCCATAGAGGAAAACAATCGAGAGCATGTGGAATGGGTTATAGAATAAATTGCCATAGCGCAATGAAAATGCGGCAGTCCAATCTAAGTGCGAGAAGACTCCAAATGGAACCGCCTCACTCCAGCTACCCATCATGATCGGACGAATGAATCCCAAAACAAGATATAACCAGATAGCCGCTAAGAAACCCCAGGCAATGTGAGTACCCATACCTAAAGCGATAGCACGACGATACATTCTTGCCCACCACAATAGAATCGATACGGTTAGGAAGAAGCCTGCCATCATCCACCAGCCACCCTCATTGAGGGGCATAAACAGAGACAAGCCATGTTTAGGTAAAGGTGGATCCAGTGACAGCCAAAATAATTGGCGCACAAATTGAATTGGGCTCCAATTAACTGAGGCCAGCATATTCCAGCCCATGATCTGAATGGCAATAATGCCGAAAAATAAAGAGGCTAAACCAAGACGTCCTAAATAAATTGGTCCTAACTGAGCATTACCCAATCGGCCAAATAAATGATAGAGCTTAGGCTCGCCAAAGCGCTCGCGCTCATCATAAGGGTCTATGGAGACGCCATGATGTGGTGGCGCAACGACTTGAACTTGAGTAAAAAGGTTTTGATATTCCATAATTTTTATATTCCCCTCTTATCGCCAAATCGGCAGGTTCAACCACCAGCCCCACCATTCTGGCCAACCACGAGTCCAAAATGGGCCGCTAATCACAATACAAACGGCGCTCCAGAAAACTGCTGCTAAAGCTAAAAATAATCCGAGGCGATGAATGCCTAAAGTTCCGATGGAATAACCGATCGCATCTCTAAAGAAAGTATCTTCATGCTCAGGCGTTTTAACAAACTGCCCTTTTTGTGGATTGGTGGACGATAAGACCAAGCCACCGTGTAATACCAAAGCGAAGGTGGTAGTAAAGAATAAGGACACAGCGATCATATGCGCTGGGTTGTAATGAAAATGTAAGTACTGATAGCCTGTATTCGATACCCAATCGAGGTGACTTAAGATGCCATATGGGAAACCGTGACCCCATGCACCCATGAGTACAGGTCTAATGACTACCAAAGTGAAATACGCAAATACCGCCATTAAGTAGGCGAAGGGAACATGAAGTCCCATACCCAGTTTTCGGCAAATTTCAATTTCACGTAAAGCCCACGAAAAGAATGCGCCTAGAGCACATACTGTGATGAGCTGCCACAGGCCTCCTTTTAATAAGGGGGCAAAGCCTAATCCATAACTGATATCCGGTGGGGCAATGTTAATTTGCCAAGGGTTCCAGGTTGGACCCTGTGAAGCGCCCCATAAAATGAGTGCGGTGCCTAAAAAAGCAAAGAAGACAGTCGTAACACCAAAAAATCCAACATAAAACGGCCCTACCCAAAAATCGAATAAGTCCCCACCAACTAAGGTACCACCTCGAACACGATACTTTCTTTCAAAACTTAGCATGGCCATTTTTATGCTCTCCAATGAATGGATAAATAGGGTTGAGCTAAAAAGCTTTTTAACCTAACCCTATTCACCATTTTTTATACAAATTACTTTGCTGCTGGAACTGATGGTGGCATTGCAGAACCTGTTTTTGCTTCCATCGCCTTGAACTGGGCTTGGCTCAAACCATCCAACCAGTTGAAACGAACGCTGCTCAGCAAAATCAAGTGAATCATTGCTGCAAGACCAAACAGAAAAATACCTTGAACAACCATTGATCGCAACGGATCATACAGTTTCCAAATTCTCCACATAATCTTCTCCTAATTTAAGTAAGACATAAAACCATAAACAGCCGACCTTGTGCCCTCAATAAGCGATTTTTCTTCAGCCCCTGGAAGCCAAGAACTCCACTTATTTGGCAAAATCTGGGTAAACAAAGAAATAACAAAGCACACTAGAAAACACAAAATAAAAATAAGATTGAAAGAAATAGAATCTTCTCTAATCATATTTTTTTTCCTGCTCATAACGTGATCATTTTTCATTTCATCCCCCTAAGATTGAGTCCTATTTCAGTGGAACCAAGGACGCCAAGCCCAAACCAAAATATGGGCTACTACTGCTATCGAAACAAAACCAACTAAACCTTGGACGTACAACTGGTGAAACTCCTTGGCTTCGTCATCAGTAAGGCCGGATATTGAACCTGTTCTGTGGTCGCTCATAACCTAATACCTCCTTCAAAAATAGCCTTGCGGCCGTTACCGCGCTTAACCCGCGCGACATGGGCTGTAGCGTACGGCATGCCACATTCCGTTTTCAACAAATCAATTGATTTGTTGTAGTTAACTTTTGCCAATGAAGTCATCATGCTTCGACCTCTTCAATAATTTCTTTACAGGATGACTTCACTCTGGCAGCGGTGATTCTTTCTTCACCAGCTTTTTCTGCTTCTTGCTCTACACGATCGCGCATCTCTTTAGCGGCAGAAATCTGAACCAACACTGGCCTGGTTTTAATATAGTCAGCCACCAATTTCTGAGCATCCTGGTCCCAGGGCAGAGCATTCGAACGATAAGTACGCGTTAGCGAAGCATCGACCTTATCCATATCGGTACCCAAGGGCAGGATATAAAAGAGCGCATCGAATAGTCCGTTACAAAATTCTTGAATGATGTAGGTTGCGCCGGCATAGCCCATAAATGGAGTGCCGGTATGGCGACGAAAAATGGCGCCAGGAAATGACGAGGGAATATAAGAGGCTTTGCTACCGTTTTCAGCCAAATACATTCTTTCGTTGTAGCTACCAAACATGACTAGCGGTGGCTTTTCTTTGGTCAACTTACGTACGTCTTGATTATTGGTTTTCTCACCAGGCTTTCTTGGAACAGCAAAGCTGCAAGGTAGGCCCATCTCATCGGATAAGAAATGACGAATGCCTCTGGTGTAAGTTTCATTAGCGACTACTGCATAACTTGCAGTACTGAAAAAGTCTTGGGTTACCGAACGCCACAAGTCCCAGATCGGTTTAATGGTGGTATGTTTCTCGCGTTCAATAAATGGCTCTGGATCTACACCAAGCAATTCACCGAGTTTGCGCAAGAATTGAGTAGTGCTATGTAAACCCAGTGGTGCTTGCAAATAAGGACGCTCCAAAGCTTCGCAAAGCATGCGTCCAAACTCACGGTACATACAGATATTCACATCAGCATTGACTAAGTTCTCAACTTCAGCCAAATGGGATCCCAATGGGAAGACCATATTAATTTCAGCACCAATACCTTCGACCAAACGACGGATTTCTGCTAAATCACTCGGCATATTAAAGGTGCCATAACAAGGTCCAATAATATTGACACGTGGCTTTTCACCTTCTGCTCTGGGTTTACGCTCTGGAATCTTACGAACGCCATACTCGCTCCATAACCAATACATGGCGCGATTAGCACATTGCCATTGATCTTCATCGATGGTTCTTGGTAAGAAACGAGCAATATTCATGCCTTCAGGAGTAACGCCACCGCCAATCATTTCTGCAATGGAACCTGTCACTACGACTGCTGGTAAGTCTGGGTCTAAGGTAGCATGCGCACGCTTCATGGCGCCTTCAGTACCTTCACGCCCTAACTGCTCTTCCTCTAAGCCAGTAACGACAATCGGTAACTCGTGAGGAGGTAATGCATCGGTGTAATGCAAAACAGAAGTTACCGGTAAGTTTTCGCAACCCACAGGACCGTCAATAACTACTTGCAGACCTTTGATAGCAGTAAATACGTATACTGCTCCCCAATATCCACCGGCGCGATCATGATCGATGACAAACATTACATCATCTCCTCAGCTTTACGCTTCTTGATTTTCTTCTCTAGTTTGCGACGCACTTCAGCTTTGAACTCTGGATGATCTTGAGGAACATTCTCCCAAACACCAGACTTAAATCCAGATCCAACATCACCAAAGAATGCTTTCATCTCATCAAAACGCGCTTGATTACCAATTGCGGCATTGATTACTTGCGCTAATGAACCTGCACCGGCAGGACCCATCAACGGTCTTGCTGAAATCAAATTCGTAAAATACAGAGAGGGGATTGATGCTTGCTTAGCAGCTTGCACTACTGGGGTAGTACCAATCGCCAAGTCTGGTTTGAATTCTTTCATTGCTGCCAAATCTTGCTCCAATGAAGCGCGGAACTGAACGTGCACTCCTTTGGCCTCTAACCATTCACGATCTTCATCGCTCCATGGCGTGCGAGGACAGGCAGAGCCAACATAACGAACATCGGCACCACTCTCAATCAGTAGACGGGCTACGATGAGCTCCGAACCTTCATAGCCACTTAAGGTAATACGGCCCTTAATTGGTGCCGCAGCAAGCACGCCTTTAATGGCTGGAAGAATCTTGTTTTGTGCAGCAGCGATCAGATCCTGCGGAGTATTGGTTGATTTACCAATGGCCTCTAACCAACGCGCTGTACCTTCATAACCTACTGGAGCTGAGCCAACAATGGAACGTCCTGCTGCTTCAAACTCACGAATACAAGAGGTATAAAACGGATGTAGTGCAGCAACAGTTACACAATCGAGCGCTTGATACATTTCACGCCATTCACGAGTAGGCACTGAAGCACCAACTGCCAAGCCCATTGGCTCAATCATCATACCGATGCCAACAGGATCTGCTGGGAAAATTTCACCTAATAGAGTAATCGTTGGCTTGCTTGAGCGACCAGCACGAGGCGCTTGCACTGGACCCGACATGGCTTCATTGCGAGCGTAATTGAGCATTGCACCGGCTAGAACATCTTTTGCTTCAGCATGGGTTGGCACACCAAAGCCTGGTACATCAATCCCAATAATCCTGACACCATTAATTTCTTTTGGCAGCAACTGAAGTGGAACACCACTGGCTGTTGGTACGCATAAATTAATAATGACGATCGCGTCATATTTTTCTGGATCCGCTTCTTGGTAGACAGAGTCACGAATATCTTCAAACAACTTACCAGTCACGAGGGTCTCTGAATTAAACGGCACATAACCCACACTACGACGGGCGCCATAAAAATGAGAAGTGAAAGTTAAACCATAAACACAGCAGGCAGAACCAGAAAGAATCGTGGCAGTTCTACGCATCCGCAAACCTACGCGCAATGCTCCAAATGCAGGGCACATACTTTGTGGTTGGTCATGCGGGCCCTTAGGATAGTCTTTGGCATATTGCTGCAGAGTTTCAGACTTACCAGCCGCCTTAGCAGCAGCGAGCATCTCTGCTTCACCGGAGTGACAGCCCAGACCATCACCTAAAGTAGGATCGGTCTTGAGCTTTTCCTCGGGAGTAATCGGAATGATCGTTTTAGTCATAGCAGCAGATTGCTCTCTATCTCTTTAAGCTTGATCGTAAATAACTTCGAGTGTTTTCTTAACGACTTCGTCTTTACCCATCATGTCCTTAACGGTAGCAGGCTTCAAAACAATGTCGCGACCAGTCACTTCTGAAGAGAACAAGCCTAGTAACTCATCTTGACTTAATGGTTTAGGACGAACTGGTGGAGCTTCTGAAACATTGGTAGCCAGCTCTTCGAATAGTGGGGCCCACTGCGTGCCAGGCTGACCAATAATTTCATAGCTAGCACTCTTGCGACGAATATCTTCGTTCGCAGGAATAGCTGCTAGTACTGGAATACCAGCCTTTTCAGCAAACGCTTGAGCTTCACCGGTGAGGTCATCTTTATTGATCACCATACCTGCTACGCCCACGTTACCGCCTAATTTACGGAAGTACTCCACCGCTGAACAAACGTTGTTAGCAACATAGAGAGATTGCAAATCGTTACTAGCAACCACAATGACCTTTTGGCACATATCACGTGCGATTGGCAAACCGAAGCCGCCGCAAACCACGTCACCTAAGAAATCAAGGAGTACATAGTCAAAGCCCCAATCATGAAAGCCCAATTTTTCTAAGGTTTCAAAGCCATGAATAATGCCGCGACCACCGCAGCCACGACCTACTTCTGGACCACCGAGCTCCATCGCAAATACACCATCACGAATAAAGCAAACATCGCCAATCGATACTGACTCACCAGCTAATTTTTTCTTCGAGGAAGTTTCAATAATGGTTGGGCAAGCTTTGCCGCCAAATAGGAGAGAAGTAGTATCGCTTTTAGGGTCGCAACCAATCAACAACACTTTCTTGCCTTGCTGAGCCATCATGTAAGACAGGTTCGCAAGCGTAAAGCTCTTACCGATTCCGCCCTTGCCATAAATAGCAATGATTTGGGTTTCTTTGGTCACTGGACCTGTGGAAACTGGATCGGGCTCAATTGCAGCCTCTTTCTTAAGGTCCATGAATTGCACTGTTGCTGTTGCTGGGATGCTTGATGAACTCATTGTAGATTTCTCCAATCTAGAACCATTTTTAAACAATCGATATTGTTGAAAGCCGTGTGATAGGCCTCATTTGCATCATTAGGTGAAGAGCGATGCGTAATCAAGCCATCTAAACTTAACTTGCCCGACTCCACCAAATCTTTAATTGCAACTAAATCTCCAGGCGCCCACTGTGCTGCAATACGAATACGCGCTTCCCGCATAAATGCTTGCGGAAACGAAAAAGAAATCGTGTCATAAAATCCTGCCAAAACAATTTCACCGCCAGGAGTAAGGCAGCTGATCAATGTATCTACTAATTTGGCATCGCCACTCACATCCACAATCGTTTTGTACTTCTTAATCTGATCGTCTTTAGGATCTATGGCCTCATAACCTACAGCGCCTTCTCGGCGGCCCGCATTGGTCTCCCAAACTACTGGGCGCTTGCCTTTAGCAACTGCAATCCGCGCAATCAAGCGACCTAATACGCCATGTCCAACAATTAAATCTGGTTGCTCCTGACCAGGACCAGAGGTCACGTGATAACCAGTCGCAGCCAAAGCAAAGAGGATTGCCTCTTCGCCTAAATGATCTTGAATCGCAATCACGCGATTGCTATCAACAATCACGCGTGAAGCTGCACCACCAAACAGACCTCGAATTTCTCCATAGCATTTAGCTCCTGGAACAAATACTCTTTGTCCCACCTTCAGATTCGAGTCAGTACCTGCTTTGACTACCCTACCTACAGACTCATAACCGGGCACGAGCGGATAACCCATGCCAGGAAAGTTGGGCATTTTTCCGGTCCACAATAATTTTTCTGTACCAGTACTAATGCCGCTCCACTCCATATCTACCAAAACATCGATGGGGGTCATGGGCGTTAATTCAAGATCAGCAAGAATGACACTTTCTGGCTTTTCTAGAACAATTGCCCTGGTTTGATACTTATCGGTCATGTCTCTTGGGTCATTCAATTTTTGATTAAATGTGTAAAAAAATATTTACACTTTAGTTTTTAATCCTTAATTGCCCACTTGTCATCTAGGGGTTTTCTCTACTAAATTGAGTATTTAGAGAGACTTCTATGGATATGTTTTTGAGGTGCGTCTTACCTACCCTAAAGAGCAGGTTTACTGCACTGCAATATTTGTGCATTTAAGGGCATATAGGAATTTAATAATTGAATACCAGTAAAACCTGCATCGCCCAGTAAGCGTCTTATTTCAATTTCAGTTCTCGGTCTGCCCCTACCCATTGCCAACAAATAAAAACCAAAATAGGCGTGACCCATTGCCTCAAAACCTTTGGTCTCAGCCATTGGCTCTGCTAGCAATAAAGTGCCGCCAGGATTAAGGGCATCAAATACATTGGCTAGTAACTGCCTTACGCGAGCATCATCATGATCAAAAATAACCCGCACCAGGGTGGCAAGATCGCACCCTCTTGGTAAGGGATCTTGAAAAAAGTTACCGCCAATCGCTTGCGCGCGCCCAGAAAGTCCAATGTCTTTGAAATGAGCATTGGAGAGCTCTGCTACTCCAGGGATGTCAAATAATTTGAACTGCAAATGAGGGTAACGCGCGGCCAACCTTTTAATAAAGGCGCCCTGCCCACCACCAATATCAAGAACCGTTTGATGCTTACCCATAGAATAGGCATCGATAATTTCATCTGTTACCAGTGATTGCGTATGCGCCATCAATTTGGAGTAAGCGGCAACCTTTTCAGCAGACAAGTTTTCTGGTGCAGCACCTTTTTCAGAAGTGATATAGGGCCAGTATTCGTTGAGCGAAGCAGAACTGGTATCGCCCTGCAAGAGCGCGATTGGGTCAGCGAGATCACGATAAAAATCGGCATGGTGTTTAACCATATCCAAAATAGCAATATTTCCAACCAATGGGGCGCTCTTCATGCTGAGGGCATAACGATCTTCGCTACGTTTTACGAGCAACTCAATAGCAACAGCAGCATCCAATAAGCGTCTCAGGCCAGCAGGTTTTAATGGGATTTGTTTTTGCAGTTCATCGAAGCTGAGAGCGCCCTTCGCCAAAATATCAAACAGGTTGATTTGAGTGCAGGCTAATAGGACTTGGGTATAAACAAACCCCGCCATTAAATCAAAAATATCGGATGCTTGTTTTTTGACTAACCAGCGAGTAAGGGGGAAGCGTGTAGCCCAGCGCTGAAAGCTGGGTGAAGCAATGAGTCGATTTCGCCAATCGAAGAAAATTTCCATGAATGGCAATTCAGAAATTAAATAAGGGTGGTAATGGGATTAAGAATGACTGGTTTGACGAAATAAAATTTTTCTTTTTGCATCTTTAAACCAATCTGAAGGCACAAGACGCTCAGATTCTTGAGTAACAAGAGCACGCAACATCTTCTCACCTTTGCAATGCGGTATAGAGGCAATAGCCTTCCTTACTAATTCATCAAAGCGTTGCACGGCACCACTAAGACCCAAATCCCTAGCAGAGCTCGGACGATCATGAGCTATATCCTGGCCAGCAGGCTTTCCTAATTCTGCTTGATCAGCTACGACATCACGTATGTCATCTGCTACTTGATAAGCCTCACCGAGCCATTCACCAAGTGGCCTCCAGGTGGCAGCATCAGCACCGGCTGCTTGTGCACCAGCAGCAGTTGCTGCCTCGAACAAAGAGCCTGTTTTAGCACGTTGATAGTCGCTCAAATCGACTTTTGGCTCACACTCCCACGCTTGACCCGCAACAATTCCATGGGGTGAACCGACACTCATCGCAATCGTATTCATGAGTGGACCCAAGCGGAAGATAGAGCGTGTACCAGAACTAGCTAAGCACTGAAATGCCAACACAATGAGTGCATCTCCGGCGAGCACTGCAATACGCTCGCCATAGGCAGCGTGCACAGAGGGTCTGCCACGCCGTAACTCTGCATCGTCAAAGCAAGGTAAATCATCATGCACTAAAGATGCACAATGCAATAACTCAATGGCACTAGCAGCCGCATTTGATAAAGCAGGATCATCATCACCACAAGCTGCAGCAACAGCTAAACATAATTGCGGACGAATTCTGGCTCCACCTGGAAACACCGAGTAATGCATTGCCTCTTGCAAGAGTTGTGGCCCCTGTTTGGATTGAGCCAAATGCATTGCATCCTCAAGACTTTGATTAATTCGTTCTAATATGCTCATATTAAATTTTGTATTGAAGTATTGTGTTTAAGAAATAGTTCTGACCACTGAAAATCATTAAGCCGCTAAAGAGTTATTGTCGTAAATGCCCTCTAAGCGATCCTCTAGCTCGTCATTAGCCTCTTGCATCGCTTTGAGCATTTCTGGCTCAGGCTGCCAGTAATTTCTTTGCGACGCTTCAGTCAAACGATTCGCTAAACGAGCAGCAGCAGTAGGATTTAGTTTTGCTAAACGCTCACGCATTTCAGGGTTCAGCATAAAAGTCTCTGTTAACTGCTTATAGACCCAAGGCTGCACTTGACCCGTAGTCGCAGACCAGCCCATGGTGTTGGTGATATGCACCTCAATTTGTCGCACACCCTCATAACCACTTTCCAACATGCCTTCGTACCATTTTGGATTGAGCATCCGAGTGCGAGTTTCTAAAGAAACCTGCTCAGAGAGTGTTCTGACTGCGCCCTCACCTTTTGTCTGATCACCAATAAAGACTGGGACGTCGGCACCACCCTTGGCACGCTTCACTGCTCTCGTAATTCCGCCCAAGGTGTCAAAGTAGTTATCAATTGTTGTTACACCTAACTCCATCGAGTCAAGATTTTGATAAGTCATTTGCACATCGGATAAAACGCTCTTTAACAAAGCGTTATTTTGAATCGGTACACCAGCGCGTCCGAAAGCAAAACCTTTTCTACGGGTGTAGGTTTCAGCTAATTCATCCTCCTCTTCCCACACGCTGTTTTCAACCATATTGCTAACGTTAGAACCATAAGCGCCATCGGCGTTTCCATAAACACGCAATGAAGCTGTTTCTAAATCACAACCATGTTCTTTTTGGTAAGCCAAAGCATGCTTACGAATAAAGTTTTGTTCCAGCGGCTCATCTTCCGCAGAAGCTGCCATAAATGCTGCCTCAGCTAGCAACTTAATTTGCAAAGGTAGTAAATCGCGGAATATGCCAGACAAAGTAATGACTACGTCAACCCTTGGGCGACCCAGCTCACTTAAGGGAATTAATTGTGCGCCTGCTAGACGACCATAACTATCGAAGCGTGGTTTTGCGCCCATCAATGCAAGCGCTTGACCAATTTGACCGCCTTCAGATTTCAAGTTATCACTGCCCCACAAAACCATCGCAATCGATTCTGGAAGTGAGTTGCCATCTTCTTGGTATTTATCCAAAATGCGCTGAGCCTGTTTAGCCCCATCTTTCACGGCAAACACGCTGGGAATACGGAATGGATCAAAGCCATGTAGGTTGCGGCCCGTTGGCAATACTTCAGGATTGCGCATCACATCGCCACCAGCTGCTGGGCGAATAAAGCGTCCATCTAACGCATCTAACATACCAGTCACTTCAGTCTCTGCAGACATCAACTTATTGGACTGCACCATCTTGCCAAACAAATCTTCTAATATCTCGCGAGTACCAAGCTCTAATAGCTCAGGATAAGCATCAATCACTTTGTCAAACTTCTCGCCATTCATCAGGGCTTCTACCACCGTATCTTCAACTGGATGATCCAGAGCTACATCAGCCATCGCTTTTAATAATCCAAAGCGCTCAGCTAAAGGTGGCACAGCACCAACCACATGCAAGCCATGAGGAATTAAGGTGTACTCGAGCTCGAGTAATTCGTTAAAGAGATTGCTGACGATATTTTGTAAACCATTTAAATCTGTTTTATCCCAGACAGGCTCGGCTTTGCATAGATCAATCTCTGCTGCTTGGGCCTGAATCAGATCTCCCAAATCTATCCGCTCCTGATTTGCATCAACATCTAAAGATCTAAAGCGCTCAATCGATGCTTTGAGATCAGCCAAGCCGGCATATAAACCGGCTTGCGTTACTGGCGGAGTAAGGTAACTAATCAGGGTTGCACCAGAGCGGCGTTTAGCAATCGCGCCCTCAGAAGGATTGTTCGATGCATACAAATAAATATTAGGCAGATCATTGATTAAACGGTCTGGCCAACATGCGCCACTCATGCCAGTTTGCTTACCAGGCATGAACTCTAATGCGCCATGCGTACCAAAGTGAATGACTGCTGTAGCAGCAAAGTCTTCCCGCAAGTAACGATAGTAAGCAGAGAATGCATGGGTTGGCGCAAAGCCACGTTCAAATAGCAAGCGCATCGGATCACCTTCATAACCAAACGAAGGTTGTACTGAAATCAGCACATTGCCAAACTGCTTACCAAGGACAAAGATGGAGCTTCCGTTAGAGAGTTGCTTACCTGGAGCTGGACCCCATTGCGCTTCAATTTCTTTTAACCAAGGTTCACGCCGAACATGATCATCTACAGGAATTAAGGTATGTACGTTTGCATCTGCGCCATACTGCTCGGCATTGCCTTTTAAGATTGAATCACGCAACTCATCTACGGACTTGGGAACGTCAACGGTGTAGCCACGCTCCTTCATGCCAACTAATAAATTTTGGACCGATTGGAAGACGCTCAAGTAAGCAGCGCTACCAATATTGCCGGCATTTGGTGGGAAATTGAATAATACAATGCCAACCTTACGTTGCGCACGCTCCGAACGACGCAAGTCAACTAACTTTCCAACCCGTGCAGCCAACATTCCAACACGCTCGGTGCAGGTAAACATATCCTGTGGATTATGGTCATCTGTAAATGAACACTGCTTATGGCAACCTGTACAGGTGGTTCCAGATGCGCCGGGTCGCCCACCATACACCATCGGAATGGTTGAGCCATCTAGTTCAGGGATCGCCACCATGATGGTACTCTCTACTGGGAGCAAACCACGCTCAGAACCTCCCCACTGCTCAAGATTTTGAAACTCAACAGGGTGAGCCGCAATATAAGGAATATCTAATTTAGCCAACACCTCTTCAGCCGCATGAGCATCGTTATAGGCCGGACCACCCACCAAAGAGAAGCCTGTTAGAGAAATCATGGCATCAATCGTTGGCTTGCCATCTTTTGTAAAGTAATCATCAATAGCTGGGCGAGCATCTAGACCGGCCGCAAAAGCAGGTACTACTTGCAAACCTTGCGCTTCTAATGCAGCAATGACCGGATCATAGTGGCCGCTATTACCAGAGACCAAGTAAGAACGCAGAACCAAAAGTCCGACTCTTCCGCGCGCTTTTGCATCTGGCACTACCTTAGGCAAATCACTTAAATTACTACTCAAGCGATTTTTCATGCGTGGATGATAGACCCCAGAATCTGGATATTCGACTGGATCAAGGGCCTTCGCATTTTTACGCAAGACCTCACGTGAACCAGCTGCATAGCGATTAATCAGGTTAACCATCATGTTGTACATGTTCTCTTGAGAACCACCCAGCCAATACTGCAATGACAAGAAATAAGCCCTGAGGTCTTGAGCAGTTCCAGGCACAAAGCGCAGCATTTGCGGAATCACACGCAACATCTTCATTTGCTTTGCGCCAGCAGTCGAACTCTTGCTATTGCCATCTTTGTCTTTTGCGCTCGGACGGAGCTTTTTCAGCATGGCCATCAAGCCACTGGCTGGTTGACTCATATCGAGCTTACCAATTTTCGTTAACTTAGTAACGTCTCCTGCAGACATGGCGCAAACCATGGCATCACAATGGTCTCGCCTTGCTTTAAGATCCTCCAAAATTGGTAAATAGTGATCCTCTAGGAACAACATGGTGGCAATCACGATGTCGCCACTAGCAATGTCGTCCTTACAGTGTTGTAAATGCTCTGGATTACCGGCAAATTCACTGGCTGAATGGATGCTCAGCGTTGCCCCCGGAATAGTCTTCTTGAGATCCTCATAGGCACGGTTTGCAGCGCTATTTAAAT
This sequence comes from Polynucleobacter sp. AP-Sanab-80-C2, assembly GCF_035012965.1. Taxonomy (NCBI): domain Bacteria; kingdom Pseudomonadati; phylum Pseudomonadota; class Betaproteobacteria; order Burkholderiales; family Burkholderiaceae; genus Polynucleobacter; species Polynucleobacter sp. AP-Sanab-80-C2. The sequence goes on from NZ_JAYGQS010000003.1 coordinate 135,845, forward strand.
GAGTATCCATCGTCACAAGCACTAACTTAATAGGCTCATGCATATTGGAAGATTTTGTTTTGGTAAGCATTCAATAAGTGTTATTAAAAAGATTAAATTTAAAAAAATTTACTTTTTAGTTTTTACTTTCTATCTCCGATTGATTCTTGAAGAATCCTACAATACTGTCAACCAAATTAGACACCTATTTCGCCTCAAAACTATCCTTTAAGGGTATCTCCTAATAAAAACTCAATACCGGTATATTTAAAGAATTGAGCACTCATTGATTTATTTGCTGCTATGCAATAAATCAATTTATTAGGCTCGTATTAAACAATTTCAAGGAATCTGAATGGCACGTAATTACCCTTTCTCTGCAATTGTTGGGCAAGAGGATATGAAGCTGGCAATCTTGATTGCGGCACTCGATTCCAGTGTTGGGGGAGTGTTAGTAATGGGCGACCGTGGCACAGGAAAATCCACGGCAGTTCGTGCACTTGCAGCATTACTTCCGGAGATGAGCTCAGTTCAAGATTGTGTATATGCCTGTGATCCGAATGCTGCACCAGGAACCTGTCCTGTATGCGATGAATTAAGAGCCAAGCTCAAGGTTGGTGGAAAACTCAAGGCCATTAAGAAAGCAGTGCCAGTAGTGGACTTGCCATTGGGCGCTACGGAAGATCGGGTTATTGGCGCATTAGATATCGAAAAAGCACTGAGTTCTGGAGAAAAAGCATATGAACCCGGCCTTCTTGCTAAAGCACATCGAGGCTTCCTGTACATAGACGAAGTGAATCTTTTAGAGGACCACTTAGTCGACTTATTAATCGACGTTGCTGCTTCTGGAGCCAACGTGGTCGAAAGAGAGGGTCTCAGTATTCGTCACCCTGCAAAATTTGTTCTAGTCGGCAGTGGTAACCCAGAGGAAGGTGAATTACGTCCACAACTACTCGATCGCTTTGGTCTTGCTGTTGAAGTGAAGACTCCTCAAGAATCAAAGTCTCGAGTAGAAATTATCAAACGACGCGATGAGTTTGAGCGCAATCAAGCGAAGTTCATGGAGACTTGGGAAAAAGAAGATGGCATCATTCGACAGCAAATTCAAGCTGGGAAAAAGAAATTGCCTTCAGTCAAAGTGGATGATGCGATGCTCGAAAAAGTAACCCAGCTTTGCAGTCACCTGGGAACTGATGGTCTACGTGGGGAGTTAACCCTGCTGCGCGCAACTCGAGCTTATGCCGCACTCTGCGGAAAAAATCAGGTAACGATCGAGCACCTGAAAAAGATTGCAGTACCTGCCTTACAGCATCGACTCAGGCGCAATCCTTTGGATGACTCTAGTTCTGCCGTTCGAGTCAGAAGAGCTTTAGAAGAATTGTTTCCCGAAAAAAGTAAGTAAAAACACTCAATCAGCAAATACTGTCTTTTGGAAAATCTAGCACAAACGCAAGAGATTAGTAAGAGCGCCAAACTCGAAACTTGGTTGCGGGCGCTCCAGGTTGCCCAACTCTTAGCTATTCATCCGCATGGTTTGGGTGGCGTAATTTTGCGTGCACGCTCAGGACCAGTCAGAGATCGTTGGCTAAGCTACCTCAATACCGTCGCTCAATTGGGAGGTATGCGCCTGCCTTTACGCAAAATGCCTCTTGGCATCTCAGATGAAAATCTGATTGGTGGTATCGATCTCGATCAAACACTACGCACAGGCAAAGCCGTTCTCAGGCAGGGACTCCTCGCGCAATGCGATCAACAGTTATTACTCATGCCAATGGCAGAGAGAGTTGAAGTAGGCGCTGTAGCGAAAGTGGTGAGCGCTTTGGATAATGGATTTATTGCAATTGAGCGTGATGGTCAAAGCCGCAGAATTGAAAGTCGCTTTGGAGTTGTGGCTTTGGATGAGGGTATCGAAGATGATGAACAGCCCAATGAAAAAATTCGGCAGAGAACCGCATTTCTGTTGAACCTCGATATTCTCGGCTGGAGAGATCTACCAGAAACTGATGATGATTTTCTGCCTGATACCCAAACACTTCAATATGCACGTGAGAACTTCTCTGCAGTCACTGTGAGTGAAGATAGTCTTAATGCATTGGTTGGTGTTGCTGAACAGTTGGGGGTGATATCGATACGTGCCCTTAATCTGGCTATGAATACCGCGAAGTGTTTAGCAGCTTTTGATAGAGAAGATGAAGTGACTAGCATGCATTTGCAACAAGCGATTGCATTAGTTTTATCCCCACGCGCTACGCGACTGCCACAAAGCGCTCCGCCCGAAGAGGAAGAGATTCCACCTGAACCAGAGTCAGACGAACAACCTGAGAGTGAGCAAGATCCCTTAGATCAAGAGCCGCCGCCTCCTCCAGAAACACCTCCACCTGATCCGAGTGAAGATCAAAATAGGAATGAAGATGAGGGGGAGGAACAGGAAAATAATGCAGAAAATCCACAAGCGCTTGAAGATGAAATTTTAGAAGCCGCTCAAGCAGCAATCCCTGCAGACCTCTTGGCGCGCTTGGCAGATTTAGCTGACTTAAAAACACCTAAAGGTATGGGTGGCAAAACTGGCGCTATCAAAGTCGGCCGCATACGTGGTCGTCCACTCGGAAATATACCCGGCATGCCCGAGGGTGGCAAAACTCTGAGCATCATCGATACGCTGCGTGCTGCTGTTCCTTGGCAAGCTGTACGCAGAGCAGAAATGAAGGCAGCTGGCAAAACAATCCCTCTTGGGAAAATTTTGATTCGTAAAGAAGATTTTCGGATTAAGCGCTATCAAGAGCGTACTCAAACCTTAACGATGTTTATCGTAGATGCATCTGGCTCCTCCGCGATGCATCGCCTTGCAGAAGCTAAGGGTGCAGTGGAATTGCTATTAGCCGAATGCTACGTAAGACGAGATCAAGTAGCAGTGATGTCATTTAGAGGTAGTGTTGCCGAACTCGTCCTCGCCCCTACGCGTTCACTAGTCAAGGCTAAACGAGCCCTCAGTGGTCTGCCTGGCGGTGGCGGGACCCCCTTGTCACGTGCGATTGATGAATCTTTTGAAGTTGCTAGCGCATCGATGCGAAAAGGACTTACCCCCGCCTTAGTCTTCTTAACGGATGGCCGAGCCAATATTGCTAAAGATGGCTCTCCTGGAAGACCAAAGGCAATGGAAGATGCGCAGCAGTCAGCACGCGCTGCATCTCATTACTCTTTTAAGTCCTTATGGATTGATACTTCACCGCAAGCTCGAGACGAAGGTAAAGCCATGGCTGCAATGCTGGGGTCTATGTACTTGCCACTACCGAATGCAGGCGCTAATGAGGTTTCTCAAGCGATCATGCAAGGCCTGAAAAAGGCTTAATCGCCAAACTCAGTCTTCAAGCCTTCGAGAATCAGTTGTGCCACTTTGTTTGGCTCAAGTTCATGCATGATGTGACCACCCTCCCATTTCACAATCTCTGCAGCAGGAAAATAATCCAGAATAATCTTTTCTAAAGGCTTTACTGGAATCCACGCATCCTGATTACCTAAGACGCAAATTAATTTACCGCGATATAAATTTGCTTCAACCAAAACTTTGTGAATATCTGCCGCCGCCATAAAATTCATGGAGCCGCGTACATGTTCTGAACGCTCAAAGAGTTTACGGTAATAAACTCTGCGAGTCTCCGGCAAAATCGTATTCGTTGAGTCTAGTAGCTTATCAACCATTCCTAAACTAGGTGAAAGTGAAGCAAGCAAGCTAGAGAGCGATGAGGATCGGGTAATGGGACCTAAGAGTGGTCCAAAGAAACTAGTGTAGACAGCTGGCGGCGGTATAAAAGAGGGATTCAAAGCAATCACTAGCTTAGGTGGCTTTGATGAAACTACGGCAAAACGCAATGCTAAAGGTGCACCAGCAGAATGCCCGACTACGATCGAGGGCGCTTCAATCCCTAATTGCTCAATGAGTAGCTGTAAAGAGTTTGCTATTTCATCAAGTGTTAAGTCTTCTAATTTTGCGCCTAAGGTAAAGGCATGTCCTGGCAAATCTGGCACTAAGACTTGTGCATGGGCTTCTAACAGAGGAATCAGATCAGACCAAGAATGGGTTGAGCTACCTGTGCCATGTAATAACAAAACAACGGGGCCCTTACCAGTGAGCTGCACATGCCAATCTAAACCTCCAACAGAGACGGTACTACTATGTTGTCGATTGGGCCAATCTAAGGGTATTCGTTTCATTGCTTATAAGAACTCTTTGAGTGCCTGAAGTCCAATTGTAGGTTGCTCTTCTTGTGGCAAGTGGCCAATATTAGGCAAGGATACTCTCTTCACATTGGGCATTACCTTCAAGTAATCATTTGAATTTGCAATCGGGATAAAAGCATCCTGCTCACCCCAGATCAATAAAGTAGGTGCCTTGATATTGGTCAAAGAGGGCACTGGATCTTGTAAGACAGTTTGCTGCATACGGGCCAAAATGGCACCTCTTACCCCAGGGGCTAACATCAGGTCGTAGTAACGATTCACTAAAGCATCATTTAATGTTTTTGGATTGGCGTAAGCTGGCTCAAGGTTCATTGCTAAAAAAGTTTTAGAAAAGAAATAGCGATAGAGCTGAGCAATTGCAGGGACTTCAGTCTTTTTGCCGTACTCAATCCCTGGGCTAGCATACCCATCCGGTGAGATGAGCACCAACTTCGCAACCTGATCCGGATACCGCGCGGCAAATTGCCAAGCAAACTTGCCGCCCATCGAATTGCCTACCAACACCACCTTTGGAATTTGTAGCGCTTTCATGAAAGCCTCAAGCACCTCTACACTTCTCTCATCGGTATAGACGCCGCTTGGATCTTCTCCGGTGAGACCAAATCCTGGCAAGTCTACAGAAATCACACGGTAGTCCTGACTTAAAGCTTCTGACCAAGCATCCCAAGTCTGCAAACTTGCACCAAAGCCATGCAAAAATAGAATGGGTATCGGGTTTTTGGAAGGGCCAGTATCTTGATAATGAATGTTGACTCCCAATGCACTGACATATGCATTTTTAGGAGAGCCATACATTTTTTCTAACTCTGTTTTAGACTTATCGGGAGCCCATAAATAGAGGGCTGCAAAAAATATGAAGGTTGTTAATACCAGAGCAATGATCTTGAACGCTTTGAGGAGCATCGATTTCTAGCCTTAAAATAACAATGATGAATTTCTACTAAAACTAAGACTGTAATAGAAAAATGACTGCCAATACTACTCAACCCCTTGCCATTATTACCGGAGCCTCATCTGGAGTTGGCTTATATGCCGCCAAAGCTCTGCTGGCTCGTCATTGGCGACTGATACTGGCAGTCCGAGACCCTCAAAAAATGGAGTTAACCGCCAAGGCACATCAATTTGATTCTAGCCAATATGAAATCTGGGAACTAGACCTTGGAAATCTCGATAGCGTTAAAGCATTTGTCCAACGCTTTAATGAAAGCGGTCAAAAGCTTAACGCTTTGCTCTGTAATGCGGCGACTTATTTACCACTCTTAAAAGAACCTGCCCGCTCTCCTCAAGGATTTGAAATTAGCGTAGCAACGAATTATTTTGGGCACTACGTTCTGAGCAGAATGCTGCTGGACAAGTTAATCCAAACTGCCAAACAACATGAGCATGCACGTCTGATTACCTTAGGCACTGTGACCGCCAACTCAGAAGAATTCGGCGGCAAAGTACCTATTCCTGCCCCCGCAGATATTGGTGCTTTAGAAGGTCTCATGGCTGGCTTTAAAGCACCGATTGCCATGATCAATGGAAAACCCTTTAAACCTGGCAAGGCATACAAAGATAGCAAGCTATGCAATATGGTCATGAATCGAGAGCTACAAAAAAGATATCACGCTAGTACTGGCGTGATCTTTAATACCCTATATCCTGGATGTGTAGCTGAGACGGCACTCTTTAGAGACACTCCGCCACTCTTTCAAAAAATATTTCCCTGGTTTCAGAAAAACATTACTAAGGGTTATGTGAGCCAAGAGCTTGCTGGAGAACGTGTTGCTCAAGTGGTTGCAGATCCACGCTTTACCCAATCAGGTGTTCATTGGAGCTGGGGCAATCGCAACTCGGCTATCAGAGAGCCTTTCGCCCAAGAACTTTCTATGAAAGCCAAGAGCGAAAAATTAAGCAAAGATCTCTGGGAAATTACAGCCAAGCTCGTTGGCATGCCCAGTGATTAACTAAGCAGATTAATCAAAGCCAAGCAAATCAAATATATCTCTGTCCTTCATTGGTATTGAAGGCAGGGGATCTGCTCCGGCCCAAAGTGCTGCAGCCAAACGCATGTACTCTTGCTGGACTTTTTCAAGCTCAGGAGAGTACTCCATCTCAAATAAAGTTGACTTTTTAAGACGGCTACGACGAATCACATCCAAGTCGGGGAAGTGAGCCATCGTTTTTAATCCGACCTGTTCATTGAATTTATCGATTTGATCGGTATCCTTACTGCGATTCGCAATCACACCACCTAAGCGAACGTTATAGTTTTTCGCTTTTGCACCAATAGCTTGAATAATGCGATTCATCGCAAAAATAGAATCAAAGTCATTGGCAGTAACGATAAGCGCGCGATCAGCATGCTGCAGTGGCGCAGCAAAGCCACCACAAACTACGTCGCCCAAGACGTCAAAAATCACGACATCGGTATCGTCCAGTAAATGATGTTCCTTCAGGAGTTTCACAGTTTGCCCAACCACATAGCCCCCACAACCTGTTCCTGCTGGAGGTCCGCCTGCTTCTACACACATCACGCCGTTATAACCTTCATACACAAAATCTTCGATGCGCAACTCTTCGGAATGAAAATCCACTTTCTCCAGCACATCAATTACCGTAGGCATCAGCTTTTTGGTGAGGGTAAATGTTGAATCATGTTTAGGATCGCATCCAATTTGGATAACGCGTTTTCCTAATTTAGAGAAAGCAACCGATAAGTTAGATGAGGTAGTGCTCTTACCAATCCCACCCTTACCGTAAATCGCAAAGACCTTCGCTTTACCAATTTTCAAATTGGGATCTAGCTGAACTTGAAGGCTCCCTTCACCATCAGGTGGTGGACTGCGAAAATCTGAAACGGGTATGTTAATTGCTTTCATTTTGGATTGCTTTCACTGTTTTTGACTAGATGTCACTATTTAACTTTTAAAGTGTGCCTTAGCATCATACAAAGTTTCTAAGGTAATACTCAAGAGTCCTTGCTCAACTGCATAACGCTCTGTATTTCTTCTGGCCTTGCCTCTCACAAAAAATGGGATTTTATTGAGTTCTTTTTCAGCGTCATTTTCCCAGGAAGGTGCTCCATTCTTGACAGTAATCATCGAAGGGGCATTCTCTGAGGCCTCTTTTGCGGGAGTCGAATGTCCAAGATGGGATGGCATCGCGCCATCATGAAACTCAAAGTCTCCTTTGAACATGCCAATTAAATGTTCTTCGAGACCCATCATGAGAGGATGAACCCAAGAATCAAATAATACGCAGGCACCTTCAAAGCCCATTTGCGGAGAATAACGAGATGGAAAATCTTGGACATGCACTGGAGACGAAATGACTGCACAAGGTATTTTTAAGCGCTTGGCAATATGACGCTCCATCTGGGTTCCTAAGATCAACTCTGGCTGAAGTTCAGTAATCTTTTCTTCAACTTCTAAATAGTCGTCCGAAATGATTGCCTCAAGCCCGAATTCAGCAGCAGCCTCACGTACTTCACGAGCTAATTCACGGCTATAGGTGCCTAGTCCAACTACTTTGAAGCCCATTTCATGAGCGGCTACTTTTGCTGCAGCAATAGCATGCGTTGCATCACCAAAAATAAAGACTCTCTTGTTGGTGAGATAGGTTGAGTCTACCGATAACGCATACCAACGTGCTCTAGATGATTGACTTAATTTTTCAACATCACACTCAATACCTGCTAACTGGCAGACTTCAGTAATAAAAGCTTGAGTACCCTTAAATCCAATCGGAATCGTTTTAGTCGAAGGCTGACCAAAGCTTCTACTCATCCAAGTGACTGCAGTGTTTGCTGTCTCTGGGTATAAATTGACATTAAAGTCGGCTTCATGCAAACGCGCAATATCTGCAGGGTTGGCACCTAAAGGTGCAACCACATTGACTTCAATTCCTAAATCACGCAATAAACGAGAAATTTCTTCGACATCATCGCGATGCCGGAAACCGAGAGCCGTAGGCCCTAAAATATTACAACTCGGCTTTGCATTGGCTGCACGGGCTGGACGTTGTTGGCCTGGAGGCAGAATAAATGACTGCCCCAATAGGCGAACCATCTGATAAAAGGTTTCTGCTGCGCCCCAATTCTCTTTCTTTTGATATGCCGGCAATTCCAGCGGCAAGATCGGCACAGGCAAATCAAGCGCGGCGGCTAGGCCACCAGGATCATCTTGAATCAACTCTGCTGTACAGGAAGCGCCCACCATTAATAAATCAGGCGTAAAACGGGCATAAGCTGATCTAGCAGCATCTTTGAATAACTCTGCAGTATCGCTACCTAAATCACGCGCCTGGAAAGTGGTGTAAGTGACCGGCGGTCTCTTTTTCATCCGCTCAATCATGGTGAAAAGGAGATCGGCATAAGTATCGCCTTGCGGAGCGTGCAGAACATAATGCACCTTCTCCATTGCGGTAGCAATGCGCATCGCTCCGACATGGGGTGGTCCTTCATAAGTCCAAAGCGTTAATTTCATACGGTCTCCGCCATCATGAGCTTATGTTTTCTCGTTAAAGGGCGAGCAAATAATTCCGCAAGATCAGCTGCTTGGTTAAATCCTTGAATAGGTGTGAAGACAAGCTCAATCGACCACTTTGTAGTAAAGCCCTCGGCTTCCAAGGGATTCGCTAATCCCAAGCCACAGACAACCATATCTGGCTGTTGCGCGCGACAACGGTCTAATTGATTTTCTACATTTTGACCTTCAGATAATTGCGTCTGAGAATCCAACATAGTCAATTCTTCCGCCATATGCTGACGATGCAAATAGGGAACGCCGACTTCCATCAATTTCATGCCAAGCTCTCTATTTAAATAACGAGCCAAAGGTATCTCTAACTGTGAGTCAGGGAAGAAGAAAATGGATTTGCCTTGCAGGATCTCACGATGCGGCGCAAGTGACTTATTGGCACGATCACGTTGGGGTGCAATGACCTTCTCAAAGATATCTGGAGGCACACCTAACTCCTGGGCGGCGGCTGCAAACCATTTTTCCGTTCCCTCTACACCCAATGGGAAAGGTGCAGCAATTCTCTGAGCCCCTAAATTTTCTAAGAATCTAGCGGTATCGGTCAAAAATGGCTGAGCCAATAAATACTTTGTCTTTGGACCAACAACGATTTTTTGCGTCGACTCCCTAGGTGGGAAAAAAGCAAAAGACTTGAGACCCAGGTCTTTAAAGATGCGACTAAATTGATCCTCAACCACATCAGCCAAACAGCCGACCACCAATAAATCAACTTCATCAGATTGATTAGACTTGGGTAGATCTTGCACTAACGCAGCCAAACAAGCGTCTTCCCCTTGGGTAAAAGTTGTCTCAATACCGCTGCCAGAATAATTCAGAATGCGTACATTTGGCGCAAATGTTTTACCAAGACGTTGTGCTGCCCTCGACAAATCTAACTTTATGACTTCTGACGGGCAAGAGCCTACTAGAAATAATAGTTTGATATCAGGACGACGCTCTAGCAATTGCTTTACAACCTTGTCTAACTCATCATTAGCATCTGCAAGACCAGCTAAATCACGATCATCAATGATTGCTGTTGCAAAACGTGGTTCGGCGAAAATCATCACCCCAGCGGCAGACTGAATTAAGTGTGCGCAGGTTCGAGAACCAACCACTAGAAAAAATGCATCTTGAATTTTTCGATGCAACCAGATAATCCCAGTCAGGCCACAGAAAACTTCTCTTTGGCCACGCTCTTTTAAGGGCTGGAAATCCATCTTCACTTCATTGGCTACAGAATTCAATTCTTACCTCAGACTTTGATGAACGAATTGAATTGGGAATGGAGGACCATCGAACCAATTTCAGACGGGGCACAGAAAAAAGTAGTCATACAGTCATACGCAAATCAATAGATGCCTTAGTAAAAGGCTCTTGAGGGCTTTTAGATATAAGTGTTTATACCCATAAAAAGCCTATCCCTAAAAGGGGAATATTGCCAAGCCAAAGAAAAAGCCCCAAATATTAAGCAACTTGGGGCTTTTAATTGAGTGAAGTTTGAACCTTATCGTTGCGACTTTAGCAATGCTTTAAAGGTAAGCACGCTGAGAGATACCGCAATTCCTAGCGAAACTAAAAACATGGCAAATTTAGACTGGGTCTGGCCCGCAGGAAAGATCAAGTAGAAAGCAACGGTAATGCTGACGACCATTCCAAAAAATCCTGCAATTTTAGAAATCCGGTCTTTCATATCATGGAATTTAAACATGCTCTGTATCCTTTCAGGTTTTATATCTTGCGCGCATAAGAACATCAATGGATGATTGCTAATTGATGTCGAAAACTTTAAACCTCGTTTTTGGTAGAGTCAAGACACTAGGGTAAACCCTCTAAAAATTAGCAGCTTTCTCTATCTCCAGCATGCCATCTTCGTTGGAATAGATTGGTTCATAAGCTAACTGATCTTTGGCTTTCTGAATCGAGACAGAAAAAGGGTACGCCATTAAATGGACCATCTCCCTAATTAACGGGGGTTCGCCACGAAGCGGTAAGTATTTCCAACCATTTTCTGTAAACCGAGCCAACGGCCTAGCCAAGGAGCGAGGTATCGATAAAGATGGCACCTTGTAATGACCGGCTTTGAGTCTCTTGGTCATCCATTGCCTAAATGGAATTGTCTGCCCATCGCTGATAAAAAAACTCTCTTGAGTTGATGCTGACAGCAGCGCTTTATTTACTGCTTCGCAAAGATTTTGAATGTAGCAAGTTGAGAAGGGGTAGTCACCCTGATCAAACCAGCCAAACTGATTCAGATTAGCAGCCTTGCCCAAGCTTTGGTCAACCAAATCACCTTTACCCCAAATGGATGCAGGTCGAAGGCTTATCGTTCGGAACTCTTCATTTCCAGCATCAAGCACCAACTGTTCTGCTTGGGACTTGCTATGACTATAGGGAAAGTCATGCAGCGCTGGTAAAGATTGAGATTCAAAAAGATTCAGATTTTGCCTCAAGGGATCTTTAGCGATCGATGCATCACTCATGTAAATAAACTGCTTTACACCGGCCAGCTTGGCTGACTCTAAAACATTTTTTGTCATCAGCACGTTAGTCTCAAGCAAAGCTTGCTCTGAATTCCAAAGCCTCATCTCTGCGGCACAATGAATCAGGACATCAAAATCCTGAAGTCTCTTCATTAAGCTTTGGATATCGTTTAAGTCTCCCGACCAAATCTCAAGATTCTGCGAAGGTTTGCTATGAATAACATGCGGCGTACGAAAGTGGCAGAGGATTTCGTGCCTGGCAGCATTTAAGGACTCAAGCAAATGACTTCCAACAAAACCACTAGCTCCAGTTAAAAAGATCTTCATAGAACGAAAGAGTTAGTCACTTACTAAACCTTTGCCCAAGAAATAGAGCTGATTTTCCATAGCAATAGGCGGTGGCCAACAATATCTTTGGTGAGAATGCGATGATAGAAACCAGAAGCAAGGGAATGAAAGACCAATGTTGAGTTGATCCATAAGCACCCAATATGATGAGTGCTAAAAAAATAATCTTACGCACTCCACCGCGAGGTAGCCAGGGACTTCTTTTATATATGGGTTCTTTATGAGTCGCGGGGCTGTCGTCTGCCATCTTCCTAGTATCACTAAAAATACACATCCAATCTAAGTGAACTATCATAGATAATTATTAGGGATTCTTCAATGACCAAGCTAAGCAACAAGACAAATCCCCATGGGTTGCGTACCTTAGCAGCACTTCTTCCCTTTTTGAAGCCGTATAAAAAACAATTTATATTGGCAATCTTTAGCCTAGTTCTTGCCGCTAGCGCAACTTTAGCTGTTCCCTTCTCTTTTAGGCAAATCATTGATTTAGGTTTCAACACGGATAGTGGCAACCAAATCAATATCACTTTTTTAACCCTATTTATTGTTGCTGCCTTAGTAGCACTGGGAACCTCTCTCCGTTTTTATATGGTGTCCTGGTTGGGAGAAAAAATTACGACTGATATACGCTCAGCTGTCTACAGTCACGTCATCAAACAAAGCCCCGAGTTCTTTGAATCTACACATAGCGGCGAAATACTCTCGCGCCTCAATACAGATACCGTTCTGATTCAGACATTAATTGGTACTAGTGTCTCTATGGCGATCAGAAACATTCTTTTACTAGCAGGCGGTCTGGTGATGATGTTTATCACTAGTCCAAAATTATCTGTGCTGATTTTTGCAACCCTACTACTCACAATTATTCCAACGATGATCATGGGCAGGCGAGTCAGAAAGCTCTCCCGAAACTCGCAAGATAAGATTGCTGATGCCTCAGCTTTGGCAGGAGAGAAATTAAATGCCATCCCCACTATTCAGTCATTCACTAATGAAACAATAGAAATTCAACGATTTGATCAATCCATTCATACCGCTCTTGATGCGGCTATCCATCGATCACAAGCTAGGGCCTTACTGACATTTGTTGCTATTTTGTTTGGCTTCACCAGCATTATTTTGGTTCTTTGGCTTGGCGCCTATGCAGTGATGGACAAGCAAATTACTGCCGGAGAATTATCGCAATTCATTTTGTATGCTGTGATTGTTGCGGGAGCAATTGCTGGCATCTCAGAAGTAATCGGTGACACTCAAAGAGCCATTGGTGCAAGTGATCGCCTGCTGGAACTCTTAAACGTTCAATCTTCTATCCAAGCCTCAGCAATTGTGGAATCAGTACCTCAGGTCAATGCCGCGGGTATTGGAGTAGAAATACAAAATCTCTGCTTTCAGTATCCATCCAATCAAACTCAGGTTTTATCAGATGTCTCTCTAGAAATTAAACCTGGGGAAAGAATTGCCATTGTTGGCCCATCAGGCGCTGGTAAGACAACGCTCTTTCAACTCCTGCAACGCTTCTATGATCCCACTAGCGGAGAAATTCTTTTCAATAACATCAACATTCGCAATCTGCGACTTGAAGCACTTAGAAAAATGATCGGTGTTGTTCCGCAGGATATTGTCATTTTTTCAGACAACGCTATGGAAAATATTCGTTTTGGCAGAATGGATGCGACTGATGAGGAGGTGATATCAGCAGCGCGTCTTGCCATCGCTGATGAATTCATTTCTAAATTACCAGAAGGTTATCAAAGCTTCTTGGGAGATCGAGGTATCCGCTTATCTGGTGGACAAAAACAGCGGATTGCGATTGCTAGAGTATTGTTAAAGAATCCAGCCTTATTACTCTTAGATGAAGCTACTAGCGCCTTAGATGCTGAGTCTGAATTACTTGTTCAGCGCGCGCTTGAAGCTGCGATGGACCACCGGACAACGATTGTGATTGCTCATCGACTGTCTACCGTAAAGCAGGCAGATAAAATTCTTGTGTTGGAAAATGGACAGATCATAGAAACTGGAACCCATGCCGATTTGATTCTACGAAGTGGTCTTTATGCCCGCTTAGCGAAACTACAATTTACTGACCAATAATTGAGAATCCCTCAGACTCAATAAATCAGCATCAGTCATGCTTTAGATTTTAAATACTCACCAAATGAAAATACTGAGTTAGGGCCTAAGCGAGGCTTCAGCTTCTGAGGTTCTTTCTTGGATTTTGCTGCCACAGGAATTTTAGGGGCTGCATTAAGTCTTACTTGACCAAGACCTTGAGTAGATTGCTCAAGAACAATGGATGATCTTTGAAGAGCGTCAGATAATGTAATTTGCTTCATCTGCAGATCCATGTAGGCATCAAGGTTAGCCCAAAGAGACACACCTAAATCCTCATAAAGTGGCTCTTGTCCGTTCATCAGACTAAGCACATCATATAAAGAAATATCTTCAGGCTTTTTGGCTAAAGAATAGCCTCCCCCAGGACCGCGATGACTACGAATGAAACCCGCATCTCTCAGCTGACCAAAGATGACTTCTAGATAGGAGTGAGAAAGCTGATGCCTGCGACAAACTAGAGGCACAGAAATGGCGCGACCTTGGGCTGTGTGAGCGGCAATGTCTAATAAGATATTAAATGCGATTTTGCTCTTGCTGAAAATTCTCATAACTTTAATGTACAGCCAAAGATTCCGAAATGAAAGTACCCGCCCCTTTTTACATTAAAAAGGCGTTTTTTGAGGGGAATTATTGGCTTTGGGTCTAGGGAATAACCCATAGAACAGGCTTTATCTCAAGCGATCAAGAGTAAGCTCTTCATGGCAATAAAAGCTAAAAATATGGAGACAAAATGAAATTCCTATACGTTGCTACCGCATTTTTTACTTGCACCTCACTGGCAGCAGAGCCAAAAGTGAACCCTACAGATCCTCAGCCAACTTGCTACATGTGTCCGGGCACCTTTATTCCCGTGGATGAGCTGAATGCCTATACCAAAAAAGCCATCCAAGAACGTCACATTGATCAACAGGTGCGTGATATTGATATTGGTAAAGCAAGGGTGGGAATTGGCATGGTTTATCGCGGCAAGCTTGATGCCCCAAATCCAGACTCAGTAGCAGAGCATGATCAGATTAGCGAGGTCTATCACATCATCTCCGGCTCCGGAACATTAGTTCTTGGACCAGACATCACCAATCGTCAACGTAGACCAGCCACCCAAAAAACGGTGGTTGAATTTAACGGCCCAGGAAATAATGGCAGCGAAATTCTGAATGGCATCTCACGCAACCTCCAGCCGGGAGATGTGGTGGTGATACCCGCAGGAACAGGGCATTGGTTTACAGAAATTCCAGACCATATCAATTACCTGATGATCCGATTCGATCCAGATAAAGTAACACCGCTAAAAAGCGAAGCTCAGTCACTTAATTACCTCTCAAAACCAGCAAGCCGTTAAGGAGACTACTATGAAAAAAATGATTCGTTGCGGACTTGTCATCGCGTTAGTAGCTGTAAGTTGCAGCACA
Source organism: Polynucleobacter sp. AP-Sanab-80-C2 (assembly GCF_035012965.1). Taxonomy (NCBI): domain Bacteria; kingdom Pseudomonadati; phylum Pseudomonadota; class Betaproteobacteria; order Burkholderiales; family Burkholderiaceae; genus Polynucleobacter; species Polynucleobacter sp. AP-Sanab-80-C2. The sequence continues at coordinate 150,917 of NZ_JAYGQS010000003.1, forward strand.
TTCTCGCAGAGCCAATCATCTGCGAAGGCCCCAGAATATAAGGTGGATGCATCCTGGCCAAAAGCATTACCCAATAATTGGATATTGGGTCAAGTAGCTGGCGTAGCTACTGATAAAAATGATCATGTATGGATTATTCATCGCCCATTAACCATTACGGATGATGAAAAAGGTGCGACGCTCACTCCTAAAAGATCAAAATGTTGCATCCCAGCTCCACCCGTTCTTGAGTTTGATAAAAAAGGTAATTTATTGCAAGCCTGGGGTGGTCCTGGCAATGGCTACAACTGGCCAAAAAATGAACATGGAATTTATATCGACCCAAATGGGAATGTTTGGGTTGGTGGCAATGATCAAGCTGACCATATGATTTTAAAATTCACCCAACAAGGAAAATTTCTTCTGCAGATTGGGTCGCCTGGTGCAAGTCTTGGTAGTAACGACACAACTCAGCTTGGTCGTCCTGCACACATGAATGTAGATCCGATTGCAAATGAAGTCTATATTGCTGATGGCTACTTAAACAAACGAGTGATTGTGTTTGATTCCAATACTGGCAACTATAAGCGTCACTGGGGTGCTTATGGCAACATGCCCAGTGATGAAAAGATCCCAAACTTTAATCCGACATCAACGCAATTTGCTAATCCAGTTCATTGCGTTCGCCTCATGAAGGACAACACCCTATTTGTTTGCGATAGAGCAAACAATCGCATTCAAGTCTTTGAGAAAAGTGGAAAATTCATTCGAGAAATGGCGTTTGAGACTGACACTAAAGGATCTGGCTCTGTATGGGACCTCATCCCTGCAGATAGCAATCAAAAGTACATCTTAATTGCTGATGGCACCAACAATGAAATCACAGTGATTGAGCGCGATACTGGCCGCAAGCTCAGTTCATTTGGAAGAAGCGGTAGAAATGCCGGTGAATTTCATTGGGTGCATAACATTGCCGTTGACTCCGAGGGTAGCGTCTATACCACTGAGGTAGATACTGGAAAACGTGCCCAAAAATTTATGAGAACTCAATAAATTTGAGACCTCGCTTGAGACCTTACTTGAAACTTCTCTTGGTATGCGCACTTTCTTTCCTACTGAGCACTCCCGCAATGGCCCAGCTTGAGGTTTTAATTTCGGGAGGCTTTCAAGGTCCTTACAGCCAAATGCTGCCCTCTTTTGAAAAGATGACTGGCATTACAGTCATCACTAAATCAGGCGCCTCACAAGGCTCCGGCCCAAAGACCATCAAAGCACAACTAGCTACTGGTGTTACTGCAGATGTGGTCATATTGTCACGCGAGGGTTTAGCCGAACTCATTACAGAAAATAAAATCGTGCCAAATTCAGATGTTGATTTAGCACAAGCCCCGCTGGGCTTGGCTGTTCCTACAGGCAATGCTAAGCCTGACATCTCTAGCACGAAAGCGTTTGCAGATGCCTTAGTCAAGGCTAAAAAAATTGTTGTTCCCGGAAGTACCAGCGGTATTTACTTAAGCAAGCAACTCTTTCCTAAGCTTGGCATTAGTGAGCAAATCTCAGTACAGATTACCGAGCGAGGTTCTCAGGCCACCGCCGCCTTAGCTGCGCGCGAAGCCAATATTGCCGTCCAGCCCAGCAGCGAACTCGTGAATATTTCGGGCATTGATTATGTTGGCCCCCTACCCAATAGCATTCAACTCATTCAAACCTTTGCTGCAGCAAGAGTGATGAACTCATCCAATTCTGAGGCTGCAAAAAAATTGATTGAATATCTAAGCTCACCAAACGCAGCCGAACCCATTAAAAATGGCGGCATGAATCTAGTTCGCTAGCAATACTCATTGGAATATTACCCATGAATAATCGTAGATCATTTTTAAAAACCTCTGGCAAAGCACTGGGTGGATTATTTTTTTGCGGCTGCGGTCTCGCACATGCTGCAGAGAATCAAACAAAACGGGTAACCCCTGTTTTGATTAACGGCAAACGTATCAAAACAATTGATGTGCATGCCCATTGCATGTTTCAAGATGCGATTGACTTAATGGGAGATGAGGCTAAGTCAGTTCCACCTCCAACTAAAGGTGTACCAGAACATTTCATCAAAATTAATGAGCGCATTAAGGCAATGGAAGCTCAGGGCATTGACATGCAAGTTCTCAGCATCAACCCCTATTGGTATCGTAAAGATAAGGAAACCGCTGCAGAAATCTGCCGCCTGAATAACTTGCATTTAGCCGAGCTATGTGCGCTAAGACCAGATAAGTTTGCAGCCTTTGCTTCACTCAGTATGCAATTTCCAGAACTTGCTGTGGAGCAACTAGAATACGCCGTAAAGCATCAAGGTCTGCGTGGTGCTGCCATTGGTGGGAGTGTTATCGGACAAGATTTTTCAGATCCTAAATTTCACCCAGTATTAGCAAAGGCTCAGGAACTCAATGTCACACTCTTCATTCATCCTCAGAGCACCCCTCAACTTGCGCAACGCTTCAAAGGAAATGGCTGGATGTCCAATGTCATTGGCAATCCACTCGATACAACCATTGCACTCCAGCATCTCATCTATGAAGGGGTGTTAGATAAATACCCACAACTCAAGGTACTAGCAGCTCATGGTGGGGGCTTCTTGGGATCCTACGCACCCCGCATGGATCACAGTTGCTTTGTCTCTCCACAAAATTGTGATCCCAACATTGTGCTCAAGAAAAAACCTTCTGAATACTTAAAGCAGCTTTATTTTGATTCTCTTGTTTTCACGCCGGAAGCCCTAGGATATTTAGTCTCGCAGGTAGGCGCCAGTCAAGTGGTCATTGGAACCGATCATCCTATCCCGTGGGAGGAATTTCCGGTAGAACGAGTCATGCAGACTAAAGGATTGAGTAACGCTGATCGTGTTGGAATTTTGGGTGGGAATGCAGCGCGCCTACTCAATCTAAAACTGAGTTAAGCAAGCCAAGTTGTAAATTCTTCTGCAGCTACTCGGGGTGTCCGGAAGGTGTTAATAATCTCTTGTTTATCCGCATATCCGAGCGCCATGCCACATACCAACATCTCATGATCTTGAGCCCCAATCAAGGGCAAGATGATTTTGGTATAAGCATTCCAGGCAGCCTGTGGGCAGGTATCTAAACCCTCCCCCTTTGCTGCAACCATGAAATTCTGGAGGAACATCCCATAATCCAGCATGGAGCCCCTACCCAGTTCTTTGTCGATGGTAAAAAAGATTCCCACAGGTGCACCGAAAAATTGAAAGTTTTTGCGATGCTGTGCATGCATCTTGTTTTTATCGCCTTTAGTGATACCAAGCAATCCATATAAGCTCCAGCCGTTCTCACGACGTCGATCAATGTAAGGGCTAAACCATTTGCTGGGGTAATAGTCATAACCTGGTTGGTATTCTTTTTCTAATTCGGGATTAGCTGCAATGCTGTCATAAGCATCACATACTTGTTTGCAGAGGCCTTCGAGTTTTGCACCCTCGAGTACGTAAGTTTTCCAAGGCTGAGTATTGGTTCCTGAGGGGGCTCTAGCTGAGAGATTTAGAATCTTCAAAATCTGCTCTTTTGAAACCGGTTCTTTTGTAAATGCGCGCACTGACATTCTTGACTGAATAGCGTCTGCTACAGAATTCATATTCCCTCTTTTTATCTTTAAATACTATTGAGCCATGATATTTTGATGCAATAAGAAATTGTCTTTCCCATCCAACAATAATGCACTATCAAGGTGCGTGAAATACCCAATACCTATATAGGATTCCCCTAAAAATCAGCTTTCGAGGCACTCTGAGCGCTATTCCCAAAACACCCAAATGGTGCATCTGATTTTCTAAATTGTGCAGGGCGGTAATTACTACTAAATTTTGGAACCTATGATGAGGCATGCGTATCAAAATTACAAAAAGCTTGGTGCTCAATGCCCAAATTCATAATACGGAGACCGTTCCGGAAGCCTTATTTCCGGAGGGGGAGTATCTCGCCAACCTGACTCCAGATGGCAAGATTGAGGTCGTCAACACCAAATCTATTAAGGCGCTATTTTCCTTTTCTCAGTTCAGAGAAAAAGTATCACAGGGCGACTTTGTGGTCATGGAAGCTTAAGGCGTTTAGTGATCGAGATCTAAGCTCTGCACTAGACTCGCCAACTTCACAACCGATTCAAATGCATTAGAGTCACTAGCCTCTACATCTACATTCTCCCAATTAAATTCCAAGGAGAAATGTGCAGACTCAACAATCAACTCATAACTGGAAGAGGCCTTATTACTTGGATTGGCTTCCATCTCCTCAGTCACTGGAACCTTCAGTGCCTCAATGGCCTTTAGAAGCAGTTGTGTCTCTGCTGTCGAAAGCTCTCTAGTGTGCAGCACATCATCTGTCCTCTTCACCGAAATCTTAGAGACGCCATCAATAGTGACCTCATATTGATTGAGACCCAAATCAAACCAGACAGTTAATTCAATTGCGATGGGATACGTTTTCATTTAATCGACCTCGTCAGCGTGGGGCTCATCAAAATGTTCGGTATGGGGCTTGAGCTTAGCTTCCAATTGAACCCATTTACTCTGCTGTGTACGGTATGTGCAATCCTCGGCATGATTTTCTAATAAACCAAAAATGACCGTGGTTGGAATTTTGCAATATGCACATCGATAGGCATGTTGGTGCTCTTCTATTTTTTCCTGTGGATAATCAATATAGAACGGCTTCACCATCAACTCCTTTGACTTTTAGGTCTTACTACTTCAATAAATATCTTACACCCCATCTATTTCAACTGAGGGTCAAATATCGCCAAAAAGGGCAGATGAGTTGATAATGGGATATTCCATTTAATAAAGTCTTGAATCTGATGTTGCCCTGCGTCGAACTCGAAACCTCCCCCAATCCAAGCGCTGCTGTTATTTGGCTCCATGGCCTAGGCGCTGATGGCAATGATTTTGTACCCATCATTCCAGAGTTACACCTCGAGGGATGTCCTGGAATTCGGTTTATTTTTCCAAGTGCGCCCAGCATGCCGGTCACCGTTAACGGTGGCTATGTCATGCCAGCCTGGTACGACATCATTGGCAGAGACCTCATGGACCAAGAAGATGCCGCAGGCATCCATCGCTCAGCTGCAGCGATTAGTGAGCTGATTGAGCGTGAGGCGAGTCGCGGCATTGCTTACGAGAATATTGTTCTAGCGGGTTTCTCACAAGGCTGCGCAATGGCTCTGCATATTGGTCTGCGCTTTCCGCATCGTTTAGCAGGCATCATCGCTCTTTCTGGATATTTGCCTTTAGCGATATCGCTCCATACTGAAAAACAAGCAGCTAACCAAAAGACACCCATCTTTATGGCGCATGGTTTATATGACGCAGTAGTGATTCCTGAAAGAGCCGAAGCATCCTATGCCATGTTAGAAAAAATGGGTCATCAAGTCAGCTGGCATGAATATCCAATGGAGCACTCAGTCAATCACGAAGAACTCATGGATATTTCGCGATTCTTACAAAGCATCTTAATTAAAACTAAGAGCTAGATGAGCCCATCAATCAATAATTTAACTCCAGCCACTAGCAAGAAAAATCGCACGATACGGTAGTACCACCGAACAGGAATATGTTTTGCCAGGTAAAAGCCAAAATACACACCAACAGGTACGCAGGGAAAAATTAAAACCGAAGTAGTCAAATAATCTAATTTGATTAAATCCAAATAGGCATATGGGCCTAACTTCGCAAAATTCATGCAAGCGAAAAAAATTCCCAAAGTAGATGTATAGACTATTGGCGACAGTTTCTCTCTCAACATATAAGCGGTAATGGGAGGCCCTCCGTTATGGGCAACAAAGGAAGTCACCCCTGAAAGTAAGCCCATTACCATCCCGACCCAAGGCGATAACTTCGCTTCTTTTGCATCTAAATAACTCATGACTAAATCTTGGAGCAAATAAAGCAAAATAAAAATACCAATACACAGTGTTAACACTTTAGGTTCAATCACTGTGAAAAAGACCATGCCAACCAGAATCCCACAGATAGCAGGTGGCAATACGAGGGTCAAAATTTTCCAATTAGCATTACGCAGAAAACGTCTTAACCCGACCAAATCAATTGCAATCAGCAGAGGCAACAAAATAGCTAACGCTTCAGCAACACTCACCTGACTCGCCAACAAAGGTAACGAGAGGGTTCCTAAGCCAGCACCAAAACCGCTCTTAGAGATACCCACCAGCAATACACTAACAATGGCGACAATAAAAAACGTCAATGTATGCGCATGAAAAGCTTGGGTTAATGGGGCTAATAATGAATCAGACATCTATCCATCTTACCAAGATGACATTACCTTAAGCTACAAACATATAGACCGCAGCTATTGCCATAAACAGTGTTGCAAGCCAACCCAGTATTTTCAGAGGCAATGAAGCTACATGCGAGCCCATCACAGATGACCTACTTGAGAGAATCATGATCGCCACCATTAAGGGAACTGCAACTACACCATTGAGCACCGCACTCCAGAACAGCGCTTTCATTGGGCTAATGGGAGAATACTGAATTGCCAAGGCGCCAAGGACACTGAAAGTGATAATTAAATAAAACTTGCCAGCCTGCCGTGCACTATCTTCAAGACTAGAGCGCCAACCAAAGACTTCGGATAAGGCATATGCTGCCGAACCTGCTAAGACTGGAACGCCCATTAAGCCTACACCCAGAATACCTAGGGCGAACAAGAGAAAAGCAAATTCTCCTGCTAGCGGTCTTAAGGCAGATGCAGCCTCTGCAGCAGTATTGATATCGCGAATTCCAGAAGCATGCAAAGTTACTGCGGTAGCCAAAATAATGCAATAGGCCGCTATATTGGAATACAACATACCACTCCAGGTATCCCAAGAAATTCTACGTAACTCAGAGTGAATTTCCCGCTCTCCCGCTTCGCCAACATCTTTCAACAAACTGAACTCATGACGCAAATTCATATCTTCCACTTCTTGAGAAGCTTGCCAAAAAAATAAATAAGGGCTGATCGTTGTACCAAAGACACCCACTACTACTGCTGCTGAATCTGCATTCAAAGTAACCTGGGGAAAGAAAGTACTCCAAACGACCTCTGTCCAAGGAACATGAACGGTGAATAAAACAGCGCCATAGGCCAGCAATGAGAGTGATAACCACTTTAAAAAAAATACGTAATGCCGATAAGGAATCAATATTTGCAATGCCAGGGTAAGCAGAACAAAAAAGCCCGTCATGATATGCCAATTAATTCCTGTAATCAGTTGTGCAACCTCGCCCATTGCTGCAATATCTGCAGCAATATTAAGAACGTTCGCAATCAATAAAATGCTGACTAATAGGATCAACACCAGCGGAGGAAAAGCTAACTTCATATTGGCAGAGAGGCCTCTGCCTGTTACCCTACCAATACGCGCGCACAATACCTGAATAGTAGACATCAATGGATAAGCAAAAGGCATTGTCCACAACATATTGAAACCAAATTGCGCACCGGCCTGAGAGTAAGTCACGATTCCACTTGGATCATCATCTGCGACACCTGTAACTAAGCCAGGTCCCACTCTAGATAAAGGATGCTGTTTAATACGCACCCAAATGGCAGAGAGACTGATCATATTTGCAAATAGCTCTTAATCATCACCTTAGTGTAGTGCGTATAGAGATTTAAAAAGAAAAAGGGCTCTGCTGAGCCCTTGATCGGAGAGCGCGGTGAATACTTACAGCTTTTTATTGAAGCTATATTGAGCAAAAGCCTGCTCTGCAACCCCAAACCACTGGGCTTCCATGTTTCTAAAAACGCGATAGTCATCAAAGATCTTTTTAAACTGAGGATTCTTAGTAGACTCTTCTGCATAAGTTTCCTGACTGGCTTTAAAGCAAGCATCCATGATGGAAGTGTTGAACTTGCGTAAAACAGCGCCATTTTGAATGAGACGCTGCAAAGCAGGTGGATTGAGTGCATCGTATTTTGCGCACATATCAGTATGAGCTTCATAACAAGCCGCTTCCCATGCGGCTTGATAAGAAGGTGGCAGTGCATCCCATTGTTTCTTATTGACTAAGAAGGAGAGTCCAGCAGCGCCCTCCCAAAATGCAGGGTAATAGTAGTTTTTGGCAACTTTTGCTAAGCCCAACTTTTCATCATCGTAGGGACCAACAAATTCGGCCGCATCGATCGTACCTTTTTCTAATGCAGAGTAAATTTCACCAGCAGGCAATTGTTGTGGCACTACGCCTAATTTGGCGAGTACTTGGCCAGCAAAGCCAGCAATACGGAATTTCAAACCCTTTAAATCTTCTGGTGATTTAATTTCTTTGCGGAACCAGCCACCCATTTGGGTTCCAGTTTGACCGCCAAGAAAGTTGACGATGTTGTAACTTGCATAAAGCTCACGCATTAACTTCATACCATTACCATGAAGCATCCATGCAGATTGCTGACGCGCAGTCATACCAAATGGTGCTGCAGTATCAAAGATGAAAGCGCTATTTTTTCCTAAGTAGTAATAGCTAGCGGTATGTCCACACTCAACCGTACCATTTTGAACAGCATCCAATACCTGCAATGCCGGAACCACTTCACCCGCAGCAAATACTTTGACGTTGAACTTACCATCAGTGGCTTTACGCAATGAATTTGCAAAAACTTCAGGGGTGCCAAAAAGCGTATCTAAGGATTTAGGAAAGCTAGAAACCAAGCGCCAGTTGAGCGTAGGTAAGTTTTGCGCAAGCGCTGATGCACTCAGGGCAGCTACTCCAGCACCGACAGTTGCCTTCTTCAGAAATGAACGTCTTTGCATCACTATCTCCCTCTAGTATTAATAGATATGTATACAGATTCTGTCATTGAATTCTATAGCGAGGTTTATTTTCCGCCAACTGTCATAGAACCGAGCAGAATCGAGCCAGTTTCTTTGGTACCCCGAATTAAGGAATCGCTTCCTATCAACTCAATATCTAAGAGCATATCGCGTAAATTACCTGCAATCGTTACCTCTTCCACTGGATATTGAATCTCACCATTCTCAACCCAATAACCAAATGCGCCACGTGAGTAATCTCCCGTTACATAATTCACGCCCTGCCCCATCAACTCAGTTACCAATAAACCAGTACCCATTTCTTTTAATAAAGCAGGTAGACCGCCTTTAGGTGTTTTCTTGCTTTGCAGAGTCAAGTGGTGTGAGCCGCCTGCATTACCAGTAGTTTTCATTCCCAATTTACGCCCTGAATAGGTCGACAGAAAATAACCCTGCAAAACACCTTTATCAACTACAGTACGCGCGTTGGTCTTTACGCCCTCTTCATCGAATGGTGCGCTACCGGACATGGCTTTGAGATGGGGATTCTCAAACAGACTGACGTGCTTAGGCAATACCTGCTTACCCAAACTATCGAGCAAAAAACTAGAGCGACGATATAGAGCACCTCCAGATACTGCCTGCACCAAGCTGCCTAACAAACCTGCAGCCAAAGGAGCTTCAAAGATGACCGGGCAGCGCCGCGTAGTCAGTGACCTTGCCTTTAAACGCGATAAGGCGCGCTGGGCAGCATACTGACCGATAGCTGCAGGATCAGCTAACTCTGTTGGTATACGCGAACTCGAATACCAATCGTCTCTTTGCATAGGAGATTTTTTTCCGCCCTCACTTGCAATCGGTGCACATGAAATATAGTGGCGTGAAAATGGATAACCCCCCATAAATCCAAGTGAGGTACCCATCATGAAATGTGCGTGATGTGCAGATACTGAGGCGCCATCACTATTTTGAATTTGCTTGCTCACTGAAAATGCCGCGCCCTCCGCAATCCGTGCAATTTCTACAGCGCGTCCTGCATCAAGATCCCAGGGATGAAATAAATCAAGATCTAATGGATTTTTTTCGAGCAACTCTGTTTCTGCTGGGCCAGCACAATTGTCTTCCGCAGTGTGTTGGGCAATGTGATAAGCAGCATCAACGGTCGCCTTCAAAGACTCTTTTGAAAAGTCACTCGTACTGGCATTGCCGCGATGGTGCCCCAAAAATACCGTCACCCCTACTTGCTTGTCCAAGCTTTGTTCAATGGTTTCGACTTCGCCCTTACGAACGGTTACCGAGAGGCCTTGACCCTCCGATACTTCGGCCACTGCATCCGAGGCGCCCCTTCTTTTGGCCTCTTTGAGCATGAAATTGATAATTTCTTGAAACTGGCTAGATGAATATGTAAACATGCCCTAATAATAGCTAGAATAGAAATATGAAGCATACTGAAACCTCGAAGCGCAATACCCCAAACGAAGTCAAAATTGGTCTAATCTCGATCTCAGATAGAGCCAGTAAGGGTGTTTACCTTGATGAAGGCATTCCAACCCTGCAAACCTGGCTGATGAAAGCCATGAGTAATCCCTGTGTTTTTCATGAACGTCTGATTGCCGATGAGTCTGAGATCATTACTGAAACCATTGTGGAGTTGGTTGATGAGATGGGTTGTGACCTAGTCCTCACCACGGGTGGCACCGGCCCTTCGCGTCGCGATGTCACCCCAGAGGCAACCCTAGAGGCGGGAACCCGAGAAATGCCTGGATTTGGTGAGCAAATGCGTCAAATAAGCCTCAAGTTTGTACCAACGGCTATTTTGTCTAGACAGACAGCGGTCCTGCGTGAAATCGAAGGACATGCGGCTCTCGTGATTAACTTACCAGGGCAACCTAAGGCGATTGCTGAAACCCTAGAGGGCCTCAAAGATGAGAACGGCAAATCAATCGTGCCCGGAATCTTTGCTGCGGTGCCTTACTGTATCGATCTGATTAGTGGACCGTATATCGAGACCAATGAAGAAGTCATTAAAGCCTTTAGACCCAAGAGCGCTATTAAAAAATAAATTTCTTAGGGCAGCGGTACGATAAATTTATCGCGGTAATACTTCAGCTCTTCAATCGATTCTTCAATATCCGCTAAGGCAGTATGAGCCTGTTGCTTGGTGAAGCCTTTCACCAACTCTGGATGCCAACGTTTACATAACTCTTTCAGAGTGGAGACGTCGACATTTCGATAATGAAAGTAGGCTTCTAACTTGGGCATGTACTTCGCCATAAAGCGACGATCTTGACCAATAGTATTTCCGCACATCGGAGCAATACCCGCTTTGATGTACTGCTTTAAAAAGGCAATGCATTCTGCCTCTACTGTCGCCTCATCCAGTGTCGATGCCTTAACCTTATCAATCAGCCCCGAGCGCCCATGGGTACCTTTATTCCAAGCATCCATGGCATCTAAAAGTGCATCATCCTGATGCACCACCCAAACAGGTGCCGTAGCAATGGTATTGAGGTGGGCATCGGTCACAATAATGGCGATTTCTAGGATACGCTCAGTTTCTGGATCTAATCCAGACATCTCCATATCCACCCAGATTAGGTGCTCGCTAGCTGGTGCCGTCTTTGCTGCTGCAGTATTCGTTTGTTCGCTCATATCTATAATGATCTCATGACATTCACAATTATTTTCCTAATCGCTTTTATTGCCAGTTTTGGCCTGCGCCACTGGCTCTCCCAACGTCAAATTCGCTATGTTGCCCAGAATCGAGATGTGGTCCCGACAGAGTTTGCTGAAAAAGTCACTCTAGCCGAACACCAAAAAGCTGCTGACTACACGATCGCAAAATTGCGCTTAGCGATTTTAGAAAACGGGGTGAGCGCCGTCATTTTAATTGCCTTCACATTGTTGGGCGGATTAGAAATCCTCAATCTTGTTCTTCTACAATTACTTGGTGAAGGTATTGCACAACAAATTGCACTGCTAGTATCGATTGTCATCATCTCCGGAATACTGGATCTACCTTTCTCTTGGTACAAACAGTTTTATCTTGAAGAGCGCTTCGGCTTTAATCGCATGAATAAAAAATTGTTCTTTAGCGACATGATCAAAGGTTTGTCGGTAGGTGGCGCCATTGGCATTCCCTTGCTATGGGTCATCCTCACACTTATGCTCAAGGCTGGCGATCTTTGGTGGCTCTGGGCGTGGGCCGTGCTTTCGACATTTAGTCTGTTGATGCAGTGGATCTTCCCAACCTTCATTGCACCCTTATTTAATAAGTTTCAAGCATTAGAAGAAGGTCCACTCAAAACCCAAATTGAGGCCTTACTAAGCCGTTGCGATTTTGCTAGTCAAGGCTTGTTTGTTATGGATGGTAGTAAGCGTAGCGCCCATGGCAATGCATTCTTTGCTGGCATGGGTAAAGCCAAGCGCATTGTGTTCTTTGACACCCTCATTGAAAAACTCAATCCTGGTGAAGTAGAAGCAGTGCTCGCCCATGAGTTGGGTCACTTCAAGTGCAAACATATTCGTAAGCGTCTCATCGTTTCCTTTGCCTTAAGCTTTGCTATGTTTGCATTGCTTGGCTGGATCAGCACGCAGGTTTGGTTCTATACCGACCTGGGTGTAATGCCTAATCTGAATGGCTATAACGGCGGTCTGGCTTTAGCACTATTTATGTTGGTCTCGCCCGTATTTAGCTTCTTCTTCACGCCACTAGGAAGTCTTGCTTCGCGTAAACATGAATATGAGGCCGATGGCTTTGCCGCAGAAAAATCTTCAGCAAAAGATTTGATTTCTGCCCTCGTAAAGTTATATCAAGATAACGCTGCAACACTGACACCAGATCCAATCTATACCGCCTTTTATAGCTCGCATCCACCTGCGCCGCTGCGTATCGCAAACCTACAGCGCTTTAGCTGATTGCAATTATCGGCATGGAACAATTTCACGCGCTACTGACTGCTTCCTACGGAAGACATTATTTAGCGCAGCGCCTAGTAGCAGATACCGCAGGGAAAGAATCCCCAAGCGGTCCTTTAATTCAAGTGAGCACTCCCGCTAAGCAGCATATTGGTGCTGTGGGTGATCGTATGTTGCTGGAGATGACATCTGCAGATCAAGCGCGCATTATTGAAATTGAGCCTCGTGAAAATATTCTCTACCGCTCTGACGCTTTTAAAAGCAAAATCATTGCTTCTAACGTCGATCAAATTCTGGTGGTACTAGCAACCCAACCCGCCTTCTCTCCCGACCTCCTGGGCAGAGCGGTCGTGGCGGCTGAGGCCAATCAAATTGGCTTGCATATCCTACTCAATAAATGTGATCTCCAAGATAACTTAGTGCAAGCGCGCAAAATCATTGAACCCTATGCGCGCATGGGCTATCCCGTCAGTGAGGTCTCCGCTAAATTTGACCCCGCTTCGATTGATGCACTTCGTCCTGCCTTAGCCGGTAAGGTATCCGTCTTTGTTGGTCAATCCGGCATGGGTAAATCTAGCCTGCTCAATGCTTGGGTACCCAATGCTGCTGCACTCACCCAGGAATACTCTGTGCGTTTAGATACCGGTAAACACACCACCACCGCCTGTCGTTATTTTGAATTACCGGAATCTTGGGGGAAAGATGGGGTCAGCAAATTGGGTGCATTAATTGATTCACCAGGTTTTCAGGAGTTTGGTTTAGCACATATGTCTGTGAGCGAGTTACAGCATGCCTTTAGGGAATTTAAAGACTTGCTCGGTAAATGTCGCTTTCATAACTGTGCTCATCAATCTGAACCTGATTGCGCGGTACGTGATGCGGTAGACAGAAATGAAATAGCGCCAGAAAGATTGGCGCTATTTAGACAGTTGCGTTCAGATTCGAAAACAGCAGATACGCAAATTCAGGGAATTAGCCAAGCCAAAGAGCGATGGTCAGCATTAGCAACAAAGCCATCCAAACGATAACCAAGCGCCATACTAAGCCAACCGCGGAACGCATCGTGCGCTCAGTAGGCTCAAGACCCACTTCATAGATTAAAGGTTCACCGGCCTCAGCCATACGCAGTGCCTCATCACTTTCAGGCTCGCTCAAGGGCTCACCGAGTCGCACGCCTAAGGCACCACTACCTGCAGCCAAGATCACAGCCGATAATGAATCAGACCATTTTTGGGTGAGATAGCGCCAACCATATACTGCACCCTCAAAGTTTCCAACAATCGCAAAGCCCATTGCCGTGATACGCGCTGGAACCCAATCCAATACATAAAAGAAATGACGCGCTGCTTCACTTAAGTTGAAGTCACGCTCAGACCAACGCTGAGCAGCAATATCAGCCAAACGATACAGCACCACACCTGCGGGACCCATTGGCATCATGAACCAAAACAGCACACCAAACACATGGTGATGTGAACCAATAATGGCTCGCTCTAGCGCTAATGAAATCACTTCCGTCTCAGAAAGATTGGCAGTATCTAACTCTGGGCCATACCATTCACCCAGTGCTGCCCGCGCAGCTGGTAGATCATGCGCTTCAATTGCTTCATGCACCAAAGTAAATGAGTGGCTGAATTGACGGAAGCCGAAAAATAAATACGCAATGACGACGTTCCATAAGAAACCAAGAATGGGATAAGTCAACATGCAGGTGACATACACCATAAATACCAAAAAGGTAGGTAGCACAAAAGCAACCAAGCAAGCCATGCGTGCGCCAATTGGACTTGCACCTTCTTCAGACTTGCCACCGAATTCACCAGCGACCCAATCTAACCAACGAGCGCTCATACGCGCAATCCAATGGCTAGAGGTTACTGGGCGATATTGCTCAGCAATGAGGGCGAAGAGAATAGAAAAGAAAGTCATACTTTTAATAAATGATATAGGTTCCGCAACATTCCCGCAGTAGCGCCCCAAATAAAGCGATTCTCATAAGGAATCGAATAAAAACGACGACCACCCTGCTCGCTTTGCCACAGCCTGATCTGATGGTTCGCTGGATCTAGTAAAAAATGTAGCGGCACTTCAAAAACATCTGCCACCTCAAACTCATCTAAAACATATTCTTCCTGAGCTTGCACCAACCCCACTACTGGTGTGACGCTATAACCAGAAACAGTCAAATACTGCGGAAGATAGCCAATAATTTCCACCCGTTTAGGATCAAGGCCAATCTCTTCCTGACTCTCCCTCAATGCAGTGTCATCGGGACTAAGATCTTCTGGATCCATCCGTCCACCCGGAAAGCTAATCTGCCCTGCATGATCACGCAAATGATTCGTTCTTTGCGTCAGCAATACTGAGAGGCCATTCTCTTTTAACAACAAAGGGATCAATACCGCTGCTCGCGTTATCTTGCCAGCAGCTTGGCGCTTAGCGATGATATCGGTAGCAATCACATGACGATTCTCATCGGTAATCTCTGGTTGCCACTCCGGTGGATATTGAAGACGGGTCTTTAAGCCCTCTGGCTCGAGAAATTCAGGTGCTACTTTTTTGTCATTGACGCAAACCTCATGAATCGGAATGGCTTCCGCATTAAATCCTGGAGGCGCAGCGACATTGATTAGGTCTTCTTCAGGCTGAGAGGTCTTGGGCATAGTCATATTTTAAGGCAATAAAAAAGGCGACCTAGGCCGCCTTTCTATTTGCATTAAAGCAGCAATTATTCAGCAGCTGGAGCAGCCACTGCCTTAGTGCGAGCCTGAAGCTTTTCTTTAATACGTGCAGACTTACCAGAACGATCACGCAAGTAGTACAACTTTGCACGACGGACATCACCACGACGCTTTACTTCAACGCTAGCGATCAATGGTGAGTATGTTTGGAAAGTACGCTCAACGCCTTCACCAGATGAAATCTTGCGCACGATAAAGCTAGAATTTAGTCCGCGATTACGTTTAGCAATCACAACGCCTTCAAAGGCTTGGGTACGCTTACGTGTACCTTCAACCACGTTTACGCTAACAACCACTGTATCGCCAGGCGCAAAGCTTGGCAAAGTTTTGTTAGCACTTAAGCGAGCAATTTCTTCTTGCTCAATTTTTTCAATTAAATTCATTTTTAATCCTTAAACATCGTATTAGCGTTTAATCCCGAGACCTAAATCAACGGACCTAATAGAGGATGTAGTTAAAACAATTTCACTAAACCAAAAACCAAACCACTCATTCACAACTGCGCACCACTAAAAGTATTCACAGCGAGCGAAGAAATTGTTCATCTTCTCGGGTTAGCAACCCATTGGCTCTAGCCGATTCAATTAAATCCGGCCTTAACCTGAACGTCAGCTCTAAAGACTTCTGCCGACGCCAATCCGCTATTTTAGCGTGATGTCCGCCTAAAAGCACGTCTGGCACTGATAAATTTTCATAAATCTCAGGCCTGGTGTAGTGCGGATAGTCCAAAAGACCATTCATAAAGCTATCCTGGGCGGCAGATTCGCCATCTCCGAGAGCCCCAGGAATAAGCCTAATAACCGCATCCATGATGGCCATAGCAGGGATTTCGCCCCCTGAAAGCACAAAATCGCCTATGGATATCTGTAAATCGACATTGCGATCCACAAAACGTTGGTCTATGGCCTCATATCGACCACAAACCAAGCTCAGATTGCCGTCATTTAAGATATCTGAGGCCATTTTTTGGGAGAAGCGCTCTCCTTGGGGCGCCAACAAGCAAATAGGGCCCGATTGAGTTCCAGCAGCCCGATGAGCCGCCTTAATCCCTGCAATAGCATCTTCGAGGGGCTTGGCCATCATGACCATGCCTGGACCGCCACCATAAGCACGATCGTCTACTGTCTTACGCGCATCCAAACAAAAGTCTCGTGGATTCCATAAATGAACACTCGCTAATGATTGCTCACAAGCACGACCAGTGACACCCCACTGCGTGAGTGCAGTAAACATCTCGGGAAATAAGGTCACGACATCAAAGCGCATGGGTTATTTCTTGAATATGGTTTAGTTTTATTGCCAGTCTAATTGCCAATCAAGCGTAATCACTTGATTTGGTAAGTCGACGTTTTGCACTACTTCTTTGACAAAGGGTACAAGATATTTGATTTCTTTAGAAACAGGATCACCAATAGCAATCACACCATGAGCACCATTTTCAGTGACATCGAGCACTTCACCTAGCGCCTCATGTTGCAAATTGATTGCCTGGCAACCAATCAGATCGACCCAGTAATAAGAATCATTATCCGCTTTTGGAAATGCATCACGGGCCACTAATATGCGCGCACCTTTTAATGCCAGGGCCTGATCACGATCAGTAACACCATCTAATGCAAGCACGACATTACCGCTGTGCATCTTGGTGCTTTTTACTTTGTATTGCGTCAAAGAGGCTTGTTCTACAGATGCAGAAACGCCAGCATCCCGACGTGGGATCAAGGACAACCAAACTGTCTTAGAAGAGAGAAGCGCTACAGGGTCTGATGAGTGAGGTCTAACCTTCACTTGCCCCTGCAAACCTTGCGCCTCAGAAATGGCGCCAAGTTCAATCAAATCATTTAGGGAAGGTGTGCTCATTTGCAAGTCACCTTATTTTCCCAAAATAAACCACCAACAATTTCGCCACTAAATGCATCATCTCAAAGATGAAGCATTTAGCAACAGAATATTAAGCAGCAGGATTGTTCTTAATTAAACGAACAACCGTTGGAGATACTTGCGCACCAACGCCAGTCCAATAAGTCAAACGATCTTGAGCAATGCGCATGGCTTGCTCAGATTCAGCTGCTTGTGGATTGAAGTAACCAATGCGCTCGATAAAGTTCGAGTCGCGACGGTTGCGCTTATCAGTAGCAACAATGCTGTAAAAAGGGCGCTTCTTAGAGCCGCCGCGTGCCAGTCGAATGACGACCATACTTATTCCTTAAAATCTAAAAATGAAAACAGGTTGATTACAACCCAATGAAATTTCTACAAAAATCTTGGGCTCCAGCTCACCAACTAAACGTACGGTAAAGCGGAAAACCTCATATTCTAGACGAAAACCCCTACTTCTTCCACCTATTTAAGTGCCCAAGACAGTAGAATAGAATCCAAATCAATATAAAAAATACATATAAATCAATTACTTATACCGATATGGCCAATAAAACAACGCGATCCACCCACAATCGAGGCTCTTTAAATCGCCTCTGGATCGCACTTTCTTGCGTAGGACTAGGGCTTTTGAGCGCTTGCGCAAATGTGATTCCGCCTTGTGGCGCCAAAATTAGTCCTCCGAGCAGCGAACTGCGCAATACCCGGTGGGAGCTCACTCGCTGGAACTTACCCCCCAATAGCAATGGTGAAGTTCGTGCACGCCAAATTCCACAGGGGGAAGCGAGCAACCCTATTCAAATGAACTTTGATGCGAATGGGCAAAGGGTTAGCGGATCTACTGGATGCAATCGCTTTACTGCGGAGCTGAATGAAGATGCACGAGGCTTTAGCTTGAGCAAAATTGCTAGCACCAAAATGGCCTGCACTCCGCAACGCATGGAATTAGAAAATGATTTCCTTTATGAACTCAATGACTATCGCAGCATCGTTCGCAATGGCGATCAATTACTCATGATCGGCACTGATCGTGAAGTGCTGAGCTTTACCCAACGGCCTGTTACCAATAAATAAAATAAATGAGTATTGATATCTTGATGAAAAAATCCAAACTTCTATTTTGTGCACTCGGATTATTTTTTCCAGGCACTGGCCTCAATTGTTTTTACTTGCAGGGACTCAAATCCTTCTGGGCTTGGACACAATTACTCGCATTGTTTGGAGGCTTTGTTGGCTGGGGTCTACTAAAAGATGCCCATTTTCATTCAGGACCTGGCTGGGTACTGCTGACCTTTGGTTTTATTGCGATTGAGGCCAGCTGGCTCACCACGATCACCTTTGGTTTACGCCCCGATGAAAAATGGGATGCGCAATTTAATCCTGGCATTGCAGAACTTGAGCGCAGTCAATCGGGTTGGCTAGTGATTCTTACTGTCATCTTTTCCTTAGTACTAGGTGCGGGTGTCATGATGACCTTTTTGGCTATAGCCTTTGAGCAATTCTTTATTTCTCAACTCCAAGAAGCCAGAAAGCTATCCCAGTAATAGCAAATAGCTTTCGTGATTTACGAATTGCCAATATTTTAGAACTGCTCAAGCTCTAGTGCATTGGTAGAGTAACCACCTTCAATAATCGAGGTGGCCAAGGCCTGTGCCTGTGGTAGTAAGTTTTCCGCAAAGAAGCGCGCCGTTGCAATCTTCGTCTTATAGAAAGTTGGATCGCTATCGCGCAAACGTTCGGCTGCTAATAAGCCCCGTGCCATTTGCCATCCTCCGAAGACCAAACCTGATAAACGTAAGTAAGCAAAGCTACCGGCGTATACCGCTTTAGTGTCCGTCTTTGCATGCGCCAAAATATAAGCAACCGCTTCATCGAACGCAGCGCGCCCAACAGTCAATTGCTTGAGAACTGCTTTCGCATCAGCGCTAGAACTAGCTGCTAACTCTTTTTCCGTTTCGGCAATTTTTTGTGACAGTACTTTTGCAATAGCCCCACCATCACGGACAGTTTTTCTACCGACCAAGTCATTTGCCTGAATGGCTGTCGTCCCTTCATAAATCGTCAGAATACGAGCATCACGATAGTGTTGTGCAGCACCAGTCTCTTCAATAAAGCCCATACCGCCATGGACTTGTACACCCAGGCTCGCCACCTCAATCGACATCTCAGTAGAGAAGCCCTTCACAATCGGTACCAAGAATTCATAGATTGCTTGATTTGCTTTACGCACTGCTTCATCTGGTGCAGCATGCTGTGCATCGTATGCAGCAGCAGCATAGTATGCCAAGGCACGAGAAGCCTCTACATAAGCGCGCATGGTCATCAACATCCGTTTCACATCAGGCTGATGAATAATCGCTACAGGGCCGGGAGAGCCAGCGAGATCACGACTTTGAACGCGATCTTTAGCATATTGCACGGCCTTTTGATAAGCGCGCTCTGCGACCGCAACACCTTGCATCCCCACTGCAAAACGCGCAGCGTTCATCATCACAAACATGTATTCCAGACCGCGATTCTCTTCACCAACTAAATAGCCGGTGGCGCCACCATGATCGCCAAACTGCAGTACTGCGGTTGGGCTCGCCTTAATTCCGAGCTTATGTTCAATTGATACACAATGCACATCATTGCGCTCACCTAATGAGCCATCTGCATTAACCAAGAACTTCGGCACTACGAATAATGAAATCCCTTTAACACCCTCTGGTGCATCAGGCGTCCTAGCCAAAACTAAATGAATAATGTTCTTGGCCATATCATGCTCACCGTAGGTGATATAGATCTTGGTCCCAAAGATCTTATAGATGCCATCGCCCTCAGGTACAGCCTTAGAACGCACCATCGATAAATCAGAACCTGCTTGGGGCTCGGTCAAACACATCGAACCCGTCCATTCCCCGGAAATCATGCTCGGGACAAATTGTTCTTGGAGTTCTGGGCTTGCTGCTGTGAGCAATGCCTCAATAGCACCATCAGTGAGCATCGGACATAAAGCAAAAGAGAGGCTGGCTGAGTGAACCATTTCAAAGCAGGCAGTAGCAATGAGTTTTGGCAAGCCTTGACCACCAAATTCTGCCGGATGAATAACGCCCTGCCAACCAGCAGTAGCAAATTGTTCAAATGCTTCTTTGAACCCAGGAGTCGTAGTCACTACGCCATCTTTGAATGAGCTTGGCTGTTGATCGCCAGGCCAATTGAGTGGGGCAACGACATCCTGATTAAATTTTGCAGACTCTTCCAGAATTGCTGGCGCAAGATCAACATCAGCACCTGCTTCCGTATAGGATGGGTAAGCCACTATATCTGATAGCCCCGCAAGCTCATTCATTACAAACAACATGTCTTTCACGGGGGCTACATATGGCATGACAACTCCTATGGATTCGAATCAGGTGGGCTATTCAAAATTACGAGAGTGCTTTCGTTAATTCTGGAACAGCAGTAAAGAGATCGGCAACCAAACCATAATCAGCAACACCAAAAATTGGTGCTTCTGGATCTTTGTTAATGGCCACGATCACTTTAGAATCCTTCATGCCAGCCAAGTGCTGAATAGCGCCAGAGATACCTACGGCAACATATAACTGGGGAGCAACGATCTTGCCAGTTTGACCCACTTGATAGTCATTGGGTACATAGCCCGCATCTACGGCAGCACGTGAGGCGCCTAAGGCAGCACCTAACTTATCAGCCAAAGGCACTACTAACTCTTGATACTTTTCGCCAGAGCCTAAACCACGGCCGCCAGATACAATGATCTTGGCTGCAGTCAGTTCTGGACGATCTGATTTAGTCAACTCACGACCGACAAAAGCGGATTTACCTGCGCTATCAGTAGCAACCACTTTTTCAATCACAGCAGACCCACCAGTAGCAGTAACAGGATCAAATCCCGTCGTACGCACAGTAATCACTTTGACCGCATCACCTGACTGAACGGTAGCAACAGCATTACCCGCATAGATCGGGCGCTCAAAAGTATCAGCGCTCACGACCTTAGTAATGTCAGAAAGCTGCGCAACATCTAACTTTGCAGCAACGCGAGGCATGACATTCTTACCGCTAGCAGTAGCAGGTGCCAATAAGTGGCTGTACTTACCAGCTAGCGACAAAATCTGGGCAGCTAAAGGTTCTGCTAATTGATCCGCTAGATTTAAGGCATCAATCTGGATCACCTTGCGGACACCTGCTATTTGGGCTACGGCTGTGGCTACGACATCAGCACCGTTACCAGCAACTAGCACGTCTACTTCGGGAGAGCACTGCAAAGCAGCTGCAACTGCATTGAAGGTAGCCGCCTTTAATGATTGATTATCGTGTTCAGCTATAACAAGAGCAGCCATTTAAATCACCTTCGCTTCATTTTTGAGTTTTTCAACAAGAGCAGCTACATCAGCAACCATCACACCAGCGCTGCGCTTAGGTGGCTCTTCTACTTTGAGAGTTTTGAGGCGAGGCGCAATATCAACACCCAAGTCTTCTGGCTTCACAATATCAATCGTCTTCTTCTTTGCCTTCATGATATTAGGCAAGGTCACATAGCGGGGTTCATTGAGACGAAGGTCAGTCGTGATAACTGCCGGCAATGACAGTGCAATCGTTTCTAAGCCACCATCTACTTCACGAGTCACAGTAGCTTTGCCATCCGCAATCACCACCTTAGAGGCAAAAGTTGCTTGTGGAATATCTAATAAGCTTGCCAACATCTGACCAGTCTGGTTGCTATCGTCATCAATCGCCTGCTTACCGAGAATAATAATTTGTGCTTGTTCTTTTTCTGAAAGCGCCTTGAGAATCTTGGCTACTGCCAAAGGTTGCAACTCAGTATCAGCCTCTACCAAAATAGCGCGATCTGCACCAATAGCTAAGGCTGTACGCAAAGTTTCTTGGCATTGAGTTACGCCTGCAGTCACCACCACAACTTCAGTAGCAACCCCAGCTTCTTTGAGTCTGACTGCTTCTTCTACTGCGATTTCGTCAAAGGGGTTCATACTCATCTTGACGTTCGCAATATCGACACCAGAATTATCTGACTTCACACGTACTTTAACGTTGTAATCAACAACGCGTTTCACTGCAACTAAGATCTTCATCTGACTTTCACAATCCTCAAACGCTTCAAAAACGATATTTATCTAAAAAATCGGGTAACCCTTATTTTACCGCCCTCTCTATTGAACTAGACATCAATAGCAGTGGCCGAGCCAGCCTGCTTGCGCAGCTCGAACTTCTGGATTTTTCCAGTTGAAGTCTTTGGCAGCTCTCCAAAAACAATCGCCTTGGGAACCTTAAAGCCTGCTAAGTGCTGTTTGCAATGAGCGATGATGTCAGCCGGGGTCACTTCGACACCAGGCTTGATTTCTAAGAAAGCGCAAGGGGTCTCACCCCACTTTGGATCGGGTTTTGCTACCACTGCCGCAGCAATCACGGCTGGATGGCGATAGAGCACGTCTTCCACCTCAATCGAAGAAATATTCTCACCCCCAGAAATTATGATGTCTTTGCTACGGTCTTTGATCTTGACATAACCATCGGCACTCTTTACTGCTAAGTCACCTGAGTGAAACCAGCCACCCTCGAAGGCTTCTTGCGTAGCTTTCTCATTCTTCAGGTAGCCCTTCATTGCAATGTTGCCCTTAAACATAATCTCACCCATCGTCTCACCATCAGCGGGAACAGGCTCTAGCGTTTCTGGATTGAGTACATCGATCGCTTGTTGCATGTGATAGCGCACACCTTGACGGGCATTCAAACGGGCACGCTCGCTGATATCCACATCATTCCATTCATCTTGTTTAACGCAAACAGCAGCAGGGCCATACACTTCTGTTAAACCATAGACATGGGTTAGATCAAAGCCTAACTTCTCCATACCTTCAATAATCGAAGCAGGTGGCGCAGCCCCAGCAATAAGACCTTTGACGCCCGCTGGCACTCCAGCCTTAAGCTCATCTGGGGCATTGACCAAGAGGTTATGCACAATCGGTGCTGCGCAGTAGTGGGTCACGCTATGCTCTTTGATAGCAGCAAAGATATGTTGCGCATCTACGCGACGCAAACACACGTTAATACCAGCACGAGCAGCAATCGTCCAAGGGAAACACCAACCATTGCAATGAAACATTGGCAAAGTCCACAAATAGGTGGGATGCTTGTTCATATCCCAATCGAGCACATTCGAGACAGCATTAATGGCTGCGCCACGATGGTGATAGACCACTCCCTTAGGATTACCTGTAGTGCCGGAGGTGTAGTTCAAACAAATCGCTTGCCACTCATCAGCAGGCACTTGCCACGCAAATTGAGGGTCTCCTTCTGCCAGTAATTGCTCATAAGTAAGCTTGCCTAGCCTCTCACCTGCAACGTCGTACTCTTTTTCTTCGACATCAATGACTAAAAATTCACGACCACTATCTTTCTTGGCAATCTCTAAAGCTTTCTTCATCACTCCTGAAAACTCTGGATCGACAATCACGACTTTTGCTTCACCATGGTTCAACATGAAGGCGATGGACTCTGGGTCTAAGCGGGTGTTTAAGGCATTTAATACTGCACCTGCCATCGGAATACCGAAGTGCGCCTCCACCATCGGTGGCGTATTCGGCAACATGACAGCAACAGTATCACCAAGACCAATGCCATGCTTTTGTAAGGCACTAGCCAAGCGGCGGCAACGCTCGTAGGTTTGCGCCCAAGTTTGATGTAACTTGCCATGGATAACGGCAAGCTTCTTCGGATAGATCTCGGCAGATCTTTCTAAAAACAAGAGTGGAGTAATAGGGGTGTAATTTGCAGGATTACGATCTAAACCTTGCTCATAAATATTTGCCATCTTTTGCTTTCAATCTTTGAATAACCGTTTTTCTTGTAACGCTTTAAATATCAGCCAAGGCTTTAACATGAGCAACAACACTTCGACCTAATGCAGATAAGTTATAACCACCCTCTAAGCAACTGACAATGCGATTGTTAGCATATTCATGCGCAATCTCCTTCAAGCGCTTGGTGATCCAAACATAGTCATCCTCAACCAAACCCATTTGACCAAGATCATCTTCGCGATGCGCATCAAATCCAGCTGAAATGATGATGAGTTGGGGCTCAAAGTTGCGGAGCACTGGTAGCCATTGCTCTTCCACAATCGAGCGCACCACGTCGCCACGAGTCGCTGCCGGCAAAGGTACGTTCACCATATTGTCAGCACGATCAAGACCGCTATAGGGATAAAACGGATGCTGGAAAAAGCTACACATCAAAACACTCGGGTCATTGAAAAATGCGGCTTCTGTGCCATTGCCATGGTGCACATCAAAATCAATAATGGCCACGCGTTCAAGACCGTAGGCTTCCATGGCATAACGAGCGGCAATAGCCACGTTATCAAATAAGCAAAATCCCATTGAACGGGTAGGTTCGGCATGATGCCCTGGGGGTCTTACTGCACAAAAGACATTTTCAACCTCACCCTTCATGACAGCATCGACCCCGGCAATCGCTGCCCCAGCAGCACGCAAGGAAGCCTGCCATGTATGGGGATTCATGATGGTATCGCCATCGAGCATGGCATACCCACTTTGGGGTGCTTTCTCTTTGACGAAAGCAACGTGATCAGGACTGTGAACCAGTTCTAGCTGGTCTTCGCTAGCCAATGGCGCATCGAGGTGATGCAAGAAGCGATCTACCCCACTACGAATCATCTGGTCATTGATAGCTTGAATCCTTTCAGGGCACTCTGGGTGATGGCTACCCATCTCATGTTTCAGAAAGTCTGGGTGAGTTATGTATCCTGTTGTCATTAGCTGTAATCCTTAATAGCAAAACTGTATTTTTTATACTCTAATTAATGGTGCTTAATTCTCAACAATCCTTGCTCTGGGGCATGAACTTTCGGGTCTGCTACCTGCTGCTCGCACTGTTACTTGGGGCCTGCTCGAGCAGTCCTTCGCAACAAAGTAATACCCAACAACCCATCGTAAACCAAGCCGATGATGCGATCACCGAAGCACGTTACAGCCAAAACCTGAGTACCCTATTAAACCAAGTCTCACAAACCCAAGAAATACCGCTGCAGACCCTAGAAAACGGCTTTCTTGATGCTAAAACGATTCCCTCTATTCGCAAATTGGTATTACCCCCATCGGGCACTTTTAAGAAAAATTGGCTAGCGTATCGCAAACGCTTTATTGAGCCAGTGCGCCTCAAGGCTGGAAAGGCCTTTTGGGATGAAAACCGCGCCTTTTTAAGTCAGGTAGAGCAAGACTCAGGGGTGCCAGCAGAGATGATTGTCGCCATTATTGGAATTGAGACTATTTATGGGCGTCAGACTGGTAATTTTCGAGTCAAGGATGTGTTGTCAACACTCGCCTTCAGCTATCCCGATACCCCTAATAAGCCTGCCCGCGAGCAGCTTTTTAAGGATCAACTTCAAGAACTGATCCTGCTGTGCTGGACAGAAGCTGGCGGTAAGTTGCCAGCCAAAAATAGCATCCGAGGCGTAAATGTGACTCGCTTTAATACCTGCCTCAATCAAAACAGCTCCTATGCTGGAGCGATTGGCTTGCCACAATTTATGCCCAGCAGTATCCGCAGTTTTGCTGTTGATGGTGACGGCGATGGACGCATTGATCTTAAACAAAGTCCTAAAGATGCAATCGCGAGCGTAGCGAACTTTATGAAGCAACATGGTTGGCAAGCAGGCATGCCGATTTCTTTTCCTGTACAAGAAAACGCTATACCAGTTGCAAAGCAATGGGCTGATGGTGAACCACAACTGAAATACACCGTTGCAGAACTAATTGAACAGGGCATCCTATTGCCTCAACAAGGCGATCTTCAAAGTGGTGGGGTGGAACCCCAAAGTAAAGCCTTGATTGTGGATCTGCCCTACCCCGACAAAGACGGACTCGATCAAGCACAGTATTTTGTGGGATTAAATAATTTCTTAACCATTGTTCAGTACAACCGCAGTTATTTCTACGCTCAGAGTGTGGCAGAGTTTGCAGAAGCACTAGGTTATAAGAACCAAAGCGTAGTACCAGCTACCTTATCAAATGAAGCACTAGCGAAAGCAGCAGATCAAAAAAGCTTTGCAGATAAATCAAAGGTTAAGAGTTCAAAGAAATCTAACGCTAAGAAAAAAACTAATCCAAATTAAGCAGGGAATACGCCTGTCGATAAATAGCGATCACCGCGATCGCAAACTATGAAAACGATAGTGGCGTTTTCCACTTGGCGTGCAATGCGCAAAGCTACCACTAGCGCTCCACCTGCCGAGATGCCGCAGAAGATTCCTTCTTCCACTGCCAAGCGTCTTGCCATATCTTCAGCATCTGCCTGCGTGACATACTCAATACGATCAACCCGATCACCTTGGTAAATCTTTGGTAAATACTCTGGCGCCCACTTCCGAATACCAGGAATCTGTGAGCCCTCTTCAGGCTGGGCGCCAATAATCTGAATGGCAGGATTCATTGACTTGAGATAAGTCGATACACCAGTAATTGTGCCGGTGGTGCCCATCGCAGAGACAAAGTGAGTGACTTGCCCATCGGTATCGCGCCAAATCTCTGGGCCCGTAGTTTCAATATGGGCTCTGGGATTATCCGAGTTGGCAAATTGATCTAACAATCTGCCACGCCCCTCACGCTGAAGTTGTAGCGCGTAATCTCTTGCAAACTCCATGCCACCAGATGCAGCAGTCAAAATAAGTTCTGCACCATAGGCCGCCATACTTTGACGTCGTTCAATACTTTGGTTTTCAGGCATTACCAAGACCATCTTGTAACCCAGCATGGCTGCAGTCATTGCTAAGGCTATACCAGTATTGCCACTGGTTGCCTCAATCAAGGTATCACCAGGTTTAATTTCGCCACGCTCTTGTGCGCGCATAATCATCGACAGCGCAGGTCGGTCTTTTACCGACCCGGCTGGATTGTTGCCTTCTAGCTTACCTAAAATGACATTGTTACGATTCTCGTTTTCTAAACCGGGAATACGCTGCAAGCGCACTAATGGGGTGTTGCCCACAGTTTGTGAAATCGTTAGGTAAGAAGGTTTGCTCATGAGCCCATTTTAGCCATAAGCAAGCCTACACTCTGAAGGGCTTAATTTCGGCGATGTGGCGTCGTACGCTCCGGCTGATTGCGGCTACCAGCTTGATGACGCGAATTGCGTCGGCCAGAGGCTCCGCCATCCTTCTTGGTGCGACCATTAGGCTCCCGAAAGGAGCCAGGGGCTTCAATAGTTAAACCGTTATCCACCATTTTTTCAACGGATTTCATGCCAATGCCACGGACTCGCTTCTGTAAATCATTAGCATCTTGAAAATGACCGCCATCGGTACGCTCGCTAATAATCGTTCTTGCTTTAGATGGACCAATTCCTTTAATACTTTCTAATTCAGATTGGGTTGCTGTATTGACATTAATGGGTGAAGCGTTAGCAAGCCCTAGGGAAGTCATTGCTAAAACTGCAGAAACCAAGGCAGATCTCATCAAACCAGCACTTCTTATATGAAAACTTTTCGTCATATATTCTCCGTAGTAAACAAAAAATCCACGGACACAAAGTGCACGTGGATCGCTTATAACGAAGAAAAAAGTATTGGGTTGACTAGCTTACAGTGGGTTGGCTAAGAAACCAGAATTGGCCTCCAACCACTCGATATAACGACTGACACCTTGCTCAACATTTAGGAAGGGTTCTTTGTAGCCAGCAGCGCGCAGTTTTGTTAAATCGGCTTGAGTAAAACACTGATACTTACCTTTGAGCGCATCCGGAAACGGAATGTACTCAATTGCTTTTTCCTTGACCAACTCTTGTAGGCTGGCAGGTTTTGCCTTATCCAACTTGCGCATTGAATTTGCAACTGCATGTGCCACATCATTAAATGGCTGAGCACGACCACTACCCAAATTGAAGATGCCACTGATTTCTGGATGATCTAAGAAAAATAAATTCACTTTGACAACGTCCTCAACAGAAACAAAGTCACGACTTTGTTCGCCTGGACCATAACCACCGTATTCTCCAAAGAGTTTGACGTGGCCGTTAGCTTTGTATTGGTGGTATTGATGAAAAGCTACTGAAGCCATACGGCCTTTATGCGATTCACGGGGACCGTAGACGTTGAAGTAACGGAAACCAACTACTTGGGCGGTATTAGCATTTTCAGCAAAGCGCTTACGCATCACTTGATCAAACAAGAATTTAGAGTAGCCATAGATATTGAGTGGCTTCTCATGTTCGCGACTCTCAACAAAAATATCGGATCCACCGTAAGTGGCTGCTGAAGAGGCGTAGAGTAGTTGTACTTTTTGCGCTGTACAGATGTCCAACAAATCAATGGTGTAGCGATAGTTATTCGCCATCATAAAAATGCCATCAGTCTCCATAGTGTCCGAGCAGGCACCTTCATGAAAGACTGCCTTTACTTTTCCGAACCGACCACTTCTAAAAGCTTCTAGAAATTCATCTTTATCAAGGTAATCAATAATGTCTAGATCGGCAAGGTTGCGATACTTATCAGCAGGACGCAAATCATCTACAGCGATGATGTTTTTCTCGCCACGGGCATTAAGCGCTTGAACAATATTGGCCCCAATAAAACCAGCAGCGCCAGTTACGATAATAGTCACTGTAATTCCTCTGAAGTAACGGTAGCAGTACCGAGCTTACCAACCACAATACCACCAGCACGGTTGGCTAAGGCCATCGCCTTTTCTAAAGGCCACTTCGCAGCCAAAGCAACCGCTAGAGTTGCAATCACAGTATCTCCAGCACCCGATACATCAAATACTTCACGTGCTTGAGCCTTAACATGACTAACACCTGCTTCGGTATATAAACTCATCCCCTCTTCAGAACGCGTCAAGAGAAGTGCCTGTAAATTAAGTGATCTTCTGAGATCTTGCGCTCTGCGGGTGAGGTCTTCCTCACTCGTCCACTGACCAACCACTTGGCGCAACTCGCTGCGATTCGGAGTTAAGACCGTGGCACCACGATATTTTTCATAATCTTCGCCCTTAGGATCAACCAAGATCACTTTATTTTGCGCTCTAGCTTGCTCAATCATATGCGCTACTTGACCTAAGGCGCCTTTGCCGTAATCAGAGAGGATAACGACGTCAGCAGAGCCAACCAACTTCTCAAAACGCTCTAATTTATGCGCTAAAGCTTTTTCACTCGGCGTTTCTTCAAAATCTAAACGAATTAACTGCTGCTGTCGCGCAATGACACGCAACTTCACAATCGTTGGCGCTTTAGGATCAATTTCTAATTGACTATCAACGCCACCAGACTTGAGTAAATCAATAACTCGCTGTCCTGGCTCGTCTTGACCAACAATACCGAGAATAGTCGTTTGTGCACCCAAAGCAGCGACGTTACGAGCGACGTTTGCAGCACCACCCAAACGTTCATCAATCTTACCCACCTGCACCACTGGGACAGGCGCCTCAGGAGAAATGCGATTCGTATCGCCAAACCAATAACGATCTAGCATCACATCACCGACTACTAGCAGGCGTGCTTTAGAAAACTGTTCGCGATTGGCTTTTTCCATTTGGAGACTTGATATTTTTTTGATTTAGCTCAATTATGTCGCCCAATGCCATGGTATTCAATACCTAACTCATCCATGGCTTGTGGTTCATAAAGATTACGTCCATCAAATATGATTGGGTGAACTAATTTTTGCAGAACGGCATCAAAATCTGGACTGCGGAATGCCTTCCACTCGGTAACGATCACGAGTGCATCACAACCATCTAAAGCAGCCATTGGATCGGCAACCATTGATACTTTCTTGAGACCCTCTGGATTTCCTTTGAAATCCACCTCTAAGCAATGCTTTGCTTCTGGCATCGCTACTGGGTCATGGGCAACCACAGTTGCACCACGCCTCACCAACTCTTGAATAATTACTCGGCTTGGTGCTTCACGCATGTCATCAGTATTGGGCTTAAATGCAAGGCCCCATAAAGCAAATTTCATCTTAGAAAGATCTTTACCGAAGCGCTTTTCAATCTTCTCAACCAAAACATGCTTTTGAATCTCATTGACTGCCTCAACCGCATCCAAAATCTTGAGATCACGTCCGTGCTCTTTGGCAGTCTTAGATAAAGCTGAGACATCTTTTGGGAAACAAGAGCCACCATAACCAGTACCTGGATATAAGAAACCAAAGCCAATGCGTGAGTCAGAACCAATACCTTGACGAACTGCTTCAATATCCGCACCAACCAAATCAGCCAAGTTAGCCAATTCATTCATAAAAGAAATGCGGGTTGCTAGCATGGCATTAGCAGCATACTTTGTTAATTCTGCACTTTTGACGTCCATGTAATAGGTACGCTCATGATGGCGGTTAAAAGGCGCATAGAGTTTGCGCATTTGCTCTTTGGCACGCAAACCTGCTGGGGTATTTTCAGTGCCAATCACAATACGATCAGGGCGCATAAAGTCTTCTACGGCGGCACCTTCTTTTAAGAACTCTGGATTCGAAACAACCGAGCAGAGTTCAGCAGACAAACCTCTTTTCTCTAACTCTTCTGTAATCGCTGCCGATACTTTATCTGCCGTACCGACCGGCACCGTAGATTTATCAACAATCACCTTAGCACTGCTCATATGACGACCAATATTGCGCGCAGCAGCAACAACATACTGTAGGTCAGCAGAGCCATCCTCATCCGGCGGAGTGCCTACTGCAATAAATTGAACATCTCCATGAGCTACAGAAGCAGCGACATCCGTAGAAAACTGCAGGCGGCCAGCAGCGCGATTGCGCTCAATCATTTCCTTTAAGCCCGGCTCGTAAATGGGTACACCACCAGAATTGAGGATCTCAATCTTCTTCGGATCCAAGTCTAGGCAAAAAATATTATTGCCTTGCTCTGCAAGACAAGCGCCAGTAACCAAACCTACGTAACCACTGCCTATGATCGTAACTTTCAAAATAGCTCCAACTTTTCTTATGTTTATTGAACAATCATCATTGAACTATAACTTGATGACGATTCCATTAATCTTTACATGGAAGGACCGCTAGGTGCGACACCTTCAGAACGCCTTGGGGAATAAGCCTCCCAATGATTACAGCCAGGACACTGCCAATAAAATCTCCGGGCACGGAAACCACAATTGCCGCAGGTATAGCGCGCCAAACTCGTCGTGCGTTGACGCAAGAGATTGAGGATGGATTGCAACTCAGCAAGTCTTTCTGGTTTGGCACTGCCCTCCTCCAAGGCTAAACGGGTCTCAGCCAACTTAGATAAAGCACTCAAACTAGGTGAATACTGCATCACTTCAGACAACATCACATCAGCAGCTTGGGGGCCCCGTATTTTCATGACCTGCTTGTGAACAATATCCAAGAGCTCACCAGAAGCTTGCGTCTTCAGCAATTCACAGAGGCGCTCAAGCCCCTCGTTTTCTTTACCTAGAGCAGCATGTGCCACCATCCAACGATCTGCCAATAAATGCATGTAGGCAGGATGAGATGCAGCAACCAAACTCCACGCTTGAATAGCTTGCGCTGGACGCTCTAAGGCCATTAAGTAATCGCCCTGCAAAATCAAAGCACGGGCATGATTAGGCACAGCTTGTAGAGCGCGCTCAATCGATTGTTCAGTATCAGTGAGGTCTTTACGACGCAAGGCGTCTTGCCCCAGTTCGCAATGGAACTGAGCAATCTCAGTTTGATGTGATTTACCTTGCAAGCCCTCAAGCTCAGTAGCGGCGATGATGGCTTTTTTCCAATCACGCTCTACTTGATACATCTCTAAAAGGCTTTCCTTGGCAGGAACCGCAAACTTACCATCACCAACACGATTGAGTGATGCCTCAGCGCGATCCAGTAAGCCTGCACGCAAGAAGTCGCGACCCAACTCATAGGCAGCCTGATCACGATCGCGGGGCTTTAAATCATCCCGATTGGCTAAATGTTGATGAACTTTAATGGCTCGCTCGGTTTCGCCGCGCCGACGAAATAAATTGCCCAGTGAAAAATGCAATTCCACCGTTTCGGGATCTAATTGTGCGATCTTTACCAATGTTTCAATCGCTTGATCGGGCTGCTCATTCAGCAGGAGACTTAAACCCTTAAAGGTAGAACGCTGCTGCAGCATACGCTCACGCTCATCCATGCGATTCTCAAGGCGCAAATCCCAACGCGATGCTAACCAGCCAATGCCAAACATCACAGGCAGAAGCAATAACCAAGATGTCGCTATCTGAATCATGGCGTACAGAATCTAAATAAAAAAATGGTCCGTATGGACCACTGAGGATGAGCCAGAATACTAGGCACCAGAACCCTCTTTGGGGCCCGCCTGTTTTAATGGCTTGTAATCTACTCGCTCACGCAATTCTTTGCCAGGCTTAAAGTGCGGAACGCGTTTTTCTGGAATCAATACCTTCTCGCCAGACTTTGGATTACGACCAGTACGTGCTGGGCGATGATGAAGTACAAAACTTCCCACACCGCGTAACTCAATACGCTTACCCTCAGCCAAGGCTTGAGTCATTGTGTCCAACAATGTTTTTACTGCCAACTCCACATCCCTAGGCAGAAGCTGCGGGAACTGTTCCGCAAGGCTTTCCACGAGTTCGGAGCGGGTAATTGCTTGTTGCTCTTGATCTGTCATGATCTATCAATAAAAAACCGCCGCTCTCCTCATGGAAAGCGGCGATATTGATTTAGCCTTGATTGTCCATTTTTGCTTTCAACAAAGCACCCAAATTGGTTGTGCCAGACTGCGCATCACCTTGGAGCTTGTTCATTGCATCTTGTTGATCAGAGCTGTCTTTTGCCTTGATTGAAAGATTGATGGCGCGTGACTTACGATCAATATTAATGATCATTGCAGTAACGCTATCGCCTTCTTTCAATACATTGCGTGCATCCTCAACACGATCTGTTGAGATCTCAGAAGCGCGCAAATAAGCTTCCACTTCATCAGCTAAGTGAATGGTTGCACCTTTAGCATCCACGGCCTTGACAGTGCCAGTGACTAAAGCACCTTTGTCATTCACAGAGGTGTAGTTGTTGAATGGGTCACCAGACAATTGCTTGATACCGAGAGAGATACGCTCTTTCTCAACATCAATTGCCAATACGGTGGCTTCAACTTCATCACCTTTTTTGTATTTCTTAACAGCTTCTTCGCCTGGCTCATTCCATGAGAGGTCTGAGAGGTGAACTAAACCGTCGATACCGCCAGGTAAGCCAATGAACACACCAAAGTCGGTAATAGACTTGATTGCGCCAGAAAGCTTGTCGCCTTTTTGTTGTGAACGTGCAAACTCTTCCCATGGATTTGCTTTGCACTGCTTGATGCCCAAGCTAATACGACGCTTGTCTTCATCGATATCGAGAACCATGACTTCAACTTCGGTACCCAATGCAGTTGCTTTGCTTGGAGCAACGTTCTTGTTAGTCCAATCCATTTCAGAAACGTGTACCAAACCTTCGATACCAGATTCGATTTCTACGAATGCGCCGTAATCAGTCAAGTTAGTAACTTTGCCAAATAAACGGGTATTTGGTGGGTAACGACGCGCGATACCAACCCATGGATCATCACCAAGCTGCTTCACGCCAAGTGAAACACGGTTCTTCTCTTGATCGAACTTCAAGATCTTCGCGGTAACTTCTTGACCAACGGTCAACATTTCGCTTGGATGACGCACGCGACGCCATGCCAAATCGGTAATGTGCAAGAGGCCATCGATACCGCCGAGGTCAACGAATGCGCCGTAATCCGTAATGTTCTTCACGAGGCCAGTAACTACTGAACCTTCTTTTAAGTTAGACATCAACTTAGCACGCTCTTCACCTTGGCTGGCTTCAACTACCGCACGACGTGACAACACAACGTTGTTACGCTTACGGTCAAGCTTAATAACTTTGAACTCCATGGTCTTGCCCTCGTAAGGGCTAGTGTCTTTGATTGGACGTGTATCAACGAGTGATCCAGGCAAGAATGCGCGGATACCGTTCACCATCACAGTCAAGCCACCCTTAACCTTACCAGTAACAGTACCGGTAACGATCTCAGCTTGCTCAAGCGCTTTTTCTAAGTTCAACCATGATGCAAGACGCTTAGCCTTGTCACGAGAGAGGATGGTGTCGCCATAGCCGTTTTCGAGTGCGTCAATAGCAACAGAAACGAAATCGCCAGGAGCTACTTCAATCTCGCCAGCGTCGTTATGGAATTCTTCAACAGGAATAAACGCTTCAGACTTTAAGCCAGCGTTAACAACGACGAAGTTATGGTCGATGCGAAGAACTTCAGCCGAAATAACTTGGCCAGTCTTCATATTCGAGCGGGTTAATGATTCTTCAAATAATTCTGCAAATGATTCAGACATGTGTATTCACTTTGTGCCGTCAGAAGGCCCGACGGGTTAGGTTAAAAAAGCCTTAAAGAAACACGCTAATGAAATAATCGCGTTGTGGAGTTTCTCAAGACGCCAAAACTACTACTTACTTCTCACTACTTTTACTGCTTACAAAGCTAAGCAATCACAGATTGATACCAATCTAAAACCGTCTTAACTGCTTGATCTATCGATAAATCTGACGTTTCAAGCACTTTTGCACCATCTGCAACTAGCAAGGGTGCGGT
Source organism: Polynucleobacter sp. AP-Sanab-80-C2 (assembly GCF_035012965.1). Lineage (NCBI taxonomy): Bacteria > Pseudomonadati > Pseudomonadota > Betaproteobacteria > Burkholderiales > Burkholderiaceae > Polynucleobacter > Polynucleobacter sp. AP-Sanab-80-C2. The sequence continues at coordinate 185,871 of NZ_JAYGQS010000003.1, forward strand.
ACCTCGACTACTATCCCGGGCATCGCGCTCCTGCAAATCCTGCAGTAAGTCAGAAAGTTTAGCAGAAATTCCCTTAGCTATCAATTGCTTATAGCGACGTTCCGCTCTGGCAACGGCGGTAGCAGTCAAAAAAACCTTCAAAACTGCATCCGGGAATATGACGCTGGCCATATCTCTACCATCCGCCACCAGACCAGGAGCCTGGCGAAAACTGCGCTGCAGACCCACCAAAGCTGATCTGACCTCAGGATGAATAGCCACGGCGGAAGCCCTCAAACCGATACTTTCGGTACGAATGGCGTCCGTCACACCCTCACCATTCAAGAAAATTTGCCTATTTTTAAATGAAATCAATAACTTAGGGACCAAAAGACCTAATTCTGGGCCATTTTTAACGTCTATCCCCTGTTGTTCACTCGCCAAGGCAACTAGGCGATACAAGGCCCCGCTATCCAAATAATGAAAGCCTAACGTTTCTGCCACCAAAGCAGCAACCGTGCCCTTACCTGAGGCAGTTGGACCATCGATTGCGATGACTGGGCAATTGCTCATGAAATCAATCTTGAATTAACTGACTACTTTCGCAAATTCAGCGAAGTAAGTAGGAAAAGTTTTGGCTACACAATTAGGGTCATTAATCTTGAGCGCGTTTGGACCAAACGCCGCAAGCGAGAAACACATCGCCATCCGATGGTCATCGTAGGTATCAACACCTTCGGCGGGTGACTTCCAATCAGCGAAAGATGCTGGCGCCTGAACAACAATGTAGTCAGCGCCTTCTTCAACAATCGCACCAAGCTTTTTTAATTCTTTTGCCATCGCGGCGATGCGATCGGTTTCTTTGACACGCCAACTGGCAATGCTATTTAAACGAGTGGGGCCTGCTGCAAATAATGCAGCTACCGCCAAAGTCATTGCAGCATCTGGAATCTCAGTGCAATCCATCGTGATGCCATTGAGCTTGCCGTTTGCATTTTTAACGCCAGCGACCTCAATCCAATCTTCACCAGCAGTAATATTGGCACCCATCAAAGCCAGCGCATCCGCAAAAGCAACATCCCCTTGAATACTCTCTTTACCCACGCCCAGTACTCGCACAGGTCCGCCACCAATGGCACCAAGGGCCAGGAAGTAAGAAGCAGAGGAAGCATCCCCTTCAACAGATAATTGACCTGGACTTTGATAAACCACATCAGACGTTTTTGCGGGAATGACAAATGATTGTGGATTTGGACAAGCAACAATCACGCCGAAGCGCGCCATGAGTTTTAAGGTGATATCAATATATGGACGGGAGATCAGTTCGCCAACGACTTCAATTCGGACAGGCTGGTTCGCTACCAAAGGCAAAGCCATCAATAATGCCGTCAAGAACTGACTTGAAACATCACCGCGCACCTTCACAACATCTTTAATCTGAATATCCGCCGCCAAGATTTTGATTGGGGGATAGCCTTCTTGTAATTCGTATTCAATCTTCGCGCCCACTTGACGCAAACCATCTACTAAATCTCGAATGGGTCTTTCATGCATCCGTGCAACGCCAGATAAGCGATAGTTACCACCTTGCATCGCTAGCGCCGCTGTTAAAGGGCGTATTGCTGTACCAGCATTACCCATAAAGAGGTCAGCATCGTGCACTGGAAATTTGCCACCACAGCCTTCCACCACGCAAACCTTATCAGCCTGATCAGTGACAGACAGGCCAAGCTGACGCAAGGCATTACGCATCACTTGCGTATCGTCCGCATCCAACAAATTCTTGAGCGTAGTTGTGCCGGTAGAAAGCGCTGCTAATAATAAGGCGCGATTTGAAATACTCTTAGAGCCTGGCAACACAATCGAACCTTGTGCTTGCTTGAATGGGCCAATACTAATATGAGGCAAACCACTCATCAAATGGAATCCAAATCTTGACGGGCTTTGCTCGCCTTATTAAATAATTTTTCTAGACCAGCACCATCATTTTCGGCAATGAGCTTACGCATATGATTGACGATCAATAAATACTGATCTAACTCTTTCAAAATAGCAGTGCGATTACCCAAGCAAATATCTCGCCACATCTCTGGGCTAGAAGCTGCAATGCGCGTGAAATCTTTGAAGCCTGCGCCAACATGACCCAATTTTTGATCTGCATCTTCAGAATTCACTACGCTAGCCATCAAGGCATAAGACAAGAGGTGTGGCAAGTGAGAAACAGCTGCATAAATGGCATCGTGCTGAACAACACCAATCTTTTTCACTTCGGAACCAACGGACTCCCAAAAGCCGGTGATCAACGCAGTATCTTCGGGAGAGTTTTCTTGTAGAGGGCAAATGATGGTTTGCCTGCCTTTGAATAAATCTGCCTTGGCAGCGCTAGCACCATGCTGAGCACCACCTGCAATGGGATGGGCTGGTACAAACTGACACGCCTTTTTCCCTAATACTTCTTTAGCAGCCAGAATCACATCTCCTTTGGTGCTACCAGCATCAGTAATCATCGTGCGGGGCTCAAGATGAGGCTCCATCAATTCAAACGCTGCGCGCATTTGCGCTACTGGAACACAAAGCACAATCACATCAGACTGCTTGGCTGCCTCAACTAAATTCACCACACTGTCGATCGCACCCATCTTCAGCGCTTGATCTACATTTTCTTTACTGCGGCCTACGCCCAAAACTCTGGTAACCACACCAGCTTTTTTTAGCGCCAATCCTAATGAAGCACCTATCAAGCCAACACCAACAATGGTGACGGTGCCGTAATTACTTGCAGGATTGATAATAGTCATTAGTATTTTTAAATTCTGATTTTTGCTATCACTTCAGGATCGCTTTTAAGGCATTAATAAATGCCGCATTTTCTTCCGGCAATCCGATGGAGATACGCAACCATTGTGGCAAACCATAGTTACCTACTGGGCGAACAATGATGCCTCGCTTGAGTAATTCCAAATTGATGCGAGCGCCAGCTTGATCGTCATCACCCACTTTCACCAAGACAAAGTTGCCAGCAGAAGGCAAATACTGAAGACCCAGCTGATCGAATGCTTTAGTCAGTTGTTCGTAACCGGCGCAATTGAGCTCAAAACCTTCTTGCAAAAATGCTTTGTCCTGAAACGCGGCAATCGCTGCAGCCTGCGCCAAACTATTGACATTAAACGGTTGACGAATGCGGTTAAGCAAGTCGGTTAAATGGGGTTGGGCAACGCCATAACCAATCCGGAGGCCTGCAAGGCCATAAGCCTTGGAGAAGCTACGAGACAAAATCATATTGGGGAAACGCTTCACCCAAGTAATAGCATCATACCGCTGCTCAGGTGTTAAGTACTCGTTATAGGCCTCATCCAATACTACGACTACATGTGATGACACAGCCATCAAGAAGTCTTCAATGTCTTTTGCACTGAGATAACTACCTGTAGGATTATTTGGATTAGCCACAAACACTAGCTTCGCTTTATCACCAGCTGCTTTCACTGCAGCTAACATCGCTGGCAGATCGTGCCCATAAGTAGCAGTTGCCGACACCTCTACCGCCTTGGCACCAACAGCTTGCGTAGCTAGGGGATAAACCGCAAATGCATGTTTAGAGAAGATCACCTCATCACCAGCTTGCGCAACTGCGCGGGCAGCCAACTCTAAAATGTCGTTACTACCATTACCTAGAGTAATCCAATCGCTTGGCACACCCAAGGAGGTAGCAAGAACATTCTTTAACTCAAAGCCATTGGAATCTGGGTAACGACCTAAATCGCTTGCTGCCTTAAGCATTGCATCTTGCGCAGACTTGGGCATACCCAATGGATTTTCATTGGAAGCCAACTTCACAATCTTGTTTTCATCTAAGCCATATTCACGTGCAACCTCGCTGATGGGTCGCCCGCCAACGTAAGGTGCAATGGCATGAATGTGTTTTAGACCAATCTTAGAAGTCATTTGGATTTAATAATGTGTTTACTAAATTTGCGCTGAATCTTTAACTCGATTAAGCAGAATGTGGATAAGAGCCGAGGTTCTTGTAAAAAGCCGCAACACCCTTGAGCTCATCCAAAGCTTTGATTACCTTTGCATCATCGGCATGACCAGCGATATCAATATAGAAGTGATATTCCCAAGTGCCCTTGCGTGCCGGGCGAGATTCAAAACGATTCATGGATACACCATGTTTTGCTAAAGGCGCCAATAAGCGATGTACAGCACCCGGTTGATTATCCACAGAGAGTACTAAAGACGTTTGGTCTTTACCAGTTGGCTGACACGCATAGTTACCCACCACTACAAAACGGGTTCGGTTATGTGGATCGTCCTGAATTTGTGCAGCAACTGCCTGCAGACCATAAGCCTCCTGAGCTGGATCGCCAGCAATAGCGGCCACGCTTGGATCAGCGGCGGCCAAGCGAGCGGCTTCTGCATTGCTGCTCACGGCTTGTCGTTTGAGTTGTGGAGCATGCACACTCAACCATTGCTGGCACTGTGCCAATGCTTGTGCATGAGCACAAACCGTTGTGACGCCATCTAAATTACCACTCTTGGTTAGCAAATGATGACGAATAGGTAATACCACTTCGCCACTAATACGCATCGATGAATCCAATAGTAAATCTAGTGTGCGAGAGATCGCACCTTCGCTCGAGTTCTCGACTGGAACAACGCCAAATTGCGCCGCGCCCTTCTCAACCGCTTTAAAAACTTCATCCAAACTTGCGCAAGGCAAAGCAGCAATCGAATGACCGAAGTAGGTCTGCGCTGCTTGCTCTGAAAAAGTTCCGACTGGTCCAAGGTAAGCAATCGTTTGGCGCGCCTCTAGCGCTCTGCAGGCAGACATCACTTCACGCCAGATGGCAGCAATACCATCTGCAAGTAAAGGACCCTGATTGATCTCCTGTAAACGAGCAACTACCTGACGCTCACGCTCAGGACGAAAGACTGGAGAGGAGAAGCCACCTTTGACATGACCAACCTCTTGCGCAGCTTTAGCACGCTGAGTCAGTAAATCTAAAATCTGGGCATCGAGCGAATCAATTTTTTCCCGCAAGGGAGCTAAGCGCTGTTCTTCAGTACTCATTAAGCCCGCCTTTCAAAATCGCGCATAAATTCAATCAAGGCTTTTACACCTTCAATGGGCATTGCATTGTAAATACTAGCGCGCATACCACCAGCGGCTTTGTGGCCTCGCAAAGCAACCAAACCAGCAGCATTAGACTGCGCCAAAAACTCTGCGTTCAGGTTCTCATCTTTTAAGAAGAAAGTCACGTTCATCCGTGAACGGTATTCTTTGGTGACGCGGTTTTCATACAGACTGCTTTGATCTAAGAAGTTGTAGAGCAATTCAGCCTTTTCTTGATTACGCTTCTCAATTACCTTCACGCCACCTTGCTTTAACAACCACTTAAAGCCTAAACCAGCCATGTAAATCGAGAATGTCGGCGGAGTATTAATCATAGATTGGGTATTAGCTTGAATAGCCCAATCCCAGATCGTTGGAGTAATACTCATGCTATGTCCGATTAAGTCTTTACGGACGATCACGATGGTGACCCCGGAAGGACCGATATTCTTTTGGGCTCCAGCAAACCATACAGCACACCGATTGATATCCATCTCTTTAGAGAGAATGTTGCTAGAAATATCGGCAACGAGAGGAGTGCTACCAACATCCGGCACATCTGGAAACTCAACACCACCAATGGTTTCATTAGCACAGTAAAGAACATAAGCAGCATCATTCGATAGTTTCCAAGTACTTCTTAAAGGAATCGTATTGAACTTTTCTGCAGCAGATGTTGCAGCCAGATTGGCTATGCCGTACTTCTGGGCTTCTTTATGGGATTTTTCTGACCATATACCAGTAACGATGTAATCCGCCTTCGGACCATTCTTAGCCAGAGGCATGAGGTTCATTGGGATGGCTGCGTTTTGACCAAGCCCGCCACCTTGCAATAACAAGATTTCGTAAGCATCTGGAATATTCATCAAGGTACGCAAATCTCGCAGCACCTCTTCATACACTTCCATGAACTCTTTACTGCGATGACTGATTTCCATCACACTGGTGCCCAGTCCACGCCAATTGAGCATTTCATCAGCCGCTTGCTTTAACACCTCTTCGGGTAAAGTAGCGGGCCCCGCAGCGAAATTGAAAATGCGGCGGTCAAAAGTCATAGTGTTACTAGTCTTGTGATGACGCCTTAAGCGTCACCTGCCGCATCAGAATTGGTGTCAGTTGCTGGATCTGAAGATACATCACCCTCTTCTGCATCATCAACATCATCGTCCGAATCGCTCTCAGCAATGCGTTGCAAACCAGATAAACGAGTACCTTCATCTACATTGATCAAAGTCACGCCTTGCGTAGCGCGACCCATCTCCCGAATTTCAGATACCCGAGTACGAACCAAGACGCCACCAGTGGTGATCAACATAATTTGATCTTCCGGTGATACCAATGCTGCTGCAACAACCTTGCCGTTACGTTCGGTTGTCTGAATTGCAATCATGCCCTTGGTACCGCGACCATGACGAGTGTATTCAGCGATTGGAGTCCGCTTGCCATAACCATTCTCAGTAGCAGTTAAGACGCTACTTGGAATCGCCATGTCATTCGTATCAACAACTACCGCTTCAGTACCCTCAGCAGCCTCTGCTGGGGCAACCAGCATAGCAATAACCTGATGGTCTTCACCTAAGTTCATGCCACGCACACCACGTGCAGTACGACCCATTGGACGCACATCATTCTCATCAAAGCGTACCGCCTTGCCAGCGTCAGAGAACAACATCACATCATGCTGACCATCAGTAATCGCTGCGCCAACCAAGAAGTCGTTCTCATTGAGATCGACCGCAATAATGCCGGCCTTACGTGGATTAGAGAAGTCAGACAAACGGGTCTTCTTCACGGTACCCAAGCTCGTTGCCATGAAGACGTATTGATCATCTTGATAGCCTTGGATTGGAAGAATCACAGTGATCTTTTCACCTTCAATCAACGGGAACATGTTGACGATGGGCTTGCCACGAGAGGTGCGGCTTCCTTGCGGAACTTCCCACACCTTCAGCCAGTACATACGACCACGATCCGAGAAGCACAGAATCGTATCGTGTGTATTCGCTACGAATAAAGTATCAATCCAATCTTCATCTTTAGTAGCTGCAGCTTGCTTGCCACGACCGCCACGTTTTTGTGCGCGATATTCGCTGAGAGGCTGACTCTTCATGTAACCAGTATGCGAAAGCGTGACCACCATATCTTGTGGAGTAATTAAATCTTCTGTGAAGAGTTCGGTTGCGTTCATTTCAATAAATGAACGACGACCACTATCACCGCCAGCTTTACCAAACTCTGCTTGGACTTCTTTTAATTCAGTCTCAATTACAGAAGTAACGCGCTCTGGTTTGGCCAACAAATCGAGCAAGTCAGAAATCTCTGCCATGACTTCTTTGTATTCATTCACAATCTTGTCTTGCTCAAGACCAGTCAAGCGTTGCAAACGCATCTGCAAAATTTCTTGCGCTTGGCTATCTGACAGGCGATACAAGCCAGTCGTTTGCATACCGTACTCGGGCAACAAACCTTCTGGGCGATAAGCGTTACGACCGCCCGGTGTATCCGTCTCAGCGCGCGCTAACATCTCACGCACCATCGATGAATCCCAAGCCTTACCCATCAACTCTTGCTTCGCAATCACAGGATTTGCAGCAGCTTTAATAATCGCGATGAATTCGTCGATATTTGCTAATGCAACAGCAAGACCTTCTAAGACGTGGCCACGCTCGCGTGCTTTGCGCAACTCGAAAATAGTGCGACGTGTCACCACTTCGCGACGATGTTGTAAGAAGTACTCCAGCATTTGCTTCAAGTTCAACAAGCGTGGTTGGTTATCTACCAATGCCACCATGTTCATACCGAAGTTATCTTGCAGTTGTGTGCTCTTGTACAAATTATTGAGAACGACTTCAGGCACTTCACCGCGCTTGAGTTCAATCACAACACGCATACCGGATTTATCCGACTCGTCACGCAAATCAGAAATACCTTCTACTTTTTTCTCATTCACCAACTCAGCAATACGCTCGAGTAAGTTCTTTTTATTCACCTGATATGGCAACTCATCAACGATGATGGCTTGGCGCGCACCTTTATCTAGGTCTTCGAAGTGAGTCTTCGCTCTCATCACTACACGTCCACGGCCTGTGCGATAACCCTCACGAACGCCTTGAACCCCGTAAATGATGCCGGCGGTCGGAAAATCAGGAGCTGGAATGATCTCAATCAGCTCATCAATTGAGCATTCAGGGTTGTGGAGAACATGTAAACAGGCTGAAATCACCTCATCCAGGTTGTGAGGGGGAATATTAGTTGCCATGCCCACCGCAATGCCTGAACTGCCGTTAATCAATAAATTAGGTACTTTTGCGGGAAGAATCAGGGGTTCTTTCTCGCTACCATCGTAATTTGGCCCAAAATCAACGGTTTCCTTGTCCAAATCTGCCAAAAGCTCATGGGCTATCTTGCGCAGACGGATCTCCGTATACCGCATTGCAGCAGCGTTATCGCCGTCTACGGAGCCAAAGTTACCCTGGCCGTCAACCAGCATATAGCGCAAAGAGAAATCCTGGGCCATCCGAACGATGGTGTCATACACTGCAGAATCACCGTGCGGATGGTATTTACCGATGACATCGCCAACTATACGGGCAGATTTTTTGTAAGCCCGGTTCCAATCGTTGTTTAATTCATACATTGCGAATAAGACCCGGCGGTGAACCGGTTTGAGGCCATCACGCACGTCTGGCAGGGCTCTGCCGACAATGACGCTCATTGCGTAGTCCAAATAGGACCGCCGCATTTCGTCTTCTAGGGATATTGGTAGTGTTTCTTTAGCGGCTTGTTCCATCTAGAAATAATATCATTTTGATGACAGAGGGGCGCTATGCTAAGATTCTGTCAGTTTGTACGAAATTGAGATGTGTCGCTTTGCGGTTTTTTGCTTCAAAGTAGGGCGAATTACATTTAAGTTTGACTTTAATTAAAAAAGAGATTTTTGAGGACTAAAAATGAACAAAACCCTAAAACTGGTACTTGCTGGCGTAATTTCTATTGCTGCTACTGCTACTTCTGCTCAAAAGGTTGACAACTGGGTCAACTCAACTGGTACATCTTGGAAAAACGGCGACGGCACATTGTGCTGGCGTGACAGCAGCTGGACTCCAGCTACTGCTGCTAAGGGTTGCGACGGTGCTTTGACTGCTGCTCCTGCTGCTGCCGCTTCTGGCGTTAGCCAGAGCAAGATTACTTTGCAAGCTGACACACTTTATGACTTCAACAAGTCTGATTTGAAGCCAGAAGGCAAAGCAACTTTGGACAAAATCGCTAGAGATTTGGGCAAGATCAAGTTAGAAGTAATTATCGCTGTTGGTAACACTGATAGCGTTGGTTCAGATGCATACAACATGGCTCTCGGTCAGCGTCGTGCGCAATCCGTTAAAGCATACTTGGTAAGCAAGGGTGTTGACGGTAGCCGTATCTACACAGAATCAAAAGGTAAGAGCAATCCAGTTGCAAGCAATGCAACTGAAGAAGGTCGCGCCAAGAACCGCCGTACTGACATCGAAGTTGTTGGTACAGCTGCTAAGTAATTCTTTTTACTTGTAAAAAAGCCCGCTTCTAGCGGGCTTTTTTATTTCCACTATATTCATAAACTTCACAAACAGTCTCACACTGAATGAACCCAATATGAACGTCGATCAATCCGAAATAGCTAAATTTAGCGCCCTAGCCCATCGTTGGTGGGATCCCAATAGCGAATTCAAACCCTTGCACGCAATCAATCCATTACGCCTCAATTGGATTCAATCCATCATCAATCTTGAGGGTAAGAAGGTTGTCGATATTGGTTGTGGTGGTGGCATTCTGGCGGAATCGATTGCTCAATCAGGCGCCGATACTACTGGTATCGATTTATCTGAAAAGGCATTAAAGGTTGCAGAGCTACACGCATTAGAAGTTGGAGCAAAGCTCACCTATCGGTCTATCTCAGCAGAAGCATTGGCTGAAGAGCATCCTGAACAATACGATGTTGTTACTTGCATGGAAATGCTGGAACACGTTCCAGACCCAGCTTCCGTAGTACGTGCTTGTGCCAAACTCTGTAAACCTGGTGGCACATTATTTTTCAGTACCCTCAATCGCAATCCGAAGTCCTACTTATTTGCCATTATTGGCGCAGAGTACATCCTCAAACTACTGCCTAAAGGTACTCACGAATACGCTAAATTTATTAAGCCATCTGAGTTGGTCGCTTTTACACGACAGGCAGGCTTGGAGATGCTTGGCATGAAGGGTATGACTTACAACCCGCTCACACAAGTCTATAGCTTGAATGATGATGTAGATGTGAACTACATGATTGCAGTGCGAAAGTGATTCAGAGCGTGAATCATTTATCGAGTCCTTACGAGGGAGTCTTCTTTGACCTAGACGGCACTCTGGCAGATACTGCGCCTGACTTGGTGGCTGCAGTGAATCAACTCGTCCTAGCACGCAAGGCATCGCCAAAATCATATGAACTGCTTCGCCCTTATGCCTCTGCTGGTGCCCGCGGGCTAATTGAAGGTGCATTCGGAATGAGACCCGATCACCCCGATTACCTCTCTTTGCGAGATGAATTTTTAAGTAATTACGAAAATGCACTGATGGTGAATAGCACTTTATTTGATGGGATCAGTCAGGTGTTAGATCAACTCGAAGCCGCCAGCATTCCTTGGGGAATTGTTACCAACAAACATGAACGATTTACTAGGCCCATTACCGAACAAATGGGTCTACATCAAAGGGCCATATCGACAGTCTCGGGTGACACTACCGCGCATGCAAAACCGCACCCTGAGCCGATATTGCATGCCGCAAGAATCGCCAGTATTGACCCTGCAAAATCTATTTATATTGGCGACGATATTCGGGATGTGATTGCAGGCAAAGCAGCGGGCATGCAAACCGTTGCGGCTGCCTATGGCTATTGTGGCTGCAAAGAGCCTCCTGAGGCCTGGGGCGCAGATTTCATCATTAATACTCCACTCGAACTAATAAAAATCATCTTCCCCAATCAGGGTTAAGTCAAAGATATTCAACAATTTAAGGCCAGCGGCTTTAAAATAGTCCTTCCTATGCATGAACTCTGGGGTCGACATGGTTTCGACGTGGATTACAAAGCATCAAGGGCATACCGAGGACCCGTTATCTCGTAAATCAATGGGAATGTAATAACTGCTAACGACGAACGTTACGCACTAGCCGCTTAATTGCGGTTGCCCCTGAACTGATTCTCTCTTGGGTCAGGTAGCGCAAGCTACATCAGGGTCATATACAAGAGATAAGACTATTTTGTGTCACGAAGAATAGTACGAAAACCTAGTGAATCGTCAGCGAGGAACGTGTCAATCCGTGCCTAACTGATTAAATCAAACGATATGACTAAGTATGTAGAACTTGTTGTGGAGGATTTGCGGACGCGGGTTCGATTCCCGCCGACTCCACCATTTTGAAGTCTGTAACAGTCTAACGCCACCTACTAGGGTGGCGTTTTTCTTTGCAGTCAAGGCAGGTTTATAAGTCTATTGTGGTAAAAAACCTTTGTTCTTATAGAAATTTGGTACCTATAGGTTACAATTATGATTATTAATTAATACCCATAGGTATCAATATGAATAAGAAATTCGCTAACCTACAGCTCCATCAAATGGAATCTACCCTTACTAAGTTAAGGGAAACTCACCTTCCAAACCGCCCAGGTAATGGGTGGGCTAAAGCCATTCGAGAATCCTTAGGCATGTCAGCATCTGCATTGGCTCGTAAGCTGGGTGTTACACCCCATAGCATCGCCAAGCTAGAAAAAGCTGAGGTAGATGAAAAAATCACCTTGGCTAGTCTTAGAAAACTGGCTGACGCTTTAGATTGTGAATTGCAATATACCCTGGTGCCACGCAAGTCATTAGAGGAAATCCTGGAAGATCGTGCCATTTCGGTTGCGCGGGAGCGCTTGCGCCCCATTTCTCACTCAATGAGTCTTGAAGATCAGGCGGTGGACAAGTCTGCCAGTGAAAAGCAACTCCAACTACTGGCAAAAGAGATTCTGGATGGTCCTAGAAGGAATCTGTGGTGATTCGTTTTGAATATCCGCTAGGGGCTACTCTGATTGATCCAGATGAACCCCTTGGTCTCATTCCAAAACACATTAGTACGCAAGCTGATTTAAATGCTTGGGAAGAATTGAATATTGTCGAAGGCGCAAATTGGATCGCGCGTCAAAAGATTATTCAAGGCTTGAATGAAGGGCTCGTACGTGAGCTACATCGCCGTATGTTTAACCAAACATGGCTCTGGGCTGGCACGTTCAGAAAGAGCGCCAAGAATATCGGTATTGACTGGACCCAGATTGCTGTTGCCCTTAAGAATCTCTTAGATAACACTAGCTATCAGATTAAAAATAAGGTGATATCCATTGATGAAATCGTAGTACGCTTTCATCATCAACTTGTGCTAATCCATGCGTTTCCGAACGGTAATGGTCGACATGCTCGCCTTATAGCAGACGCACTCATTGTCAATCTTGGTGGCAAGAGATTTTCTTGGGGTAGCAATACTGCAATCACCAACCTAGATGTTGTCCGCCAAAACTACTTATCAGCACTGCGCACTGCGGATAAGGGCGATATCGCGCCGTTAATGGATTTTGCTAGACAATAAAACGAAATTCCTGGGTTTCCAGTAAATTAAAGAAAAATCAAGAAACTGGAGACTGAAGTTGGCCAACGATCAATTGCCTACCTACCAATACCTCGCCGTTGAGGGTGCGGACTTGGTGCGAGTTACTTTAAACCGACCTGAAGTTCGCAATGCTTTTAACGCGGGTTTGATTGGCGAGTTGCATGATGTCTTTACAAAGTTAGGGGCTGATGATCACTGTCGAGTGATTGTGCTTCAAGCTATGGGTAAAAGTTTTTGTGCGGGTGCTGATCTCAATTGGATGAAGAACATGGCCAACTTCACCAATGAAGAAAATATTGCTGACTCTAGAAAGATGGCGCTGATGCTCAATGCCATTTATTCCTGCCCAAAACCAGTAATTGCCAAAGTACAAGGCGATGCCTATGCTGGTGGCGTCGGATTAGCTGCAGTATGCGACATCGTAGTTGCCTCCTCACAAGTTCGCTTCTGTATATCGGAAGCTAAATTAGGTTTGTTACCAGCAACAATCGCCCCTTATGTCATTAGAGCGCTAGGTGAACAAGCATCACGTAGATATTTTGTTACTGCAGAAGTCTTTACTGCTGCTCATGCAAAGGATCTAGGTTTTGTCCATGAGCTAGTTGATCCAGAGGCACTTGACAGTAAAGTCAATGAGATCTGTCAAAGCATTATTAGTAATGGTCAGATGGCGGTGATGGCGTGCAAAAAAATTGTGCAGGATATTTCACATAAAGCTATTACAAATCCTTTAATTGAGGAGACCGTAAAACGGATCGCTAGTATTCGTACAAGTGATGAAGCGCAAGCTCGCATGAAAGCCTTTCTCGAGAAAAGCAAATGAAGTCATCACCAAATCTTCCTAAAAAGGTCAAGATCGTTGAAGTAGGCCCTAGAGATGGCTTGCAAAATGAAAAAGAGTTTGTGCCCATTGAGATCAAAGTTGAGCTCATCAATCAACTCTCCAATGCAGGCTTCCCCAATATCGAAGCAGCCTCCTTTGTATCGCCTAAGTGGATTCCACAAATGGCAGGCAGCGCTGAAGTGATGGCTACGATTGCCAGGAAATCAGGCATCATCTATTCGGCCCTCACCCCCAATATGAAAGGATATGAGGACGCATTAGCAGCAAAAACAGATGAGATCGTCATCTTTTCTGCTGCCTCCGAAGTCTTTGCTCAAAAAAATATCAATTGCAGTATCGCTGAATCGGTTGAGCGTTTTATTCCCGTAGTCAATGCCGCCAAACGTGATGGTATTCGGGTTCGCGGCAGCATCTCATGTTCATTTGGTTGCCCCTATCAAGGTTTAGTAGAGCCTAGGCAAGTTGCTGAGGTAGTTAAAAGAATGATGGATTTGGGTTGCGATGAAATCGATATTGCAGATACGATTGGGGTGGGTACTCCGGGAGAGGTTGCTGCAGTATTTGAAGAAATACTGGCATTTGCTCCTAAAGAATTATTCTCTGGGCACTTTCATGACACCTATGGGCAATCGCTTGCCAATATTTATGCTGCCATGGAAATGGGTATCAGTATTTTTCACTCCTCTATCGCTGGATTAGGTGGCTGCCCTTATGCCAAAGGTGCAACTGGCAATGTCGCTACCGAAGATGTCTTATATATGCTCAAAGGGTTGAGCATTGAAACAGGGATAGACTTTGATGCTGCTGTAAACATTGGCGAATACATCACTAAAACAATTGGTAAGCCCAACGCTTCTCGAGCTGGACGCGCCATTACTGCTAAAAAATCAACCGGAGATTAATATGAATAGATTACGTACACTCTTTGCACTCGCGCTTACTGCAGGCTCATTACACTGTGCCGCGCAAAGCTATCCGTCTTCGAATATCACGATGGTTGTACCTTTTGCAGCTGGTAGCGGGACAGATGGGGTCGCTCGTGTGATGGCAACCAAGATGAGTAGCATATTAGGACAGCCCGTCATCATTGACAACAAACCTGGTGCGAGCGCACAGATTGGCGCTCAACTTGTAGCCTCAGCCAAGCCTGATGGCTATACCTTGTTGATGACTACCAATACTTCGCACTCAGCCAACCCTTGGTTATTTCAAAATCTAAAGTACGACCCCATTAAAGACTTCACACCGATTACACGCGTTGGTGAACTTCCATTCGTGCTTTGTGTGAACAACGACCTCCCCGTTAAAACCGTCCAAGAACTGATTGATTACGCCAAAGCCAATCCTGGCAAACTATCTTATGGCACACCAAACAGTACTTCACTAGTGACAACCGAAACGATCATGCATTTGACCAAAATTAGCATGACACAAATTCCCTATAAATCTAGCCCACAAGCGCTGACGGATCTTATTGGAAATCAAATTCAGGTATATGTGGCAGATACAGGTTCAGGGATGGCAATGATTAAAGCCGGTAAAGTACGCGCCATTGGTTTAACTGGTAACAGACCTTATGCACAATTACCGAATGTTCCGCCTATTGCGAAAACCATCGCCGGCTTTGATCTTGTATCATGGAATGGAGTCTTTGGTCCGGCCAATCTTCCTAAGCCCATCATAGACAAAATCAATGCTGCAATTCAAGAGGCTACTAAAGATAAAGAAGTGCAAGCCAAATTAGCACAACTTGGCTTTGTCATTTGGCCATCCAAGAACCCACAAGACTTTGCTCAATACGTTAGTGATCAAATGGCTTACTGGGGTAAGTTGATTATTCAATCAGGCATTAAGTCTGAACTTAACTAATTCGTAGATTCTCAAGGAATATGATGGGCCCATTAGCTGGCGTTCGCATTTTAGATTTGACCTCAGTCATATTGGGACCTTTTGCGACTCAAATATTGGCATCCATGGGCGCAGAAATTATTAAGATTGAAACCCCTGAGGGTGACAATATGCGCGATGTTGGCCCCATGAGAAATCCAAAGATGGGTCACATCTTTTTACAAGCCAATCGCGGTAAAAAGAGTATCGTTTTGGATCTCAAAGATCCCGAATCCAAGCAAGTCACATTAGATCTTGCGAAAACGGTAGATGTCTTTATTTCTAATATCAGACCTCAAGCGCTCGATCGTCTTGGCTTGGGTTATGCAGATGTAAAAAAAGTAAATGAGAAAATCATTTATGTTTCCTGCTCAGGATTTGGCCTGAATGGACCATATGCAGATAAACCTGCTTACGATGACTTGATCCAAGGCGCCACAGGTGTACCCTGGTTAATGCAAGAACATGGGGTACACGAACCTCGCTATGCCCCGACTACTCTGGGAGACAGGGTCACGGGTCTTCATTCAGTATATGCAGTGACTTCAGCCTTATACGCCAGAGAAAAAACAGGTAAGGGGCAACACGTTGTAGTTCCCATGTTTGAATCGATTGCCCAGTTTATTTTAGGAGATCACCTAGGCGGAGAATCCTTCATCCCCCCGATTGGTAAATCGGGATATGCCCGACTTCTATCCCACTACCGCAAACCATATGCCACACAAGATGGCTATATCTCCATCCTGATCTATAACGATAAACATTGGAAAAGTTTTTTTGAGGCCATTGGCCAAGCAGAGCGACTACAGGAAGAAATTTTTTGCACGCACACGAATCGCGCCAACAATATCGACCGTGTTTATAGCGAGGTTGAGAAAATCATTCAAACCAGAACTACTTCGCAGTGGCGTCAACTTCTGGATCAGTACGACCTACCAAATCAGCCTATGAATTCGATTAGCGATTTGATTCAGGATGAGCACCTCAATCAGACTGCCTTCATTCATACTGAAAATCACCCGAGTGAAGGACAAATTCGGGTCATGAATAGCCCCGTATCTTGGTCTGAAACGCCTGCAGAAGAAAACCTCAGTCCCGCCCCCACACTCGGTCAACACACTGCCGAGATTTTGCGGGAACTGGGTTACGCAGAAGATGCTATTGCATCCTTAATCCGCTCAGGAATGAAAAAATGAATTTTCAGTTCACGCCAGAGCAGCTGCAAATTCAAGATGCTATTGAAAAACTGTGTAAACCATTCGATGCAGACTATTGGCTTAAAAAAGACCAGTTGGGCGACTTTCCCTTTGATTTCCATCAAACACTAGCCGATGCTGGCTGGCTGGGAATAGCAATGCCCCAAGAATATGGTGGTGCAGGTCTAGGCATTACTGAAGCCGCCTTAATGATGCGCACTATCTCAGGAAGTGGCGCAGGCTTATCCGGGGCCTCTGCAGTGCACATGAATATTTTTGGTTTGCACCCAGTAGTCGTATTTGGTTCAGATGAACAAAAGCAACGCTGGTTACCGCCATTAATTGCAGGCAAAGATCGCGCCTGTTTTGGGGTGACAGAACCTAATGCTGGCCTCAATACCCTTAAGCTTTCGACTAAAGCTGAGAAACAGGAAGATCACTACCTTGTAAGCGGACAAAAGATTTGGATTTCGACCGCTCAGGTTGCTACAAAAATTTTACTGCTAGCACGTACTACGCCTGTTGAAGACGCGAGGGGCACTGAAGGTCTATCTCTGTTTTATACCGACCTCGATCGCTCCTGTATTGATGTGCGTGAAATTGAAAAAATGGGGCGTAAATGTGTCGACTCTAACGAAGTGTTTATTGATCAGCTAAAGATTCCAGTACAAGATTTAATTGGAGAAGAGGGTAAAGGCTTCTCTTATATTCTGCATGGCTTAAATCCCGAAAGAATTTTGATTGCGGCTGAAGCCATTGGTCTTGGTCAAGTAGCCTTAGCTCGTGGAGCTCTGTATGCAAAAGAACGGATTGTGTTTGATCGACCTATTGGTCAAAACCAAGGCATTCAACACCCACTAGCTAAATCTTGGATGGAATTAGAAGCTGCTGACCTCATGGTATTTAAGGCTGCGAGTTTGTATGATGCAAAACTGTCTTGCGCCGCAGAAGCAAATGCTGCTAAGTACCTAGCAGCAGAAGCCTGTTTTCATGCCTGCGAGAATGCCATCATGACTCATGGTGGCATGGGTTATGCCAAGGAATACCATGTAGAGCGCTATCTTCGAGAGTCATGGATTCCACGTTTAGCCCCGGTTAGCCCACAACTCATTCTTTGTTTTATTGCCGAAAAGGTCTTAGGCCTACCAAAATCTTATTGATATTTATTTAGAAAGCACATCGATGAGCAATACTAAATCCCGTTACTTCGTTAAAGCTGGAGAAGTTGAAGGCTATCACCCAGCAAACCATCATGGGACCGTCAATCGTCGACTCATCGGTAGTGAGACTGTTGGCGCAAAACAGCTAGAAGTGCTTCATGGCACCATTGAAAAAGGTAAGGGCGCTCTACCCCATGCTCACCCTGGAATAGAACAGGTCTGCTATATGCTTGAAGGACGCGCCAGAGCTGAAGTGAATGGCGAAGTCTGTGAAATGGGCCCAGGTGATGCCTGTTTTTTCCCTGCAGATGCCATGCATGTATTTACCGTCATCAGTGAAGAACCAGTGAAGGTCTTGGTCATCTACTCTCCACCTTATGAAGAGAACCCCAAAAGAGTTATCAGACCAACCTGAGGCAAATGCCACTCACAAGAGTGGCATTTTTTTACCTCGTTAATTGAACTGATAACTCATGCCCGCTTGGAAATTAAGGGGCGCCCCTGGAAAGATTCCATCTGGGCTACGGCTAGCGATATAACGCTTATCGAATAGATTATTCACCACGCCAAATACTTTCCACTCTTTATTGATAGCGTAGTTTGCACTCCAGTTAACCGTTGCGAAGGCAGGAATCTCACCCAGCGTTCCAATTGCATTTTGTGTAACTGTATTTGCTGCATCAGCGTATTGAGCAGAAATATAATTGACTGAGACTAAAGTATTGAAGCCATTTTTTTGATAATTGATACCTAAGTTAGAAGTGAGCTCGGGCGTGTAAGGAATTCGTTTGCCATCCCTTCCCATTGAGCTCGTACCAACAAACTTAGCAACAGGTATATAGGTTGCATTAGTGTTGAGACTCCAGCCTCGACCCAGCTCATAGCCTAAAGCCAATTCAAGACCTTGATGCAGACTCTTTCCGCCATTTGCTTTTGATATTCCTGAAGCAAGACTCTGATTGACGATCTGATTACTGAAATCCATACTGAAAACAGCAGAGTCATAAGAAAGAGCTCCCGAGCGGCCCCTCAGCCCAAGCTCCATATTCGTGGAACGCTCTGGGGCAAGCTGTTGATCCACCCCTTTATCATCAATTGCCGTAGCTAACTGAGCTGGAGCAAAACCCTTATAAAGGCTGCTATAAATCTGCGCCTCTGGAATGAGCTGCCAGGTGGCACCGAGCTGGGGAACAGTTTCAATATTCTTGGCATTACCACTTTTACCTGAAATCACATTAGAACGATTTTGGTTATAGCTTTCAATTCGGACTCCAGGAATCAGGGCAAAGTTTTCAGTAATTGAGAATCGGTTTTGAGCGTACACTGCAACTGAGTTAGCCTTATTTTCCTCATGTAATGAAAGCCGTCCAGAATGTGCAAAGGTTTGTGAAGTCACAACTTGATTAGACTGTGACTCTGTATGCAGGCGAACACCAAACTCAGCCTCATTAGAGATACCAAGAGCTTCATAGGCATGTGAAACACGGGAATCTATTCCTAGCATTTGAAACTCTCGATTGCGACCTGCCAAACAATCTGCCCCAACATTACAGGGCTTAAAAACTGTTGCATCCTGGGTGCGATCTGCAATAGACTGCCTCCAGTAATCTCGCCCCAGCCTACTCCAATACACCAATGTATTGATCTTGGTATCAGAGTCAATCTCCAAGGAATGGTTAATGTCTACTGCATTTCTTTGCGTAATAAAGCGATCGTTAGGGGCTGGATTAATGCCCGAGTTCGCTACAAACTGATTTGGACGCAGACCAACATAAGAGGTATTGATGTTGTTGTCGTAGTGGCTATATTTCAGACTTAACCACTGATTCTGAGCAACTTGCATACCTCCTTTAAGCAAGATGTCATACATCTTGAATCCATTATTTTGATAGCCATTCGACTCAGCTTGGATGACATTAATCCCTCCAATAATCCCATTGGAATCAGATTTTCCGCCAGCCTCTATTTCTGCCAAATGGTATCCATAATTACCAAGCTTGCCGGTTAATTTAAAACCCGAAGCGGGAGTTTTACTCAGGTAATTGATGACGCCACCGATGTTGGAAGGGCCGTACTGAAGTCCAGAAGCACCCTTTAAGATCTCAATACTACTAATGCGTTCGACTGGAGGACTATAGTACGAGGCATTGGAAATAAATAAGCTGGGTTGAATGGGTGCCCCATCCTCTAAAAGCAGGACTTTAGAACTGCGACTGGGGTTCAGTCCGCGAATACCAATATTGGGAATAGATCCAAGACCACCCTCGTCTCCGCGAACGTTTATACCTGGGACTGTTTTTAATACATCTTGAAGAGAAAGTGGCTGAAGTAATTCAATTTGCTTTTCAGTCACAACGTCAACTGTTCCGGGAATCTGACGAGAAGCACCCTCCTCTTTTGCCACAATATCGATTCTGGGTAGTTCAATATCCTTGGCTTTTGCTAAATTTGAAAGTGCACTTCCAAACACTAACGCGATAGATGAAAACCAAACAATCTTATTGCAGGCGCTTCCAATGACGTGATACTTCATATACAACCTCCAGTGATAACAACAAAAAATCGCTGGCTATTTGCATATGAAAATGCTCTTGCTGGCTGCTAATTAACTTTTTATTTTGTGAGAATGAGCTTCCTCAATTTGGTGATACGTAATTGATATCGATGCCCATCATGCTCAATGAATATTAGTTCTTTTGGGCCCAGTAAAGTTTTGCTGGAAATAATTTGAGGTAGATCTCGACAAGATGCGTTGGGCTTTAGCTCAGAATTTGCCATACTGTTATCCATTGAGATTAAGCCTCTAGGGTAAATTGCACTGGCAAACGGAAACAGTCAACCGCATTACTATCAAATGAATCCGCAGAAGATGCAAACTTCCATTTTGCTAATGCATTCAATGCCGAATTATCTAAACTTAGATATCCAGAGCTCCTAAGAACATCGACTTTTTCTACCATACCCCTTGGGTTCACACAGAGCTTCACTAGAACGACGCCCTCCTGCCTAAGACGCCTACTAATTAAAGGGTAAGTAGGCTTTGAACCATCAATTTTTTGTCGACTGATGGCGCCAGGCATTAGGGCATCTTGGGCAAGAGGAAGAGAGGCTTGCTTGCTAGGAGAACCTGATTGAATACTGGTAGATGATGTATTTGATGTGCTGGCTTGTAGTGTTATCGCGGATTTTCGCTGCAGCGATGAACCCTGATCTGAATCTCGTAAATCCATAATCATCAGTTCAGAGGGTAATTTCAAACCTCTCGAAGAATAAGGGATAAATGAGCCAACCAACAAAAGGGCATGAGCAATCAGGACAAATAAAATAAGATAAAAATTTCTGATTTGCAAGCCGCAATACACATTTCTTCCTTAAAAACCAATGGGCAGAACA
Organism: Polynucleobacter sp. AP-Sanab-80-C2; assembly: GCF_035012965.1. NCBI lineage: Bacteria > Pseudomonadati > Pseudomonadota > Betaproteobacteria > Burkholderiales > Burkholderiaceae > Polynucleobacter > Polynucleobacter sp. AP-Sanab-80-C2. The sequence goes on from NZ_JAYGQS010000003.1 coordinate 207,105, forward strand.
TCACAATATATTTACTGACGATTGTGTAAAACACATCTCAAATAAAAGTAGTACCGAATGATTTTAGGGATGAAGCTTGCTATTAACAACCCTGACGTAAATGAGGATAGATGCTGTAGGGATATTTTTACTAATGAGTATTGCCAGATATTGCTAGACGCCAGAGAGATGTGGTCTCTTGAGATCGGGCCTTATATAATGCATCCGTCTTATCAAACACCTTTTGATGTTGTGGCTTGGTATCCAATCGAGCAATCACCTTGAGTCCAGCAGTTTCAATCCAAGCAAGTAACTCTTCTCTGGTACGTAAGCCTAAGTGCTCGGCTAGATCTGAAAGAATTAACCAACCCTCACCTTTTGGGAGTAAGTGATCTTTCAATTGACTTAAGAAACCCTTGAGCATCTGACTATCTGGATCATAAACCGCATGCTCCAGAGATGAACTTGGTCTTGCTGGTAGCCAAGGTGGGTTACAGACAACCAAGGCCGCGTTTCCTTCAGGAAATAAATGCCTTTTTTGAATTTCAATCTGATTGTCCAGATTTAGGCGATCAATATTTTCCTGTGCACAAGCAATGGCGCGATCATCTTGATCAGTGCCAATGATCTTTTTGATTTCTCGCATTGCTAATACTATTGATAGGACGCCTGTACCTACACCGATATCAAAAGCAGTTGAATTTTCTTTGAGCGCGCTTGGAAGTGGTGCCTTGAGAACAAGCTCAATATATTCCCCGCGAATTGGTGAAAAAACGCCATAGTGTGGATGAATGCGAATCTCTTCATCATCTCTTGCCAAAATCGGCACGCCCTTCTTGCGCCACTCATGCGCACTGATAACACCGAGCAATTCTCGTAAGGAGATGACATACGACTCATTCTGATCCCCATATGCCTCAAGACAAGCTTGTGCTACATCTGGAGCACGCCTTAAGGAAATGGTGTGATCTGCATTCACTTGAATGAGCAACATTCCTAAAATACGAGCACGCTGTGATTGAGAGAGACGATGCAAATTGAAAGTATCTAGAGAACTTTTCGTTTTGTCTTTTTCGATACGATCCACCCGTTTAGATTTTTTGGATGGCTTATCTACTCTTCTGACTAAAGCTTGTAGTAACTGGCGTGCATTCTGAAAGTCGCCTCTATAGAGAATTGCAGTACCTTCGCATGCCATACGGTATGCAATATCTGCCGTTAGCGTATCGTCGCCAATCTGAATTTTTTTATGCGAACCAATACCATTTTCGGAATGCCATTTAGCAGCGCAAGATTGACCCGCCTCGTCCCAATGGATCGTCACGAATGAATCATTCAAGAGGTCACAAAGCGATTGTTTTGGTAATCGTCGATGGCCTGTTCAATCTCAGAGCGTGTGTTCATTACAAAGGGGCCGTATTGAACAATCGGCTCATGCAAAGGTAGTGCTGCAAGCACAATAAACTGCGCGCCTTCAGCACCAGCTTTCGCCTTGAGCAAATCACCATCACCTAATACGATCGCAGCCTGCTTGGGTGCAGCTTTCATTGGACCACCAAGCTCAAGGTTGCCCTCATAGATATACACAAATGCGTTGAGTTCCTTGGCAACGCGATGCTCAAACTCTGCATTAGGAGGCAAATGTACATCTAGAAATAAAGGCGTAGTAGTAATCCCCTGAATAGGCCCTTGAATACTTGCAACCCCGTCCTCATAAGAGCCTGCAATCACCTTCACAGATCCACCATTCAGCAACGATGTCCTTGGAATATCTTCCACTTGAATGTCTTGATAGCCAGCTGGCTTCATTTTTTCTTTAGCGGGTAAATTAATCCATAGCTGAAAGCCTCGCATTGCGCCGCTTACTTGCTGTGGCATTTCTGAGTGGATGATTCCGCGTCCTGCCGTCATCCACTGCACTCCGCCTGTTTTGAGATGCCCTTGATTGCCCAAGTGATCCTCGTGCAACATGTGCCCTTCAAGCATATAAGTCACCGTCTCAAAACCACGATGAGGATGCGCTGGAAATCCTGCCACATAATCATTTGGATCATTCGATGAAAACTCATCGAGCATCAAGAAGGGATCAAGCCTGACTTGCTGTTGACCCCCCAAGCTGCGCCGCAACTTCACGCCTGCGCCATCAGTAGTAGCGATGCCTGGAATAATCGTTTGGATATTGCGGATCATTGAAGAATTGTTATCTTCGCTTCAGGCTGGTGGATGATCTTCAGGATTCACATCCAAAGCAATCAAAAAGCGTGACACCATGTTGTAAGCAGCAATCACTGTTACTAATTCGACTGTATCAGTGCTACCCAGCTCTTTTTGCAAACGCTTCATCAATTCAGAATCTACTTTGATATTACGAGTCATTTGAAAAGTCAGGTCTGCAGCATCATTCTCTACCTGGGAGAACAGATTTCTAGGGAAGCTAGACTGACCAATTAAACGCAAAGCCTGAACTTGTTCTTCTGTACCACCGGCTTTCTGAAAAGGGGGTGCATGATGAAAGAACTCATATTCAGCGCCGTTCAATACTGCAACACCACACATCGCCAACTCACGCAACTTGGGATCTAGTGAAAGATTGTTCCGAATCTCGCCGATGAAATGATTCCAACCCTCGGCAACCGGCACGCTATGCAATAGCATACGATCCAAATTAATAAACTGACCGCCACGACGCTGACGAATGGCGGCAACTAGCTCAGCTGGTTCAGCCAAGTCCATGGGCTGATAGGGAATTAAACGTTCTGACATAAATACTTTCTATTGAGCGGTTTCTTTAATATTGTTTTCAATCACGAACTTACCCCAGATACCAATTTGCTTGCCAATAAATTCGCGCGCAGTTTCTGGAGTGCCGCCAATGATTTCAATGCCTTGAGATTTAAATTTCTCAGCTACAACTGGGGTCTTTAAGGCTTTATTCAAAGCCTTATTCATCGCATCCACAATGGCTGGTGGTGTTTTGCCAGGCGCCAATATTGCCCACCATGCTGGCGCACTAAAGCCAGGGAAACCACTCTCAGCAATGGTTGGAACATTTGGCAAGGCTGGAGATCTCTTTGCAGTAGTAATCACCAAAGGAATGACGCCGCCACTTTCAATGTGCGGCTTTACCAAGAACTCTGAACCAATTGCTAGCTCAACTTGACCACCCAAAACGTCTTGCATTAAAGGACCACCGCCACGATAAGGAATGTGGTTCCAATCAAAGCCTGCCTGCTTTGCCAAACGCGCCATCGCTAAGTGCCCTAAGCTACCTATACCGATAGAACCGTAGCTAAATTTCTTACCTGCTTTAGATTGCTCAACAATTTGTTTAAAACTGGTAATGCCGGAGTTCTTACTAGCAACCAGCACCATTGGCGAAGTACCTACCAAAATGATCGGCGCAATATCTTTAATCGTGTCGTAGGGGAGCTTATCTTTGAGACTCGGGTTCACGCCATGGGTATCAAAAACTGCTGCGAAGGTGTAGCCGTCAGGATCAGAGCGTGTCATGGCAGATGTACCAATCACGCCTGAAGCACCGCCGATGTTTTCAACGATCACATTTTGTTTTAGTTCGGCCTGTAGTGCGGGAGCCAAAATTCGGGCTACCTGGTCTACAGATCCACCAGGAGGAAAAACAGCAATCAAGCGAATAGGTTTCTGGGTTGGCCAAGCACCGGTGCCAGCAGTTTGTGCCAAGCCATGGTTACTGGCCCCGAGAGCTAATAAAGCCAGGATCAGGACTCTTTTAGCCTTTTTTGCCATATCTAGCATGGATTCGTCTCCTTTGAATAAGACCTCAAGATTACCACCCTCAAGCCCTATTTGCTCGATAATGCTGGGGTAGCTTGAAGAGAAAAAACATGAAGTCGATTTTGAACATTGCCGCCTATTTATTTGTCAGCTTAGATGAGCTGCCAGAACTACGCGCCAAAATGCTCGATGAATGCAACGCCAGAGAACTCAAGGGCACCATTCTGCTCACTGGCGAAGGCATCAATCTATTTCTCGCAGGTAAAACAGATGCCTTACGTGGATTTTTAGATTGGCTACGTACCGACTCTCGCTTTGCACCTTTGCAGGCAAAAGAAAGTTGGTCGGATGAGCAGCCGTTTAAAAAAATGCTCATCAAACTCAAGAATGAAATTATTCGCATGAATCATCCAAGCATTCAGCCAGAGAAAGGTCGAGCGAATTTTATTTCCCCAAAAAAATTACAAGAGTGGTTAGATCGAGGCACAGATGATTTAGGCCGCCCTGTAGTGATGGTCGATACGCGCAATGCATTTGAAGTGGACTACGGCACTTTTGAAAATGCCCTGCACTTTAATATTGAGAAGTTCACCGAATTTCCTGCGGCCATCTCTGCGCATAAGGAAGAGTTGGCCGATAAAACCCTAGTCAGTTTTTGCACTGGCGGAATACGTTGCGAAAAATCAGGACTCTACATGCGAGAAATCGGCATGGAGCATAGCTACCAACTGGAAGGTGGAATCCTCAGGTACTTCGAAGAGGTTGGTTCTGCCCACTATCAGGGCACCTGCTTTGTGTTTGATGAGCGTGAAGCGCTAGAACCCAATCTAGATACCATACCCCTAGAGCGATCGATTCGGAAAAAGCTCAAAACTGGCTGACTTGATAGCCAGTTTTGAGCATCGATAGTAAAATAATCTACCTGCATTACCTTAATAAGTAACAATCATTCGGACTTGAGACATGTCTAAATCTATTTATCGGCAAACGCCGATTTTTTTATCTTTTCTGTTTGCTTTGATCGGACTCACAACGAGTCTTAGCATTCAAGCGCAGACACCCGCTTATCCGACTAAGCCGATCAAGTTGATTGCACCAGTTGCTGCCGGTGGTGGGCTCGATAACATTGCTCGGGCTGTTGCAGAAAAATTGTCTCGCTCTATTGGTCAAACTATTGTGGTTGAAAATATGGGTGGTGGTGGCGGCACCATTGCTTCTCAAGTAATCGCCAAGGCACCTGCTGATGGCTACACTCTGATGATTGCCTATGTGGGGACTCATGGCACCAACCCAGCAGTTCGTCGTCTGCCTTATGACGCCATTAAAGACTTCACACCGATCGGCATGATTGGCGCAACACCAAACGTACTAGTGATTAACTCTGATTTACCGATTAAAAACTTTAAAGAGTTTGTTGATTACGCTAAAAAGAACCCTGCCAAGTTAAGCTATGGTTCTGCTGGCCCAGGAACGTTAACTCACCTCGGAATGGAGCAACTGAAATTAGCAGCTGGGATCTTTATGGTTCACATTCCTTATCGCGGGGTTGGTCCTGCTTACACCGACTTGTTAGCAGGCCAGACACAAGCCATGCTCCCCACCCTATTTGCTGCTTTACCTTATATCAACACAAATCGTGTGCGTGGACTGGCGGTAACAGGCGCCAAACGCAGCTCCGCTGCCCCCACCATTCCGACTTTTAAAGAGCTAGGTTTTAGCGGTTTTGATGGCCAACAATGGTATGGACTAGTAGGACCCGCGAATTTGCCACCTGCGATCGTCACCAAGCTCAATAGTGAACTTAACAAAGTTCTCGCCCTGCCTGACTTCTCAGAAAAAATGACCAGCGAGGCGATGACTTTGATGCCAATGACACCACCCCAGTTTACAAATTACATCAAAGAAGATATTGCACGCTGGGCTAAGGTTGCAAAAGATCGTCATATTGAACTCGAATAAAAATAACCCATTAAGAATAGGAAAACATATGTCTCACGCTATTGCTGCAGCAGCTGATTTAAATGCACCACCCGTTACCAAAATATTGGCAGAGTTTGTTACCTCCCATCCAAGCCAAGGCTGGACACCAGAGGTGGATCACGAAGCTCACCGGACTTTTCTCAACTGGCTAGGTTGTGCTATTGGCGCTGCCAATCATGAAAGTGTTGAATCGTCTTTAGCCGCTATTCGCGAATTCCAGCCAGCACCGCAAGCCAGCATCTTAGGTCGTAAAGATAAAGTTGATATGGGTGGCGCTGCCTTAATCAACGGCATCAGCTCACATACTTTTGATTTTGATGACACTCACCTCAAAACCGTGATCCATCCTGCAGGTCCAGTAGCTTCTGCAATTTTGGCTTTAGGCGAACACATTAATGCCAATGGTCGCCAAATCATTGACTCTTTAGTTTTAGGTATCGATGTTGCTTGCCGCGTTGGTAATGCGATGTATCCAGATCACTACCACCGTGGTTGGCATATCACTGGCTCAACCGGTATGCTCGGATCTGCTGCAGCTTGCTCACGCTTAATGGGTCTTGATCTACAGAAAACTACCATGGCACTGGGTATTGCCGCATCACAACCAGTTGGAATGCGTGAGCAATTTGGCACAATGACAAAGCCATTTCATCCAGGTGGTGCAGCACGCGCAGGGCAACTCTCTGCATTACTTGCCAAGCATGGGTTCACTTCGAGCCCGAAAGCATTAGAAGCGGGTCGCGGCTATATGCAAACTGTTTCTACGAAATGTGACTGGTCAGAAATTGATCGCGCCCTCGGAAAATCATTTGAGATTTCTTTAAATACTTACAAGCCCTTTGCTTGTGGCATTGTGATTCATCCTGCCATTGATGCTTGCGCACAATTACGCGCCCAAGGCGTTAAGGCAGAGGAAGTGGAGCGTATTGAATTACGTGTGCACCCTCTGGTCTTGGAGCTCACTGGCAAGAAGACTCCGAAAGATGGTCTCGAAGGGAAATTTAGCGTGTACCACGGCTGCGCTGTTGGCTTAATTTTTGGTCAAGCGGGTGAAGGTGAGTATGCTGATGACATCGTCAATCGCGCTGATGTCGTGGCTTTGCGCGCCAAAGTAAATGCTACTACCGACACTTCTATTGACGAAGCTTCAGTTGATGTCAAAGCATTCTTAAAAGACGGTAAAGAAGTACATGTATTTGTAAAGAATGCTATTGGCTCTCTCGAAAATCCAATGAGCGATGCTAATTTAGAACAGAAATTCACAAATTTGGCTGAACCCATCATCGGCAAAGAAAAAACTCGTCAACTCATCTCAGCATTATGGAAACTTGGCAATGCATCAGATCTCAAGCAAATCTTGAGCCTTTGCACACCTGACTAAATCTAAAGAAAGTATCGAGTTATGGCCTCATTACCAAACATCGTCATCCTTGGCGACTACGAACGCGCTCTGGCTCGCTTTTCTGACTGGAAAAAGTTAGAGCAGCAAGCAAGCCTTACCTTTCATCATGAGCCCCAGCGTGATGAGGCGCTCTATGAAGCCGTTAAAGATGCTGATGCAATTGCAATCGTACGGGATCGCTCCCCATTTAATGAAGCCATGATTGCGCGCTTACCTAAGCTGAAATTTCTCATGTTTACTGGTGAACGTAATGGCACCTTGGATGCTTCAGCATTAATCGCACGCAATATTCCGATAGCCTGCTCGCCCGGCGGCCCATCCAAAGAAACTACTGCGGAACTCACATGGGCACTCATTCTTGGGGCTTCAAAGCGCCTGATTGAGGAAAACAAACTGATTGCCTCTGGTGGTTGGCGTGATCAACTATCGGTTCTTCCCATGCTCTCAGGTGAGCGCTTAGGCATCATGGGTCTTGGTGCCATTGGTAGTCGCGTTGCACGCGTAGGCGCCGCCTTTGGTATGGAAGTCGTTGCGTGGAGCCCGCGCATGACTCCTGAACGAGCTGCTGTAGAAAATGCAAAAGCAGTGAGCCTAGAAGAATTACTTTCCACATCGAAGATTGTGTCAATGCACCTAGTAGCTGGTCCTGGAACCAAGGGGCTGATTAGTGCAGATCAATTGGCTTTAATGCGCCCTGACTCTATCCTGGTAAATACTTCACGCTCTGCGCTCATCAATATGAACGATCTGCAAAAAGCATTGGCAGCTGGCAGGCCAGGGCAGGCAGCTGTCGATGTCTTTGACATTGAGCCCCTCCCAGAAAAAGATCCTTTACGTAATACCCCCAATCTTTTAGTAACTCCCCATTTAGGATTTATTGCAGAGCCAATTTTTGCTAGCTTCTCAAAAGGCATTACTGAAACTCTAGATGCCTGGTTGAACAACAAACCCATACCTCATCCTTTTAAGCTACAGTAATTTTGAAAACACTCACACCTCTCGAGCTATTTATTAGCTTTAGCAAAATCGGGATGTCTGGGTTTGGTGGGGTCTTACCTTGGGCCAGAAGAACCTTGGTTGAGCGCGATAAGATTTTGACCTCTGAGGAATTTAGCGCCATTCTGGGCATCTGCCAAATTGTTCCCGGGCCTAACATTGTCAACCTCGCAGTGTGTATTGGCTCTCGTTTTGGCGGCGCCAGAGGCGCTATTGCCGCCGTATTGGGTTTAACTCTAGGGCCCATCTCGATCGTCATGGTGTTAGCCCTTTTGTATGAACACTATCGATATCTTGACTCCGTCCAAGGTGTACTTCGAGGAATATCGGCCGTGGGTGTTGGCTTGATTGCGTCTACAGGCTTCAAAATGCTCAAGGATGAGTTTCGGTATCCAGCGATGTTGATTGTGGTCATTGTCACCATACTTGCCGCTAGCTATTTCCATCTTGGCTTAGGTTGGGTGGTACTCATCTCCTCGCCATTAGCATTGGTCTTAGCCTGGAAAAAGGCCCATACAGAATGAGTATTCTCATCAGTCTTTTTCTAAAACTGTCTGCATTCTCTTTGATTGCATTTGGTGGGGTGAACGCCCTGCTTCCGGTGCTATTTAACTTGGCTGTAAACCAAGAGCATTGGGTTGATGTGCAAACTTTCTCAGACTATTTTGCAATCGCCCAAGCAGCACCCGGCCCTAATTTTATGACCGTCACTCTATTGGGTTGGCATATCTATGGTGTCATTGGTGCACTCGTTGCCACCTTTGCTATTGCATGGCCATCTTCTATTTTGATCTTCTACTTACAGCGGCTCATTATGGGCATCAAAGATCCTCTGAAAAAGAAATCGATTCAATATGCTGCGGCAGCGCTAGCCATTGGCTTGGTACTTTCTTCAGCCTGGCAAATTTCTTTACAAATCAATCAAAGTGTCGCGGCTTATATATTGACAATGACTACGATTGCGATTACCTTCTTTACACGTTGGCACCCTTTGTACCTGATAGTCATCGGAGCCGCACTAGGTTTATCAGGTGTCGTCAAATAAGGATCAAAATGAAACTGACCCATTTTCTTCTAAGCGTAATTGGCTTAACCAGCCTCTTGAATACTGGTATGACACAGGCACAGTCTAGCTACCCTAATAAGCCGATTAATTTTGTAGTGCCTTATGGTGCTGGTGGTGGTGCAGATTCTCGTAGCCGTCAGATTGCACAAAAGATGAGTGTCATTCTGAAGCAGCCGATTGTTGTCGATAACAAGCCCGGTGCTGGTGGCAATATTGGCACTGAATTTATTTCTCGTGCCGCTCCAGATGGTTACACCATTGGTATGGGCAACTTTGCACCCATGGCAGTAAATAAAACATTGTTTGGTAATTTACGCTACGACCCCGAAACTGATATCACCCCAATTGTGTTGGTTGAAAAAGGTCCTTTGGTATTAGTAGTCAATCCAAGCTCATCTTATAAAACCATCCAAGATATTGTGGCTGCAGCCAAAGCGAAGCCAGGTGAACTCACATTCTCATCCGGTGGCATTGGTGGTAGTCACCAGCTTTCTGCAGAACTCTTTGAGCAAAATGCCGGTATCGATATGATTCACGTGCCATATAAAAGCGGCTCTGCTGGCCTCACCGATTTGATGGCAGGCAATGTCACGATGATGTTTGATCAAATGTATTCGGCTATGCCGAGCATCAAAGCAGATAAGCTCCGTCCAATTGCCATTACCAGTAAGAAGCGTTCTCCGCTTCTACCCAATGTGCCAAGCTTTGCTGAGAATGGCTACCCCAAGGTTGAGGTGCTGAATTGGCAGGGATTAATTGCCCCTAAAGGCACACCGAAGGTCATCATCGACAAACTCAACGCCGCAGCCAATGAAGCCTTAAAAGATCCTCAATTACGAGAACTCATGCTTTCACAAGGAAATGAAATCGGTGGTGGCAGTCCTGCAGACTTTGCAGCGCTGATTAAATCAGAATCCATCAAGTGGAGTGCCGTCGTCAAGACGGCTAATATCAAGCCAGAGTAATTTACTCTTGACTCACTTGAGGGCTTGGTAAGTCAAGATACCCAAGAAGGTTAGTACCAATGAGCCAATCAGGTGCAGTAGTGCTGTGCCCAGCGCCCAAGTAAATTCTCCGCGCTGAATAAAACTCACTACTTCCGCGGAGAAGCTAGAGAAAGTAGTGAGACCCCCAAGGAAACCTGTAATCACAAAGAGTTTCCATTCCGGTGAGAGTTGTGGATTGTTACCAAAGAACGCTACTGCTAAACCAACGAGGTAGCCACCGACCATATTCGAGATCAAGGTACCTAAGGGTATGACTGAGGCTGCACTCACGGTCAAAATATTAAAGCCTGCCCGCAACAAAGCACCAAGACCAGCACCAAAGAAAATTGCAAGAATAGAGAGCCACATAATTTTTCTTTATTGAACAGAAAAACTGAGCATACTGATCGAACTCATTTCGATACCATCAACAAATACTTTGGCATGCTCACCGTCTTGTTGTAATGCTAGGGTATATAAAGCAGGCCAGTAGTGCTCTGCAGTCGGAATCGATAGATGGGCAGCCTCACCATACTTTTCCCAATCGATCAGAGGTTCATGGTGATTGGCAAGAATCTCGGTAGCAAAGAATTCACTAAATTCTTTCGCCCACGGGTAAGGTTGCGCATTCTCTTGCCAATGAATCGTGCGCAAGTTGTGCACCACATTCCCGCTAGACAGAATCAGAATATTTTCATCACGCAAAGGTCTTAACTGCTTTGCTAATTCATAATGCTCGCGCGCTGACATAGACCCATCTAAACTCAATTGCACCACTGGCACATCTGCATTGGGATAGAGGTACTTCAAAACAGACCAGGCGCCATGATCAATGCCCCATTCATTCTCTTCAAGTACTACGGGTATATTGAATAGCTCTTGAACGCGATCCGCGAGAGCAGGACTGCCCACTGCTGGATATTCAATTTCAAAGAGTGCTTGCGGAAATCCGCCGAAGTCATGAATGGTTTTAGGTTTTGCCATTGCGGTAACCCAAGTACCTCGAGTGACCCAATGCGCCGAAATCACCAAAATGGCGTCAGGACGTTTGAGTGATTTTCCTAGAGCAGCCCAAGCCGCAGTAAAACGATTGGGCTCTATAGCGTACATCGGACTGCCATGGCCAGCAAATACAGCAGGTTGGCGATGGCTAGTCATGAAGACTAATTAACCGAATACGTAACCAGTATGAGCAGCTACCAATGCAAACAAAATCGCCAAGCTAGTTGCAGCAGCCAACATCACGATCAAAGTAATGATCTTTTTGTTAACTTCTTCTTTAGATTCGTTGTGCCATTCGTTCATGCTAAATCCTCTGTATGCGCATTAATAATGAGTGCAATTATCCACTATCGACCGCGGCCGGCCTTGCGCATCATCCCTTTTCCGCCGCCAAAGCCTGCCTGAGGCCTACCAGCAGGTCCAGATGGGCCTTTTGGTGCTGGTGGACGGGCTGGGGGTTTAGCCATTACAGGTTTAGCTGGGTTTTTTGGGTCGGGTTTTTTATCGTCAGTCACTTTGAGCTCCTATGGATATCATATTGCCATGATTACTGACTATTCTATCCAAGCCGTCGCCATTAATGCGATTCCCCTCATTTTTGCTATCACCATCCATGAGGCAGCCCATGGGTATGCAGCCCGTAAATTTGGCGATAACACCGCCTATATGCTTGGCCGAGTGAGCCTCAATCCCGCCAAACATATAGATCCCGTTGGCACGATCTTGATTCCCTTGGTCCTTATTCTGACTGGATCGCCCTTCTTGGTTGGCTACGCCAAACCCGTGCCTGTGAATTTTGGACGCTTGCGAAACCCTAGAATGGACTCTATTTGGGTTGCCTTAGCGGGACCTGGCTCAAACTTTTTTCAAGCCCTGATTTGGGCGATCTTGCTTATCCTATTGTTAGGTTTTGGCATGAATGAGAAATTCTTTATCTCAATGGCTCAAGCCGGTATTACCTGGAATTTGGGTCTCCTGGTATTTAATCTTTTTCCTTTGCCACCCTTAGATGGTGGACGTATTCTTTCCAGTCTGCTCCCCGCCCGTCAATCGATTGCTTTAGGCAGACTAGAGCCTTGGGGATTTTTTATCGTTCTCGGGCTGGTCTTTACTGGAATCATCGGTAGCCTCTGGATGGAACCTTTGATGGCTTTTTTCAAATGGATCGTTTACCTACTGACGATCCCGCTGCAAATGATCTTTTCATAGGACGGTCAAACAAAAGTCATCATTCTGGAGTATGCTAATTTCACAGTAGGCGGTCTCCATTAACGAATATATCTAAAGAGGTTCCCATGAAGCTACAGAAAATTATTTTAGCGAGCACGGCGGTAGTCTTGGCAATTGGTGCCGGCGCTGCGATTGCGCAATTTCAAAAACCAGAAGATGCTATTAAGTATCGCCAAAGCACCTTCACTGTTATAGGCAACTCTTTTGGAAAAATCGGCGCTGTCGTTAAAGGTGAAGCTCCCTATAACAAAGATGAAGTCGCTAAAAATGCTGCGATCGTTGCTATGCTTTCTACCTTACCTTGGCAAGCATTTGGCCTAGGCACTGAGGGTGGTAAAGCGCAGTCTGATATTTGGTCTGATAACGCCAAGTTCAAAGCTGCTTCTGAAAAAATGCAACTAGCAGCAGTCGATCTCAATAAGGCTGCACAGTCTGGTGATTTGGAGAGTATCAAAAAAGCATTTGGCGCCGCTGGTCAAACCTGTAAAGGTTGTCACGACGATTTCAGAAAAAAATAATCTGCTTATTTAGTAATGAAATAAGCTACCGCAAGGGCTATAGCACTAAAAAGCACCAAGGCTAGAGTACGTTGCAAGCCTCCATCTTTGGAGGGTTGACCCAAGTCAGAAAGCATATATTTTGCTTCCTCGCTTGGGTCGATTTCTTTATCGCCGCTCAGCATAGGTTTAATTAAGTCCTCATTTTTGTATTTCCTATAAAACCAAATGGCAGCGATATGAATCGTAATCAAGGTATAGATCACGACTTGATTGCCTTCGTGAATTTGAGATAAAAAAGAAACTGCTGCATTGGGCACATATTTAGACAAGGGTCCTTGAAAGGCAATCTCATCATCAACAAATAAACCCGTTAATACTTGAACGCTTAAAACCAAGAGCAAAGCAAAAACGGAGAGAGCACCTACAGGGTTATGCCCCAAAACGCGGAGAGACTTTCCTTGTAGGTAGTCGAAAATAGCAGCACGCGTAGGAAAGAAGTTGGCAAAGCGGGCATGTCTAGATCCCACAAAGCCCCAGATGACTCTAAAAATCAATAAACTCAAAACGCTGTAACCAAAATAAGCATGCCATTCAATAGCGTTACCACCGAGGTTAACGCTAATCAGACTGCCGGCAATGCAAAGCACTAGCAGCCAGTGAAATAAGCGGATTGGTAAATCCCAAACACGAATTGTTTTCTTCATAGCATGAAGAATAAAGCAGAAACTCCCTTAAACTCATTAAAAATGAACCCAAGTAAAGCCTTTAGAACCCTGCTGCTCTACCGTATTGGCGCAACACTCAGTTACCAAATTACGATGGTGGCGGTGGGTTGGCATATTTATGAGATTACCAATAGCGTAGTTTCCTTAGGCCTCATTGGTTTAGCTGAATTGGTACCGTACTTTCTGCTGGCACTCTATGCGGGCCATGCGGTAGATCACTACTCTCGCAAACTCATCGCAGCGATTGCCTGTCTCATTCATATTGGGGTCGCTTTATTTCTGACGGCGATTGCGCTTGGCTGGGTGGCACCACCCGTTCCTTTAATTTACACCGCGATTGCCTTGATTGGTGCAGGCCGCGCCTTGTTAAGACCCGCCTATACCGCTATCTTTGGACAAATTATTCCTAGAGAGCATTTACCACGCTATACCGCCTACGCATCTTCTGCATTTCAAATTTGCGTAGTCGCTGGTCCTGGCTTAGGCGGTCTGATGATTGGGTTTGCGGGACTAGAGTGGACCTATCTTCTCGCCGGATTTTGTGGGGCTATTGGTTTGTATGGCATCACCTTCATACATGCACCACAAGAAAAAATGAGCCAGCTCTCAGGACATTTCTTTAAAAGCTTCTTAGAAGGGTTTGATTATGTTCGTAAGCATGAACTCATCTTGAGCATCATGGCATTGGATATGTTTGCCGTATTGTTTGGTGGTGCTGTTTCAATCCTGCCAGCTTTTGTAAAAGAGGTTTTGGATGCGGGACCAGAAGCTTTAGGCATTCTTCGCGCTGCGCCAGCAGCGGGCGCAGTCATTACTGGCATCTACTTGGCTAAGCGGCCATTGCTAACAGATTCTGGCAAGCATTTGTTGCTCTCAGTAGGAGGCTTTGGTTTAGCCATTATTGCTTTTGGTCTTTCCAGTGATCTATGGATTTGTGCCGTCTTCTTATTTATTTCGGGCTGCTGTGATTCAGTCTCGGTCGTGATTCGCGGCAGCATTATGCAACTCACTACTCCGGATCACATGCGCGGTCGAATCAGCGCCATTAATGGGATCTTTATTGGGTCCTCAAATGAATTGGGTGCGCTAGAGTCAGGCATCGCAGCGAGCATGATGGGCTTGGTACCATCGGTTGTATTTGGGGGAGTTGCGACCATCGCAATCGTACTGATTACCTATCGACTCGCACCACATCTCAGTAAACTCCATCTCAAAGATATTTCCTAAAGATGGAGTTTGGTTTAGCTAGGCTTATTTGATTTCTGGCAAGTCTTTTTGAATAATCTTCAGACCTTCACGCAAGGCATCTTGATATCGCTCACGTTCAGCTTTAATAGATTCAGCAGTCCATGAATAAAAACCTTCGCCCGTCTTCATGCCAAACTTTCCACTCTCTACCCGCTCGCTTAAGCACTTAGCAATCGTAGTTGAGTTATTTAGCGTGGGATAAATCGTCGCTCCACCAGCAGCATGAATCTCTAGACCCGCATGGTCTCTTTGCATTGCCGGTCCAGCGGCAATATAACGGAAGCCAAATCCATAGCGCACTGCCTTATCAATATCTTCTGGAGTGCAAATACCAGCATCGACCATCGAAAACGCCTCACGCGATAAAGCATGTTGCAAACGATTTGCTAAGAAGCCAGGCAAATCTTTTTTGACCGTTACAGGCACCATGCCACATGCAGTCATCAAACGAATCAGGCTATCGCCAACTAGGGGTGAAGTTTTTGCACCGTAGATCACTTCCACACAAGGAATCAAATGGGCCGGCATAAAAAAATGTAAACCAATCATACGCGCAGCTGTTTTTAATCCGCTAGCGATTTCGCTAATTGGAAAGCTCGTACTATTACTAGCTAACACTGCTTCTGGCTTTGCGTACTTCTCTAGCTTGGTAAATAATTCACGCTTAATATCTAGACGCTCCGGAACACACTCAATCACCAGGTCAATCTCTGCCCAATCGACCTCTTCCAGAGATCCAGCAACAGACAACAAGTGAATACGATTTTCATAACCCAAATCGGTCATGGTGTTCACAAAGTAATCTGGTAACAGGGCACGACGCTCTGTGGTCGGCTCGACTACTTGCACAGCACAACCACCACGCGCGCAGACTGCGGCGACATCGGCCCCCATCGTTCCGCCGCCGACGACAACTACTTTGGTTTCAGCTGGGGTAAACAACATGACATATTCTCCTAGAGGGGAGGACTTTTCTGCAAAAATCCTCATACAATGGAATCATTATTCCAATAAAAAATAGAGACAGACATGATCCCCGTCAATTCGGTGCTGCAGGTCGGCCATTTTCCTGAGATTATGCAGGCGGAAATCGATCGCCGCTTTACGCCAACCCGACACCCCGACATTAATGCGGCACCCCCCGCTGGAAACTTCGAGGCTATCTTGATTCGGTCTAACACCAAATTACCTGAAGCCCTGGTCAAACAAATTCCCAGTATTAGACTGGTATCCACCTGCGGCGTGGGTTACGACAATCTCCCCCTAGGCTACCTTCAGGCACAGGGAATCAAGGCCACCAATACCCCTGGCGTTCTGAATGATGCCGTTTGTGAGTTGGCGATTGGCATGATGCTCAGCCTCATGCGGCGCCTTCCTGAATCTCAAGAGTATGTCAAAAGCAATGCTTGGGCTAAAGCCCCGTTTCGCTTAACCACCACCTTGGCAGGCAAACGGGTTGGGATCGCTGGTATGGGTCGCATCGGCCAAGACCTAGCCAAACGTTTAGAGCCATTTAAGGTCGAGATTGCGTATTCCGGGCCAAATCCAAAGCAGGTTCCTTATACCTATTACAAAGAGATCACAGATTTAGCTAGGGCTTGTGATGTTCTGTTTTTGGCCTGCCCAGCAACACCTGATACGGATAACTTGGTTGACACTGCCGTTTTAGAAGCGCTTGGACCCTCGTCATACTTAATCAATATCGCTCGCGGAAGCGTGATTAACGAAGCCGCTCTTTTATATGCACTGCAGCATAAACAAATTGCTGGCGCCGCCCTGGACGTGTTTAATAATGAGCCCTGCCCTAATCCTGCCTTTCTGGATCTGGATAATGTTCTACTGACACCCCATATCGGTAGCGCTACCTTGGAAACACGAGTAGCTATGACGAACTTAGCAGTAGATAATTTAGAAGCTTTCTTTACACAACAACCACTTCTTTCAGAAGTTCATTATTAATTGGAGTCAGCATGACCATTTCTTTACATCCCTCTACTTTGCCAGCGGTGTTATCACCAGTTTTGACACCATTCAAAGCAGACGGTAGTCCAGATGCCCAGAAATTACTAAAGCAATGTCAATGGTTAGAAACCAATGGCGTAGGTCAAGCCATCTTTGGTACAAACTCAGAAGCAAATTCTATGTCTGCTACGCAAAAGATGAATACGCTCACTGCGCTGATTGAAGGTGGTTTAAATCCAAAGCATATGATGCCCGGTACTGGTTCTACCTCGATCGAGAGTACTTATCGGATGACTGCTCATGCATTGAGCTATCAATGTGCAGGCGTATTAATGTTGCCACCCTTCTATTACAAAGACATTAATGATGATGGTCTGTTTGCTTATTTCTCTGAAGTGATTCAGAAGGTAGGCAGCTCAGGATTACAGATTTACATCTATAACATTCCGCCAGTCACTAAAATCAACTTAAGCTTGTCACTACTCGAGCGCTTGACAAAAGAATATCCAAAGACAGTCGTTGGGATGAAAGATAGCTCGGGCGATTGGGAATATACAGAGTCCGTGATTAAGCTCTTGGCGCCACACGGCTTCCGCGTCTACGCTGGTAGTGAAGTATTCTTAATGCGCACCCTGCGTGCTGGTGGCGTTGGCTGCATCTCTGCTACTGCAAACGTTAATCCACAAGCCATTGCTGACCTTGCCACACATTGGAGAGAATCTAATGCAGATGAACGTCAAGCAGGCTTAGATAAAGTACGCAGCGTCTTTGCAAAATACCAAATGATTGCCGGTATGAAAACAGCGGTAGCACACTACAGCAATGATCCAGAATGGTTGCGTGTACGCCCACCGCTAATGCAATTGAGTGCGGAACAGCAAGCTCAGCTGCTCAGTGAGTTAAAGCAAATTAACTTCAGCATGCCAGGTCTTTAATCAATACCTCTTCATAAGATCAATAGGAGACACCAATGAAATTACTAAAGCTCATTGCCTTATCGCTCAGTTTTATATGGGCTAGCGCATATGCACAAAACATCTCGATTGCAACCGGTGGTACTGGTGGCGTTTACTACCCAATGGGTGGCGGCCTTGCTGCCATGCTCTCAAGCAAAGTACCGGGTATGTCAGTTACGGCGGAAGTCACTGGTGGCTCTGTGGATAACTTAAAACTGGTTGGCACTGGCAAGCCTTACGTTGCCTTCTCTATGGCTGATGCCGCCAAAGATGCATCAGTGGGTGACGATAAATTTAAAGACAAGCCAGTCGATTTACGGACCTTGCTGATACTGTATCCAAACCTCATGCACGTCGCTACCGTTGAGTCTACTGGCATCAAAACCATGAAGGATTTGAAAGGTAAACGCGTTAGTACAGGTGCTCCAGGAAGCGCCACTGAAGTCATGGCCTTCCGCTTGCTAGAGGCTGCAGGTCTAGACAAAGATAAAGATGTAAAACGTGAGCGCTTGAGCGTTGCTGAATCTGTCAATGCAGTAAAAGATCGCAAGATTGATGCTTTCTTTTGGGTGGGTGGCTTACCCACTGCAGCTGTTACTGATTTAGCGAATAGCCCAGGCATGAAAATCGTGATGGTTGATACCGCTGCTGAAGTTCCTGCTATGAACAAAAAATATGGCAACCTTTACTTCCCGGCTGTGATTACCAAGCAAACCTACAGTGGTATGGCGAAAGATAATAATGTTGCCGCCGTTGCAAATCTGCTGGTTGTAAACTCATCTATGCCTGATGCAGAGGCATACAAAATCGTCAAGGCTATTTTTGATAATCAACTTGAACTAGTGCGCTCACATGCGGAGTTCAGAAATATTAAATTAGAGAGCCAAAAATCTAATGCAACACCAGTTGCTTATCATCCAGGCGCATTAAAGTACCTTAAAGAAAAAGGTGTCAAGGTAAACTAAGCCATATCGGGGTGAGTTACTCTCACCCCTTCTGCTTTTAAGTGGTACATCAATATAGGTTTAAGCATGAATCAGAACGTCATCGACAATGAAACCCAAGAGAAATTAGACGCTTTTATTAAGCAAGAGGAAGGCGACTCTAATGACTACAAAGGCTTATTGGCCAAGTTCATTACTTTAGTTGCCGTCGGCATGTCTTTGTTTCACCTGTATGCCGCCTACTCGATTGTTCCAACTCAGCAGTTACGGGTTATTCACGTTGCCTTAGTGTTATTCCTGGTGTTCTTAAGTTTTCCGCTGGCAGCTCGCTTTAAAAATAAGTTGATGTTTTGGGATGTATTGTTTGCCCTAGGATCAGTAGCTATTTCTTATTACATCCTGAGTGGTGGTGATGACTTCATGGATCGCAATACCGCCCCAAATCCTACTGACGTCATCATCGGGATTGGCCTCATTCTATTGATTCTAGAAAGTGTGCGCAGAACAAACGGCATGGTTCTAGTGACCGTTACAGTGCTCTTTTTACTTTATGCCCTCTTTGGTAACTACCTGCCTGCACCATGGACACACAAAGGCTATGGCCTCGATCGCCTAGTTGGTTACATGTATATGAGTCTTGAGGGAATCTATGGCACTGCGGTTGATGTCTCTGCAACCCTCATTATTCTCTTTACGATTTTTGGCGCCTTCCTACAATTTACTGGGGCTGGCAAATTCTTTATCGATTTCTCTTTTGCTGCAATGGGTGGCAAATCCTCTGGTGTAGGCAGAACCATTGTTCTCTCTTCTTTCTTAATGGGTGGTCCATCAGGATCCGGCGTTGCAACAACCGTTACTGTAGGCTCAGTTGCCGCCCCCATGCTGGATAAAGTTGGTTACGAAAAAAATGCTGCGGGCGGACTGTTAGCTGCTGGTGGACTTGGCGCAATCATCTCGCCACCCGTTTTGGGTGCCGCAGCCTTCTTGATTGCAGACTTCCTGAAAATTTCCTATTTGGATGTTTTGCTCATGGCAACCATCCCCACCATTTTGTTTTATCTTGGTTTATTTGTAATGGTCGAAATTGATGTTCGTAAATATGGCATGAAGAACATCCATTTTGAATCTGCCGAATCTGCTTGGGAATTAACAAAAAAATATTGGTTTCACTTTTTCTCGCTGATCTCGATTGTGGTGTTTATGATGTTTGGCTTCTCACCAGTCATGTCGGTATTTTGGGCCACCGTAGTGTCCGCCTTCTCCAGCATGTTGCGAGAAGATACAGCCATCATTCCTTGGGCTTGGTTTAAAGGTAAGGAACCTATCTTGGCAGGTCTGTATAACTCCAACCTCACCAAGGCCCTGGCCTCAGGCTCCACAGGCGTATTGGCCATTGCTGCAACTTGCGCTGGTGCTGGCCTGATCGTAGGTACAGTAACCTTAACGGGTTTAGGACTGAAATTCAGCTCG
Source organism: Polynucleobacter sp. AP-Sanab-80-C2 (assembly GCF_035012965.1). Lineage (NCBI taxonomy): Bacteria > Pseudomonadati > Pseudomonadota > Betaproteobacteria > Burkholderiales > Burkholderiaceae > Polynucleobacter > Polynucleobacter sp. AP-Sanab-80-C2. Next base: position 227,304 of record NZ_JAYGQS010000003.1, read on the forward strand.
ATTGTGATTCAGTATGCAGGCGGCTCTTTATTGCTCACCGCCATCTTCACCGCCTTAATTGTTTGGATTGTGGGTCTGGCAGTTCCAGTCACTGCTTCTTACATTATTTGCGCAGTGATTGCCGCGCCAGCCTTAATTAATTTAGGGGTGCCTGCATTTGCTGCTCACATGTTCATCTTTTATTACGCCGTTCTCTCTGAGGTATCCCCTCCAACTGCTTTATCTCCGTTTGCGGCAGCCGCTATTTGTAAAGGCAATCCTTATAAGACGACATTACAAACCTGGAAATATGTTGCGCCAGCCATTCTGGTGCCGTTCATGTTTGTTTTAGATAAATCTGGTGTGAGCTTGCTCTTGATGGGATCAAGCAACGCCCTCGAGCAAGCAGACTGGATGCAGATTGCGTGGATTTCTTTCACTGCAGTGGTGGGCATTATCTGTTTAGCTGGTGGCCTACAAGGCTGGTTTATTGAGAAAACCAAATCCTTCGAACGTATCATCATGGTGATCTCTGGCGTGGCTTTAGCTTATCCATCCACTGAGGCAGATCTGATTGGCTTTATTGGTTTTGGCTTGGTCTTGGTTACCCAAATGATGACTTATTACAAGCTCAATCGAAAGCCTTCCTAAACACTGTTGAGCATCAATATGAATTCCCTAGTTTCATTTATAAAGCCCGCAATTGCGGACTTTATTTTTACTCAGTGTATCTAGCTTACTTTAATGTGACTAAGCTCAAGAGATCTTGGTCCAAGGTGTTTTGCCAGCATACTTCTGAACTGCAGCTTCATCAAACTCAAAACCCAGTCCCGGAGTCTTGTGCAAAATCAAATCGCCATTCTTAAATGTTAATTGCTTATTAATTAAGCGGCGGAAGTTCAGCACTTGATCATCCAAGAAAAACTCAACAAAGCGAGCATTGGGTGTTGCAGCTACAAGAGGAGCATGGAGATCATGCATCCAATGAGGGCAAACAGTGATGCCCTTAACATCGGCATAAGCAGAGATACGGCGCCACTCCGTAATACCGCCACAAACCGCTGCATCAGATTGCAAAATCGCTGCACCACCAGCATCAATCAACTCTCTAAAGCGCCAACGACCTGCCTCCATCTCACCGGTCGCTACATTGATCTTGGTTTGACGTGCTAAAGCAGCATGCAGATCAATCGCGTCAGGTGAAAAAGGCTCTTCAATCCAATAAGGGTTGTAAGCCTCAAAGCGTCTGACATACTCCAACGCAGTAGGCAGATCACGCCAAGCATTATTCGCATCCAAAGTCAGCAGAATGTCGTCTCCAATTGCTTTGCGTGCAGCCTTGACGCGCGCCTCTTCTTCAGCAGGAGAGAGGCGCCCTACTTTCATTTTGACTGCTTTAAAGCCCTGCTTAACGTAGGATTCCATTTCCTTACCAAGCTTGGCAGGGGTCTTACCTTCTAAGTAATAACCGCCGCTGGCATAAGCGGGTACGCGATCATCTACTACTGAGCCAAGATAATGATGCAAAGGCAAACCGGCAGCTCGAGCATTGAGATCCCAAAGTGCCGTATCTAAAATAGAGATCCCGCGCATCACAGCACCAGTGCGTCCCTGCAAAATGGATTCGTTATACATATCCATCCACAGGCCTTCGCTCCGATGACTATTTTGACCAATCAACTTGGGCGCAAGTAATTGCTCAACAGCAATCTTCGCAATATCACCGCCAGCGCTACCAACATAGCAAAAACCAATTCCCTCATTACCATCCTTACCGCGAACTTTAACTAAGCAATAGTGACGCTCAGAGACGGTCCGGGTTGAAAATGAGGTGACTTTATCCAAAGGTACAGCCACTGAGGTGACTTGCACAGACTCGATGATCGGCATCCGAACTCCTTCATAAAAAAAAATATTGTAGCCAGTATTGAAATACTGGGTTTACGTCATTTGTGGGGTTAATTTATTGCAGCACAACAAAATTATCAGGGTGGCGGTCCACATTATTAGATAATTGCATAGTGAATAGAAAAGTAACCGCTCATTACCGCCTCGTCAAAGGGATAGCGCTCCTACTGGGAAATAGCTTACTCAGCCTCTCTATTGGATTGAGCCCCATAGTACATGCGCAGACTAGTCAGACCCAAAAATCAAATCAAAGCCGTACCAAAGTGTATGTTCAAAACACGAAGCAAGTAGGATTTAAAGATAAATCCGCAGGGTCTAGCTCAAAGATCAATAGCATGAGCTTGAATCCATCGGTCATCCAAAGAAAAGATCCTAGTGAACTCATGCTCGATAGCGATGCCAACTTGGATTATCGAGTCATGCAGGGATGTCTACGGCGCAGCTTTAATGATGCTAATTTGCCATCAAGCATCGGTATTGATAATCGCCAATTTTCTGAGTTCTTTAAAAATCAGACTAAAGGATTTTTTGACAAGATGCGGGGCGATTGCATTCCGTATGCAGTGGCATTTACAACGCGCAATCGTTTTGATTCATTAAGTATTATGAATGGTCCTGTACAAGATGATAAAACGGAAGTTTGGACATTTACACCATCTGCTTTTGGTGGATTCTTAGTACAACAAGATCTTCTCAGAAATGAATCTAAAAACCTGACAGAAATTCGGGTGCCTTTAAGAGAAGTTTTATATGACCCACGCAAACTAGGCGATAAGTTACCAGTGGAATTAGTCTGGGAACTGAACTCCATCATCAAGCAGATTTACCCAGAGGACAATAATTCGCTTGAAAATACTAATAGCGTTGTACGACTCATTATCGACTTTGGTGACCGCGAAAGATGGGCACAGATTTGGGCTGTTGAGATTATCGATCCGAATAATAAAGAAGTATTTGCTAGCGCCTTTTGGGTCGAACGGAGTGATATACCTGGCGGCTTCTTTACCAGTGGCGGTGAATCCCTTGAGCGCTCCTTCTGGACTAACCCACTAAGCTATCGACGCATCTCCCGCGGGGTGGGTATGGTCCGCGCCGGCAAAGCGAAACGCCCCAAGAGTAATACTGCCGTTGTCCAACCAGCACCAGCTAAGCAGCGCTATCGCACCCATATGGGAATTGATTACGCAGCGCCGATTGGCACACCAATCTTCAGTGTAGCCAACGGTAAAGTAGCGCATCTTGGCTATAACGGCGCATTTGGCAATCTGATTGTTTTAGAGCATCCGGGTGGCTATCGCACTTTCTATGCGCACTTAAGTAATTACAATCCAGAACTTGAGTTGGGAAATGAAGTGCGTCGTGGCCTTGAAATTGGCTACGTTGGATCTACCGGGCGATCAACTGGACCCCATCTCCATTTTGAACTGAGAAAAGATGGTGTTTACATCGACCCCTATTCAAGCAAAACACAACTCGATCTATGGTCAATGCGGGATAGCGAAAGTGGACAACTCACAAGAGAGGTTTTACTACTAGGCAGCCCACTTGCTTATCAAGCCAAGTAATCCTTAGCTCCGCAAACAAATAGGGTCCAATGGGACCCTATTCTTTTAACAACATTCTGAGTTCTTAACCAAGCACGAGCACAGGCAACTTAGAGTGCACAATGACTTCATGGGTTTCGCTACCCAATAAAACACCTTTGATACCGGTGCGTTTATGAGAAGCCATCACAATCACATCTGCTTTTGCTTTTTTGGCGCCATCTAAAATACCTTCAGCAAGATTTGTATTGGAGATATGCAAGGACTTAGCCTTGATACTTGCGCCAAGGCTGGTAGCTGCCTTTTTGAAAACATCTTTTGCATAGGCTTCACAAACTTTTTGATGCTCTTTTGCAGAGACTCCGTAGCCCATCGAGCTGTCGGAATACACCAAAGGAGGTAATGGATCAGATACGTATACCAAGGTTACGGCAGCGCCATCTGCCTTAGCAAGTTCTGCAACCTTTTTTAAAGACTTTTTGCTGACCTCTGAACCGTCAACCGGTACTAATAAATGCTTAAACATATCTACCCCCTTAAATTGAACTAATAACGTTCTCTTTCTATGATAATACTTATTATTAATCTATAAAAGATCAAAGGGGAACTTAATTGCTCAAGTATCTAGGAATCTACTTCACTTTTTTAATCACCCTCCTTGCGGTGGATTTAACGTGGCTTTTAGGAATCGCAAAGAACCTCTATCGCGAGGAAATGGGCGATCTCATGGCTAGCGAACCCAAGCTCATTGCCGGCTTAGCGTTTTACCTTCTCTATGCTTTAGGCGTCTGTATTTTTGTTATTGCGCCTGCACTCTCAAAACAGTCTCTGATCTATGCACTGCAATATGGTGCCCTCTTTGGATTTTTTTGCTACATGACCTACGACCTGACCAATCTAGCGGTCATTCGAGACTTCCCTACCAAATTAGCATTCGTTGATATTGCCTGGGGATCTGTAGTAACAGGTCTCTCTGCAGGATTGGCGTATTGGGTAGGCGATCGACTGTCTTAAAACGAAGATGTTTTTCAACCTAGAGTCCTAAACTTTTCTTAAGCCTATTCGTCATTACTCATGAACTTGGTTTATCTATCCAGCCATTGCGACGCTCATAAATTACAAAAAGAACTCCCCACATCACAACGGCAACATAAGCCCATACCCAAGCAATTTGAGAAGAACGCGAACCAGAAATATCCAACACAAAACCAAAAATGGCGGGGCCCATTAAGCCACCACCAAATCCCATGAGCGAATGCAATCCCATGGCAGCACCCTTAATATTTTCTTGAGCGCTAATGACTAAGCCGGCGGTTAAGGTAGCAGAGTCCGCCATGATAAAAATGGCATGCCCAATTGCTAAAGCCACAATTAACCACCAGGAGTGGCCTGTGGAGGAAGCAAGCGCAATACCCAGCACTGCACTTGTCAGCATCACAATACAAACCCACTTTTGACGCCCCACTCGCAGAGCAATCTCATTACCCAAAATCGAGGAAGGTACCCCAAAGAAATTGATGACTCCAGCTAGGGTGGTGGCAGCTAGAAAAAAGGATTCCCCAGATGCCGCTGTACAAAATGCAAAGAAAGCCACAAGCCAACTTCGAGAGGCAAATAATTCAAGGGAGTGAGCGGTGTAACCAAAGATAAATCCAGAGGCCTTTTTGTTTTGCAGCACTAACTTCCACTTATCCACTGGAAAGATGTCGCGCAAACGGATTTGGATAGGTCCTTTCCATTGCTCATGCGCAAGTGGCGGTATGAATATCAAGACAATCAGAAATGCAGTAAACGGTCCTAGAGCAATGATGCCAAATACATAGTGCCACCCTAGTGCACTCAATATCCAGCCAGAACATAAATAAGAAAAGCCAGTACCAATTCCAAAGAAGGCCGTATAGAAAGCAATGTGACGTGTCAACTCACCAGACTGAATTCGGTCAGACAAAATTTTAAGGCCTGGCATATAGGTCCCCGCAAGACCTGCACCATTGATTGCCATAAAGAACATCGCTGTCCAAAAATTACTGGCAAAGAGACTCATTCCCAATAAACCAGAGGTCGCAGAAAGACCGCCAACCAGATATACCTTACGAGCATCTATGCGATCGGTTAATGCTGTAGCCAGAGGTACGGCAAGCATATAACCAAAGAAGAAAGCACTAGCAATCAAGCCTGATTGAAGATTACTTAAATGCCATTCCTCTTGCAAAGGGGTGAGGACAACGGCATAACAGGCGAAACCCAGTAAAGCACAGGTTTGCGCCATAAGCATAAGAGGGGTATAGCCAGCCGATCGAAAGCGCATAAAATATCAGTAAAAACGTGAACCTATTCTACTCGCCCAAGCCCTCCAAGACCCGCTACACTAATGAAAAGAAGATGGAGACAAGATGAAAAAAATACGGATTCTGAGCTGCTACATTGGTCTTATCCTTGGCTTTACCAGCACTTTAGTATTGGCTGATAACTACCCCTCAAAACCCATTAAGGCTATTGTTCCATTTGCACCCGGTAGTGCTACCGATCAAATTGGACGAGCATTCGCAGCCAAAATGGCCGAGTCTCTCGGTCAAGCTGTTGTCATCGAAAATCGCCCTGGCGCAAACGGCATGATTGGGGCAGACGTAGTGGCCAAATCTCCTGCCGATGGATATACCCTTTTATTTGGCACGAATAGTACTAATGCAGCGCTCAAAAGTTTGGTCAAAAATTTACCGTATAACCAAGACACTGCATTTACGCCAATTGGTTACTTTGGTTCAGTGCCACTCATCGTCGCAGTCAATAATGATCTTCCGGTGAAATCTCTGAATGGTTTTGTCTCCCTAGCAAAAGCGGATCCTGGAAAAATGACCTTTGCTTATGCCAGTACATCACAACGGGTTTCATCAGAAATGTTAGCCAATGCTACTGGCATCAAAATGACTGGCGTATCTTATAAGGGTGGCCCCAATGCCATGACCGATTTAATTGGTGGTCAAGTCAATATGTTTACTGCTGACTTTGCAGTAACCTTGCCTCAAGTGCAAGCAGGAAAAATTCGTGGTCTAGCAGTGACCTCACTCAAGCGCTCGCCTGCTATTCCAGAGTTACCTACCGTGAACGAAGCATTAGGAATCAAGAACTATGAATTGATTGCTTTCTTTGCAGCCTTTGGTCCTGCCGGCATGCCCAAAGATGCGGTGATGAAGCTCAATAAGGCTATCAATGATGCTGCTAAATCTAAAGATTTAACTGAGCGATTTGCTTCGATAGGTTTTGAATCTCAACCTGGAACGCCTGAGGCACTTGGTCAAAAAATCAAGTTTGAAACTACCAAATGGGCGCAAGCTATTAAAGCAGCTGGCATGGAAGCAGAGTAATTTACTGCTGACTACGATGCGGTGAGTCTTGAAAACCGTTTGACCTATAAGTGAGGACTAAGGTATCGCGATAGCCATAGTCTGCCAGTGGCTGAATTGGCGTGGATTCATGGATCATGCGCTCATCATTCATGAGGAGCAATGACCAGGGTTGCGTCAAAGTAAAGCGTAAACCAGCAGAGCCTTTAGCATCGAATATCCTGGTCTCACCACCTTTGATACCAACCCGATCTAGTAAAAATACAGCGACAAAATCTACGCCATCACGGTGCGCCCCCTCTGGCGTTGGGCGCCCAATTCCATCGGTGGTATCAATCCGAAATTGATGGGCTTCCACAAACCAAGTAGTGACGGGCTTTATGCTACTGAATACATTTGCCAAGCCAAGTAGTACAGCCTGCCATGCTGAATCATCAAGGACATTTGCCTGAATAGGTTCAAACCAACGCTCAAGGCCGCCATGTAATGCGTTGTAGTCAAGCGACTGCCAATGCGCACGATGAGGCACTAAAGTCAGTGCATTATTTTTAATCTCGTAACTGGCGTGACGACGAAAACGATAACGACCGCCATCCTTGAGATAAGGGTCACGTGGTAAGCCTTCCCAATACTGAGTGAGATTCTGTAAATTAACTAAAGAGGCTTTACTAAGCTCTGCAACTGTATCAGCAGATACTACTGCAAAGCCATCATTCTGCAGAGCCTGCGGGATGTCTTTAGCTGGAGTTAATGCAGGAGATAAATGGGCTGAAGTCATCGTTTCATTTTAGGGCAATCAGCTACCAGAGATTAATCCAGCTGCGCACCTGATGCCTTCACGATTTTTGCCCATTTAGCCAACTCCTCCTTGAGCAGGCTACTGAGCTTTGCTGGTGGTACGGGACTTAAATCCAAACCTTGCGCAATCAATTTCTCGCGCACATCTGGCTTAGCCATCATCTTATCCATTGCCACCTGAATCTTCTTCACCGCGTCTGCTGGCGCACCAATCGGTGCAAATAAAGCGACCCACACTTCGCCTACGCAATCAGGATAGGTTTCTGCAATGGTTGGAATTTCTGGGGCAGCACTAGAACGTTTGGCTGAACTAATTGCAATAGCTTGCAGCTTGCCCGCCTTAATGTAATTTAAGGCAGATGGCAGACTAGCAAATGCCAGTGGCACCTGACCTCCCAAGACGTCATTAATTGCCGGTGCTACACCTTTATAAGGAATGTGCTGCATATCTACACCTGCACTGGTATTGAGCATCGCGCCCAAGAGATGGCTGATAGTTCCATTGCCAGCAGATGCATATGAAAGTTCACCGGGTTTCTTCTTAGCAGCAGAAATCACATCAGCGAGTGTTTTGTAAGGAGAGCCAGGTGGTGATACTAAAACGTAAGGCGTAGCCCCAATATAGTAGAGAGGAACAAAATCATTGATCGGATCAAAGCCAGGGTTTTTGTAGAGGGCAGGATTAATCGCTTGTGCACTATTAATCGTGAGCAACAAGGTATAACCGTCTTTTGCTCCACGCGCCACACTTTGCGTACCAATATTACCGCCAGCACCAGGTCTATTTTCAACGACTACTGAAGAGCCAATAGCGTCTCCAAAGGCCGGTGCAATTAAGCGAGCAACAATATCATTCGTGCCGCCAGCCGCCTGTGGCACAACCAATGAGATTGGCTTATTAGGGTAAGGCTGAGCAATCGCCAATGAAGATAGTAAGAGCCCGATGAGTAGGCCTGCTAAAGCAGTGTATTTTTTATACATATTGTCTCCGTTAAGCATATAGCTGTTTTAAGCGAGCTCTGACATCTCCAACATGTCCCTTGAGGTCATACAGCTCTTTTGAATCCATCATAGATACTTTGATGTTACCCACCCGCCTTTCAATTGCCTCAAGATCTTTCATATTTTTATCTTTGAGATCTGGGTTAAAGGCGTTTTTCTCAAGCTCTCGTAGCTCTGCGTAGACTTGCGCGAGCTTCAGTCGTAGTAAAAAGTTTTTAGCTGACGGAATATAAGTAAATAAGGGAATAAAAATCACCAGTAGCGGGATCACAATCTTGACGAAGCGCCCGACCCATACTGCTGTCCAAAATGGAAGATGGCGATGCAAGAAAGATGGTCCATCTTTTAAGTAAATTTCGGCATCTACATGCAGTGGAAAGTCCATGCCAATACTAGAAGGAAACTCTCCTGGCTTTTGTAAACGTGAATAAGACTTCAAAATATCGTAAGAGGCACTGAGCAATAGGGAGATCATTGCGGGACTCACATTGTCATGCGCCACTAAAGTGGCTGTCGGCGTAATCACCTGAATCTCCTGGCGAGGGAGATCGTATTCAATACTAAGCAGACCGCGTGGAACACTGACTTTAGACAAATAAGTTAAGTTACGAGTGTATGCATCTGCCTGATCAAAGCTCATTAAACGAATACCTGGGATTTTGTAAAACTTTTCCAAAATCGGAGCTTCAGCAGCAGCCACAATAAATGCTGCGTCTAGTTCCCCACTATTGAGTTTTGCTAAGGCCTCATCCGGCTTTAATTTTTGCGCAGAAAATTCATTTTCAGAAATGCCGCTAATTTTTAAGAGGGCTGTACTAAGCGCCAGTGTTCCACTACCCTCATTACCGATGGCAACACGCTTACCCTTTAACTGCCCCAAAACCTGCAGTCTTCCGCCATCATTTTTAAATCCTGGCTCCCGGTACCAAACCCAAACAGGTTCATAGAACATTCCTGCGACAGAAACTAAATTGGGATATTTACTAACATCTGCAACACCACCTTGAACCATCGCAAAGTTTACGCCAGACTTGGGGTCACTGAGTAAGGCTAAATTATCGATCGTTCCACCAGTAGTTTTGACTTCCAAATTGACACCGTCGGCTGCAAGCTCCTTCTTTAAGCGCTCACCAAACTGGTAATACAAACCCGTTGGAAAACCGGTAGCCATTTCAATTGCTTTGGGTGGCGGCGGCACCAGAATCCACAAGACAGCAAAAATAGAAATCAGCAATACGCAAAAGCCAATGGCAATTGCTACAGGATTGTAAATTTTTTGTTTTAGAGAATTCATAAGGCCTCTATGGTGTATTGCTTGCGGCTAACTGCCACCCTATCAATTTATTGGCGAACTTGATCGACTAATAGCTTAACTTGATTTGATCCGACTTTAACGGTTTGAACTGCAGAGATCAAATCTCCTGCCTCAGCCCTAGCCATACCCGTTTTAGAAATTCTCACTTCAATAGAAACTTCGGATAGCTTTGAGATAGGCGTGCTTGGATTCATGGCCAAGGCATCGGTTAAAGCAAAACTCATTGGAAATTCAGTCACAGGCGCTTTGAGAACGGCAACTGGCATCCGTTCGCCTAATGGGCGTGCGATTACCAGCACTATATCGCCAGGATTCACTTTAGATTTAAGGCCAGCAACGATCTCAATCTTTCCACTAACGCCCTTACTACTAACAACCGCAGTATTGGTGCCCACTAAACCACCTTTAGAGCGTGCCTCGCTAATAGAACTCTCAATCGCCCGCGCCTCTTCAGAGCCTGGCGGCAATTGTTGAGCCAGCTTTTCCCAAGTTTGCACTGCCACCTTGTAATTGCCACTAGCAAAGGAGGCTGTTCCCGAAAGCCAAAGTGCTAATAAATTCTTGGGGTCGAGTTTTAAGGCCTGATTGATCAGTTGCAATGGCTTTCCTGAGAAGTTGCCGTTTGCATTGGCTACTAAGGTATCTGCATACTCTGCCAGAAGCTCTGGATCATTATTGATAAAGCTGCCTGCGCGACCATATGCCTTTGCAGCATCCTCATTGCGCCCCAAGATTCGATAGGAACGCCCTAACATTGCCCAACCCTGCAGGTTATCTGGATCTTTTTCCATCTTGAGGGCAAAATCAGCAACCATTTTTTCAACGCCAACCTGGCTCATGGGTTTTTGATCGCCCTGTTGAGCAATACGAACAACATCGCCCAAGGAAAAATACAAGCCAGAAGATAGCAGCACAATAAAGGCGCAAACACCGATGACTACTTTTTTAGTAGAGCCCATGACTGCCTTGTCATCTTCTTCATTGGTATCTTGAAAAAGACGCTGACGCATTTCTGCATGGCTCATCTCGTACTCTTGCGCATTAATCGTTCCAGCTGCTTGCTCAGCCGCTAATTTATCAAGCTCTTCACGATAAATCGCAGCATTCATCTGGCGGCGAGAGGTGCCCTCATTTTTTCCTGAGAAGATAAATGGTCGCAGCAATAAAAACAATACCAGTGCAAGCAATAAAAAGGCAGGGATGAAGAAACTAGCCATGGATTCCATCCCGATCATTTTTGCCAAGTGTATTTAGTAAGGCATCGATTTTTTGATTGTCTGCTTCAGATAGCACCTTAGTCGAAGCCATCGCATTTCGACGGCGCAAGTAAGACATTAAGAAAGCGATGCTAATAGCCAAGATCACAAATGGTCCAATCCACAGCAGCCAAGTAATGGGCTTTACCGGTGGGCGATACAAAACAAAATCGCCATAGCGCTCAACCATAAAAGCACGAATTTGCTCATCGCTCTTACCCTCTTTAATGAGGGTGCGGATTTCTCTACGAAGATCATTTGCCAAATCCGAACGAGAGCCAGCTAAAGATTCATTTTGACAAACCAGACAACGCATTTCTTCAGAGATACTGATAAGACGTTGTTCTGTTACCGGATCATCAGCCAATGGTGCGGCATCATTTGCATAAGCGGCATGCAAATACAACACTGACGCGAGCACTAAAAAAATAGATTTCATGTTTTTTTCAGCTCGGCCAATAAAGGGTAAATCTTTTGGTTCAAAATAAGCGGGGTTAGCGGACCAATATGCTTAAAGCGAATTACGCCCGCTTGATCAATCACGTAAGTTTCAGGAACACCATACACACCATAATCAATGCCCACTCGGCCGTTGGCATCGAATGCAGAAAGCATATACGGATTGCCCTGTCTTTCTAACATCACTAGAGCGTCTTCACGTTTATCTTTGTAATTAAGACCAATCAAGGGTGCCTGTCCAGACTTTGCTAGTTCCACCAAGACAGGATGTTCTTCTCTACAGGCTACACACCAAGAAGCCCAAACATTCAAGATCCAAACTTGACCCTTCATGCTTGCTGGTGAAAATGTTTTATTCGCTTGTGCTAACTGAGCAATTTCAAAAGCGGGCGCAGGCTTATTAATCAAAGGGGAAGGAACTTCATGCGGATCACGATTAAGACCAATAGCCAAAAAGATCACGAGCACCACAAACAGCAATAAAGGTATTAAAAATTTAGCCTTCATGGTGTCGCTCTTCTTAAGCTCATTCGATAGCGCTTATCGGAGATGGCGAGAATGCCGCCTAAGGCCATGAACAAGCAACCACCCCAGATCCAATCTACGAACGGCTTGTAATAGACCCGCACAGCCCAAGCTTGATCGTCTATAGCCTCACCCAAGGAAACATAAATATCTCTGGTTAAACCCACATCAATAGCAGCCTCGGTCATCGGCATCGTAGAGGAAAAATAGCTCCGCTTTTCTGGATAGAGGGTTGCTTCAGTGCTACCGTTCTTAGTTAATAAGAATGTGCCACGCATGGCTTGATAATTCGGGCCGGGCGCCTTATTAACACCAACGAGCTGAATCTGATAACCGCCCACACTGACAGTATCGCCAGCCAACATGCGCACATCTTTTTCTTCCTGATAGGCACCAACCATCGTGACCCCAATAACAAAGATCGCGATACCCAAGTGAGCAACTTGCATTCCAATAAATGAACGGGTTGGTTTACCCAGCTTTGCTTGTCGAGCGATTTGCATGCACCCAGAAGCAATCACCCAAAAAGCCAACAAGAAACCAAGTCCAGCGAGCCAAGTAAATTCACCCATCATCAAAGGAATACCTACACCAGCTAGAACTGCAACCAAGCCAGCGAGCCATAAACGCTTGATCACTGTCAGAAGATCAGTATTTTTCCAATGGGTCCACGGGCCAATACCCATGAGTACTAATAGTGGAATCATGATCGGCACAAATACGCTATTGAAATAAGGAGGGCCTACTGAAATCTTTCCCAAGTGGAGAGCATCAATTAATAAAGGATAGAGAGTACCCAACAATACTGATCCTGCTGAAACCACCAAGAACACATTGCCTAATAAAATAAAGGTTTCTCGAGAACTCAAACTAAATTTGCCGCCCAAGGTATTTTTAGGAGCGCGCCATGCATACAAAGCCAACGAAGAGCCGACGACAAGTGATAAGAAAATCAAAATAAAGATACCGCGCCTTGGATCAGTCGCAAATGCATGAACTGAAGTCAACACGCCTGAGCGCACCAAGAATGTTCCCAACAAGGAGAGTGAGAAAGCAGTAATAGCGAGCAGCACTGTCCAACTCTTAAAGCCACCGCGCTTTTCGGTTACCGCCAAAGAATGCAATAAAGCAGTGCCAACCAGCCATGGAATAAATGAAGCATTTTCCACAGGATCCCAGAACCACCAACCGCCCCAACCTAATTCGTAATAAGCCCACCAGGAACCCAATGCAATACCAAGCGTCAGAAATACCCATGCAGCAGTTGTCCAAGGGCGTGACCACCGTGCCCATGCGGCATCTAATCTACCGGACAGCAAAGAGGCTATGGCAAAGGCAAAGGCTACCGAGAAACCAACATAACCCATATACAACATCGGTGGATGAAACACCAAGCCCGGATCTTGTAATAAAGGATTGAGCGAGCGACCGTCTTGAGCTGCAGGCAATAAGCGCTCAAATGGATTAGAGGTAGTTAATACGAACAATAACAATCCACTGGTTACTAAACCCAATACGCCAATCACTCTAGCAACCATGAACTCGTCTAAGGCTTTAGAGAGTTGAGCTACTAAAATAGTCCAGGTACTCAATAAGAAGATCCAGAGCAATAAAGAGCCTTCATGACCACCCCATACCGCACCCAAGCGATAGATGACCGGCATTTGCGAATTGGAATGCTCAGCAACATACAGTACTGAAAAGTCATTCGCATAAAAGCTCCATGCCAAAATGACGAAGGCAGTTGCCAAGAGCATGAAGACTGTTTGGGCAGCAGGTCTAGCGAGAACTAAGAATTCTCGGCGACCATAATGAGCGCCTACAAGCGGCAAGACCCCTTGAATGAGGGCGATACATAAAGCCAAAATGAGCGCGTAATGCCCAAACTCAGGAATCATTTATTGCTTCCATTTTTTTGCGCTTGCTCTAGGGCATGCTTTGCTTCGGGAGGCATATAGTTTTCATCATGCTTTGCTAGCACTTCACTAGCAACAAATTCACCATTGGAATTAAGACGACCTTGGATAACTGCGCCCTTACCCTCTTTAAATAAATCTGGCAGGATTCCGGTATATGACACGGGAATATCTTTCACAAGATCAGTAATCACAAAGTGAACTGTCAAGCCATCGCGCTTTACAGAGCCATCCTTAACCATGCCACCAATGCGAAAGGCTTGGCCTTGTGGCGCCTTACCAGCAGCCACTTCGCTTGGGGTGACATAAAGTGCAATATTGCTATTGAGCGCATTCAAAATCAACATTGCAGCGATGCCAATAACCACTAAGGCAGCAACAATCATGAGTGCACGTTTATATCTAGGCTTCACTGACTACTTTCTTGATCAAACTGTTCTGCTAAACGCTCTTGCTGAAGTCTGCGAATAATTGCTTTTTTGCAGACCCGAATACTCATAGGCTCCCACAATAAAACCGCTGCACAAACACCAAAACTACTCCATACATAGAGTGCGTAGCCACCCATTGCAAAAAACTCTGCTGGACTATTCCACATTAGCTTTTCACCTCTTCTAATTGTCTCACCCAATCCGTATGGGCTTCACGCTCCAGGATAATGGTGCGGACGCGCATTAAGCCTACTGCAATGGAGTACATCCAGAAGCACAGAGTCATTAATAACATTCCTAGCAACATGGTCTGTGCCATGGCTGGAGCCTTAGTCAAAGACACTGAGGCGCCTTGATGGAGGGTATTCCACCATTTCACTGAAAAATAAATAATGGGCACATTGACCACACCGACCAAAGCCAAAATCGCGCCCGCTTTATCTGCTCTGCGCGGATTATCGATTGAAGCCTGTAAGGCAATGAAACCTAAATAGAGGAATAACAAAATCAGCTCTGAAGTGAGGCGTGCATCCCATACCCACCAAGCACCCCACATGGGCTTACCCCAGAATGCACCTGTCCACAAGGATAGAAAAGCCATCCAAGCACCAATGGGTGCTAGCGCTTGTGCCATCATGGCTGATAGGCGAGTATTAAAAATCAGTCCCAAACCTGCCCATGCTGCCATCACTACGTAGATGAACATCGACATCCAAGAAACTGGCACATGAACAAAGATAATGCGATAGCCCTGGCCTTGAACAGCATCCACTGGTGCCACAAAGAAACTGACCCAAAGACCGGCTACCCCAAAGATAGCAGTCAATACCCAAAAGAGTGGAATCAGCTTTCCCGCTAACGGATAAAAGGTACTGGGGCTTGATAACTTAAACCAGTTCATAAGGCGGTTATTAGAAAAATTATTTGTATCAGTCATTCAATCGCAATCTTTACAGCGGTAGCACTAACCCAAGGGACAAATGCTAAAGCCAAAATCAATAAAGCGCCCAACAAGGAAAAATGTCCAGAAGTCTCTAGTCCCACACTACTGGCATATACTGCCCCAGCGCCAAAAATCAGCACGGGAATATAGAGGGGCAGGATCAACAAGCTCATCAATACGCTCCCACCCCGGACACCCAGAGTTAAGGCTGCGCCAATAGAGCCCAATAGCGAGAGTACCGGGGTGCCCAGTAACAAAGTTCCCATTAATACATAAAGGGAGCTTGGATCAAGATCAAACTGAATCCCAATCACTGGCGCCAAAATGACCAATGGCAAGCCACAAACAAGCCAGTGCGCAATGATTTTCCCAGCAATCAATAAAACCATCGGCTGCGGTGAGAGAACGATTTGCTCTAAAGCCCCATCAGCGTAATCGGCCGCAAACATCCGATGCAAGCCCAGTAAGGTGGCCAACAAAGCAGCAACCCAGATTACGCCTGGAGCGATTTTGCGAAGGAGCGCGGCATCCGCACCAATGCCCAAAGGAAACAAACTTGTCACCACGACAAAGAAAAATAATGCCGTCAGCACCTCACTCTTGCGACGCATTACCAAGAGCAAATCTCGTTGAATCATGGCAAATAAGGCGCTCATAAGTCCAGCACCTTCACATGAGGGAGGTTTATAGCCTGGTGGCTCGTCAGCACTAGCAAACCACCAGTAGCAAGATGCTCAGCAATCAAGTTTTCTAGTTCAGCAACGGCATTGCTATCTAAGGCATTAAATGGCTCATCCAAAATCCATAGACGCGCTTGACGCGTCAACATCCGCGCCATGACGACTCTGCGCTTTTGTCCTGCTGATAAATAATGCACTGGTAAATTTTCACGGCCACGCAAACCAAAACGCCACAAAGCAGCCAATGCCTGATCAAGAGAAAGCTTGACATCATCGAGTGCTGCATACATTTGCAAATTTTCGAGAGCGCTTAACTCTTCTTTGAGCGCATCACGATGACCTAAAAATAATAATTCGCGATGATAGTGAGCTGACTCAGAAAAGATGGATTGTGTATTCCACAACACTTCACCAGACTCAGGCTTAGATAAGCCAGTCAAGAGACGCAATAGACTCGTTTTACCAACCCCGTTTTCACCACGAACATGCAGGCAGTCACCAGCAACAAGCCGAAAACTCAGACCAGAAAATAAGCTTCTGTCGCCACGCACACAGGCCAAAGCGCGTGCTTCAAGCGCTTGACTAGATTGACTGGAAGTTGGGGAAAGATGGGCTGTCATGAGTGTTTTGGCATGAATCAAACCGCCAAACGCATTGTCCAAGAGCCCCTACAGGCTGTCAAACGTACAGAAAGGGATTTTTGAGAATAATCTCTTTTAATTCAATTGCTTACGAGATTATAAGCGGAGTTTAACGGCAAGTCTCTAAATGCCTAAAACGCTATTCTGGCTTGATACCCGCGCTTTTAATAATTTTCCCCCAGCGGGCTGACTCTTTCTTTTGGAAGACCCCAAATGCCTCAGGTGTCATAGCGTAATACTTGGCACCCTCAGACTCCAATTTTTTTTGCACAGCTGGCTGCTGCATAATTTTGCTCACATCATCGTGCAGTTTTTTGACGATAGCGGGTGGCGTTCCTACTGGCGCAAATAGACCAATCCAATTTTTAACATCAAAACCGGGTAGGGTTTCACTAATGCTCGGTAAATCGGGCATCGATGGATCTCTAGTGGCACCAGTCACTGCCAAGCCCCGCAACTTATCACTCTTCACATATGGAAGAATGGTGGGCATAGTTGCAAACATGACTTGAGTTTGCCCACCGATTAAATCGGTAATCGCCAAGGCATTTCCTTTATACGGAATATGCGTCATGTCTACCTTAGCAGTCATTACAAAAAGCTCTCCTGCTAAATGACTAGCAGTTCCAATACCCCCTGAACCATAAGATACTTTTCCTGGGTTCGCTTTTAAATAGGCAATCAGCTCACTCACATTTTTCACCGGAAGACTTGGGTTAACAGCCAACAAACCTTCAGCATCGAGAACAAAAACTACTGGAACAAAATCTTTCAGCGGGTCGTACGGCATATTTTTTACGAGGTAAGGATTGACTGCATGCGTACCGATACTGCCCATAATTAAGGTGTAGCCGTCAGCTGGAGACTTGGCAACAAAGTCAGCGCCAATATTGCCACCGCCACCCGTCTTGTTCTCAACAATTACTGGTTGACCATAAGACTCGCTTAATGCTTGCGCAATGATGCGTGAGAAACCATCAGCGATTCCGCCAGTAGCAAACGGTGAAATAATTTTAATTTGACGATTGGGGTAATTTGCTCCTTGCGCACAAGCAAGTTGAGCACTCAAAAACGTTAATCCCAGAACACAGACTAGTGCAATTTTTTTCACGTTCAATTTCTTAAGAAGATTTATTCAGGGGTGCGGGTGCCAAGCCCTGTACTTGATATTTCTGAATCAAATTAGCGACCAAACCCGTACTAATAAATTCCTCTACACAGGCAGTTAAAAATTGAACTGCCTCATGATTGGCATTCTGGGTTGCAATCGCTTGTTGGATTCCAGTAAATTGGCCATCGAGAACCCGTGATCCAGGAATTTTCTGAGCGGCAGTTATGAGGCCTGTTTTCAAGCCTGCTAATGCATCGAGCTTTTCATTCACAAATAAATCATTGCTTGCTTGAATGCTGTCAGCATGAACCAAGGTGGCATGTTGCAGATTGCGCTGCAGCCAAAGATCGTAGGCACTCTTAAAAAAAGAGGCGATGCGGATCCCTGGCCGGTCTACTTGTGACACATCGTGAAGGGGCGAATTATCCAAGACCAGGTACGTTGCCTCTAACTCAACGTAGGCAGGCGTGAAGGTCACTTTTTCAGCGCGCGCAGGATCTGAGCCCAACAATACCATTCCGCACTTTCCATTGGCGGCAGATTCAACCACCTCATCCTGAGTTTCATAGCCAACGAGTTTGAGCTCAACATCTAAGCGTTTGGCGATCTCACGACAGATATCAGGGGCGATGCCAGTGGGCTCACCCGACGGTGAGCGCCCAGTCACTAGCAAAAAGTTTCCAAGATAGACTGCAGCCGAGAGAACGCCGTGAGGAGCAAGCTGGCTCCTCACTTCAGGTGAGATGAAATTCAAGAAAATCCTATCTGCTATGAATGCGATTTAAAACTGGACTGTTTCACCTTCTGTCATCGGAACAATCTTGATATTGCTTCCCTTCATCGCCGCCTGGAATTCAGCAAGCGTGCCTTTTGTCATCGGATTGGAGTTGTAGTGCATTGGAATCACCATCTTAGGTTTGATCCAAGTTTTTAATGCATAAGCCGCATCGTCTGGCGCCATAGTGAAGTTGCCACCAATCGGAATCAACACTAAATCTGGTTTGTAGTGTTCGCTGATGAACTTCATATCGCTAAATAAACCGGTATCGCCCATATGCCAAATCTTGAAACCATTTTCAAGTTCAATGATGTAGCCCATTGCTTCGCCTGCGGGATGTGATTCCATCTTTTCAGTAGCCGGATTTTTCCAAACCAGTAAAGAAGAGTGCTCAGCCTGAACTGCAGTTACCTTTACACCTGGCAATGGAGTTACACGACCAGTTTTATTAAAACGCCAGCCGAGATCAGCGGGCAAGATCCCCAATGTAATTAATGGTGTCACCATATCAGCAGGGCCGTACAACTTTGTGTTATTTGCTTTAGCTACTGCGGGTGCATCACCAATATGGTCTACGTGCGCATGAGTTACCAATACCAAATCAATTGGGCCAATTGTAGCTAAATCATTTTTGTACTGTGGGGGAGTTTTTGGTCCGCCGGTGATCCACGGATCAATCAAAATCATCTTGCCTTGAGGAGACTTAATCCGAAATCCGGCCTGACCGAACCATAAAAGCTCTGTCTTACCTTGTGCGCCTGCGCTTGTAGCAGTTTGAGCCAAAGCAAAGCTGCTGCCAGCCAAAAATATTGGCAGCAATAAAGTATTTGCAATCGTTTTCTTAAATGAAGCGCTTCCCATGGTTTTGTCTCCTAAGATCTTTTATGTGAATAAGAAAACTATATCCGAAATTGGGTATCAGGGCTGAGCAAGCCTCTTATACGGCACTGCACCAATTCTTAGGGCCAAATACTTTGTATTTTTGTGACAAGCGTGCTTTGATACAAATGAAAAGCCCCGTAAGAACGGGGCTTGTGCTAATCAACTTCTACTTCCACTTAAGGAATCATCACAATGGCGCCAGATACTTTTCTGCCTTCAGCGGCACGATGTGCATCAGCCGCCTGCTCTAGTGGAAACTTCGCACCGATCTGCACTTTGACATAACCCTTAGCAATGGCATCGAATACCGCTTTAGCGTTCTCTTGCAACAACGCATGAGTCGCGTTATGAGGAAACACTGATGGTCTTGTTAAGAATAGGCAACCTTTTTTATTAAGAATCTCTGGCTGAATTTCAGGGGCAGGACCGGAAGCGGCACCAAAGAGTGCAAGCGTACCAAAAGGGGCTACGCAATCTAAAGAACCTAAGAAGGTATCTTTAGCCACAGAGTCATAAACCACATTGGCTTTTTTGCCACCCGTCGCCTTCAATACTTCCTCCACCCAATTGGCATTGGAGTAATCGACAACAGCATCACATCCCGCTGCCTTAGCTGCAGCAACTTTTGCTTGAGAACCAACTGTGCCGACCACAAAAGCACCCAAACCTTTTGCCCAGCCAGCCAAAATTTGGCCAACACCACCAGCAGCAGCATGTACCAATACGATGTCACCGGCTTTCACTTTGTAAGTCTTTTGCACAAGGTATTGAGCAGTCATGGCTTTAAAGAAGACTGCAGCAGCAACTTCATCTGAAACATTGTCGGGCACTGGGACTAATTTATCAGCAGCGACATTGCGTGCACTAGCGTATGCACCAATACCTGCATTCATATACATGACACGGTCGCCTACTTTTAAACCAGTGACACCCTCACCCAAAGACTCAACCACACCAACAGCCTCATGACCAAGACCCGTAGGTAATTCAAGCGGGTAAAAACCAGAGCGCTGATAAATGTCGATGAAATTAAATCCAATCGCTGTCTGACGAATCTGCACTTCGCCCTTTGCTGGTGGAGGTAATTCTTTATCAATCACTTGAATGACGTCTGCGCCACCCAGTTTATCCAGACTCACTACTCTTGCTTTTGTCACATGTCACCTATTTGTATTTGTTATGAGAAAAAATATCATACAACAAGGGCGCTTTCTTCTATCACCGCCCAAGTACTGTCTCCCAGCTTCTTTACTGCCATGGCATATGTCCAACCATCCGGAATGCCGCAGCTCCACTCTTTAGGTCCATTCTGTATCAAAACGTTCGTTGAATTTCTGTTGTCGTAATACAGGTGGTAAATTTTTCCATGAATGGGATTGAAGCTAAATTTTGCACTGTGCACCATCTCTGTTGCATCGAGCCTTGCCTGCAAGGCCCTCGCCTGCTTCATCAACACCTCAGCCTGCTCCATGATGCGCTCGTACTCTTGCTTGGCATTTTGACGTGCCACATTTACCGCTTTATCTTTTTCTTCGACTACTTTGATAGGGGCGAAAACAGGGGCGCCAACCTCCATTGGGTATTCGATACCCGCGTGTCTTGCTGGGTCGGTGTCTTCGATTCTCATTGCTTGCCCGTGAAATCTGGTTTTACTGCAAAATTGGTTTTAGTCAGCGATATTGACCGAGAAAGTGTGACACAAAAAGGGAAATTTTGCCGAGAGGTAAAGCAAGTTATTGAATACAGCAGCTACAAACACTAATAAGGAAAGAATTAATGAGTAATGATGTCGCCCTTAACGTTTTAGGGCAGCCCTTGGTTCCCTGTTCTTTTGATCCTCTAACCGGATTCTTTAGGGATGGATGTTGCAAAACCAATGCAGAGGATGTGGGTAGTCATCTAGTCTGCGCAATTGTGAATGATGACTTTTTGCAATTTAGCCTCAGCCGTGGCAACGATCTCATTACACCCATGCCTGCATATCGCTTTCCTGGTCTTGTTGCAGGAGACCAATGGTGTCTATGCATCAACCGCTGGCTCGAAGCAGTAGAGGCTCATTGCGCACCGTTAATTAAATTAGAGAGCACCAACATCAAAGCCTTAGAAAAAGTATCCCTAGATTTTCTAGAGCAATATTCCAGCGATATTTAGAGACTTCTCAGAAAGCGTCTTTGAAAGCTTATTACTCAGACCATTTTGTATTACCACTGCCATCGGGACATCGCTTTCCAATGGAGAAGTATTCCCGCTTGCGGGATTTAGTCGGCTCGCTTGCTAAGCTGGAGTTACTTGAAGCACCTGCCGCAAGCGATACACAACTTCTCTATGCACATGACCCGAGCTATCTTCTGAAAGTCATCGAGGGCAAACTGAGTCCTGAAGAGCAAAGAGAGATTGGCTTTCCTTGGAGCGAAAAAATGGTGGAACGCTCACGACGTTCCGCTGGGGCCACTATCGCCGCAGCTAAGACTGCTATAGGTGAAGGCATATCTGGGAATCTTGCTGGAGGCACACACCACGCCTACCGAAATCTTGGCAGCGGATTTTGCGTATTTAATGATTCCGCAGTTGCCGCTCGCACACTCCAAAAAGAAATCAGCCCGCACCTCAAGATCGCCATTATTGATTTAGATGTTCATCAGGGTAATGGCACAGCATCCATTCTTCAGCACGATGCCTCTATTTTTACTCTCTCGATGCATGGTGAAAATAATTTTCCCTTTAAAAAGGAAAGTAGCGATCTTGATCTGGGTCTTGCCGATGGATGCGATGATCAAACCTATCTTGAATCCCTCAATCAATGCCTTGACAAATTAGACTCTCGCTTTAAAGCAGACTTTGTCATTTACCTTGCAGGAGCTGATCCTCATGAAGGAGATCGCTTGGGCAGACTCAAGCTCAGCAAAATAGGTATGCGTCTCAGAGATGAAACGATCTTTCAATACGCCCTAGATAAACAAATACCCCTGGCATTCTCGATGGCTGGTGGTTATGGCAAGGAAATCGAATCTACCGTCGAGATTCATTTTCAAACCATCCAAACCGCCCTTCACTTCCAACAGCAATACTAGCGTCAGGGCTGTTTTAAACACCGCTTCTAAGACTTCTTCTTGGAAGCACCTTGAGCAGTCGTCAAACTAGTCATACTCTCGACGCTTTTTTCAAAATGACTAAATGAATCTGCCATAGCAGCACGGACTAATTCGAAGTTTTGCAGAGCGTTATTAAACGAGGTTTTAAATACCGAAACATACGCTTCACTACCAGCGGGTGCATTGTTAGTAGCATCATTCACAAAATGAATGAGGTCCGTCTTGGAATCCTGAATCATCACTTCCGCGATATCTGCCATTTCTTTATTACCACTTCTCAATACATCAAGTAGCTGTTGGTGATAATGAGCCACCTCTTTAGCAGCATCTTGCAACACTTCAGCATGAATAAAGTCAAAAGCTGTTTTAGGATCCTGAGCTTTCATTAACTCAGCAACCCGTTTCTGAATAAGCTCTGCAAACTCTTCAGTAGCCTTTTGATTGATTTGTGCAATCGCTTGCGCACTCTCCATGGCTACGCGACCGACAACCCTAGTTGCATCAATAGCCTTTTGTGGACTTTTGCTCATAACAACCCCTTTCAGTGAGAGAGACGCGATGGATATTGACACCAATCTACTCTCGTTTTGGGGTCTTACTATAGAGAAATACCAGTAGATCCCAGCATAGGCTTTCGTGCTTATTTTGCTGCGGGGACCTTACTCGTCAGGCTCTTGAGCGTAGCGGCGTCATTCAACTGCTGATCCACTAGATATAAGGTGCCGCCATAGTTAGCCTGCAAGTCATAGCCGGAGAGACCGACTGTATAAAAGGTGATATCTGGGTTGAAAGAGCGAATCGTTCCACCAGAGCCTGCTGAAAAATTAGCATCCACATCGATACCGCCTTTTTGCCCGTCAATCGATGTTAATAAAAATTGGTCAATTGCTGCAGTCGTTTTAAAAACCACAATTTGATATTGATCTTGATAGCCTGCACCCAATCCTTCACCTGTTTTTAAAGCCTGCATAAATACTGGCTCTTTGCGACGTTTGTCATACAAGACGCCCTCACCCCGCGCCACTACGATCAAGACAACATTCACATTGGTAGTGCTAAAGACGGCATAGCCCGGTGCCTTTTCAATATCTTCTTTTACTTTAGGGTTTTGCTTGATCAAAGCATCCAGACCCGTTTTAGCCATCTGGAGCGTTGCCTGTCGTTTCTGAAGAATTTCAGCTTGAGTCAGCGGCTTGCCATCCTTACCGGTCGATTGGCAGCCTGTTAGCAACAATAAGCCACAGGCAATTGCTGAAATAAACCGGATGAAAGCTGTAAGTTGAATTGACATATCGAGAAAGATCTTTCAAAAGGCGTTGAAATAGGCATTTAGGCGCTTAGGATGCCATTATCTGCGGATTGCATTATGGCGATGTTTTATTATCAATAAAATCGATTATTTCTATCTAAATTATTCATTATACAAATATACAGATAGCCCCTAGAATGGACTCCGTTGTCAAAACATTAGCAGTTTGATTAACCCAATTTATTCAACAAGAGGAGCACTATGTCTATTATCAACACCACCGTAGCACCATTTAAAACCGAAGCTTTCCACAACGGTAAGTTTGTCACTATTACTGATGAATCTCTCAAAGGTAAGTGGTCAGTTTTGATTTTCATGCCAGCAGCATTCACATTCAACTGCCCAACAGAAATTGAAGATGCGGCTAATAACTATGCTGAATTCCAAAAATTAGGCGCTGAAGTGTATATCGTTACAACAGATACTCATTTCTCACACAAAGTTTGGCACGAAACTTCTCCCGCAGTTGGTAAAGCCAAGTTCCCCTTGGTTGGTGACCCAACTCACACATTGACCAATGCATTTGGCGTACACATTCCTGAAGCAGGCTTGGCATTGCGCGGCACATTCGTTATCAACCCAGAAGGCGTGATCAAGACTGCTGAAATTCATTCCAATGAAATCGCACGTGATGTCTCTGAAACATTGCGCAAGCTAAAAGCTGCTCAATACACAGCAGCTCACCCAGGCGAAGTTTGCCCAGCGAAATGGAAAGAAGGTGCAGCGACTTTGACTCCATCTTTGGACCTCGTAGGCAAGATCTAAATAGATCTCACTCTATAACCAATCAGACTCTCTCCGGAGAGTCTATTGGAGAGGATCAGATCCTGCCCAATAGACTCACTGAAATTGAAATAAAGGATGCACCATGTTAGATGACAATATCAAAACCCAATTAAAAGCATACTTCGAAAAAATCGTTGCTCCAATTACGCTCACAGCCAGCTTAGATGAAAGCCCTGCGGCCGTCCAGATGCTAGAACTTTTAAATGAAGTGGCTGAGCAATCAGACAAAATTACTGTCAAGACGGATGGTGAAGCGGCAAACGTGCCTAGCTTTACTGTCAGTAAGACTGGTGAAGATGCACGCATTACTTTTGCGGGCATCCCAATGGGTCATGAAATGACCTCGTTTATCTTGGCAATTTTGCAAGCCAGTGGCTACCCACCTAAAGTCGAAGAGGACATCATTGCGCGTGTACGCAAGCTAGATGGAAAGTTCCGCTTCCAGACTTTTATTTCTTTGTCATGCCATAACTGCCCTGACGTGGTTCAGGCCTTGAACTTAATGTCAGCCCTCAATCCTCATGTTGAGCATGAAATGATTGATGGCGCCATCTATCAGAATTTGGTAGATCAATACCAAATCATGGCTGTCCCCACTGTTATCCTCAATGGCGAAGTATTTGGTCAAGGACGTATGGGTGTAGAAGAGATTATTGCCAAACTCGATACTGGTAGTGCCGAAGAGGATGCAGCCAAACTCAATGCTAAGGATAATTTTGATGTACTAGTCATCGGTGGCGGCCCAGCTGGTGCTGCTGCTGCAATCTATGCGGCGCGTAAGGGCATCCGCACTGGCATTCTTGCCGAACGATTTGGCGGTCAAGTCATGGATACCTTGGGTATTGAGAACTTTATCTCTGTATCTCATACCGAGGGACCAAAGCTCGTGCAAGCATTAGAGCAGCACGTGAAAGACTATGAAGTGGACATCATGAACTTACAACGTGCTAGCGCTTTGCGTAAGACAGGCGATGGCATTGAAGTAGAGATCGCTAATGGCGCGGTATTGAAAAGTAAATCTGTCATCATCAGCACCGGTGCACGTTGGAGAGAAATGAATGTTCCAGGCGAACAAGAATATCGCAACAAAGGTGTCGCCTACTGCCCACATTGTGATGGCCCTCTATTTAAAGGCAAGCGTGTAGCAGTGATTGGCGGTGGTAACTCGGGTGTTGAAGCCGCGATTGACTTAGCTGGTGTTGTGAGTCACGTTACCCTGATTGAGTTTGATAACCAATTGCGGGCTGATGCCGTGTTGCAAAAGAAATTATTTAGCCTGCCTAACGTCTCCGTCATTAAAAGTGCTTTGACAAAAGAAGTGTTGGGTGATGGCAGCAAGGTGAATGGCCTGCGTTATCAGGATCGCATTAGCAATGCTGAGCAAACTCTTGCGCTGGAAGGCATCTTTGTTCAAATCGGCTTGTTGCCAAATAGTGAA
Organism: Polynucleobacter sp. AP-Sanab-80-C2; assembly: GCF_035012965.1. Taxonomy (NCBI): domain Bacteria; kingdom Pseudomonadati; phylum Pseudomonadota; class Betaproteobacteria; order Burkholderiales; family Burkholderiaceae; genus Polynucleobacter; species Polynucleobacter sp. AP-Sanab-80-C2. Next base: position 253,441 of record NZ_JAYGQS010000003.1, read on the forward strand.
TGGCTCAAAGGTACAGTCGATCTTTCGCCTCGTGGTGAGATCATCGTGGATGCAAAAGGAGAAACATCAGTGCCTGGCGTATTTGCTGCGGGAGATTGCACTACCGTTCCTTATAAGCAAATCATTATCGCCATGGGTGAAGGTGCCAAAGCGTCACTGGGAGCCTTTGACTATCTGATTCGGCACTCCGTTAGTGAAGAAGTACCCAGCAAAATTGCTGCCTAGGTAAATGTAAGGTTCTGAGTCGACACGAGCTCAGCAAATAAAAACCCCAGAGCAATTTCTGGGGTTTTGTCTTTCCGTGTGATGAAAAACTTAATTCAACTTACGAGGCATTCCAAAACGGGGTGCATCTTTATATACAGGGGTTGTGCTCACTGGGCCCATACCCATGATTTGGATCTCTGTAGCCCCCTTCATAGCACCATCAAAATGCACTACACCTGCAGGATGAAACATCATACTGCCTGCTGGCAAGCCAACCGTAGTCGCTGGATCCCAACTAGCATCAGTACCTGCATACCAAGTTCCCTTGATGACTGTAACAAAACGATCTTCAGAATGAGAATGCGGTGAACTCATAATGCCTTCGGGAAAGATATTACGAACAACATACATTCCAGGCTTACTAGGATCACCGAATAACACTGCAGTCTTTACGCCTGCAGGCAGATCGCCCCACATCACTTGATCGGGTTTGACAATCACAAAATTCTTAGCAGCGGCTTGTGCGGAGACATGCAGAGATGCAAAGCTCAGAACCGCCATAGCGAAGATTTGTATTGCTAAAGAAAGTCTTTTCATCTATATCTCCAAAATAATTTTTATGTGATGTGAATTACGAGGATTAATCTAGCATGGGCTTATATAGAACGCTCTAAGGGATTACGCCTAACGCTTATAAAAACTCAGCGTGACTTCGCCTAGATTGATACCAAACTTGCTCATTTGGGCTTTATTGATCATGACTTTTGGTGTTACGAGATACATCCAGTCATCAAACTGAACATGGTAAATGGTGCCATCAACTGGCAAAGCTAAGGTGTATGCCCAGTTGAGAGCATTCCCAGCAGATGAGCCATTGGCCTCACCTACTACGTCATCTGCCTTACCAGTATATTTTCCAGGAGCAACTTCGGTTAGCTTCCAAATGCGTTTCTGCTTTGTGCCATCAGAGTATTCAAAGCTTTCATCTAGAGTACCTACTTTCTTACCATCAATGACCTGCCAGTTGGCTTGAATCAAGACCGTAAAACGTTTGACCACTACTCCACTGCGATCGGTGAAGATGCCATACGCATCAATCGTGCCTGAGAAATACTCACTCAAATCCAATACGGGCTTTTCACTACCATATTGAGATACTTTTGGGCCAGCACAACCCAGCAAGAAGCTGGCACAAAGGATAGATACACTGAATTTGCTAAAGAATGATTTCATTATGGACAAGCCTCTTGGAAAAGGGGTGGTGGGCAATTCTGCCCAAGTAGTTGCTCACGTAGTTTAGGAGCACTCGTTTTAGGATCTAACCAAATACCAAAAAAAGCTTTAGAAAAATCTGCTCCCGGAATCTGCGCAAGGGGTTTTCCTTCGAAATAAAAAGTAGTTCCCTGGTTGGGTGCATAAATTGCAGTGAGATTTTGACCTGACTCCACGTTTGGCATAAAGGTGGCCAATTGTTTTTCCCAAGCCTGTGCCTGTGTATCTGATACACCAAGCTTTTTCATCTCATCTGCTGAGCTCTTAGCGATTGCCACACCAGTGAAAGATTTTTGATACCGCAAGTCCAGTGCAAATGCTGAAGCATTAGTACTTGCACCTCGATAAAAATTGGCATCATAAATATGAAAGCCCCACCAAGTTAATTTGCCGCTGCCCTGAAGTTTGGCAGGATTCAAGGCTTCATTAATATAGGTCAACTCTCGGGCATTACTATTGGCACTGAATAAACAGGCAAGAGCACAAAGTTGGATGAATAGGGTTTGGACTTTCATAAGGTGCCTGATACATTCTTACTTTTAGATGTGGCATTGACTAGTCGCAATGCACCTGGACCTAATATTCGTGAAATCGCATGGCGATGCTTAGCAAAAAATTGATAACCTAGGCGCAAGGGTGGCTGCACGATCTTTCTGGAAAACAACCAGGCCAGAAAAGGAAGATTAGCTCTGCGATATGCCTCTGGAAAAACAACTGCGCCACTAATTAATGAGCCATCAGCATATTGACCATACATAGCAGCTAGTGCTTGTTCACATGACACGCCAAGGGCTGATGAGTCATAGCGATCTGAATTGATGTCGACAAAGTCAAGTAAACCAGCTTGGTTACGCCCATTAAGAAACAATATCTCCGCCTGGCATAAAGGGCACGCGCCATCATAAAACAGAGTGAGTTTTTGTAAATCATGAGCCATGAAGCAAGTGTAAGACTTATTGACTAAACTAGCTTACAGCACAGTCGTCATTAAAACCCCTTTGAAAATACTCCCTAATCCCTTTCGCGCTCTGGTCATTGGCTCATCTGGCACGATTGGGTCAGCCTTTGTAGAGCTCCTCAAAAATAACCCCTCATGTTCAGGGGTTGTGGGTATTCACCGTCATTCAGAGCATCCGCTTGATTATCAAAATCCGGCATCTATCGAAGCTTCCGCTAATGCGCTAGCAGCAGCAGGACCCTTTCAACTGATCATTAATACCATTGGTGTATTGCACAGCAAAGACTGGATGCCGGAGAAAAAAATAGATGACCTCAATGCCGAACAATTCATTGAGCTCTTCAAAATCAATACGATTGGTCCCGCCTTAAGCATTCGGTATTTCTCCAAACTATTGGATCCAAAAAATTCTATTCTGATTACCTTATCTGCCAAGGTTGGTAGCATTGAAGATAACCGTCTCGGTGGCTGGTATAGCTATCGAGCCTCTAAAGCAGCCTTGAATATGCTGATTAAAACGGCGTCCATTGAGCTTGCTCGCACCAAACCCAATGCTGCACTCATTGCTATGCATCCAGGCACTGTCAATTCCAGCCTTTCAAAGCCTTTTCGGGGCGAGCAAATTGGGAGACCCGCAGCAGATGCGGTGTCCGATATGTTTACAGTGATGCAAAATCTTAAAAAAGAGGATTCTGGCAGTTTTATTTCTTATTCAGGTGAAAAGCTGCCTTGGTAAAAGTCAAAGGTGATCAGGCTCGACTACATCTGACTACTACGCCTGAGTACTGCACCTGACTACTACACCTGACTTTTAGCTCCCTTTTTTCTACAGGTATCAGAGCAGTATTTCACTGACTCCCAATTTTTTGCCCATGACTTTCTCCAGGTCATTTCCTTTTTGCAAACAACACAGATCTTGCTCGGCAAATAGCTCTTATTTCCTTTAAAGGAAGTGCTCATATCAAACCCTAGAGATCGTTCAAGTGATTTAATAACTGCTTTGCGTGCTTTGTAATCGAGCTTTGATCTTCATCGCTGATTCTTTTCAGATTTGCCGTCATCAAACGCGTTCGTGGGCTTGCCTCAAACTGAGCGCGATGCTTGATTAAGAAATTCCAGTACAGGGTCGTGACTGGGCAAGCATTGTCTCCAAAGCGAACATCTGGCTTGTATTGACAGGAGCCACAGTAATTACTCATACGCTTGATGTAGGCTCCACTAGCAATATAAGGCTTACTCGTAAAGCGTCCACCGTTAGCAAACAAGGCCATACCAGCAGTGTTCGGTAACTCTACCCATTCTATAGCATCAACATAAATTGCCAAATACCAGTCACAGACTTCTGAGGGCAGGATCTCAGCCAACAGAGCAAAGTTGCCGGTCACCATCAGGCGCTGAATATGATGAGCATATCCATACCTCAAGGTCTGACCAATGGCATCTTTCATACAAGCCATATTGGTTTGGCCGGACCAATACCACTTAGGCAAAGACCTCTGATGCTGGTAATAATTATCCTGAGCCATCTTTGGCATATCCAAGTAATACATCCCTCGAACAAATTCTCGCCACCCCAAAATTTGGCGAATAAAGCCTTCGACTGTAGATAAATCTAGGGAGTACTTTTTCCAAGCATTAATAACAGCAGAAATGACCTCGCGGGGATTAAGGAGCTTGAGATTCAGGGAGCTCGAGAGCATAGAATGCCAACCATATGGCGTATCAGTCCACATAGCATCCTGGTAGACACCAAAGTTTCGCAAACGGTAATCTGCAAAATAATTCAGCGCTTCTAAAGCTTGCTCTCGAGTTACCGGCCAACGAAATGCCTCAAGTGAGCCAGGATGCTTCGGATAGGTTTTCTTGACGAATGCAATCACCTCTTGAGTGATGGCGTCTGGCTCAAACAGAATGGGTTCCTCAATGATGCCGGGCCCTTTTTTGGGATAGGGCTTACGATTGTCTTGATCAAAGTTCCATTGACCGCCTTCTGGATTACCATCAGCATCCACCAGAATTTGATGGGTCTTACGCATCAAGCGATAAAAGTACTCGAGCCTCAATTCTTTTTTACCAGCTGCCCAATCATTAAACTCTTGATGGGAGCAGAAGAAATGCTCATCCTCACGCATCTCCAATTGCAATCCAAGCTCATTGGCTAATGCTTCAATCTCCTGCTTTAAGCGCCATTCGCCTGGCTCGACGCAAATGAGATGGGTAATTTTCTCTTGCTGTATTTTCTCTTTTAAGGCATCAACAATAGATAAAGGGGTGCTTTTGATGTAGCTGATTGGGTAATGCAAGCTTTTCAAAGTCTGGGCAAAGTGCCGCATAGCCGATAGAAATAAAGCAATTTTGGCCTGATGCGACCAAACATATTGAGCCTCATGCATAGACTCCACCATGAATACCTCATCGGTTTCATGATGAAAGTTTTGAAGTGCTGCACTCTTTAAATCCAACTGATCTCCCAGAATCAAGACCAGCCTTTTAGGGGGTGTCATTTATTTTTATATTGGGTTGGGCAATAGGCACGGTCCACTAGCTTGCTTCGCAGAGCGACATGTTTCGTAGATCGACCTGTCACGCGCTTACGCCATAGCTCAAATGAAGCTCTCTTGAGCTCGTGTCGCATTAATTGAATCACTTGAGATTCAGAGAGGCCAAATGACTGCTCAATCGCATCAAACGGAGTACGGTCCTCCCAAGCCATCTCAATGAGACGGGAGATATCAGGAGCAGAGAGTGTTTTTGGAGAGAATCTTGCCACCGTGCAAGTTTAAGACTTATTTAATAAACTGGCATAACCTCACTAAACCCGAATACTCATGCTTGGAAAAATTCGTCAGAAACTCATTTCTTTAGAGCCCAAGCCACTCCAAAAGGTACTGGAAACTGTCTGCCCTATTTGTGACCGCCCTATCCCGGAATCACAAAAAGATGCTCATCATCTAGTACCCAAATCGAAGGGCGGCAAGACTACGGAATATCTGCATCGCATTTGTCATCGGCAGATTCATGCTTTATTTACTGAAACTGAGCTAGCCATGCAATTCAATACTGCTAGTAATCTACAAGAGCATCCTGAAATGCAGCGATTTATTCGTTGGGTCAAATCCAAGCCCAACCACTTTTATGAGAAAACTCGCAAAAGTACGCGTATTAAAAACTCATAAGAAAGGCTTCAACTAAATTAGCTTTCTTTCATCACCATAGATGATTGAATAGCGGCAATATTAGCGGCACCCATCTGCTGCATGGTTGATTTAAATTCAGTTTGCAAAATTTCCATGACGCGCTCTACGCCGGGTTGTCCAAAAGCACCCAAACCCCAGAGATAAGGACGACCCACACAAACTGCATTCGCTCCTAATGCCATTGCTTTAAATACATCGCTACCTCGACGTACACCACTATCAAATAGAATGGGTACCTTACCTTTTGCCACTTTGACAACTTCAGGCAAACACTCAATCGAACCGCGCCCACCATCTTCACTTCTGCCGCCATGGTTTGATACATGAATTCCATCAACGCCATATTTGAGGCAAAGTTGCGCATCCTCTTCAGTCAAAATTCCCTTGATGATGATTTTCATTTTGGTGGTGTCGCGCACCTGCTTAATAAATTCCCAAGTCATATTAGAAGAGGTCATCCTGACGCCAGTCATATCAATGCCATCATAGTTTGGTCTTTCTTGCGCACTGCCAAAGCCATGCACATGGCAGCCTGCACAATTTCGCGGATCCAATTTCTTAAGACGGGCAAAAGTTTCTTGATTTCTTCCGCCATTACGATCAACAGTAATTTCTAAAACAGGTGCCCCAGCTTTTTCAACCCGTCGAATAACTTGCTTAGCGACTGCAGGGCTAGAAGTTGCATATAACTGAAACCAAACTTCACCTTGACGAGCAGCGATGACGTCTTCAATTGTGGAGGCTCCAGCATTTGACAGGATATTTAAGAAACCACCCGCTCTCGCTGCTCTCGCAACGGCTATCTCTCCCTCTGGGTCATATGCCTTATTGCCACCAGTTGGGGCAATAATGATGGGAGAGTTCCACTTAGTTCCAAAAAGCGTAATAGAGGTGTCAATTTGACTCACATCGCGTAAACGACGAGGACGTAATTGGTACTTTAGAAATGAAGTGCGATTTGCTCTTAATGTCACCTCATCATCAATGCCTGATGCCATGTAAGCAAAGTGTGCTGGAGGTACTTTCGTAAATGCTACTGGCTCAAAATCAAAAACATTGATTGCTTCCTTTGGATTGGATATCAGATCCAAGGGAGTATTTGGCGCCCAAATCATGGGGTCTGGTCGCTTCGTGAAATTTCTGATTAACTCTCTCAGATCTTTTGCTTCTTGAGCAAACAAATCTTGATTAGCGCTAAGGGCAAACAAGGGGCTGGCTGCAAGCCATGTTAAGAGCTGTCTACGTTGTTCATTTCGGTCCTTGCGATTGCTCATGTCTCCTCCATCCTATTTTTTGAGCTACAGGTATTTCAACCACTGTATTACATTACCTCAAAGCCTCTAATACTGCTTTTGCCATAGATGCAGTATTTCCTTTGCCATTGATATCCCCGGTTCTAGCATTTGGATTAGCAAGCGCTACTGAAGTTGCCTCTGACATCGATCTTGCCATCGCCACAGCCTCTGGGATATTCCGGCTATAGCCAAGCCAATCAAACATCATACGAGTTGATTCAATCATGGAGTATGGATTGGCAATGCCTTTGCCTGCGATATCCGGAGCTGATCCATGAGTGGCCTGTGCCATCACCACATCACCATCACCGATACATAAACCTGGCGCCATTCCCAAACCGCCAACCAGACCTGCAGCTTCGTCTGACAAAATATCGCCAAACATATTCGTAGTCACAATCACATCAAAGTTTTGGGGGTCACGCACTAAGCGCATTGCCATAGTGTCAACGATCACATCATCAACGAGGACATCTGGATATTCTGGTGCTAGTTTTTTACACTCCTCAACAAACATACCGCAACCTAGTTTAAAGACTGTATCTTTATGGACGTAGGTCAAATGCTTCTTGCGTTGACGCGCTAATTCATAAGCTGCTTGGGCAACGCGACGGCTACCAGTTCTGGTAATCACGCGCATAGACAGAGTCATTTCATCGCTTGGACGAAACTCTGCATTACCTACCAACATATTCCGATCTGGCTGAAAGCCCTCGTTGTTTTCACGAACAATAATTAAATCAATATCATCACGAAGACACCCAATATCTGGGTAAGAACGTGTTGGTCTCACGTTTGCAAACAAATTAAATTGCTTACGCAAAATTGGGTGGGGATTGATGGCGTTAGCCTGCTTTGGATAAGCACGATGACCAATCGGACCCAAGATCCATCCATCCAGAGTATGGAGAGTTTCTAAAGTTTCAGGTGGCAGAGTATGGCCATGAGTATCGAGCGCGCGACGCCCAATGGGTAAAGGTACCCACTCGATATTCACTTGATGCAGTTTTGCAGCTGCTTTGGCAACCTCTACTGCAATCGGCACAATCTCATGACCAATGTCATCGCCTTCTAAAATTCCAACTCTTAATTTCTTCGACATGACCTACTCTTCCAATTGAATATTGCGAGCTTTTGCCAAGGCAGTCCATCGCTTAGTTTCATTTTTAATAAATTGACCGAATTGTTCAGGAGACATCGGCATAGGCTCAACTGCTTCAATCAATAACTTCTCCCGCATCTCCGGTAACTTCAGTGTAGCAATTTGCGTTTCATTTAAACGCTTCACAATATCCGATGGAATTCCAGCAGGGCCTACCGTGCCATACCATTGCATTGCGTCAAAACCCTTAAAACTGAGCTCTTCCATAGTGGGGACGTCTTTTAAGACTGAGCTGCGTTTTGATCCCGTAACCGCTAATGCACGGACCCTGCCTGTTTGTATATATTGCAAAGCCGCAGCTAGGCCTGGGAACATAGTCTGCGTTTGACCGCCTAATAGATCGTTAATCGCTGGGGCAATGCCACGATATGGGATATGCAGAATGTAAAGACCAGTTTCCTGCTTAAATAATTCCATGGTCATATGTGTCAAAGATCCCTGACCAGCAGTACCGTAACTTAACTTCCCTGGGTTCTTGCGCGCATAGTCGATAAATTCTTTCATGTTCTTGACTGGAACCTGACTATTCACAATCAAGACGTTTGGGGTCGCACCAATCATCCCAATCGGCGTGAAATCCTTAATAGGGTCATAAGGAACTTTTCTTGTCGCAGGATTTGTACCATGAGTGGCCACATAACCCTGCATCAAGGTATATCCATCAGGCGGCGCTCTCATGGTGGCCTGAGAGGCAATGACTCCACCCCCACCACTTTGATTCTCCACTACAAAAGTTTGTCCCAAAACTCGCCCCCAGCGCTCAGTAACGACCCGTGCAATCATATCGTTACCACCACCTGCCGCAACAGGAACGATATAACGAATGGGTTTTGAGGGGTATGCCTGTGCCCTCACAGAAAATGGCAGAGACAGAGCTAGCGAAAAACCTAAAAAATTGCGGCGCTTCATATGTGCACTCGTATCTTGATAGAAAATTAGGATAACTGAATTTAGGGCTTGCTGTATATTTAAGTCATCCATTAAGTAAAAAAATATGAGCAAAAATATTCTGGTTGTTGGAGAGTACGGCAAGATCTTCCTTGATCCACTTAGTGCAGTACTTGAAGATCAGTGGGCAATACAACATTGGACTATTGAACAGCCCAAAGCTGAGCTATTTGACTTAGCATCTAAAGCCAGCATTCTGGTAGTAACAGCAGAGCTGACCTATTCAAAAGATAAACAACTGATTGAAGATCTCATTAGGGCTGGCAAGCAATTACAGTTAATTCAGGTACCATTTTCTGGAATGGAATGGCTTCATCCAGATTGGCTACCAGCGGGCTGCAAGGTCTGCAACACCAACCAACACTCTGAGCCAATCGCTGAATATGTCATGCTCGGCATCTTAGAGTTTGCTGTCAATATGCGCTTAATGGATCGCGAGCTACGTCAAGGTCGCTGGACTTACGGCGGATCAATTGTGCGAGGTAAGAAGCATAGTGAAATTCAGCATAAAACCATTGGTTTTATAGGCTACGGCCACATCGCAAAGCGTGTTACTGAATTAGCCACTCCTTTTGGCATGAAGTTTCTGGCCATTAGTCGTAACCCTAAGCAAGACTCAAGACTGGCATGGTGGAAAGACAGTTCGCATCTTGATGAATTACTTTCTGAGAGCGACTATATCCTCATCACCTCTCCTCTCAGTGACAGTACGAGAGACCTGATTAATGAACGTACGCTAAAAAAGATGAAGCCAACAGGTGTCATCATTAATGTGGCTAGAGGTCCTATTATTAATGAAGAGGCTATTTATCAAGCCCTGAAGCATCGTCAGATTGGTGGTGCTCTTCTTGATGTTTGGTATCAATATGCCAGCACTGAAAACTTAGAGATGCAGCCATCGGTCTTTCCGTTTCATGAACTCGACAATGTCATCATGACGCCACACACTGCCAGCTGGACGGATGATCTCGATGCGAGACGTATCGAATCGGTCACGCAGAATATCCAAAACTTCATCAATCAAAAACCACTAGTAGAAGTTGTGTACTAGCGGTTTTAAGCTTACTGAGGTGCTGGATTAATTTTTGTAGCCAGGATCTAGTTTTTCAATAATACGCAACATGGCAGGCCATTCCATTTCACCAAAAGGCCTTCTGACGTTGGGCTGATAGAGATGATGCGTCTTCTCTATCACCTCTTTTGAGGGCATGGTGAGCTTCACTCCTGAAGAGAGTGCATCCACCTGAGCTTTGCAGGCCATCTCCAACCAATATAAGGTATTAAATGCTTGCGCTACGCTAGGCCCTACTGCTAGCAAACCATGATTCCGCAAGATCATGGCGGTTTGATCGCCCAAGTCCGCCACCAAACGGGTTTGCTCACCAAGATCTATCGCAACACTACCGTAGTCGTGATAACTAATGCCATGAAAGCGCATGGATGTTTGCGTAATTGGTAAAAGGCCACACTCCATAGCAGAGACTGCCATACCAGCACGTGTATGCGTGTGAATGACACAGCTGACATTTTCTCTTGCACGGTGCACCGCACTATGAATTACATATCCTGCTTGATTAATACCAAAATCAGGATTGGGGTTATAAATTACTTCGCCATCTAAGTTAATCGTGACTAAATTAGAGGCGGTGACTTCGTTGTACATTAATCCATAAGGATTAATCAAAATATGATCGTCTTTACTGTCTGGAATTCTGGCAGTGATGTGGTTATAAATCAGATCACTCATTCCAAAATGGGCAACCAGTCTGTAACAAGCGGCTAAATCAACGCGTGCCTGGCGTTCTGCAGCTGAGACAACATAATTACTCTTAGTCATTACTTCATTGCTCCATTGGTTTGATATTGAAATCACGGATCAGCTTACCGGTATTTTCATTATCATTTTTTATGAATAGAGCAAACTCACCCGAGTTAGCTGACATCCGCACCTCAGCGCCACTTTTAGCTAACTTGGCACGGGTTTCAGGTTCCTGCAAGATTGCGTTGATTTCATTGAGCAAGGTTTTTTGAATCGCAGGCGGTAAGCCTAGTGGACCAAAGAGGCCGAGCCAAGCACCAATTTCAAAACCCGGAAAGCCCTGCTCTACTACTGTCGGTATTTCCGGGGCAAGCTCTGTCCTCTTCAGAGTCGCTACAGCGAGAGGCTTTAACTTGCCAGCCCTCACCATTGCAATGCTAGAAGAAAGCGTATCAAAGGTCACAGGTAATTGGCCACCAATCACATCTGCTTGCGCTTGGCTACTTCCTTTATAAGGAATCTGAGTCATTTCAACGCCAGCTCGTTTAGCTAAAACTGACATTACCAAGTTACTGGTTGCACCATTACCAGTAGAGCCATAGCTCACTGGAGTTGAACTCTTTTGTGCATTCGCCAAAAATTGCTGCAAGGTATTAGCAGGATCATTCGGGTTGACCACCATGAGATACGGCAACCATACCAACATGCCAATCGGTGTGAAATCAGTCAGCGGGTTATAAGTCAGATTCTTATAGATATGCGGATTAATTGACATGGGTGCAGATGCACTCACCAACAGGGTGTAGCCGTCTGGTTTCGCTTTCGCTGCAATGCCCGCACCAATACTGCCAGCAACACCTACTTTGTTATCTACTAAAAACTGCTGACCCATACGCTGAGAGAGTCGATCAGCCATGATGCGAGTCACAGTGTCTGTCCCTGTGCCCGGCGGAAAGCCAATGATGATCGTGACGGGTCTATCAGGATAGGCAGCTAAGGCTACTATGGCATTGCTAGCTAAAAAGACAAGTCCAAAAAACTTTATTAAGCAATTCAATTTCACGATGCCCCCAAATAGTTTCTATATTGATATTTATTTTTCTGGCTTAAATGTACTATCCAAAAACTCCTGGACACCAGTAAACATCAACATGCGATTCTTTTCCATAATGATGGTGTGAGTACCTTCGCTGATTTGCAACATGATTTTGTATGGTGCATTTTCTAGCTTAGTAAAGTACTCATACATCATGTAGCTTGGTAGGTCTGCATCCCACTCTGCGTGAACCAGCATGACTGGCACACGAATATCTTTAGGCTCATAAACCGGTATACCTGCTGTCCAGAACTCACGTGCATCCTGAACGGTACCATTGGGTGCACGCAGTTTTTTAGGACTCTGTGTTTTTCCCCAAGGATCGGTTTCAAAGGTGGCTGCAGCCCACTTCTCAAACCAGCCATCTGGAATCAATGTGGCTTTGGCACTCTCTGGCACACCAGTCAACCAACGATTCTTGGCATCGGCAACCGAAGCGACACGATATGCGCCTAAAGGACCGCCTTTGTCTGTTAATGGCGCACCGCCTTGACGTAACCATTGCGGTGCATACAGCACTAACTTGTTAACCTTTTGATTATTTTCAGCTGTGTACTTACCCATGATGGTGGTACCCCATGACCATCCAAGTAAATTCAACTTATTAATGTTGCGCTTCTTCAAGATGTAATCTACGGCACTGGATACATCACTTACGGCAACATTGGTACGGACTATCGGTGGATTTTGCTCAGCAGGTTGATCCATCTCTGGTGGACGGGTCGATTTGCCATAGCCACGCAAATCAACTAGCCAAACGTCATACCCCCTAGCAGCGATGTATTCCATCCATGATATGCCACCTAAAGATAAGTCAAACGCTGTCTCTGCGGGATAAGTTGAGCCATGTACATAAAGCAATGTTTTTTCAGGGGAAAACTTTTTCATTCCCGCTAAATGCTTATTGCGGACATACAGAGAAATACCGGGAGTATCACTCTGAATCATGTATTCATTCATCTCGATTTTGCCAGCAGCAAAAGCCTGAGAAAAACCCAAAAAAGCGAGCAGACCAAGGAATAACTGTTTACTTGATTTCATTACGTCTCCTGATACTTTTTATTGATATGTTTTATACGATGCCATGACCCTCGGCTTCTGACAAGCAGGGCTTTCACCATATTTTGACTATACCTTAGCTCAGGATAGTGGACTCAGAGTCCATGAGCACCACCTATACCGACAAGTGAGTGCAACGTAGTAGATATTTGGTGGAGTAGATTGGCAATAAAAAACCCGCTGAAGCGGGTTCTTGCTTAGGGAAACATCGTAATTAGTTAACTTACCTGTTACTCAGCAAGGATGATTTGATTATTCAGCGCTTATTTTCGCCGAACGTACAACTACACCCCATTTTTTAATTTCTGATTTTAGAAACCGGTCGGCATCGTCTGGTGAATTGCCAATCACCTCCGATCCGCCATCGATCAAGCGCTGACGAACCTCCGGCGTATTTAAGATTTTTACAATCTCAACATTTAATTTATTAATAATATCTTTGGGCGTCCCTGGTGGAGCAACAATCCCAAACCACGCAACAGCCTCAAACCCTTTTACCCCAGCCTCAGACAGGGTTGGAACATCTGGTAACTGTGGGTGGCGCTTGGATGTAGTAACGGCAATAGGAATCAATTTTCCACTTTTAAAATGGGGCATCAGTGCTACTAAATTATCAAACATAGCCTGAATTTGTCCACCCATAAGATCTAGATGCGCTGGTCCAGAGCCCTTGTAGGGCACGTGAACCATATTAATGCCGGCATCTAACTTCAACTTCTCAGCAGTGACGTGATGAGAGGTGCCCATACCTAGTGACCCAAAGTTTATTTTTCCTGGATTAGCTTTTGCATACTCAATAAACTCTCGGGCATTTTTTGCAGGAAAGTCTGGGTTTACTGCCAGGGCTAGAGCGGAGTTTGTAAAAACGGTAATTGAAGTAAAAGCTGCCGTGTCATATTTCAAATTAGGATATGCACTAGCGCCAATTGGTAATGCTGCTGTAGAGATCAGGAGGGTATAACCATCGGGAGCGGCCTTAGCTACATAATCATTAGCGATAGTACTTCCAGCCCCAGCACGATTTTCAACTAGGAATGGCTGCCCCATAGCAAGCGTTAATTTATCAGCAACACTTCGAGCTACCGTATCCGAAGCGGATCCAGGAGCAAATGGAACAATCATCTTTACGGGTCTGGATGGATATACATCCGCAAAAGATGAATGTGAATAAATGAAAGTAATTACAAGAAGTGTCTTCAATATAGTTGACATAGAGATCGGACTTTTCATGATTCAGCAGTCGCAGTCATTAATTCTCGCTCCAGAGTTGTCGTTCTTCTTAAATCTCTTCGAATGGATAAATCATAGCGAGTACCGCGGTGAAGAGTAGCCCTGTTATCCCAAATTACATAATCTCCAGGACGCCAGTCATGCGCATAGACATACTTCGCTTGAGTTGCATGCTCAATCAATTCCGCTACCAATAATCTACCTTCAGGAACAGACATACCACTCACCTCGGATATATGAACACTAGGAAAGAGAACTTTTCTACCAGAACCAGGATGAGTACAAACCAAGGGGCGCTCAACTGGTGGAAATTTAGAAAGTTGCTCTGGTGTGTAATCCTTATCACCCAAGAGAATTCGTGAATGAAAAGCAGAATGCCATCCCGTTCTTTTTTCTACATGTCGTTTGGTTGATTCGGGCAAATCATCCCAAGCAGCCCTGAGGTCTGCCCACTGCGTTTGCCCTCCCTCATCAGGAACGACTACGGCTGATAGCATTGAATATTTCACTGGCAGGTCTTGAAATGAACTATCGCTATGCCATAGCTGGTTTGCAAGAACGCCAATGAGTTTTTTATTATCTTTATCAGCAACAGAACCATCCATTGCAACATTGCCGATATCAATGAGCTGATCATACTTAAAGCGCGTTGGCGCTCCAGTAGCCTTGCGCAGTCCTGAGTCAAGAGGCCCAAACTGGATCGAGAAATCAATCTGCTCATCTTGTGTTAGCGGTTGATCTCTAAAAACCAATACTGCATATTGATTCATACCATCATCAATAGCTTTGATAGTTTGCTCATCCAAAGGGCGTCTCAAATCTATTCCACTGACCACACCAACAAAATTTGGATTTGTAGGATTTTGGGGATTTATCACCAGGCTCATTTTGTCTCCATTTTTACCGCTTCACGAGTAAAGAATAGTTAATTATTAACTTCTCAAGATCAAATGTAGCAAGGCCCATCAATTAATGGGTGATCTTTTACAAAATCTAGGTTTATCTTCATCCCGATTCCTATGCCCTCATATGGTTTCACATATCCCTCTGAATCAAGCTCATAGGCAGCTTTATCCATCATCTCATCTCTAAAGGGGTTTAGTGAAGTGACGTCTCCCTCAAAATATCCAGGATTATCAATAGCGGATAGAAAATGAATGGTCGTCCCCATATTGATTGCGGTAGCAGAAGTATGGGGATTAATGGTTAATTTGTTAGCACTCGCCATAGCGGCAATTCTCATGGACTCAGTCACACCGCCCGTTTTTGATAAATCCGGTTGAATAAACTGCACGTCGCCATCGTCCAATAGCGTTGAGAAATCGTAGCGGGTGTAGTGATTTTCTCCAGCCGCAAATGGGACTCGACCTAAACTACGCGCCATGCGATAGGCTTTTCTGTCCTGCGGCGGAAATGGCTCCTCCAACCAACTCACTCCAGCCTCATCAAATGCAGGCATCACTCTGCGTACATCTGCCAATGTGTAATTAGTATTAGCATCAACCAGTAAATCAATATCACTGCCTACCGCTTTACGAACAGCCATGACTCTTGCAATATCTTTCTCTGCGGTATCTCCCACTCGCAACTTCAATGCGCGGTATCCTGTCGCCACATGCTCTTGCGCCTCCTTAGCCAAGGATGCTGGCTCTTGCCAACCCAATGCAATGCCACCTGCATAGGCTTTAATCTTTTTAGAGGCGCCGCCTAACATCCGATACAAAGGTTGTTGCATGATTTGAGCGCGTATATCCCAGAGTGCAATATCAATACCACTCAAAGCCAATACCGCAGCTGCGCCCATCCCATGGCTAGAGATTTGCATTTTATAAACTCGGGCCCAGATGCCATTAATATCCATCGCATCACTATTGAGAACCAACTCCCGCATCGTTGTATCAATCAGCTTTGCAATTGCACCTGGAGCACGTCCATGATGCGCCTCACCCCAGCCAATATGACCATCTTCAGTTTCGATGCGAACAATTACTGAGTCACGTTTTACACATTTACCAATACCGAGTCGTACAGACTTATTTTCGGGGACAGGAAAAGAAATAGGTACAGCCTCTAACTTAACAATACGCATTGGATTACTTGTCATAATTTTCTCAATGAAGGAAATACTTCTGGGTTAACAACATTATCGGGACGATGTCCATTCAGAATAGCAAGAATTGTCTTAACAGAGCCCTCGCTCATGCCGCGCATGCTACTAGCAGTAATTGAAGCTATATGGGGAGTGAGCAATAAATTTGGACAATCAAAGACAGCCTCCTCTCCAGACAGGGGCTGCTGATCATGTACATCCATCGCCGCACCCGCAATTGCATTCGTTCTGAGTGCATTGATGATCGCCTGCGTATCCACCACTGGACCTCGGGCAATGTTAATGAGGATAGCATTAGACTTCATCATAGAAATTGAAGTTTGATCCACCAGTCCACGCGTTTCTTCATTTAAGGGGCAGCAGACTACTATCACGTCCGATTGAGAAAATAGCTCCGCTTTTGTAGCTGAGCGAACTTCACTTGGTAGCGCCTCTGGTCGTCTAGTAAGTGCAATGGTTTTCATTTGTAAACTAGTTGCTGCATTTGCTAATTTGCTACCTATAGCCCCAAAGCCAATAATTCCTAAGGTTGTATTAGCTATCTCGGTTGAAGGATCTGCTAGCGGACGCGCTTTTGCCCATCCCTGACTACGTAACTGGGAATCAATGAAATCTAGGCGACGACGGAAATGAAAAATGACGGCCAGGCAATACTCAACAACCGCATTTGTATTGGAACCTGGCAAGTTGGCAACCAGTATCCCTTTCTTAGTGGCGGCATCAACTGGAATGAAATCTAATCCTACGCCATGGCGCACTACCACTTTTAGTTGCTGCGCATGATCAAAAATATCTTGAGACAACTGACAACGAACAATTAAGCCATCACAATCCGATATCAGTCTTTTTAATGTCTCGGGCTTTGCGTCTGGAGCCACGACCACATCACATTCTTGGATGAGCGACTGATGGCACTCAGGATGTATTGGGTTGGTTAAAAGAACCTTAAATCTTTTACTCAAGAAATGGCACTCCCTTTTTAATTGGATTATTTAGTGCTCCTAAGCCCTCAAGCTCTATATGGACAGTTTGCCCAGGTTCAAGCCATGCAGTTGGCTGATGCACCATCGCCAGTCCTGCTGGAGTTCCTGTTGCGATGATATCTCCAGGCTCAAGTGGCATTTGCTTAGAAATATAAGAAATTAATTCTGCGATTTTGAAAAGCATCGTGCCGGTTGTTCCATTCTGTAACAACCTACCATCCACATCCAATTTAATTTGAATACCATAAGGATTTGTTACCTCATCAGCCGTAACTAGAAAGGGTCCAAAAGGAGCAGAAGCGGGCATATTCTTACCCCTAACAAAGTTACCGTTATCTTGCTTGATCATGCCACTACCGCTGATATCGTTATGTACTGTATAACCCACCACACAAGCCATCGCATCTTTTGGCTCTATGAACAAAGCCCGTTTACCAATAATGACGGCCAACTCCGCTTCGTAACCTACGTTACCAACATCCGGCGGAATCAAGATGGGATCATTGGGTCCTATAACGGTATTTCCAGAGCGAATGAAAATAACAGGCTCAGTTGGATAAGGCATTGAACGCTCATCTAATGCATCGGTAAAGTTATATGCGGCACCAACAATCTTTCCTGGGTTAGGAATTGGAGAGCATATCGAAATGGAATCCATATTCACCACGGCATCCTGGTCATACCGACCACTCTCAATTTTGTTGGTGATTTTCTTGGTGATCGATGGCAAGCCTGCCTTGACCATCTCGAGCAAACTAAGGCTGACTCCCCCCACAATGTCACTGCAACTTGCATGTGAAAGATCAAGAACACGCAAAGAGTCCTTCAGCAGAACACCTACTTTGGGTGCTTGACCATTTGCTATAAATGTTAAGTAACGCATAACAGGGGCCTAGGCTACTCGATATTGATCAAGAATATGACGATTGATTTCAATACCAAGACCCGGGCCCTTAGGTACGCTTACCTTGCCATTGTGCTGAACAATAGGATCAACTGATAATAGATCACGGAATGGATTTTCACATTGCTCAAACTCGAATAATGGCGGGTTGCCTTTAAAGCTAGGGGGCTGATCTGGAAGCGCTGCCAAGAAATGTAAAGTGGCAGCCACCCCAATCACCGATCCCCAGGCATGCGGAACGCACTCCACTCCATGCGCACTCGCAAGGGTTGCAATCTTGCGACACTCACTGATACCGCCGGCAGCACAAACATCTGGCTGCACAATATCCATCGCCTTGCGTACAACAATATCTCTAAATCCCCAACGGGTAAATTCATTTTCACCCCCCGCTACAGCCATATCAAGGGCACGAGTAACTTCGACATAACCATCTAAATCCTCAGGAGAGATGGGCTCCTCAAACCATTCAATATCTAACTTCTCAAGCTCTCGACCAATCTTGATGGCTTGGGGTACGGTAAAACAGTGATTAGCGTCAACCATGAGTCGCATATCATCTCCTACTGCTTTTCGAACCGCCTCTACTCGTCTGATATCTAGCTTTAAGTCACCTAAACCAATTTTCATCTTGATAGCAGTAAAGCCATTGTGCTTAAATTCAATCGCCTCTTCCACTGCCTCTTCGATCAAGCGATCCATATCAATAAAATATAGACCTGTAGCATAAGGTGTTACCTCATCACGATAAGAGCCGCCAATTAACTTATGAATTGGCTTTCCGCAAGACTTGCCAATAATGTCCCATAGGGCAATATCAATTCCGCTAATAGCCGAAATTGCCATACCGGTAGTGCCGTAATCTTTAATGCGGTTATAGAGATCTTCCCAGATCACTTCGACGTCAAAAGGATCTCTGCCGATAATGCGAGGACCAAACTGAGTATCAATAAATGCTTTTGATACAGCAGACGGCCCATAACACTCTCCCCAGCCCACTATGCCATCGCTTGTTTCAATCTCAACAATGCACGATCCCCTGGTTTTATAAATCCAACCTCTAGAGGAGGTAAAAGGCTTTTCTACTGGAGCGGAAACAACATGACAGCTTACTTTTTTAATTTGACTCATCAAGCTTCTTTCAATTTCAGATCATTATTTTTTTTCAGAAAATACTTTTTTTCCAACTTCAGCCAAAGTATTTGTCACGGCAGTAATTTCAGCGCCCAAAGCTTTCCCAGTAAGGCTGTCGACTCGCGCACCACCATCTTCAGATGCCGCCTTAAAACGGGGATCCTGAATCGCCTTATTAAAAATAGCAATTAATTTTTCTTGAATTTCTGGTGGAGTCTTTGCGGGAGCTACAAGATATGCCATTTGCACTAATGGTCCATATGGAAAAACGTTATAACCCTTCTCCTTAAAGGTAGGAACATTGGGCATTGATTTAATTCGCTCATTTGCAAATACACCTAAAGGCATCACCATATTGGAGT
Source organism: Polynucleobacter sp. AP-Sanab-80-C2 (assembly GCF_035012965.1). NCBI lineage: Bacteria > Pseudomonadati > Pseudomonadota > Betaproteobacteria > Burkholderiales > Burkholderiaceae > Polynucleobacter > Polynucleobacter sp. AP-Sanab-80-C2. The sequence continues at coordinate 273,117 of NZ_JAYGQS010000003.1, forward strand.
CAATCTGCGCTTTACTTTCAGACGGTTTTAATACTGCTGCATCCAGTTGTTTACCAGCTAAATCAATAATGACTTTAGCGCCACCGGTATAGGGAACGGTAATAATTTCTGAGTTGACAACATTTCCCGTCATCACTGCAAATATATGATTTAAATTATTACTACCAGGTGTGCCAATCGATATCTTCCCCGGTTTCTTTTTAACCATTGCCTCAAAACTATTCAAGTCTTTAGTTGGGCTATCTTTAGGAACAAGCAGTAGCAATTGATCTGTGGTCACTCGCGCTATTGGTGAAAATTGCTCGTTTTTCAGCGGCGTTAAGCCCTGCGCAATCATTGCCATCGTAGAGCTAGTGCCCATGCCGATGGTGTAGCCATCAGGTTCTGCATTGGCAACTTTAGTCATGCCGATAGTGCCAGTTGCACCGGCAACGTTGTCCACGACTACTGTGATTCCCTCATCAGCCATAATTTTTGAAATCAGTCGGGCAGAAATATCGTTTGACCCCCCAACATTCCAGGGCACTACTAACTTTATCTCCCTAGCCGGGAAATCAGCAGCCATGGCAGATCCAAAAGCTGCAAAAACACCCAAAGTAGATGCCACCATTGCACTGAAAACGGTTTTAAATGCCTTCATATTCACTCCTTTCGCTTCGCAATATGTCAATGTTATAACAAATAACATTCATGAGGGGAAAACACTATTAACCCTTATTTAAACAACGGAACTAATCTAGCAAATTACAGATATCCAGTCGAGCACTATCAATATCAGCACGAATAGCTTGGGCAACCCCAACACCATCACCCTTTTTTAGCGCATTTAGAGCAGCCAAATGATGTTTGTGTCTTTTTTGACCGGGCTTATACTCCGGTAGCGCAAGATTTAAGGTAGGCCCACAGCGCAGCCAAGCGCCTTCGATTGCCTGCAAAAGGATAGATTGCTTGGCTAACTTATAAATCCCAAAATGAAACTTGTAGTGAGCATCCAAATAAGAGGCTAGATTTCCGGTTTCAGCCAAATCTCTCATCTGAGTCAACAGTTTTGCAATTTCAGCGATTTCAGCTTTGCTTGCATTTTTTGCAGCCGCTTCAGCTGCCAAGGGCTCCAAGCTACTGCGTATCGACATCAGTTGATCAAACTCATTAGCATTCAAGAGGGGTACTGATGCACCCCCACCTTGGCCAACCCCACCTCTTTCAAGTACATTTTCAGCAGCCAAGCGATTCACAGCATCACGAACAGGCGTAAGACTAATGCCGAGATCCTGAGCCACCTTTCTTAAAATGATACGCTCTCCAGGAACAAACTTACCAGCTAACAATGCACTTCGTAAAGACAAATAAGCCTTATCCCAAAGAGTATCTTTGTTGATTAATTTAAGGCCGCCCTTTGAGTCACTTGGCATGAGGAGTTTTTTCGAAGAAATAGAGGTAAGGGTTAATATAAATCAAAATCTCAACGTTATTTAAAGTAATCCACTAAAAACATCCAAAAGGGTTAGCATAAACCCAGAACTAAAACAGGGAAGATACCAATACAAAATACTGCTACAACATCTAATATCAAATAGCTAAAAAATAAATGGGAGACAACATGAATAAAAAAACAATCTTCAGAAATCTGGCGCTTGCAACAACAAGTTTAGTAGTGACAACCAGCGCTTATTGCGCAACTTATGTTTACATTTCCAATATTGAGGATGCTGACATCACAGCATATGAACTCACGGCTGGGGTAAGTCCCCACTTAACTTCAGTCGGTCGTTTCCCCGCTGGAAAATTTGTGATGCCCATGGCGGTGACACCAGATAATAAAAATTTGTATGCCTCTGTGCGCTCCAAGCCCTTTTCTTTATACATGTATCAAATTGATCAAGCCAATGGACAGCTGAAATGGACTGGTGCAATCCCATTGCCCGACAGCATGGTTAGCGTCTCGACTGATAAAACCGGCAAATGGTTATTGGCTACCTCTTTTGGAGGCCACAACAATAGCGTTAACCAAATTCAAGCAAATGGTTACGTCAATCCCGTTCCAGCTGAGGCCTTCCCAAGTGGTGGAAAGAATCCGCATGCGATCGTATTTGATCAGTCCAATAAGTTTGTTTATGTTCCACAACTAGGTACCGATGAGATCAAAATTCATAGCTTTAATGCCTCTCAAGCAAAGCCCTTATCAGAGACAGCCAGCTCAGTAGCACTTCAAAAACAACAGGGGCCAAGACATATCGTCATTTCGGCGGATAATAAATTCGCTTATGTCATTACTGAGATGACTGGTGAAGTAATTGTTTTCTCTAGAGATATCAAGACAGGAGCCTTAACTCAAATTCAGGCTGTATCCAGTCTGCCAAGTGATAGCAAGTTAGTGCCAGGTAGACCAAGACCTCCTACCGGATCCCCAGAAGCCACTGCTTTTGATGATTCCAATATGATCTTCTGTGCCGAAATTAAACTGACACCTAACGGCAAATTTCTCTATACATCAGAGAGAACAAAAAGCACTTTAAGCGGCTTTGAAGTGGACACCCAAACTGGCAAAGTAAAGTATCTATTTACCACCCCGACAGAGGAAATGCCTAGAGGATTTAATGTTGATCCGAGCGGACAATTTTTGGTTGCTACAGGCCAGAAATCTGACAAGGTTTCCCTTTACTCTATCAACCAATCCTCAGGCGAGCTCGCTCTGATTGAGAGAGTTCCTGGAGGCAAAGGGGCGAACTGGGTCACTTTTGTAAAAACGAAATAAGCTTCAGAATTCTTTTCTTGATTAAGACTAAATACCGCCTGCGGGCGGTATTTTCATCAGACTAAAGGTGACATCATGAAAGTGATAAACAATAGAAAACGTCAATTTTTACAATATGGGGCTAGCCTGATAGGTGCCTCGGCTGTGAGTAGTATCAGCCAACCCGCTTACTCTCAAGGGGCAAAATGGGTAGGCTCGCAGTACCATAATCAACCTGCAATCAGCCACCAACATTCTTTTTTGGTGGATATGTGGTCTGCTGTCGCTCGTGAAACCAATGGGCAATTACAAATTACGGTTTATGCCCAGAACAATCAAATTCCAGGATCAGACCCGCAGGCCTTAGATATGCTGCAGCGTGGAGATCTGGAGTTCTTTACCCTCATGGGCGGAATCTTAGGAAAAGTAGTGCCCATTGCAGAGATCCAAGGCATCCCCTTCGCTTTCCAAAATAATGCTCAGGTCTATGCTGCTAATGACGGATCCCTAGGTGAATACATCGCAAAAGAATGCGCAGCCAAAGGAATCTATCGATTTCAATACGGACTACTAGAAAATGGATTTAGGCAAATTGGAATGATTGATAAGGCAATCTATACTCCAGCCGATTTATCTGGAATGCGCATTAGAGTTCCCGATGGTGAAATGTTTCGCGATCTATTTAGCTCTCTTGGGGCAACACCTGTCACCGTAAATATTCGAGAACTCTATGAATCAATGAAGACTCGTAAGGTTGATGGACAGGAAAATCCTCTCGTCATCACTGAAGTCAATAAGCTGTATGAGGTCAGCAACAATCAATCTATTACAAATCACATGTGGTCTGGATTTAATCTCTTGGCTAATCAGAAATTCTGGAAATCGCTGCCAGGTGACGTTCAAGAAGTAGTTCTCAGGAATGTCAAAAAATATGTTTCCCTACAAAGAACCTATACCAATAATTTAAACAAGCAACTTGAGGTCACTCTTACAGAGCGTGGTCAAAAATTCAATCGAGCCAATATCCAAAGCTTTAAAGATAGGCTAGGTGATGGCTTCTACGGAAGATGGCGCGAGCATTTTGGAAAAACGGGTTGGAACCTATTAGAACAATCTGTTGGAAAGTTATGAATAGGCTCTAAACTCTAAAATAGTTTGTTAGCAGCTTTCAGTTGAATGACTTCATGCTTTAGCTGATGACTGCTCCTTCATTGCGGTCTTGACCGACTCCGGCGTAAATGGAATTGTCCTCAGTCTCACACCTACCGCATCAAATACTGCATTAGCAATGGCTGCAGGAACGGTTGTTGGGGTTTGCTCTCCCGCGCCCCATGAAGGTGTACCAGGTTGGTCAATCAACACGGTATGGACTTTAGGAACTTCATTGAAGCGAATAATTGGGTAAGAGGCCCAGTCAACACTCTCAATATCGCTGCCCTTCCACTTCACTTCCTCCATTAATACACGGCTGACCGTTTGTATTGCACCACCCTGAATTTGATTTTGCACACCATCAGGATTAATGATTTGACCGCAATCATGTGCAACATACAAATTCTTAACCAAAATCTTGCCAGTCTCTCGATTAACCTCTACATCAGCAACTGTAGCAACATAGGTAATGGCGTTGTTATATCTCACATAAGCAATGCCACGACCCTTAGCGATATTGCTGCCTTGATTAGACTTATATGCTGGATCCCGACTTTGCCAGCCCGAAGACTTCATCGCCGCACGGATCACTGCAATAGCTCTAGGATCCGTTAAATTCTTGATGCGATACTCCGCAGGATCAGCATTACTAGAGATAGCAAGCTCATCAATAAAAGATTCATTTCCAAAGCTATTCTCAATTCTTCCGGGGCTTCTGAGATGGGAGGATCTTAAGAAAGTTTGCGCAATATGTTTGGTATTGACTGAAATATTAGGCACTGCATAGGGTGCCCCAGTATTTTGAAAGAGGAAGCCTACCCAATTTCCAGGCCGAGGAACTCCCGTATCGGTAGCAGCAAGCAATGGAAAATCTAAAGGCTTCATAAATGCAATGTGATTCAGGGCGATATAAAAATCACTCTTCCAGCCAATAATATTTCCTTTGCTATCCAAACTGGCTTCGAAGTCCATCGTTCTTGGTGGACTCTTTGGTGCGAGTGCAGTTTCATCATGACGCATCCACTGCATGCGCACTGGCTTACCTAGCGCAATAGCAGCTAAGGCAGCATCGGCAGTAGCATCTTCATGCCCATTACGACCGTAACAACCAGAACCATCTAAATAGATCAGGCGAATTGAATCCTTTGGTAAACCAGTAATGACTGCTAACTCATGCTGCATTGAATGGGTTGCCTGAGAAGCGCTCCATACCGTCAGTTTTCCATTCTGATAATCAGCTACCGCACAAGATGGGCCAATTGAGGCGTGTGTCTGCACAGGAAAATTGTAGGTAGCTTTGATATTTTTAGCGCCTGAACCAATCACGCTATTAACATCTCCCACCTTCTGAGTTACCTCTTCCTTTGCAAGCGGCATTTGTCGCCACTCTTGAAAGATAGTTTCTTTCTTTGGCAAATCGGGTCCCTTTTTCCAAGATACCTTGAGATCGCGAGCCGCCTTGACAGCACCCCACTCTGTGGTCGATATCACAGCGAGGTAATCGCCTTTGCGGACTGTTTGGACATAGCCTTTAATGTTCTTCAAGGATGCGTCGTCATAGCTTTCTAATTTAGCGCCAATCGAGTCTGGACGAATAACGCGAGCATGCAGCATGCCAGGCAACCTGAAATCATGCATATAGACATATTCGCCGGTGACCTTGCTCGGAATATCAACGCGTGGAATAGATTTACCCACAACTCGGTATTCAGTATATTTTTTCAAGGGAACTTTAGTGTCAACCTTAATCTTGAATCCCTCACCAATCAGACTACCGTAAGTCGCCTTTTGACCTGGATTGCTGATGGGGAAAATAACGCCATCTCTCACCATTAATTCTGAAACGGGTATTTGCCATTTAGCAGCAGCTCTCTCTAACAGAGCTTGTCTCGCATTAGCAGCAGCTTGACGCAATTCAGTGCCACCCTGAGAAATAGAAATCGCACCGCCCGTAATCCATTGATCTGGAGTGGTGGCTGTATCACCCATCACCATCTCAATACTGCCAAATGGAACATAGAGCTCATCCGCCGCCATTTGCGCCAGAGCGGTCTTCACACCAGTCCCTAAATCTACTTTGCCAGAAAAAATAGTGATCTTGCCGTTTTGATCAATGCTCAACCAAGAGTCAACGGCCTCTCTACTAACTTCTTTAGGATCTCTTAAACCATACTGATTCGTCGGAGCAGCTTCTACTCTCAAGGAGAAGCTGACCATCAATACACCAGCACTGCTGGTCTTTAAAAATTCACGGCGTGTAAATGTATTCATATAAATACCTGATCTCAAGGAATTGAGGAAATTAAGCTGCTAAATAGCGCTTCACGGCTGCAACAATGCGCTGATGGGTACCACATCGACATAAATTACCGGACATCGCTTCGGTAATCTGCGCATCGCTGGGGTTTTTATTTTTGGCCAAAAAGGCTGAGGCCGTCATAATCATGCCATTCAGACAGTAGCCGCACTGTGCTGCCTGCTCATCAATAAAAGCCTGCTGAAGTTTGCTGGGTTTTTGAGTGCTACCTAAGCCCTCAAGCGTAGTAATTTTTTTACCACTCACGCTCTTAGCAGGCGTGACACAGGACCTCACCGCCTGCCCATCTATCTGCACCGTACAAGCTCCGCACTGACCTAAGCCACAACCAAATTTGGGGCCCTTCATACCAAGGTCGTCACGTAATGCATATAACAATGGAATGTCATCATCTACATTAATAGATTTACTCTTTCCATTCACTAGTAAAGTAATTTGTGTCATGTGCTTCATTTCCCATGATGAAATTTTAAAAAACAGAATGCCTCACGTCTTCCTAGGTCGCTCAGAATCAAGTCTAGGTTTTTTATTATTAGCACCAATTTATACAACAAAGATGATGGGGCATAACTAGTAAATACCCGCACCTATTGACAATGCCTAAATCAATGCTTTGAGGCCTGAAATATAGCTTTCGTATTAAACGATCTTGATTTAACTCGCTAGCGCTAAGACCAAAAGCAGTCTTATAAGCGCCAATTAAAGTAGCGCTGGTGTTTTACTGATGCTTTTCGTAGGCTGCTAACTTTTCTTTGAGCTTACGCTCTTCTTGGAATCGTTCTGTTTCATCGCGAATAATGGCTGCAATCGCCATAGGCTGATACTGATCATCAAAAATCATCGTGACTGAAAAGGCAATTGAAATAGATCTACCATCTTTATGCACTGCTGGAACCCGCAGCAAAGTATTGCCATACTTCGTTTTGCCCGTTTCCATGGTATGAAAGTAGCCTTTAGAATGGCGCTCCCTAAAGCGCTCAGGTGTAATGATGCTGAGTGTTTTTCCTAAGACTTCATCATGGCTATAGCCAAAAATTCGCTCAGCGGAAGCATTCCAGAACAAGATATTTTCATCTCGATCCGAAATAATCACAGCCTCGCCAATATGGCTCACCAGTGCTTTGAAATCAATCCCATCTGACATGCGTAATCTCTATTGTTAAGTCATTTCTTACTAAGAATACTCCAATAAAAAAGCCACCCGAAGGTGGCTTACTAAGAGACTATTTTGATTAGTAAGTCTTATAAGAAAGGTACTTACCTGATAGCACTACCTGCACACGATCACCTTTTGGATCTGGTTCGCGTTGGATATCCATTGAGAAATCAATCGCACTCATAATCCCATCGCCAAATTCTTCATGGATCAACTCTTTGATCGTGGTGCCATATACGCTCACAATTTCATACCAACGATAGATCAGTGGATCGGTTGGCACTGCAGTTGGTAAAGAGCCTTTATAAGGAACAATTTGCAACCAAGCCATTTCTTCATCGGTCAAGTCAAATAACTTACCAGCAGCTTCAGCCTGTGCTTTAGTAAAGGTCATTTGGCCCAAGCAGCCTGCAGTAACCCATTCCTTTGACTCGCCAATAGCTTTGGCAATATCACTCCACTTCATGCCTTTGCGAACTTTGGCTTCGATAATTTTCTGTGTCACTACTGAACGATCCATCTTTTTCTCCTAAGTTTTAAGTTTGAATTTATTGAGTCACTGGGGTTTGTAGACCTGGGCATACCAAGATTGGCTGGTAGCCGTCTAAACCTCCAGCAGATCCTTTAGCCTGCAAATCCTTAGAACGATTGACTAAAAAATCAACCAAGTGATTTCGCATGGGGTAATACATCGGATCATGGTGCAAGCTTGCCCTCTTTCGATCCTTAGGCAATGTATTGATGACGATTTCGGCAATCCGTGCATTCGGCCCATTACTCATCAACATAATTTTGTCGGAGAGCAAAATCGCTTCGTCCACATCATGCGTAATCATGAAGACTGTTTGCTTAGTTTCGCTACAAATTTTGAGCAACTCATCCTGAATCACCCCACGCGTCAGGGCATCCAATGCACCAAAGGGCTCATCTAACAAAAGCATTTTTGGTTCAATTGCAAAAGCCCTGGCGATACCAACCCTTTGTTTCATGCCGCCAGATAACTCAGAAGGCTTCTTATTTTCAGCATTAACGAGCCCAACCATTGCCAAGTACTTTTTAGAGTGCTCTGAAATCTGCTGCTTTGACCAATCTGGGTACTTAGACTTCACCGCAAAGGCAACATTTTGCAAGACCGTCATCCAAGGCATTAATGCGTGCCCCTGAAATACAACGCCACGATCAAGGCTTGGGCCATTAATTTCTCGGCCCAGCATATAAGCGTAACCACTGCTAGCATCTTCAAGACCAGCCAGCACGTTCAAAATCGTTGTCTTGCCACAGCCCGAATGGCCAATGATGCATACAAACTCTCCGCGCTCAATTTCAAAATTGATACCCTCGAATACTGGTGGCGCATCCGTCTTGTATGACTTACTTAGACTCTCAACTTTTAAAAATGATTTTTCATTCTGCATAAGAAACTGCCTTCTGTAATCTTGCAAATGCCATATCTAAAATCATCCCAACTAGTCCAATCATCACAATGGCAAAAATTACGCTGGAGATAGATAGGTTGTTCCATTCATTCCATAAGAAATAGCCAATTCCGGTGCCCCCAACAAGCATCTCTGCGGCAACAATCACCAGCCATGCAATGCCCATTGAGATTCGCATTCCAGTCAAAATCGTTGGTGCAGCTGCTGGCAAGATCACTAAAAAAGCTTTTCGGAAAGGAGAAACTTCCAGAGTCTTAGTGACGTTTAATAATTCTTTGCGAACATTAGCCACACCAAATGCTGTATTGAGCAGCATGGGCCATACTGAACAAATAAAGATCACAAAGATGCCGGAGATGGATGAATCTTTAATCGTATACAGCGCTATTGGCATCCACGCTAAGGGAGAAATAGGCTTGAGGATTTGGATGAACGGATTAAATGCCTCATATGCCAATGGCGACATCCCAATTAAGAAGCCGAAAGGAATAGCTACTAACATTGCAAGCAAAAAGCCAAGCCCAACTCGAGCTAAGGAATATGCAAGCTGAATACCAATCCCCTTGTCGTTAGGACCATTGTCATAAAAAGGGCTTGAAAGTTGCTTATAAAAGGTTTCTCCCATTTGGGTTAGCGTTGGAAATCCAGACTTCTCCACAGAAACCCCGCCACCCTGCCCCATCAGGGCTTGATACTCACTGGTGCCTGTACTGACTACTGGAGTAGAAACTACTTTTGGGGCAGTTGCGATATGCCAAAGCAATAATGCAAAAACCAAAATGGCAACCGAAAGTATGGCTCCACGAACTTTGATAGAAAGCTTATTCATGTTTATCTCTGACTCACTGGAAAGATTTCAAATAAGCAGCAGGCTGACTTGGATCAAACTCTTTGCCCATGATCTTGTCTTTTTTATAACCTGCTTTTGCCAGAGCTGGAACAGCAATGCCAGTCTCCCCCATATACTTTTTAGCATCGGTCAGCAGGAATACTTTTTCAGAGATGTCCTTGTAATTGACATCTCCCTTGACATAACCCCAGCGCTGCATTTGGGTCAGCATCCAAGTCGCCATTGAGTACCAGGGAATTGGGTTGAAATCAATTCGGTCAGGAACGTTTTGAACATTGCCAAGACCATCAGCAAATTTTCCGGTTAACACTTGCATCACAACTGTTTCTGGTTGATTTAAGTAGTTGGCTGGCGAAATCACTTTTGCAATGAGCGGTCTGTTAGCGGGATCGCGCGCCATGGTTGAGGCATTCAATACAGCACGATAGAGCGCTGCAAAGGTATTTGGATTTTTCTTAATGAAATCTTCAGATGTTCCAAATGCACAGCAAGGGTGTCCATCCCAGATTTCTTTGGTCAAGATGTGGATGAAGCCAACCTCGTCATAAACAGCACGTTGATTAAATGGATCAGGTCCCAAGAATCCATCAATATTGCCAGCACGTAAGTTGGCAACCATTTCTGGAGGTGGGGTAACGCGAATCTGGATATCTTTATCAGGATCTAATCCAGCTTGAGATACGTAGTACCGCAACAAGAAGTTGTGCATCGAATATTCAAATGGAACAGCAAATTTCATACCCTTCCATTTTTTTGGATCACGATTATCTTTGTGCTTATTCGCCAAAGTAATAGCCTGGCCATTCACGTTCTGAATAGTCGCCACCCGCATTTGAGTGGGATCAGAACCTAATCCCATAGACATTGCAATGGGCATTGGTGATAAAAAGTGAGAGGCATCATGCTCTTTGTTCAGCATCTTGTCTCGAATTAACGCCCAGCCAGCAGTTTTATTCAGTGTGACATTGAGACCCTGCTTCTTATAAAAACCTAGGGGATCGGCCATGATAAGAGGGGTGGCACAGGTGATCGCAATAAAACCAATTTTGAGATCAGGCTTTTCTAATGGGGCTTTTTCTTGAGCCATCGCCTGCAAGGCACCTATAGGCAAGAATCCAGATAAGGCACTCATTGCACCGCCAGCACCAACCGCTTTTAGAAATGCACGGCGGCGACTCTCTTGAGGGAACAATGCCTTGACAAGACTTGCCTCCACAAAATCAGCACTCATTTTCTCTTCGTCGACTCTCGCAGACAAATCAAGGGCATGCTCAGCATCGGATGCATGACGACCACAACTACAACGACTACTAAATAACGGCCTATCAGGATCAAAGGGGCGATATGAATTCATTTGAATCTCCTAGAGGTTTTAGTCATTAAAAATAAGCAAAAAAGTTAATAGGTCATTTTTAACCAGCCAAAATCACACGGAGATACAGCAACGCACCAAACCACTTCCCATGAAAATGATTCGCACCAAAATGGTGATTATTGAATTGGGATCAGGATTTTAAGGAATGGGACTCAAAACATGCAGCAATGCATATTGAGTCCCAGGAAGGCATTTAACTCATGCCCCAAAATTGTGCAGAAGATGAAATTTATTCAAATACTCAAAGAATTTTGGGCATGCTGGCTACACTACTTCAACTTAAAAATATGGGAAAAAGAGTGGCTAGTTATTGGCGGCATGTCATTAACTATGCAGCGAAATTTCACATCTTTTAAGAAATGCTTTCTCACTCTTTAGTTCTGCTTTAGGCAACACTGACTTACCAAGCACTTCACTACCAATAGGCTTGTAGAATCAAATGATGAAACCAACCATCAAAATTGATTATGTATCTGATATCGCCTGCCCATGGTGCGCAGTCGGTCTAGGCAATCTAAATCAAGCGATTGATCAGCTCAGTGATCAGGCAAATTTTGAGGTGCATTTTCGCCCCTTCGAACTCAACCCTAATATGCCTAAAGGCGGCCAAGATGCTATCGAACATCTCACTGAAAAATATGGTTTAAATGCAGAGCAGGTCAAAACCAATCAGGCCAATATTCGAGCCAAAGCTTTAGAGGCAGGATTTGAATTTCATCCAGAAGGTCGCAAAAGGGTTTACAACACCTTTGACGCTCATCGTCTTCTGCATTGGGCAGGTCAAGAGTTTGGGCTGGAGAAGCAAGCAATCCTCAAGAAAGAATTGCTCAATACTTACTTTTGCTTAGCAGTGAATTTAGATGATCAACATAATCTGATAGATGCAGTGACTCGTTCTGGCCTAGATCAAGATAGAGCTCTAAAGGTTCTCAAGAATAATGAATTTGCCAAAGAAGTTCGTACTGAAGAGGCTACTTATACAAATGCGGGAATTAACTCTGTTCCTGCGATCATTCTGAACGATCAGTATCTTATGCAAGGAGCTCAACCTCCTGAGTCATTCGTAAATGCATTCGCGCAACTGATTGAGCAAAGTTAAAGAAAAACTGTATACCCCATCGGAACTTGAATAGATCAAGTGGGTGCTAGCCAGCATTCCTCAAAGCAATTAACAACGGATGGCCCGCTGGAAAATCAATATCCTCAATAGCGGCACTCACTTCTGGCAGAGTTTTAGCAATCTCTTCGCTACCTTGAAATACCATCGTCCATTTGCTAAAGCTACGCTCACTGATGGGCTTAGATTCTATTAGGCGGACATTTTTATGCCGGCCGTCTTTTTGAATCTTTTGCCATAAGGCTTCAATATCTTTTTCAGGCCCTTCAATCACTTGGCCGAATTTATTGTCCTCATAGATGAGCGCCCCAGTAATGCCCAATGCTTGATTATTTGAATAGGAGTGATACAAGAGTCTCATCAAGCCCAAAAAAGACATACTTTGAGCCGGCTCACTCACATAAGTTAGTTCGATTAGCTTAGACATATACCCATACTAGATAGCCCGAAAAATAATTACTCTAGGCGTTTACCCCAGCATCACCCAAAGCAATGCTTAAGTGAAAAACATTACAGCTGAATCACTTGATTTTTATAGTGTCCAGCCAAAGCCTTTTTCACTATCTTATAAATATCAAGATCAAATTCAGCCTCTCCCGATTCTGCTAGTTCACAAAGCTCATCTTGATTAATAGCAGTACCGAGATAGCACCACTTATCTAGAACGATCATTTCTCCGCCGTCATTGATGGCAATTGGGCCTACATAGGGCCAGACTTGTACCTTATATAGATTCATCGCAGTCTTCAGCTGAAGATTGTGCATTTCAGCAGACATGATTCCAATACAAGCACCACCACATTGTTTTACTTGATATCCAAAACAGGACTTCCCATCTTCGCCCTTTTCTATTCCTAGCAGTACTTCGCATAAACGATACTTTTTAGCTACTGCTTTTAAATAAGAGTGAGCCTCTCTTTTGCTGTAGAACAATCCATAAAGGTTATCTTGAAGGCCTGGCAGCAAATCCTTTTGATTGACAAGCACTGGCTTAAGCTTCCCAGCAGAATCTATCTCCAAGCTCCAGGCACAAAGATCTTTAGAGCGACGAAGTTTGATATTCATACTCGGCATACGTTCTTTGATCAGCTGAGACTCTAAAATTAAGGCGCCTAACTCACCACTAGTCTCTATCCAATCAATGTCTCGGATTTGTAAAGAGAGCTTCATTTCTTTGCGCTGCGTCAAGGCTCCCTGAAAGTGACCCATCACTCTACTGCGCAAAGAAATACTCTTACCGATATATAAGGGAACCTTATTTTCCCCATAAAAGATATAGCAGCCTGGAGCATCAGGAATAGAGTCTATTAAATCTTTATCTATATTTGGCGGCAGACTAGGATTGCCAACCAGCTGATTGATCACCTCATTCAATTTTTCTTTACCAAACTTCGCTTCACATATTTGCCAAAACTGGAGCAATAAATCTGCATCGCCTAGCGCACGATGACGGGCGCTCACCTTCAGATGGTGAGCGTTAATGATGGTATCTAGATTATGGCGAGACTGCTCTGGAAAGAGTAATCTTGAAAGCTTTACCGTACATAAAACTTTAGGCTTGAAGTCTATGCCGATTCTTTTAAAAGATGCTTTGATAAAACCGTAATCAAATCGAGCATTGTGGGCAATGAATATTTTCCCCTCAAGCTCTTGCTTTAACTCTTTTGCCACCTCCTCAAAGCTTGGCTTATCTTCAACCATCCGGGGTGATATGCCAGTCAGTCTTTGGATATTTTGCGGAATAAAGGTTTGGGGATTGATTAATTGCTCCCATACCTGAATTTGATTGCTGGCTAGAGTTTTGATACCAATCTCGGTAATGCGATCGCGATCAAAATGAGAACCAGTGGTTTCAATATCTACAAAAGCTAAATCAGGGTATGACACCTGCTGAATATCCACGCCAAATGAATTGATAACTTTAGTTTGCTGGTGAGTTTTTATTAAGGTAGTCTGCAAAACTAAAAATGGAGTTGGGCCCGCGTGGGATTTCTTCAACTTTTTTAAATGAAGTCTTTAGAACTTTTTGAGTCTCTCCTTTGGGGCTTTTTTCTTGCTTAGCCTTTACTTCAGACTCTGTGGGGAAATAGGGTTTTCTTTCAGGCGCAGTTTGCACCTCACTAAAACGTGGAATGTAATCCTTAATAGCAGAAGCCAAAGTAACATTAGAAATGCAATTCATCATGTAAGTCTCGAGCGACTGATAGAGATCTTTTGCAATATCTGATACTTCTACTTTTCTTTTTTTAATGAGATTCATCGCTAAAACAATGTCTTTGATCGTAATCATGCGAGGGTCTTTTAGAAGTTGATAACCCCCAGTTCGTCCCTTAATCCCGATGACAAGTCCAGATTCCCGCAGAGGTCTCAGCAATAGCTCAATGCGACTAACCGACATGCGCAGTCTTTTGGCTATTTCCGGAACAGTGACTAATTGACCGTTACTAGAGTGGCTTGCAATATCGACCAAAGTATTCAGGGCTACCTTGACTGCTTGAGTGACTTCCATGGTGTTTTTGGTATAAAAGTTAGATTACGGCTAGTATGAAACTGATTCAAACTTTGTGCTGCAGCGCATTAATTAACCCTTTTTATCCCATGGTTGAAGTTCCTAGTACCCCCACCCAATACTCCCCTCCACTACGCTTATTGCTCTTACTTGCTGGTTTAATGGCCGGCGGGATCATTGCTCAAGTACTTAGCTGTCTAATTGTCTATCTTTTAATAGAGGATTCTCAGGCAGCGGGCATGATGGCGCATCTCTTGATGCAGCATCTCGCGTATTACTTCTTGGGGTGCACATTTATTATCTTAAGCCTCTCCAACGCCTTAATTAAGCGAGACTTATGCAATCTGAAGGCAGTTCGCCTGCCCTCACTAATATTGATCCTTTCTGTTGCAGGAGCAAGCTTTTTACTAATACCTCGGATGGATTACTTGAGAGAAACTGCGCTACAAGATGGAATGCCAGTAATGCTCTCGCCTTTTGCAAACTACTTTGCGATCTTAAATAGCATCACATACTTATTGCTGTGCACTCAGATTTTTACTAGCATCCTAATAGCCTGGCGTCTTTGTGACACCCGATCATCCTAGGCAAGCCTATATTTATTGAATCTTGTTACGCTCTTGAGCTTTAGCTAACTGGTCAGCACTTCGTTGCTGAAAATCGACCATATTGTGATAACCCATTTGATAGCATGGGCAATGCTTTCCTAGAATCCAGCGAGCGAGCTTGATACGAAACTGTTGAATCATTTATATCTCCTAGTATTGAGCTCTAAATGTAAACGCAAACGATATTTGATGCTGATCACCAGAAAAAACAGTGGGGGCATTTTGTCCTTATTGAGCGCCAGCAAAGATGAGATAAATCCATTAAATTGAACCAATGAACAATTCCATCTCCTCTTTTCGAAAAATCCCTTTATTTCCACTAGGTACCGTACTTTTCCCGGATGGTGTGATTGCTTTGAAGATTTTTGAGGCTCGCTATCTCGACATGATCAAACAATGCTTACGAGAGAAGACAGAATTTGGTGTGGTGAGCATCATCAAAAACTCTGATGCTAACGAAGAAGATGTTTCTCTGTCCTTCTCAAAGATTGGCACACTGGCTCAAATTGAGGATTTTGACCCTGTCCAGCCTGCTCTTTATATGACGAGGTCATTTGGCACGAAGCGCTTCAAGCTAATCAAGAGCAAACAAGAGACCAATGGACTTTGGATGGGCGAAGTAGAGCTTTTAGATAAAGATCCACTCATGCCAATTCCCCAGGAACATCATGGAGTAGCACAACTATTAGATCAAATTATTTCAGTGATTCAAAGTGAAGACCTATTAGGTGATGCCCCCTTTAAAAAACCTTTTAAGACTGATGACTGTGGCTGGGTCTCAAACCGTCTTGCTGAGCTATTGCCCATCTCTCTTGCACAGAAAAATCATTTATTAGCGCAAACCAATCCCCGCATCAGACTAGATCTCATTACGGAAATCATTGAAGATGACGATTTAAGAAATCTCATGATGCATTAAAGCAATGCTCAATGAACTAATTCGTAAAACGATTCGAGAAATGGTAGGTGGTGGTAGCGGACCGCCTGTGGCATTCCTTACCCCTCAGGGAGATCGTGGTCTCTTTGGCCCAGAGTCTATTGCCTGGAGAGTACATGCAGACTTTATCTCCATGATGATTGGGGGTATTAGCTCCTTAGTACTACAAGCACTACACCCTCAAGCTTTAGCAGGAGTCTGGGATCATTCAAGCTTTAGAAAAGATCTCAAAGGGAGATTAGGTAGAACCGCCTACTTTATCGCCGCAACCACTTATGGCTCCCATCAAATGGCTCATGAGATTATTGAGAAGGTCAATCGAATTCATCAACATATCCATGGTAGCGATGAGTTTGGAAAGCCGTATATTGCAACTGATCCCCGTCTATTGGCCTGGGTTCATCTGACGGAAACCCTCAGTTTTCTGGAGGCCTACCAAAACTATCGATACCCAAAGCTCACTAGACAGGAGCAGGATCAATACTTCAAAGAGATGAAGGCTTTGGGTGAAATGCTTGGCGCTCAAAATCTACCGGATACTCTTAAAGGAACGCAGGAAGCGATTGAGTCTTATCTTCCAGAGCTTCACTATGGCGAACGTGCCCAGAGCATCATTCAACTTTTAGATGACTTCCCCAGCAATATACAGTCGAAGCCCTTTGTAAAACTAATTAATAAGGCTGGCTTTATCAACCTCCCCAGTTGGGCTCATACCAAACTGAAAAAGCCTGTTCCATCCAAGCTGGAAAAGATTTTGGTAAATAAGGGCATAGATTTAATAGCAATCCCAATTAGAGATGCACTCAAAGACGGGGTAGCAGCCCACTCACTCCGTAGGGTTTACGGATAATTTTTTAGAAAAGTCACCATGATTACAAGTTATCTTTTATCTAGCATGGTTGGCATCATGCTCTTTTTCACCGTTATTGTGGCGCCGACTGTTTTTAAAGTGCTACCAGTTGAATGGTCCAGCAAATACGTCAGAAACTTTTTTCCAAAATACTACGCAACTTTGGGATTCATCACACTGGTCTGTGTATTTACAGAGACAGACTCAAGCAACAAGGCATTACTAGCAGTTTGTGTAGTATTTTTTGCATTTACGCTTTTTTACCTGACTGGGAAAATCAATAACGCTAAAGATAATGGTCGCAACCGTCAGTTCCATTTTCTACATGGAGCCAGCGTAGTCATTAATCTTTTTCAGCTAGCTACTTTTATATACTTACTAGTCAAGGCATCCTGAAAACAAAGGCGCTCTAGCGTAGCCCTATTAGTCAGACTCAGGTTTATTAGAATCTAGTTCTACGTTCTTTGGAGCGCTTGGCTTTAAGTTTAAAGTGGGTGCTGCCATTTTTTCACCATCCCAGACTTGCCCACACCAACACTCGCCAGCATCGTTAATGATGCAAACACCTGAACCGCAACAGCGCTTATCTGGAGCTTTCATACTTAAACTTTAATCAGCTGGTGAAATATTCCATAGGCAGCGCCTGTCCATAGACCTGCCACCACAAGAATAGAAATTAAGAAACCTAGTCCGCGCTTAGCGGGATTAAGTTGATAGGCAATCGCATACCAAACTCTAGCAATTAACCAAATTACACCCGAATCACCCGCCCCTTTATCTCCGATGAATATGGCATAGAGCCACAAAGCAGGCAAAAACATGAGAACGTTTTCAATCGTATTTAGCTGGATTCGATAGGCACGCTCAAAAAGCTCATGCCCAGATACTGCAGGCGCTTTCACTTGATATTTACCCCTTGCTCTACCAACATTAAAAGTCAACCCAAACATCAATAGAACGGTCAATAGTGTAATAAACGAGGTATAGAGATACTGATTCATCGGTGAGAGCCCATCAAGAAACAAGAATTAAGGCTATTCTAGGGTTTTTATTGACTTGGCGCTGACGTCCAATTCTTTTCATGAATCAAGACTCTCTATTTCTTGCTGACCTCACTCAGAGCAAGTTAAATCTATTACCTAAGGATGGTTGCATTCACTACCATCCAGGCTTTATAAGCACGGCCAATAGCGCCAAGCTCATGGATCAGTTACAACAGTCACTTCAATGGGATGCGGATCAGCTCATGATGTTTGGAAAGTTGGTAATTACTCGTCGCAAAGTAGCCTGGGTTGGAGACCCCAATTGTGCTTACACCTACTCTGGGGTAAAAAAACAACCTCAAGCCTGGACTCCAATACTGTTGGCAATAAAAAGCCAAATAGAAGAGCTTGCCAAAGCAGACTTTAATTCTTGCTTACTCAATTTCTACCATGATGGGACAGATGCTATGGGCTGGCATAGTGATGATGAAAAAGAACTGAACGCGCAGTCTCCCATTGCTTCGCTAAGCCTAGGTGCCCCTCGTAAATTTGCTTTTAAACACAAACAAGATAAATCGACTACTTCCTTATTTCTAGAAAATGGTAGCGCTCTCATCATGCATGCACCTACTCAACAATTTTGGCAGCACGCACTACTCAAAACCAAAACTATTCATACTCCTCGTATTAATATAACCTTTAGAAAAATTACCGTCCACAATGATTGAGCATCAGTCAATAAAGACCTCTGTTGCAATCATTGGTGCCGGTATAGCTGGTCTTAGTTGTGCAACCCAATTAAATGCACTCGGCTTTCAAGTTCAACTCTATGAAAAGAGTCGTGGGGTCAGCGGTCGCATGAGTACTCGTAATACAGATGAATGGTCAGCAGACCACGGGGCGCAGTATTTCACCGCCAGAGATCCCGTGTTCATTCAGGAGCTTAATAAATGGATGGATGCTGATGTAGCTGCTATCTGGAATCCACGCATAAAGGTATATAGGGCCAATCAATGGCATGAGCACAGCTCTTCTGAAAAACGTTATGTCGGCATTCCTGCTATGAATTCACCAGGAAGATATTTGGCCAAAAGTTTACCCATTCAATTCAATCAAACTATTGATCGCATTGCTTATGAGAATGGTAAGTGGTTACTGCATAGTCAAGAGACTGGAGATATTGAGCAACAATTTGATTGGCTTGTTGTTGCCATGCCTGCGCCACAAGCCCAGATCCTTGCTGAACCAATAGATAAATCAATTGAGGAAATTGCCAATCATGTAGATATGCAAGGTTGCTGGACTGTGATGGCAAGATTTACAGGAAAACCTAATGCTCCATTTGATGCAGCTTTTGTAAATGATGAAATTATTAGCTGGATATCTCGAAATAACTCCAAACCCAACCGAACAGGTCCAGAGACCTGGACGATTCATGCCAATCCACAGTGGAGTCAAGAATCGATTGAGTTAGAAAAAGATGAAGCATCTAAGCTGATTCTTGATTGCGCTAAGAAACTTGGTTTTGATTGTGATGAGGCTAATATTGCGATTCATCGTTGGCGTTATGCAAGCGGATATATCAATCCAATTCTAGGCTTTAAACTCCGAGAGGATTTAAATCTGGGGTTTTGTGGCGATTGGCTCAATGGCGGCAGAGTTGAAGGCGCTTGGCTCAGCGGTTTTAAATTAGCGAACGAAATTAGCATTAAGCAACCTCATTTAATTAATAAGGGATAGAAATGTCTTTAGCATCCATTGAATTGCGAGACCTTAAACTCCAAACTCAAATTGGTACCTATGGGCCAGGTGCGATCATTCCCGAGCAACACCTTTTAGATTTAACGCTTTGGATTGATGCAAAACTGGTTCTGATTTCAAAAGATATGATGCAGAATGTTTTTGATTATGACCCCCTGATTATCGAGATCAATAGGCTTGCAGAAGATTGTCATTACGAAACGCAGGAGAGGCTCATGACCCGCATTACCGAAGCATGTGCAAAATATTCTGAAATTAAAGCAATGGATATTGGCCTTAGAAAATTACCTGTATACGCTGGATCGGGATCACTTGGAGTAAGACTCTCAGTGGATTCATTGACTTTGAATAATCTTAGATCCTCTAGCCCTTCAGAGTAAACATCAAGAGACTGTTGCTTTAGCCTCCTAAAGCAGTCTAAACCCCATTAACATCGTTGAGCTTACAGTGATAACAATAGAACATCATTCGAAAACGTATGAATTTAAGACGCTTGATGAAGCTATGGAATGGGCTAAGAAGCTTGGTGAGTTCGTTACGATTAAATTTAATAATCTAGAAATTGCAGGTAAGTTCGGAGTAGACGGCATCACTAGCGGTAAGTTCTCAAATGGGGAACCTTATACATGGAAAAAACGTAGAAGACATTAAAAAAAACTGATTGATTTTTAGTATCTGTCAGATCAGGCAGCTACTCTGTTAGTCGCAAAAGCGATTAGTCGTGAGCGTTAATTCTACTAAGCGCTATCTAGGCAAGATCTTAAGTAATTCTTCAACAGTTTTATACCCAGTTATGGGCATGAAGCTTCTAGGTGAAAAATCTTTCTCACCAATTAGCATAGCTGGCAAACCTTGGAAGCCATAGGTCTTAAATTCTTGCTCATCAGCCATTACATGTTTGGTCAACTCGCCATTTTCAAGTGCATTTTTTAATCGTTGGGCATCAATTCCGATTTGGGAAGCAATCTGCATCACTACCTCTTCATTGCTGATATCTAGCCCTTGCAAAAAGAATGCATCAAACAGTGCCCTAGCAAGCTTTAGCGATAAACCCTGCGAATTAGCAAAGTAAACACTTTCTTGCGCAAGCCATGTGTAACTTAGAGTCTTTGGGGTTAAAAGCTCAAGATTCTCCTGCACAACAATGGGCTCAGACTTGGAAGCCTCAAGATTATCGATATAGGATTGTGTAGGCAAAATATTTCCCTCAACCGGAGTTAGCTCAAATGCTCTCCACACTATTTCTAACCTCTCTTGGTATCTTGCTTGTAACTTTTCAAGAACGATCGTTTGAAAATAGCTGTATGGACATTCAAAGTCAGCCCATACCTGAATCTGTATCATTAAATTTTTACCTTTAGCTGTTTAATCATATTCATAATATTCCTTAAAACTGCCTAGCCAGCAACACAGCTACTGCTGATCCGCTACTCACTAAAGCGCACCAGATTTTTAAAATGAATGGCATGGGAAAAAAGACCTTTGAGCTTGCTTCATTTTTATGATTGATTTCATCAGCTTGGCAACGTATCAGTAGCCTAAGTAATTCATCATATCCACCATTTTTTTGGAGGTAGTCAATCTGTTGCTGGTAATGCTGCTCTACAAAAGTCTCAACAGAGGCAATCGTTGCGTATACAGAATTTCTACCAAATAGGGCTGGTATCGCACCAGTCAACCATCCTGCCAAGCGCCAAGGCCCGAGCAATCGACTTCGATACTTTGGTTCTAATATCGACTCTATTAATTGCAAATGCTCTGCCTCAGTCACCCCATGATGCTTGGCGAAACTAATGAGCTCCTGATCTTTGCGTAATTTTGCAACTGCAATAATTCCTTTGTAGATATAGACGGCACCTGTTTCGCCCGCATGATCAGAGCGTAACTCACGTTCTATATGAACTGAATATTCGGGTTGACTACGTTCGATCACAGATCTCATCTCAGATGTACCCTTATGTGACTCAAGATTTCATCATAAAACTGTCTCATCTTTTTTAAAAATCTCATTTTTTTAAAGGTAATTACTAAAATCAAATATGGAGTTGGGCCCTAGCTTTTCTGTTTTTTGTAATTCAGCTTTTGTAATCAGAACGCTTTGTGTATCCCATTTACCCTGTTTAGGGATCTCTTTCAATTGATACTTCTGCGAATCCCACGCCGGGATAGACTCTATTTGAAAAGGCCTTGTTCTGGGATCTTTTGCTGACGATGCTACTGTAATTTTAGATAAGCAATCGCGCATGTATGACTCAAAAGACTCAATGATCTCTTTAGCAAAGTCTGTAATGATGACTTTTCTAGATCTAAATTGATTTACCGCTGAAAACACATCTTTGATTGTCATACTTTGCGGATCTTTAGCTAAGTAATATCCACCCCTACGTCCCTTAGCGGCTCGAATTAAATACGCAGACTTAAGCGCTGAGAGCAAAATTTCCATGCGACTTAACGAAAGATGCTGACGCTTAGCTATATCAATTGCTCTTACTGGAACACCAAAGCGTGAATAGACGGTGATATCAATTAAGGTATTGATAGTTTGTTCGAGCGACCTATTGATGTACTTCAGCATAACAATTCCTCTTGTTTAGTAACACGACAAAAATGACTTAAAAAGAAGTCGCCTGTAGGCGACTTAAGGACCTTATTGAAGGGTCGAGAGACAAATTGATTTTGTACCTATTAGGGTTTTTACGTATAAGACTACTTATAAAGGGGTTTTTGCTGTCCTGCAGCATAGAGAAATTAAGCGCATACTGAATTCGTATAAACCCTAATACATTTTGTTAAAGGAGTCTTAAATGACACGATTATTAAGCCTCTTAAACCAGATTTTTGCTTATCACAGCATTAATCATGATTTAGAGCAGTTCATCATTAGCCAGAGTCCCAGCAGCCATCAACAGTTAGAGCGACTGCTCTTCGGCTGCCAGCACCAATACGCTGTCATCAGGAGGATTTAAATCATGAAAAAAATGACGAAGTGTTTAAACAACGTGGCAACAGCTTTAATCGAGGCACGCAAAGCCTACTTTAATCGCCATTTAAACCACCTTTTAGGCTCATGATCTTAAGTTAGCCCAGAGAAAGATGAATTTAACCGTCTTTCGCTACAGTTATGGAAAAAATATCTACCACTTAGGTTGAATAAAAAAGGAGAAATACTGTGCCCTCATACCGCGCCAGTTTATTGTTTAGTTTTTTATTGGTCATGAACAACGCTTCATCTACTCAGCCAATTTCTAAAGATTATCAAAAGATGTGTGTTCGCGAACAAGTGTCGGAACATCAAGGCATTAAAGGAAAAGTTCTTACCGAAGAGGACTTTGCAGCCTACTGCACTTGCCAAGCTGACTTCATTAATAAAAATGCGACCAATCGACAAGTTAATGAGTTGGTGATGGATCCCAAAGTTAAACCAGAATGGCTAAAGGTTATAGAGTTAAAAGCAATGAAGACCTGCATCACAATTGACCCAAAGATGGGTACGTAGGAAATTATATCTTCCTACCTATTCCTCAAGAACGCAATGAAAGTCAGCTTGCTCTGGCTGTAAAGATTGATGAGGATATTTCAAAAAATTTTCTCGATGCCTTCTGTAGAACAAAAGTCCTTCTTTGAGACTGCTTACTGTAGCACCTTGTTCAAGCATCTCATCCCATAAATTCCAATCCTCTTGGGGATGCATTCCATCTTCATATCTTTTTTTATAACCAATTTTTTGCCCAAAAGCAGTGCGGTACAACATGGATCCGTGATGCTGATATTGGCGATTCCAATAAAGGTCTCCTTGATAGGGCACAGTTTCACCAGGCACCCTATTTAAGATCTCTTCTTTTAATTCACCTGTAACGACAATATCGTAAGTGAGAATATCGGTGCTTGCATTGGATAACAAATCAATTGCATCTGATCGCAACCAATTATCAGCGCCTATGAAAAGTACATATTCTGTGTTGATCTGAGATAGGATGTCTTGAAAGTTATCTACAACACCTAAATTATCTTTCCTTAATATATATTCAATGTCTGGGTATATGCTTGGCAAATGATCGCAATCCAAGCCACCATCATCTACAAATAAAATCCTTGCAGGTGGAGTAGTTTGAGAAAGTAGCGACTCGATACAATGCGCTGCAAGGTGTCCGTACCTGTAGGAGGCAATAACGACAGTAATCATATTGAGTCGGATTAGAGCACATAACCGTGTCGCTGATGACAATTGAGTCTTTGCCAGGCCAAAAGACAATAATCTAGAAATCAACTATCCTAAGATCTTTACTAATTTAGATAAATTTCTTATTAATTTCACATTAACCAACTTTATGAGTCTTAAAAATGAAATATTTTCTATTTCTCAGCTTATCTTTTTTTAGCCTACTGAGCCTAGCCAGCGGTGAAGATACCTATAAAGCTGTTTGCTCGAGCTGTCATGCCTCTGGTCTAAATAAGGCTCCTATGGTGGGCAATAAAAAGCAATGGGGTAAGTTAATTAAAGAGGGTCAAGCACACATTACTTCTGATGGTTATCACGGCGTCAGAGCGATGCCGGCAAAAGGCGGAAAACCAGACCTATCCGTTCCAGAATTCGCTTCTGCGGTTGTCTATATGGCAAATCAAGTGGGTGCCAATTGGAGCGAGCCTGATGAAGCAATGCTGAAAGAGATCAATAAGCGGATTGCTAAAAAGTCCTCAAAATCATGAGTTTTGTTTTACGCTTTTACAAGCCCTAACACCTAGTAAATAATCTATCGGCTCATTATGCAGCCAATGGTCTCAGAAAGTTTTAACTAAAAGTGCGCAAAAAAAATACCAACCTTAGAGTTGGTATAGCGATGAATAATTAAGTGAATTATTTATTCATTAGCTTGCAAATGCTATCCGAAATAGCAACCATGAAATATAGCACCATGCCGCTCACAAAAACTAAATACTCACCGCTACTGAAATATTGCAGCAAGCCAATTAATACTATGCCAAAGGCAAGAACGCTAAGTGTGGTTTTAGCAAACATCGTAATTCTCCAAAAAAATTTCATGATTGCTTGATATCTTAAGGCAAAAAGAAACTTCATGCTGAGAAGTCTTGAATAATTAAATCGAAGATTCAATTCAGTATCGGCACCATTTCTGTTGAGGGTTTTGCTTTTCTGGCGGGACCACCAGGACTTGAGCCTGGGACCAAAAGAATATGAGAGCAGACGTCCAAAGAAAAGTACTAGGATTTCTAGAGGTTAAGTCGCCTATTTATCAGTATGTGAGCTTTTTGCATGGCTAATTTAACGTGGCCGCCATCTAATACTACATCACTCTTTGGTTTTCAAAATCAAAGGATTTTTGGAGCAACCGTCTAACACTTCGTTGCTCCAAAATGGATATACCTACAAAACCTTTAAATGCTGACTAATCCGATTTAATAGATCAGGAAAATTTGGCTGGCCTTTGTAATATAGGCTAGTTACTTTTTGATATTCTGATTCAAACAACTTTCGGTCTTCCGAATCACTCAGAAGAAAAGCTGGGTTTTGAGAAATGATTAAGTTATCGGACTTGGGAAAACGCTCTACCTTCCTAGTCTGATACCTATCAGTCTTAATAAATTCCAACACTGATGGATAATCTAATAAGCAATATACGTCGTAGTAATGCCTTAGGAAGTTCTTAGGAAATCCTTTGCCATCTTTGTATTGGCGATATTTCGTAGAGATGGTTTGCAGTTTTTCTACAAAAGTATATTCAGGCAAGTAACACGAGACATTTTTGGCCCTATTGTCATCAATGTTTTTGACATACTTAATCGCATGATCGTATGCCCACGATGAAATATCTACCGGCTCATTGGGTGCCGTATCGTCAAAGCCTAACTCTAATAAAACACCATCCTTTAAACCACCTAACGATGGCATTATTGATTGGTAATTTAAGCGGACCCCACCACTGCGCATTTTTTCTGAGTCATCAAATGCATGATCTCGCACAACATCTTGTATACCAAGAATCTTCAGTTCACTGGCAACCCAATCGTAATAATCAGATCGAGATTTTATGTGCGCTTCTTTATCTTGATTTTTGCCCGTCTTAACATCCATGCCTGCTGGCGGCTCAATACGGATATCAATATCTTCGGAAAAGCGATGGATTAATCCAAACCCCTTGGATAATGAAGTTCCGCCCTTCAATTCAAATGTAAATCCTTGTTGCTGCAATCCCCAAAGGCAATGCATGATCCAATAATCCTTTTCAACCAATGTGGGATCAATACCCATATTGTCTGATACAGTAGCAATCAGATCTTTGAAATCCTTATGTTCATGCAAAAGCACTAAGTACTCGCTCTCTGCGTATCACGCAACCAAGATGAAACCCGCTTCTTCGTTCTCCCTGCCCCATAAGCACTAACTGTTTTTTGCAATTTAGCAGTTTCAAACTTATTTAACTGCTTCTCTGCCTTAGCCAATACATCATCTTTATTCTCGGCAAGCGAATCTAGGTTATTCAATAGATCCACCAATAAGAATTCTTTATCCAGCTTTTTTGGAAAGCGCGGTTTTACCCGAAATTCAAAACTTCTATTACCTAATTTAAAGACGCCATGGCGTTTATGGTTATACACCACAGTCTTGTTATAGAGCTGAGTTGTTCCCAAGCCCAGTGAGTTATAGCTATTAGGCGAGAGCAGCAAAAAGTCTTGGTCTTTTAGAAAAGCCTCTACTAAATCTTCGTCTTTTGGAGGCACTCTGCCAAAAGCGGAGGACTTAGGTGCGTAATACAGCCCTTGCGCCAGCTTTTCTAAATCACCCGCATCAACCAATTGTTTTAAATGACGGTCAACTGCATTGGAGTCACCTAAAAGATCCTCTCTTCTATAGACATGACCCCCCTTAAGGTGCGAGCGAAGTCTCCCCAATGCGCTATTGCGCACTTCAGGCGATGTACTTAAGGATGGTTTTACTGGCTCTTTTTGCATGATTTTTTATTGAAATTTCATGCATATTAGCATAGGTAAGCGATCTTAACAAGCGTTACTTTAAGTAACGCTTAAGGAACTCGAATCTTGCCCAATCAATAATACAAAGCCACTCTTGAGTTACTTTTTTTCTTCTTCTAATTATCTAGAGGGAGATTGGCTTTTCACCCAAATCTAAGCGTCTATTAATTTTATCAACCAAAGGCAATAAATCTGCAACGGAATCAATCACATAATCAGGCTGCATTTCTTTCATTTTTCCTCTTGCCGAATCCTTGAGATACTCAGATTCTTCTCTTGGTAGCGCATTCAACTCCTCAAGAGATAAACCAAGTACATTACCGCTAACCGCTACTCCCACCGTCCAACAACCAAAGGCTTTGCCCTCCTCAATTCCTGGCAGTGTGTCATCCACCTTAATAAATGAAAGTGGGTTGTCCAAGCCTAGTTGCAGGGCACATTTATGCATCATTTGAGCTGATGGTCTGCCTAATGGAGTATCTCCTGAGTAGGAAAGAACATCAGCCTCGTATCCTTGCTCCTTAGCGATTGGTACCAATATATCCAAGAGTTCTTTTGTATATCCAGTTGTTGAGCCAATTTTAATATGGCGTTCACGGAGTGTTTTAGTTAGCTCAGATATTCCAGGGATCAATTGACCACATTCTCGAATACTCACCTTATTCATTGGCACAAAAACTTCCAAAAGTCGGTCAACATCAGCACTGATATGAGGTCTTCCATGTATCCGTATCCATTGCGATTTAATTTCTGGAAGGTTTAAGAGTGCATTGATATGGTCCCACTTATTAATTCCCATCGGTATACGAGCTTGTGAGATTGTCATCTCCACGCCCTCCGACTGAAATAATTTTACAAAGGCCCCCATGGGGGCTCTGCTCCCAAAGTCTACTGTTGTACCAGCCCAATCAAAAATAATTGCCTCAACCGAAGTTTTAATCATCAACCCAACCATTCGTCAAAATTATCTTTTGCAAGTCCAAAAGCTGTACTTGCCCCAGTTCCACTGCTCACTATTGCAACTCTCATTGTTGAAGATACTTTTTCAATCAATGCATCATATGCATTTGTGGATGGATATACCCCCGTCCAACGTTCTACTACTGCATGCTCTGTGATGTTTAAAACCCGATACATTAATTCGATTATCAATTTCTCAATTCTTTCGCTTGCAAATACATCTTCAGAAGATCCATAGTGATGAGAATCGCCTACCACTAAGCTACCATCTGCACTTTGCACAACAATGAGATGAATTCCTTCTTTGATATATTCAGGCATTTCTTTTGCGATGCGATCCTGAAGCACTTTTGCTTCAGGCAACTCTGACCATCCCAGGTATCTTGCCAAGCTGTTATCTGTCATGACGCTACCCGGCAAGACGAAGCCATCCTGAACTTTGACTCTGAGCATTTGAAGGGTGCATAGCTTTAAATCGTGCTTCTCAATATATGGTTTCGCTATACCAGTCAATTGAGCGCCAGGACACATCACAATTTTTTCTGCATTCAAGCGATTATTCGAAGTATGAACAGATGTTCCCTCGATTGATAAGACCTCAGTCTTCCAATAAAAATCGACGCCCATTTCATTTTGTAAATAACTTGCTAACTGAGGAATCGCCTCTTTAGATTCAACTCTAAATTCATGGGGGCTATATAAAAGACCTAATGAATTTTCCAAATGAAGACTACCAGTATTAGTAAATCCTAAAGATTCTAAATTTAAATAACTTGCCTGTGGATAGTATTTGCAGTCAGCACCCATGGGGGTTCTAAGAAATGCTTGAGCAACCTCAACTGCCTCAGGGCGTTGACATAAAATCCAAGTCCCCTGATGTAATATTTTGATGCCAGCCAAAGCTGCCAACTCTCGCCATACTTGCGCTGAGTACACTGCCCTTCGCCATGTATCCCGACTACTTTGTCCAGAGACCGTGACAAAACCAAAATTGCGGATAGAGGCGCCAGTGCAGCTTGCATTTTGCTCAACAATCGCCACTGATAACCCTCTTTTTTTAGCCTCATAGGCATGAGCTAAGCCCACAATGCCAGAGCCCACTACAAGTAGGTCATAATTTTTATTCGTCATTAAAGCTAAATCCCGCAAAGTTTTTTCCTCGAGCAGAAAACCTAACCATGTTGACTCGTTCTTCTACAGTTTTATCACGCTCTAGCGGTGGGTGTACTAAAAATCCCAAATCAAGTAGCCATTCATACATCTGTGTCGGTGTTGCAAAGCTCTTACCAATGGCTTGATCTATGAAGGCTAAAACGTCAGAACCGCAATTACTTTGGATTAATAATTGCCATACATAAGGGAGCCAATAAGCACAAGATTGCCCATGACTTTTTTGACTTGTCAGTGTTTCAGAATATGACAATGCATGTGCTAGCGCCGTTTGCGTTTTAGCCATAGCTAAACCAGCTGATAAGGCGGCTTCTGAGAGCTGCTCACGAAACTCTAGATTATCCAGCTCATCCCGAAGAAGGGGTAAATAATGACAGATTTTCTTTGCTGCAAAAATAGCAAGATTGGTGGTTTCTTCAGTCCTATTTCTATTCCAAATCGCCTCTAATGCGTGCGAAAGAGCATCAATTGCAGCATCACGCGAAATAATCCAGGGAGCCCCAACACAAAGCTGTGGATCAGCAATTGCCACATTAGCTAAAACTTGGGGGCCAAAAAAGGAATGCTTACGCTGCTCTACAAAATCCCAGATAGTTGCAGTGGGAGTAACTTCACTGCCCGTACCTGAAGTTGTTGAAGCCAGCAATAAAGGCATTTTTGTAAAGGTCGGATCTTCTATAGATACATCTAGATGCCTACTTAACCAATCATGACCATCAGGCTTGAACCGCAGTACTTTAGCCGTGTCCATCAAACTACCGCCACCAATTCCAAGTAGCACAGAATTTTCGTAATTTACTTGGCTCCAAAAATCATAATGAAGTTCTTGAACACTCTGAATATCTGGCATGCCTTTTTGATAGATGATTTCAGAAACGATTCTACCTTTCAAGGAAGATCGGATCTTTTTCATATCTACATTGGAAATTTCTGGAATGCGCAAAATATGAAACTCACGATCAGGATAAAGATCGCCTAACTCCAGAATAGATCCGGCACCAAAATAAATACTGGGCTTAGACATTAGTTAAATAACAAGCTTCCTTAAATAGGAAGAAATCAAATCAATAATTGTTACCGTACCAATCAGGATAATCAAAACTGCGCAAGTTTGGGAGTACTGAAACCCGCGTATCACTTCGTACAAAATGACTCCAATACCCCCTGCGCCAACCATACCAACGACGGACGCAGAGCGCACGTTAGACTCAAAACGATATAGGGAATAGGAAACCCATAAAGGCATTACTTGAGGCAATATCCCATACACAATTTCAGCCATAGGGTGGGCACCAGTTGCCCTAATCCCTTCAATAGGTCTAGGATCCACAGCTTCAACAGCTTCTGAAAATAATTTAGCCAATGTTCCAGTGGTGTGCACAAATAATGCAAGCACACCCGCAAAGGGGCCTAAGCCCACTGCCACAATAAACAACATAGCAAATACCATTTCATTGATAGCACGTAGAGCATCCATGAGACGACGAACAGGTTGATATACCCATGGGCCCACTACATTTGATGCACTTAGTAAGCCCAGAGGGATCGCAGCCAAGATTGCGAGCAAAGTTCCCCAAATTGCAATCTGTACCGTAACTAGCATTTCCGCTACATAGAGCTTCCAATCCTTGAAATTTGGCGGGAAAAAATCTGCGGCATATTTACTCATATTTCCAGAATCTTTAACGAGATCCAAGGGGCGCATTTCTGCACCCTGCCAGGCCCAAGCTAATACTAAAAAGAACAGGGCCCACCCTATGTAATAGGATAGGCCATGCCTCTCTTCGAAAGCTCGGGCTTTAGCTCGATCTAATGAAAGCTCTGAAACTAATTCGCTCATTTGATCTTAGCCAAAGCCTCATTGATTTCAGTAACTTTTTTGGCTTTTTCAGCATCGCTAATCGTGGTGTCTGACTCAACCTTACGTAAGTCTTTAAACAACTCCAACTGACGAATCGGATTCAACTGTGCATTTGTAGAGGGTCTAAATCCGCCATAGTTATAGATATTCTTAAGCACAGCCTTTTCATCTGGATTTGTCTTAGCATAGTTATAGACAAACTTTTTCAATTTCTCTTTTGTGTCTTTATCTAAATCTGTGCGCCATACAAATGGGTCGCTAGGAATTAATGGACTCTTCCAAATGATCTTGACCTCTTGCACTGCCTCAGGTTTAGTTGCTGCTAAGCGATCAATTTCTTCGGAATTGTTAGTTGCAACATCAAGCTGTTTGGCAAGAATTGCCTGAAGATTAGCCCCATGGCTGGCATTTCGAACAGTCTTGAAGGTATCTCTTGCTTCAATGTTTCGCTTAGAAAAGATGTAATAGGTCGGAACTAAGAATCCAGAAGTTGAATTCGGATCTCCAATGCCAAAATTAATACTCTTACCATTTTTAATTACATCGTCCACATTGTTGTATGGAGAATCTTTTTGAGTAATTAAATAGGATGTATACCCTACTGCACCATCAGCAAAAACTACTTGCGCAAATACTTCACCACTAGCGCGATCAACAGCCTCCATTGCAGCTTTATTTCCAAACCAAGCTACCTGGACTTTATTAAAGCGCATCGCCTCAATTACTCCTGCGTAATCTGGCGCATAAAATGATTTAATTGTTAGTCCAGTCTGCTTTTCCATATCTCTGAAAAATGGTTCCCAACGATCCCTTTGTGCAGACGCAGAATCTGTTGAGATCACCCCAAAACTGATTTCTTTAGCTTGCACCAAGCTTACGAATAAAGCCATTAATCCTACTAAAAGTATTTTGCTTAACTTCATTTCAATCTCCCAATAAAAAAATACCTATTGAACTACTGTAAGTTTTGGCCCCAGAATGACAACATCTTTGCTGAAAGAAAAATCATCATCCATTTCTAGATCCTCCAAATCAGATCCATATAAATTTGCTAGCATGGCCGCAGTCAACTCTTTAGTTGGACCGTCGAAAACCACAGCGCCTTTATTTAAGGCAATAGCTCTTTCACAATATTTCTTAGCCACAGGAATCTGATGCAAGCTTGTTATCAAAGTCAGCCCTAATTTTTGAGATAAATTGACTATTGTTTCCATTACCTTTCTGGAAGACTCGGGGTCAAGTGACGCTACTGGCTCGTCTGCTAATAAAATACTTGCGCCCTTTATCAATGCCCTAGCGATAGCTACTCTTTGCTGCTGGCCACCAGACAAAGTTGACGACCTCTGATAAGCAAAATCAGCTAAACCAACCTTATCAAGTGCATCCAATGCTTTTGCTTTTTCTTCTAGTGAAAAGTGTCTACATACAATCTCGAAAATATTTTTTTGCGGACAAATACCAATGAGGACATTAGTAATCACATCTAATTGATTAACTAAATTGAACTGCTGAAAGATAACGCCAATTTCATTTCTAATATGCCGAACATTTTTAGACAAATGACCATTGCATTGCAGTTCACGGCCATTAATGATTAATTCGCCACTACCTTTATCTAGAACCTCCAAGCCACAAATAGCCCGAATAAGGGTAGATTTTCCAGAGCCAGATGCCCCTAACAAAGCAACTCTTTCACCAGCAGCAACATCAATAGCGACATTACACAATGCTTGAGTCTTCTTCCCATTGGAGAAGAAGGTCTTGTTTGCTACTTTTAGCGTCATTACGCTACTCATCGACACTCCTCAGCCAGTTGTAATAATTCATTTATCACATCTGCTTTAGCAGGCATCTTCATATCAGATTTTTTCCCGGACTCATCCCACATGCGTAATGAAATTGCATTATTTGAAAAAGGGAGGGCCATAAATTCAATGCACTCTTCTTGTGTCATTGCACCACCCTGAAGGACTAGACTTCTAACTGAATCGGGAGACAGGGATTTGCGATACTCAGGATAAGTAGTTACTAGGTATCGCTTAGCTAAAACATGCATCAGCACTGGGCGACTGACTTCTTCAGAAAAAAGTCTAGCTAGATAATTTCCACCAATTTGCTCATGCTGATCATCGAATCCATAGCTAGTAGGGGTACCTTCTTTTTTAGATAAAAGATGTCCAATGTCATGCAACCAAGCTGCTAATTGCAATTGAGGGCCTGCACCTTCGTCTTTTGCAAGTTGACCGCACTGCCAAGCATGAGCCAATTGAGAAACACCCTCACCATCGTAGTGAAGATCACCCTTGATTTGATATAGCTCTGCAACTGCGAGGATAGAGGATTCCATCTTATTAATATGGCAATGAATTATGACGAATCCGTGTCACTTAAAAATGTCTGGTAAATGCGATCTAGAGGCCTATTTATATGACTCTAAAGAATAAGCCTACTATTTCTGATGAGGGCTTTTCAGTTCAGTCAGCATAAAATGTAATTTATTTAGGACTGTTATCCCACTCTTTGATATAACGCGATAAGAAGTTAATAGTACCCACTTTGTGCTTTAGAGTCTCTTTCACTATATCGCCAATGGAAACCACGCCGATCAATTCATTATCTTCAATTACTGGTAGATGGCGGATGCTGTTGGCAGTCATTAATTCCATGCACTGCTCTAATGTGTCCTCTAAAGTGACCTTTAAAAGATTGGTACTCATAAAATCTTTTACCAAGACTTTTTGTGGATCATGGCCACCTAAACAAACTTTGATAGCACCATCTTGCTGAGTGAGAATTCCCACCAACTTTGTTTGCTCGATGACGAAGATAGCTCGAACATGATGATCTCGCATCTTTTCCAAAGCCCTAGCTACATGTTCAGTAGGCGCAACTGTGTACAAAACATTGGTTTTAGTTGCAAGACAATCTTTCACTGAAGGCATTTACTACCCCTTCTACCCCACAGGGAATCTAATTAATAACAAGATTCTTCAGCTTGACCAAGGAATATGTAAATAGCGTGACAAATCAGGAATTGAACGAAATTAGGGCATTTAAAATTGAATATTCAGGATGTCAGAGTTTTGCAAATTGATGCTATTGCCCCATCCTTAATCAATTCCCATACAGTTAGCATAGTAAGTAACTGTTGCAGGCCAATCTGAAAATACCCCCTTGACACCAACTTGCCTGGCAAGCACATCTAAAACCTCATAGATTTGCCCATCGCCATAAATTGCCGCTTTAATAGACTGGTGATACCAAGCTCCACCTTTATTCATTGGTCCATCACGCTCTAATGACCAAGTAATGATATTTAAACCCGCATCTTTTGCCGCTTTAGCGTAAGCCGATGGAATAATTTCTCCATTGCTGCTAGTTGTCAACAAAACCCATATAGGGGGAGCGATGTAACGCACTCCTTTAGCATAGAGCTCTTGCATGCTTGGTTTCAACATTTCAGGCTGAGCCGCATTGAACCCTTTCTGCTCATATCTGCCGTCCAAATAAATTGCCTGCTTTCCAAACTCTGGTTCATTCTGAACCCAGTAAAACACATCATTCAAATTAAATGACTGTGGAAAAACATCTTTAGGAGAAACACCAGCCTGCTTATATTCATTAATCAGCGCTTGTGCATATTGCTCTTGGGTAAAACCTATATAGGGCATTGGCACAACCGCCTCTTTTAATTCAGGAGTAAATTTACCGCCAAATTGTTTAAATAAAGCAATAGACTCCTGATGCGTTAATAAAGTGCCGCCTGCCTCGGAGTACAATTCGGTCCTCCAAGATGGTGTACCTGCCATGTAGGATTGAATATTCTGGGCGTTTTTATTAAATCCGTCCATCTTGCCACGCAGAGTTTTAAATTCTTCTAGAGTGATATCAGTCGTTCGACACTCAGCTAGCGCAGGCTCGGTGCCATTTGCCGGAGTAAAAGGCTTCGTACACTTCTCTCGTAAGTTGGTTAATAAAATATTAGTTGTTCCTTGCAAATCATTTTGTGCGTGACGGCAAACCAACTGCTTATCTTTAGTAAAAGTGACATCACATTCAAAAATACAAGCCCCCATCAATGCGGCTGCTTTATTAGACTGCACTGTATGCTCGGGAAACTCTAAAGGAGCGCCACGGTGAGCAATTGAAAATGAAGATCGATGGGGAGTAATCCCAGTACAGCTTTTTAACTGACTTTTTAAGGGCCCATCTTTCATAGCATCGATTAGATAATAGGGCCTGACCCCGAACTGAATTTCTTGCGCAAATCCTAGCGGGCTACTTAAAAGCAATAACGCTACAAACCAAGGGCTTAGTTTTATAGGAAATCGTTTTTCTATATTTGTCATAAATCATCAACCTATTGCTTCAAAGTGGCTCTATTTATGATCTTACTCATTGATAACCACTGCTATATGGGATTTAATGACTTGTTCAAGCTGCTCGCTTGTTAGGTAGCAGATAGTTGCCTTCGATTTAGTAACCTCAAACTGCTCATCTTCTATAGCCTTAATTAGGTACATTCCCGCCTTCAAGGGCGTCAGACCAATCACATCATCATCAAGAACTGTTTTGGCTAAAAAACTGTCAAACACTTTTAATTGCATATTGCGATTTTACAAAAAGAATATGACAACTCTTTTAGACAAAATAATTATGAAGACTTCAGAATTTCTACATGGTGAATTATTGCTCACCTCCGCACCCAATAAAGACCTCTAGCACTACAAAAAATATCTCGTTTTTTGTCATAAAAGTGCCATTGAAAATTCATGTGATAGCTGTTAAATGATTTCCCAAGGAGATTTTCTTGGGAATGTAGCACTTTAAATCATTCACAAAGGAGATTAGCCATGCAAGAGCAGGAAGGCAATACTGAACCATCTGAACTTACTCGCATTAGCAGAAAACTAGAACCCGAAGATCGTTTAAAAGATCGCATGATCATTAGACATCTCAGACAAAGTCAAAATAATTTCTTATTTAATTTTGATGAGCCTGTAAATATTAAAAAACAAGTTGGGGTGAGCCATGAATAAAGATATTCTGTTTCATACTCCAGGACTAGGCACCTATTTGACCTTATCTGGTATTGCCATAACTGCTACTGTGCTAATAATGTGCTTGACAACCTAACAACGCAGTTCATGTTGAAAAGCCATCCGAGAGATGGCTTTTTTGCTTATGGCGGAATGGCAGAGTGGCAATGCTTGAGATTGCAAATCTCAATACCCTAGTTCGATTCTAGGTTTCCGCCTCCACGTACTCTTTAATGCTCTTTATGTTTCTTGCCTAATTTCTCAGGCTTGCCGTTTCCATATAGACACCAGTATTGGATTTCTTCTGAAAGAGCTTCTAGCTCTTTTAATTTAAGAGTCTTTAAGTCAGACAAACTAACCGCTCCAGTTTTCTGCAATTTCTCGATAGTCTCTTTTAGTGCACTCATTTGATGCCTCTTTTTGTTTTAACGGAACAATTCATCTTAATGTGAAGCGTTTCATTATCTCCGATTGGTGCAGCTTTGATCCTTTTTGGGGCATTTTTAGCTTTTATGATGACTTGACTACAAATGATGAAAATAGGTACACATTTAAAACCTTTTAATTACCAAAAAGTACTTTGCTGTCATGCAACATACTTGCAAAGGTGTTAATCTAACTAAGTATTAACCCTAATACATTTTAGATAAGGAGCTTTAAATGACACAATTATTGAGCCTCTTTAATCAAGTTTTTGGTAACCAATCCATCAGCAGCGATTTAGAGAAATATATCCCTTCCAAGGGTTTGCAAGCGTTAAAAGTAGTTCAGCAAGCATTTTTGAATCTTTATGATGCTTGGATTGAGGCTAGATTAGAGCAAGCCAAGTATTACAGCAAGCATAGTCACATTGAGTAACAACATGCTGACGACTGAATTTCTTAGCGGGAATCAGTTTGAAGAATACGGATCTTGGTTAAAAGCCCAAGATCCAGAGACTATTAACGAATATTTTGGCTGCGCCTTAGGCCCAGAAGCAATTGATAACTTGGTGGAGAAATTTTCTCAAAATGATCAACAGAATCATTTTTTGATAGCCAAAATAAAACATCAATGGGTTGGCACGATCCATATAGCAACCCATACTAAAGCTGTTGAATTTGGCGTGATCGTTGCAATGCTTCATCGTAGGCAAGGAATCGCAAATACGATGATGGATCAAGCCATCACATGGGCTCGCAATCGTTTTTATACCGACCTATATATGCATTGTATTGAACGCAATAGTGCCATAAAACGCCTTTGCCAAAAGCATGATCTCAAAGTTAGAAATATGATGGGCGATTCACAAGCCGATCTTATCTTGCTTCCACCTACCCCATTCACTTACCTTAAAGAGCAAATGACGGCTCAGCATAACTTGTTAGCCAAGCTCTTTCCCTACCAATATAGCTACCAATAATTAGTCGGGTAAATCGACAAACGGGTGTCAATACCGCCCAACTCCAAGCCTCGCCATCTGAAGCCACGAAACCCGCTCCCTATATCGCACCTGAATCTAGGTAGGTTTAGGTTAATGTTTTAAATACTGTTTAACACAATTCTGACGTCGTTTATTCCTCTAGCTCTAACTCAAGATGCAAAGAAGTTTCGGCATCCGCTAACTCTGCATACTCCATCGCCGCCATCTGATCCTCAAATGACAACTGTGCAAAACGCTCTGATGCTTCAAAGTTCTTCTCTCTGTAGTTATCTAAGGCTAACAATTGATTCCATGCCGCCTTTTGATAATACTCAGCTGACATTCTTCTTAAGTCGATAACTTTGTCGCCTAGGTTTTTATCTAGCATTTTCTATCTCCTTCAATTTGTAATTGAACTTGACTGAGATGCTCTACCTTTCATATGACATCTTTATGAACTTTCTAACTGTCTTTGTCACATTTGAATCCTATAAATCAAGCCCAAATATGACAATTTCACCTCTTAAAATTTATCCGTAAATATTTTTTCTAGCGATAGATTTGTCATATTCACAAATCCAAAATGAGATCTACTTATGGGAGATGAAGAGCAATTCTGCTCCTTTCCGGTCTCCTCAGCTTGCTCTAACAGCCCATAGGTAACCATATCTGATTAATTTAGGGAGAGCTTAATGACTACCTTTACTACCGAAGATCGCAAACTTGTTGAAAAAGAGCCTATTCCCTTTTATGGCTACTGCGATTTAACTGACCCATCTACTAAGGATGCAAATGCACTTTTGCATCCGGTGCTAAAAAAAATTAAAGTGGAATATAGAGTTGATGACAGCAGCGAGGATTTGGAAGATTAGGCTTTAATGTTCTTTGTGTTTCTTGCCTAATTTCTCAGGCTTAATTTAGGACTACATCAAATGAAATTAACTGTCTTTCGCTACAAAGTCTGGGACCATCAAGATGATGATCATGTTCATGTTGCACCCTACTATGCCATTCGAGAATATATCGAGCATTTAGAGGGCGCAACAGTGATTCAAGATGATTGGCTAGAAGTTGATGAGTCTGATCTTGATACTCACGGACGGATCGCTGTTAGAGACGAAGTTTAGGTTATCTTGCACTCTCTAAAAACTACAACCACTCTGACAACTTTTATATCTGGCTGGCATCTTTATAAATCTGCTGATGCCCTTTATCAATCATTTGCAAAAAGCTCTCCACGAACTGATGATGTTGCTCAGCCATTGCGTTATAAATGGTTAGGTTCGTTTGTCCAAACGCTTGACAGGCAATAGTCATGGCGGCCATCAATTCATTGGGCTTACTATGATCAACCGCTTCAACTACTCTGTCAGTAACCCGCTCGTTGGCTTCTTGCATTAACTCAATTAATTCTTCGTGTAATTTTTTTTGATTTTCAAAAGAATTGCTCGTTACAGCCCAAATAGGCATCATCAAACTATAAAAACCCTCCATAGTTTTCATGTGGTTCATTTGCCCTGATGTCTGTCCTGATCCACCAAAATGGTTTAAGGTCATGATTGGTCTCCTGTTGTAGTTACTTGGGAAGGTGAAACTGTTACTTCATGGTGCTGGTCAGCATCTTGAATAAATTGGGTAATCATTGGTGCAATAGAGCGCCGGAAGACTCCGCCATTAAAAGTACCGTAATGCCCTACTCCTTGAATCAACTCGTAGCGTTTATGTCTTTCAGGTAAATTTGGCGTGATATCAAACGCCGCCTTCGTTTGACCAACCCCACAAATATCGTCCTCTTCACCTTCTATGACCATCAAATAGCTTTTACGAATATGTTTGGTATCCACCTGGTGCCAACGGCTCATCATCTTTCCTTGAGGCAAAGAGTGGTCTTGAAAGACTTCTTTAATGGTTTGAAGATAAAACTCCTCAGTTAAATCCATCACCGAGAGATATTCATCATAAAAAGCCTTACGACGGTGAGCCTCTTCTTCATTACCTCGAACCAATGCCTCATGCATCGCATCAATAGACATGGCATGACGATCAGAATTCATGGCCATAAAACTGTTTAGCTGTAAAAAACCTGGATAAACCCTTCTGCCCATGCCTAAAAATGGTGGTGGCACAGGTTGAATCAAATTTTTCTCAAACCACTCTAGATCGTGAGATTTTGCAAACTCATTAACCTTGGTTGGATTTACTCGAGTATCAATCGGTCCAGCGATCAGCGTTAATGAGCATGGCTGACAGCGATCACCCCAATCTGACATGATGGCAGTAGTTGCAAGGGCGGCTACGGTAGGCTGACACACAGCTAAAACATGGGTCTTAGGGCCTAAGAAATGCAAGAAATCAATTAAGTAGTCTATAAAATCATTGAGATTAAAGCGATCTTGATTGGTGGGAATGTTCTTGCAATCTAACCAATCAGTAATGTAAACATCATGCTCCGGTAGCATTGCCTCAACGGTACCTCGCAAAAGGGTCGCGAAATGCCCTGAATAGGGAGCAACAATGAGTAGTTTTGGTTGATGTAATTTTGTGGCTACTTTTTTGAAATGCACTAATTGGCAATAAGTTCGCTTGAGTACAATTTCATCTATAACCTCAACCTGCTCTTCATTCACAACTGTTTCATGGATATCCCACTCTGGCTTTAGATGGGCGCCAGATAGTTGCTCAATAACATCTAACCAAGCTAGATTGGATTTATGGAGTTCAGTATTAATAAATGGATTAGCCGCACTATTTAAAGTGGCCCGAACAATCCTGAGAGATTGACGCATTGGTCGAATACTGGAAGCAATTGTGTTTTGCAAAAGGTATAGCATTCCCATCCCTTAACTAAGAGTTTGACCTCTTATAGTTATCCTGAGATATGACAACTTCATTACAAGTTGTTTAATGTCGTTTTAAACGACATGCCAAGCATTAATCCTTGATGAGCCTTGATTAAATTGATGTATTAGCTAACAGGCTTAGATACTTTCTAACCGTTACTTAAAGTAACACTCAAAAAAAATACCAACCCGAAGGTTGGTATTTTGTCCTACCCGAGACATAGTTTACGTTTTATACCGGACACATACTTTACAGTTTTTGGCATAGGAGGGACCACTCTATGCCGTGGAATGAAAGTACGAAGATGGATGAAAAGCTCAAATTTGTGTCG
>NZ_JAYGQS010000004.1:0-275698 GCF_035012965.1 Polynucleobacter sp. AP-Sanab-80-C2
ACCCGCTTAAGACCACCTGACTTTAGAAACTCTTTAACTACCTTTAGCTTGAACTGCTTGCTGTACTTGCTCATAAAACAAAACCCCCTTGGTTGGACATAGCGTCCAACTTTTGGGGGTCAGTTCATTTGGTGGGTTTTTTATTGGGCAAATGGATCAAAAAGAGACCACAAGCTCATTATTTGAACCTCCCAATCTTGATAATTGAGTAGTAGAGATTAATCAATTGATATTGGAGGTCTTATGCGTGATTACACATACTTAAATGGTGCCCGTTTTACTATCAATAACTTATTTCGTAGCCTGCGGTTTGATATAGATCGCCTCGATATGAGTTGGGTGGATGGCGAGAAACCAGAGTTCTGTAGGGGCTTGCGGGTAGTTGATAACGATGCCGGCAATACCGTCACAGTTGATGGTGAAGATGCAGACAATCTGATCTTTAGCCTAACCTATATTTTTAGCAAAGAAGATGCTCATGAAGCATTTAGAAATGCTACCGACGCTTATCTTACGGTCGCGCTAGAAACGAAAGAGTTCTTGGTGTCAAACCAAAAGAAGAACCCTGAGGCAAAGCCTGAGGTATCGGAGGCAGTGCTCCATTAAGCGAACCAAGTTTGGCATTGGTCTAATCGCTTAAAGGGAAGAACTCATGTCTGATTATGATGATGGTAACAATGACTCCGGTGGTAGTGGTGGCTCGATCATTGGCACCATCATTTCGATATTGATATTGGCCGCCATCTGGCCGTATCTCATGGCAATCCTTGGTCTTTATATTGCTTACCTAGCGGTAATAGCTATCTTGGAGTGGATGGCGCAAAACCCACTAACAGTTGTTTTATTTTATTGGGGATATTTTGCATCTACGCAATCTTTCATTACCGACTCATCCCCAAGACTTGGAGATGGATAATTGCGCTGTTAAAGCCCAAGGCAGTTGAAGTTCATTTATCGCAATATGCAGTCAATTCTGAGTTGCCAGATTTAGCAAGTAGGAAATTTATTCCCTCAACAAATCTATATTGCTACTGGTGCACTAAGAAGCTCGGTATTCAAGCTTGGGAGAAAAATGGCAAATACTACTGTGATGAGTGCAAAGCTAGGCAGCTAACAAATGCTTGAATAAGGTAATTTTGGGCAATACTTTTTTCAACTTAAGCTCTGCCTGCCACAAATCATATTTAGACTGCATCTCAATCCAGAGTTGTGGGCCATTACCTAAGAAAGCGCCAATGCGTAAAGCAAGCTCAGGAGTGATCGAGCTTTTTTCCGCCAAAACAGCATGAAGGGTCTGCCTAGAGATGCCAAGATGCTTTGCAAACTCTGTGACGGATATGCCAAGAGTTGGAAAGACATCCTCTCTTAAGATGGCGCCAGGGTGGGTAGGTAATCTTTTTCGCATGATATTAGTGATAGTTTTCTAGGTTAAGTCGATAAGCATTCTCATCGCGCCATTCAAAGGTGAGACACCAGGGGCCATTTATATGAATGCTATAGCGTTTTGGAACTCCTTCTAAGCCATGAAAATTAAAACCCGGCACCTTGAGATCATCTAGCGATTTAGCAGAGTCAATGGCGTCTAAACGTCGAATGATTCTGTTTGCTAATGCTTTCTGAATCTTGATGCTTTTTCCGTCTTCAAATAACTCTTTTAAACCTTTGTGTATAAACGATTCAATCATCCATCTATTTTAAAGATTTAAAGCAAAGTGTAAAGCAAAGCCTTACACTTGTAAAGGCTTAATAAGTAACTAATTTCATCCAATTACGTGAATATGTGAATTACCGCGCCGATAGAGCCGTAAAAATTACCGCTTCGCACTTTCACCTCGCACTTTTATTGTGCTTAGATATCATCTGAATGTGAGTGTCCAGCACTAGCAACATATAAATAGATGGCACTATTCTAGAAATTGATGTCTTGGTGTATTGTTAACCCCATTAACCCAAAGGAATTCCTGTGAAGACAATCTTAGCAATCGTATTAGCATCTATTTTTTCCCTGGCTTTTGCTCAGCAAAAAATAGCCATCATCCAAACCGATCAGATGCAGCAGGCAGTTGCGCGCGGTGCGATCATTTGGGATGTGCGTGATGAAAAGAGTTATTTAGAGGGCCACATCCCAGGCGCAATCAATATTGGTGAAGTCGGTGGCACACTTCGCGATCCAAATAAGGAAGACTACATTCCTACAGAACAAATCCAGAAGCTCTTTAACAGTGCCGGATTGGATGTGAATAAAGATATTGTAGTTTATGGTGCGCGGGGCAATCCCTATGCCTATTTTGGTTTGTACACTATTAATTACTTTGGTGGAAAAAATGCGCAGATTTATCACGATGGCATTGA
Organism: Polynucleobacter sp. AP-Sanab-80-C2; assembly: GCF_035012965.1. Lineage (NCBI taxonomy): Bacteria > Pseudomonadati > Pseudomonadota > Betaproteobacteria > Burkholderiales > Burkholderiaceae > Polynucleobacter > Polynucleobacter sp. AP-Sanab-80-C2. The sequence continues at coordinate 2,353 of NZ_JAYGQS010000004.1, forward strand.
TGGTTGGAAGCAAGCGGGTTTACCAATGCAAAAAGAGCGCCAAGCCTTACCACCGGTATCCGTCGCACTAGTAGCTCAGCCTCAGTTAGTAGTTAGCAATGAGGAGATGCTCAAGATTGCTCAATCAAAGTCTGTGCAAATTATTGATGCCAGAACCCCTGATGAATTTTCGGGCAAAGATGTCAGAGCCATACGCGGTGGCCATATTCCCAATTCCATCAACATTCCTTTTGAGGATAACTGGCAAGATCCAGCAACCGCGATTAAGTTAGGTAAAAAACAGGTTGCTGATAACTCCGGTATGGCACTGAAAAATCAAACAGATCTTAAAAAACTCTATGCCAATCTCGATCCTGATAAAGAGACAGTGGTGTATTGCCAAAGCGGGGTGCGCGCTGCTGAAACGGCAGTGGTATTAAAGACTTTAGGCTTTAAGAAGGTCAAAGTATATGACTCAGCTTGGCTAGGTTGGGGTAACAACCTCAAAGCACCTGTAGCGGATGAAACCTTCTTAAATGTGGGCGCGCTCAATGCCAAGATGGCTGCAATGCAAAATAAAATTACCCAGCTAGAAGAAGCTTTAAAAAATAAAAGTAATTAGTGAACCGGAGCAAAAACCATGGCTGAAAAGCTCATTGCAAATCATTCAAGTCTTACTTTAGCTGATGCTGAACGGATCATTGATGAGGCTCTAAGATTGCGTTCAAAACATCAACTTTTGCCATTGGCAGTGGTGGTATTGGATTCTGGTGGGCATGTAGTCTCTTTTAAAAGAGAAGATGGTTGTGGTATCTTGCGTCACGATATTGCCATTGGTAAAGCTTGGGCATCTCTTGGGATGGGAATGCCAACTAGAACTATCCGAGATAGATTATCTGATCGGCCTAGTTTTCAAGCAGCTTTATCAGCTGCATCTGGTGGCAGATTTATTCCTACCCCAGGCGGTGTGTTGATTGTGAATCAAGACAGAGTAGCAATTGGCGCCGTTGGAATTAGTGGTGATGCATCAGATAAAGATGAATACTGCGCTATTGAGTCCATTAAATCGGCTGGCTTTATTGCGGAGCCGCCGATGCCAGCAGAAAATTGGAATGACGGAAAACTATAAGAGATCGTAATGAAAGTGATGCAATCGCTGTTATGGGTGTTGGTATCTTATTTGGCCGTCTCGGCGAGCTTTGCTCAGACCGCAGGCCCATCTGCTGCATACCCCGTTAAACCAATTCGTTTAGTAGTGCCGTTTCCTGCAGGTGGTCCTACCGATCAATTTGCAAGACAGTACGCACAGGCTTTGTCGACTCAATTGGGAAAAACTGTAGTTGTCGATAATAAAAGCGGGGCCAGTGGCGCAATTGGAAGTTTAGAAGTGAAAAACAGCGCCCCAGATGGATATACCTTGTTATTTGGAACTGCTTCCACTCATGTGCTGTACAGCTTAATTAATCCAAAGCCTCAGTATGATTCCATCAAAGACTTTACAGAAATTGCCGTGGTTGGGGATGCGCCTATTGTGTTTGCAGTAAGCCCAACAACCAAAGGGGGCTTGAAAGAGTTCATTGAATATGCACGTATCAACCCAGGCAAGTTGCAATATGGGTCAGCAGGAGAGGGAACGTATTTGCATATTGTCGGAGAGCGCTTGAAGTATGAATTAGGCGGGCTAGATATCCAGCACATTCCTTTTAGAGGAAGCGCGCAAGCAATCCCTGCTTTGATTGGCAATCAAGTCAATATGACGGTTGACACATTAGGTTCATTAATTCAACAACATCGTGCTGAAAAGTTAAGAATTGTTGCAATTGCGGCCTCTAAGCGATCTCCTTTGATTCCTGATGTGCCGACCGTAAATGAGGTAACGGGCTTAAAAGATTTCCAAGCGGCTTTATGGAATATTGTCTCAGCACCTGAGGGTCTGTCGCCTCAAGTGAATAATACCTTGATATTGGCGACAACTAAGGCTCTCAAAAACCCAGAGTTATTAGAAAAATTAAACTCAATATCCATTCAGCCCATTACCAATCTCACGGGAGTTGCCGCCACTGGATTTATTGCCAAAGAACTCGTTAGTTTGCGACCAGTAGTGCAGTCGGCTGAACTTAAAAAAGAGTAATCCCGCCTGCAGATTATTTTTCTAAAGTAATACCACCCTTTTTAATAATCGCAGTCCACTTCTTAATATCAGATGCCATCAAATTATTGAGATCTTCTGGTGGGCCAATCATCGGTTCTGCCCCAAGCTCTGAAAACTTCGCACGCACTGTGGGGTCAGACAAGGCTTGGTTCACATCCTTATTGAGCTTATCTAAAATAGATTTTGGGGTGTTTTTGGGTGCAATGAGCGCAAACCAAGCAGCAGATTCATAGCCTTTGAGGCCCGCTTCAGCGGCGGTGGGCACATCGGGAATAGCGGCTAAGCGTTTATTAGAGGCAACCGCTAGTGCTTTGACGTTGCCACTATTAATTTGTCCAACGACATTGGGAAATAACTGAAAACTCGTTGGAACGCGACCAGCTACCAGATCGGTCACCATATTGGCGGTAACACGATAGGGCACATGCAACATTTTGGCGCCAACAAGTTGTTCGTAGTAGGCGCCGGCTAAGTGCTGAGAGCTGCCGTTACCAACAGAACCATAACCTACGTCAGGATTTTTTCGTACATAGTCATTTAACTGACCAAGAGTATTGATATTGAGGGTTGAGCTCACCACAATCACATTTGGCAACACTGCAAACACAGCGATGCCTTGAATCTCTTTTTCAGGGTCGTAACCCAGATCCGGATTTAAGATTTTATTAATCGCCAGGGGGCCAGAGGTGCTAATTCCAATCGTATAGCCGTCTGGTTCAGCTCGCACCAGCGCTGCAGTTCCAACATTACCGCCTGCTGCCGGGCGATTATCAAATACAAAACGGGTGCCAGTATTGTTACTCACCTTATCTAGTAATACACGAGTTACCACATCACTAGCACTGCCAGCAGAAAAAGGCACGATTACTGTCACGGGTTTATTGGGATAATTTTGGGCAAAGCTACTTATGCTAAAGAAGCAGGTAATCAGACTAAAAAAAAGTACAGTAAAAATATTAGTGCTTGGCATCATGAACCTTTCCCGTGGTGGAGTCAAAGCGCTCTTGCATTACTTCTTCTAAGGACAAACTGGCTTTCGTATGCGCTCCACCGCCGCGTAGACAATATTCATCAGGCAGGTGAGGAGACTCCGGTTTCTTGCCATTGGCATAAGCCTTCGCATCTTCTAATAAGATTTTTCTAAAACGAATGATGCCAACATCAGTAGGTGATAGATTTTCTTTGGTGCGGTCAACAATATAGCCCTGACTTTCTTGAGCCATCTGGTCTTGCTCAGCAATTCCTGAAATTCCGGTAAATGTAATTGTTTTTTGCTCTTCACGACTCATCAGATATTGATTGCTGCGGTTGCGCAGAGGGACATAGCCTGGGCCTAGTTTTGCAAATTGCCCATAACCACCTTGGATATATTTTTTGCGTTCTTCATCAGGAATGGGATGTTCTGGATGCCAAGCATAGACATACATCCAACAATGATGATCATCGATGGGCGTCCAAGAGTAACCATAGTAGGTTTCATTGGGCATTGCTGAAGGAGTGATGGAATGGGTTGGCAACATGTATTGAGTAAGGCGCCAATAGTGGTCTCCTGGATCAGCATTTCTAGCGCCACCAATCAGAAAGCCCACGGCATGTTCAATGATCTTAAAACGGGGGGCTGGGTCATTGCGCAACCAGCGGATGCGTTTCTCATCAGCAGCAATATTCGTAGTGTCGTCTTTAAGAAATGCTGGGGCTGGCATATGTAAAAACGAGAAATGCGCAGTATCTAATGCGCCCTCCATCGAATGCACCCAATTGCACTCGATTAAGCGTTTAGTGACATAGCGTTGATTAGGGGGAACAAGGCCAACTTCAAGTTGGGGAACGTCTTTGGGTTGTAGGTCTGCAGGACCCATATAAGCCCAAACCATGTCAGCAAACTCTTGCGTGGGATACGCTTTAATTTTGATCTTCCCATGATAGGCAGCATCTTTAGGGACATTGGGCATATCAATACAGTTACCGTGAATGTCGTATTTCCAGCCATGATAGATACAGCGAATGCCACACTCTTCATTTCTACCAAAGAAAAGATCTGCGCCACGGTGTGCGCAAAATGGTTCGATTAAACCGGTTTTGCCATTGGTATCCCGAAACAGTAATAGGTCTTCACCCATGACTTTGACGCGAATAGGAGGGCAATCCGGCGCTGCTACTTCTTCTGAAAGAGCTACCGGATGCCAATGGCAGCGTAAATAATTACCCATCGGCGTATTGGGTTCACTAGTGACCAGAAATGCATTATCTTGCGCGGAAAGCATATACCCTCATCTTCAGCTTATGGTTCAAAGCTTATCGTTCGAATGATCTTAATACAAAAAATTAGTTTTGATGCCTTTGTGCTGCAGAGTAAAGCAAAACATACCTTGATTCATGCGATGCCGATTGTTGCATGCTTGGTAATCCAAGAGGGCGGAAATACAATATCAAATGACTTAGCTAGAAGAAGCTTTGAAAAATAAAAGCAACTCATCTGAATCTCGCTTATTAATCAATCTGCGCCTTTGAGGTTCTGACAACTTCTCCCCATTTCTGAATATCTTTTTTGACGATTAAGGCAAATTCGTTGGGTTGCGTGATGAAAGGATCGGCACCCTGAGAATTAAATTTCTCAATGACTTCAGGATTTCGCAGAACCTCCGCTACATCTTGATTGATTTTGCGAATGACATTGGGCGGCGTTTTTGCTGGAGCAAATAAGCCAAACCAGGGAGTGACATCAAAATCTTTAAAACCCGATTCTGCAATAGTTGGAATGGTAGGAAAGTTTTTGGATCGCACACCACTAGTCACTGCAACTGCTTGCAGGGTTCCGGACTTAATTGATCCTGCAACCGAGGGTAAGCTAGTAAATACGATATCAATTTGTCCACCCATCAAATCTTGCATGGCAGGAGCAGCACCTTTATAAGGAATGTGCTCCATCTTGATGCCAGCAGTGGTATTGAACATCACGCCCAGCAAATGATTGACTGATCCATTACCGGCAGAACCAAAAGTGAAGATTTTTGTTTTACCCATCTCCGCTAATTCTTTGGCTGATTTAAAAGGTGCGTTAGGTTTGCTGGTGAGGACAAAAGGTAAAACTGCAAGTGTGGCGACGGGGGTGAAGTCCCGTTCCACATTGAACGGTAAATTTTTATAAAGGGCGCCATTAATAGCGTGAGAACCTGCGTAACTCATCAGCAAGGTATAGCCATCTGCAGGTGCGAGAGCGACAAACTCCATTCCTACATTACCACCAGCGCCTGGGCGATTTTCAACCACTACCGATTGCTGCCACTTTTCACCTAATTTCTGAGCCACAATTCTTGCTAAGGCATCTGAGGCGCCGCCAGGTGTTTGCGGAACCAAAATCTTCACGGGCTTGCTAGGGAACTCATCTGCCCGCAGCTCTGAGATAGGTCCACCAATAAAAAGGAAAGGTAGGGCAGAGAAAATGACCTTTTTTAGTATTCCTAATCTCATGTAGTATTTCCTTTAGCAGGTGCTTAACTGGTTGATTTGAATCAGTATACTCAAAGTAATTGAGAAATAAAGAATGGGGAAATCATTCCTTTATTCGAATTCTATGCAGTGATGATGGAGTCCCTAAATGGCTAATATAACGATCAAAAAAATTTCTGGTGCTTTAGGTGCAGAGATTAGTGGCATCGATTTGAAACAGAAACTTTCTTCAGAAGAAATTCATTCGATTAAACAAGCTTTCTTAGATCACCAAGTAATTTTTTTACGTAATCAAGATATTGACGCAAAACATTTTCTCAATTTTGCTCGCTTAATAGGTAAGCCCATTAAGTATCCTTTTGTAAAAGGACTTAATGAATTCCCCATGATTATTGAAGTGAAAAAATTAAAACATGAGAAAGTTAATTTTGGCGGTATTTGGCACTCGGACACTACCTATCTCAAGGTTCCCCCCAAGGCTTCTATGCTGCTATCTCAAAAAATTCCGCCTTACGGAGGCGACACTATGTTTGCCAATCAGTATTTAGCTTATGAGTCCTTATCTAGCACGATGAAACAATTGCTCGATGGTCTGATTGGTATTAGCAGTTCAGCTAAGGCAGATGTTTCTAAAACGCGGGAAGATCGCATCAAAAATGATGGCAGCGCAAAAGCGAATGAAGTGCTACTAGCCGAGCATCCCATTGTCAGAACCCATCCTGAAACTGGTAAGAAATCCCTATTTATTAATATTGCTCATACTATTGGCATCAAAGGGATGAGCCCAGAAGAAAGCCAGCCTTTACTGAACTTTCTCTTTGAGCGCCAAATCAAGCCTGAATTTACCTGCCGGTTTTCTTGGACTAAAAATGCCATTGCGCTTTGGGATAACCGCTGTGTATTGCACAACCCAATTAATGACTATCACGGCTTTGAAAGATTAATGCTCAGAATTACCTTGCAAGGTGACAAGCCGGCCTAAGTAATCTTGCAATGCCCTTGAAATTGGCAAAATCATCCCCAAATACCTAAAAGTTCATATTTTTATGGGATTCTAAAAATGACTGTTGCTACTAAAGAAACCTTAGGATTTCAGGCAGAAGTAAAGCAGCTTCTGCAGTTGATGATCCACTCCTTATATTCCAATAAGGAAATTTTCCTACGCGAACTCATCTCTAACGCCTCCGATGCTGCTGATAAGTTGCGTTTTGAAGGTATTGCCCACCCCGATTGGCATGGCGATGACCCTGACATCAAGATTAAAGTCGAGTTTGATAAGACTGCCAGAACCCTCACCATTACCGACAATGGCATTGGCATGAGTAGAGAAGAGGTGATCAATAACCTGGGCACGATTGCCCGTTCTGGCACCAAAGAATTCTTTTCCAAGCTCTCTGGAGATCAGCAAAAAGATGCCGCCCTCATTGGTCAGTTCGGTGTAGGCTTTTATTCTGGCTTTATCGTTGCTGATCGCATTACCGTGGATACCCGTCGCGCTGGTTTGCCTGCAGCTGATGGCGTTCGCTGGGAATCAGATGGTTCTGGTGAATTTACGATTGAATCGATTGATCGTCCGCAGCGTGGCACCTCTATTACCTTACATTTACGCGAAGAAGAGGATGATTTCCTAAATAGCTATCAGCTTAAATCGATTATTCGCAAGTACTCAGACCATATTTCATTGCCGATCCAGATGCGTAAAGAGGAGTGGGATGCTGATAAAAAAGAGCAGGTTATAAAGGATGAGTTAGAAAGCATTAACCAGTCTTCCGCGCTATGGGCTCGTAACAAGTCAGAAATTACAGAAGAGCAGTACAACGAGTTTTATAAGCACCTATCGCATGATTATGAAAACCCGCTGTGCTATTCATTAAATCGAGTGGAGGGTAGGAGTGAATTTACCCAGCTACTCTATGTGCCGAGCAAAGCCCCGTTTGATTTGTGGGATCGCAATAAGCGTGGCGGTATCAAGCTGTATGTCAAACGCATTTTCATTATGGATGACGCTGAAAAGCTCATGCCAATGTATCTACGCTTTGTCACGGGCGTGATTGATTCAGTTGATTTACCACTAAACGTCTCCCGCGAAATCTTGCAAGAGTCTCGTGATATTAAGGTTATTCGCGAAAGCTCTACCAAGCGAGTGCTGAGCATGCTTGAAGAACTTGCTAATAATCAAGATGAGGCTAAGAAAGAAAAATATCGCACGTTCTGGACGCAATTTGGCCAAGTGCTCAAAGAGGGCGTTGGCGAAGATCAAGCAAATCAAGAACGTATTCTCAAGCTCCTTCGTTTTGCCAGCACCCATACTGATTCGGCTGAGCAGACAGTATCTTTAGCTGAATATGTCTCGCGTATGAAAGAAGGCCAAGATAAGATTTACTATGTCACGGGTGAAACTTTCAACGCAGCTAAAAACAGTCCGCATTTAGAGATTTTCCGCAAGAAAGGCGTTGAAGTCCTCTTGTTATCTGACCGTGTTGATGAGTGGATGCTTTCCTTCATTACTGAGTTTGATGGCAAGCAATTGGCATCCGTTGCTAAGGGCGGCTTAGATTTAGGAAGTCTGAGTGACGAAAAAGAAAAGAAAGAGCATGAGCAGACTGAGAAGCAGTTCAAAGACTTAGTTGAGCGCATGAAAAAAGTCTTGGAGGAAAAGGTTAAAGATGTGCGTGTGACCTTCCGCTTAACAGACTCCCCAGCGTGTTTGATTGCTGATGAGAATGAGCTCTCTGGTAACTTACTACGCATGCTCAAAGCAGCAGGACAAAATGCCCCGGATATGAAGCCCATATTGGAGATTAATCCAGAGCATCCATTGCTAGCAAAACTCAAAGGCGATGATCAGCATTTTGATGATTGGACCAATCTCTTGTTTGACCAGGCCTTATTGGCTGAAGGCGGTCAGCTCAATGATCCGGCCAGTTTTGTCAAGCGCATGAATCAACTGCTGTTGCATTAAATCAGATAACACCCCCTTCAAGTATGAAGGGGGTATTTTTCTAGTGGCTAATTAGTTCAGTAGCCAGCTAGATTCCAGATTTATTTCTGAAGAGTTAGTCTGGTTTATCGTAAGAGCCCTGCTTATTCCATGTGAGTCCATTACTTAGGGTAGCGCTTTCATAACCCCATTTAGCAATCGCAAGACTAGTTTCCAAGTTAGAAGAAACTCCAGCTTGCTCCCCGATCTTTGCAACCGCCTCGGAATTGTTGGTAATCAATTCAACCCACTTATCTAAATGCATTTTCGCAGCCAGGGTGTCTGATTTGCTTCTATTACATGCGGGACAAGCCAAGACAAAGTTATGCATTAAATCTCTGGGATAGAGGGAGAAGGGGATGAAGTGATCAACCTCAAGCTCTGATGTTGATTTATTGCAATAAAAGCATTTGTTTCCATAAAGCTCTTTTAGACCTTTACATACGAAGGCTAGAGTTTTTCTTGAGGTTTCAAATAAGAAACTGTTGAGATCGTCTTTCTCTCCGAGGATTGAAATGTTTTTCGTATTCTTCTTAATGAAGTCAGTCCACCTACTTCTAGCTAACTGCTGAATTAATGGCTGGAATCTTCTCAAGCAATAGGCGACCCCAGATTTAAGGGTTATGGAGTTCGGATTGCGCTCATATAAGAAAGGCAGGGTTCCTCCACCAACATTTTGTAAGTAGTTAATTGGCTGCTTTGCTGCTGTTGAGGCAACCGAAGTCACTAACTTCCTATATTCCTTTGAGCGCTTAGCGGTCTGCGAAGAATTGCAGTTGTTTTGCTGCCTGAATTCACTAATGGCCTTAACAATTGCAGCCTGAGTACCATTGTTTTGGAAAAGAATGCCACTTTCATTTGATTCTGAAGTCTTATAGGGAGTAGCTTGTTGCCAATACAGCTCAATAAATCTCTCGGCGACTTGTCTATTGCTCAATTCAAGCGGGGAGTCATCCTCTTTGCCTAGTTCAATTGCCAGGTCCGCTAGAGAAATGAGAAGGGCGTATTTATAAGTAGAGCTAAAGTCACTCTCATTAAAGAGTCTTTGGATTTTTGTAAGGAAGTCTAGTTGCTCTTCGGCTGATGGCGCGGAACTCATTTCCAATACTTCGCTTTCTCAGGAATAATCCATCTCACTCCACCTCTAGCATCCTCTTGATCGCCCTTATATCTTGGAATGAGGTGCATATGCAAATGAGGAACCGTTTGGCCAGCTGCCGGCCCATCGTTAATTCCAATGTTGTAACCATCGGGATTAAATTCTTGTTCCAGAACTTTTTGAGCTTTTGTGAGTAGCTCCATTAAGGCTTGCTGCTCTTCTTGGCTGATTTCAAACCAGGAGCCAACATGTCTTTTGGGGATCACTAATGTATGGCCGAGTGAGACGGGGAAGCCATCTCGAATCGTCACCCCAAATGCGTTGGAATTAATGATCCGCTCAGCAGGCAGAGTGCAGAAAGGGCAAGGTTTTCCTGTATTCGACATTGGGGGCGTATGTAATGACTTATTACTTTTAATACTATTCCATTTCCCAAACTCATTCTAAGCAAGAACTTTTCCACCTCTACTCTGGTTCATAGTTTCACAACAACCCGTAATAAGTTATTTGACAGCCATTTAGATTTGTAAAAGCAATCTTTAGGAATTGAGCGTAGGAAGCTTAATTCCTTTCCTACACTCAATTCATCTTTCATCCCTATTTATTACCTTGTGATATCTCTACGCTGAAACCTTCTATATAGGAGGTTAGTTTTGCGCGTATCTATTGAGTGTTCTCACAGACAGTTACAACTATTCAAGATCCAGCTTGACGCTCGAACTGTCCTAGTTTTGGCAATCATTTGGATGATTTGGGGAATTCTGCGCACCCTCCACATTCTTTAATTGTTTGTATTTACAAATAATTACTTGATTGCCGAATAATTTGTTACTACAATTAAATCGATCAATAGAGTTTGATCCGCAGAAACGTTTACAAACTCTTATAGCGCGTGGCCTGGATTTTGCTCGTGCAGAAGAGGTCTTTGCCGATGCTGCAGCAACTATTGAGGATGCCCGCTGTCATTATGGTGAGCATCGTTATATAACGTACGGATTTTTAGATGATCGTCTCACTGTGCTTGTCTGGACGAAGCGTGACAAGAAAATGAGAGTGATCTCGATGAGGAAGGCAAATGAACGTGAAAAGAAAAAATACCAGCGTTGAGTGGGTTGATCCTGATGATGCCCCAGAGTTAACAGATGAGGATCTAGCGCGCGCTGTGTGGAGTATAGGTGGCAAGATTGTTTCTGAAAGTGAAGGTCGAGAGGCTTTTGCGAAACGATTGCGTGGCAGACCCGTCGGTAGCGTGAGTAAGTCTCCCAAAAAACTCACAACGATTCGTTTATCGGCTGAAGTCATAGAGCAATTCAAAGCGGCGGGTGCGGGTTGGCAAACAAAAATTGATTTAGCGCTTAAAGATTGGCTTTTGACTCATCGACCATAATTTTCTAGATCATTAAGGGGCTGGTGAAGCCAGTCTTTCAGATCACATGCAGCTTATTTAAGATCGAGCTCGATGCCTGAACTATTCTAGTGTTAATCTAATCACTATGAATCAAGCTAAAACTAAATACTTCGCGCTAGCGGTTATCGTGATCTTGGCAACTCTATGGGTCTATATCAATAGCCCAGTTAATAGACCGGCGATTCATTGCCAATATCCGCTCAATTCCTAAGCGCGCTTTTGCTTTCTGTAAAAATATTAGAACATCTCATTTCAACAAAAGGGGTAGCTGTGCAAAATCAAGTTAAACAAAATTGGAAGAATCAACTCACCAAGAAAATCGTCGCCACTAGCGTGTGCGCTTCTTTGGCATTTACACCTTTAATCAGTAATGCCTGTACAAGCTTTTTGCTCAAAGGCAATGACAACGGTTACGTGTATGGCAGAACGATGGAGTTTGGTTTAGCGCTCAAGTCGCAGCTCACCCTTATTCCTAAAAATACGGCTATGCAAGGTGTGGGCGTGGATAGCAAACCCGGTACAGGTCTTAATTGGACGGCTAAATATACCGCCGCTGGTATGAATGGTTTGGGTTTGCCAGTACTCGTTGATGGTATGAATGAAAAAGGTTTGGTCGGTGGCTTACTCAATGCTCCCAATACCGCGGTATTTCAGGCGGTGCCAGCAGCCGATTCCGCGAAGAGTATTGCGTCAGTGCAGATGCTCACTTATGCCTTGACCAACTATGCAACGATTGATGAAGTCAAAGCCGGCTTTCCAAAGATTTTGGTGAATCGCTCCATCATTCCGGCATTTCATAATCAATCGGCACCTGTCCGCATGACCTTGCATGATGCGATGGGTAAGAGCCTAGTTATTGAGTATCTGAAAGGCGAGTTAGTGATGACCGATAACCCAACTGGGGTGATGACCAATGATCCTGCCTTTCGAGAGCAGCTCAACAATATTGGTAACTACGCAAATCTGACCAATGTTGAGCGCAATGCTTTGGTGGTTAATGGCGCTAGTTTTGTTCCACCAAGCTCAGGTAGCGGTTTGCATGGCCTACCAGGAGACTACCTCAGTCCGAGTCGCTTTATTCGTGCGCTATTTTTAACCAAGTCCGTACCAACTACTTACTCGACTGCTCAGCATACCAATACCGCTTGGCATATTCTGGGTAGCTTTGATATTCCTCCTGGTGCGATTAGCTTGCCTGCAAGCAATGCTTATGGTGGCGGGGCAGGTGGCATTGAGATTACAGAATGGACTGTGGTTGCTGATAATAAAAATCGGATGTATTACGTCAAGATGTTTGAAAGCACCAATGTGTTGGCGTTTGACTTTAAGAAGATTGATCCCAATGCCAAAGAGGTGCAGTTTTACGATCTCAATAAACCTCAGACCTATATTCCCATCAATTAGGGATGTTTGATCTCACTTTGTAATGGCAGTAATGGCAGGCTGGGGGTGGATGAGCCAAACCCCCGGCACTGGCAGAAATTGGGTTTGGCTGCTTCGTTCCCGACCTGACCAGGTTATCCAACCCACCATGCGGGGAGGCCCATCCTCTTCCATTTTAGCTTGTTAGAATGTAGGACATGACAGCACTGGCATTAGCCCGTTCGTGGCGCCCTAAAACATTCTCCGAATTGGTGGGGCAAGACCATGTGGTGAAAGCCTTAACCCATGCTTTAGATCAGGGTCGCTTACATCATGCGTGGCTCTTTACGGGTACTCGTGGAGTCGGTAAGACCACGATTGCGCGCATTATGGCTAAAGCGCTCAATTGCACAGGATCGGATGGATCGGGCAAGATGACTTCAGAGCCTTGCGGCAAATGTCCATCTTGCTTAGAGATTAATGAAGGTCGCTTTGTTGACTACATCGAGATGGATGCAGCGAGTAATCGCGGTGTAGATGATATTGCTGCACTTCTGGAAAAAGCAGCCTACGCACCGAGTAATGGTCGCTATAAGGTTTACATGATTGACGAGGTGCATATGCTCACCAATCATGCCTTTAATGCCATGCTCAAAACATTAGAAGAGCCGCCAGAGCACGTTAAATTTATTCTAGCTACTACGGATCCACAAAAGATCCCTGTGACCATTTTGTCGCGTTGCTTGCAGTTCAATCTCAAGCAAATGCCAGTACCACTGATCGTTGAGCACTTAGAGAAAGTACTCGCCGCAGAAAAAGTCACCTATGAAGTTAATGCACTGCGTGTTTTAGCAAAAGCAGCGCAAGGCTCGATGCGCGATGCTTTATCACTCACAGATCAAGCAATTGCTTATGCTGCAGGTAAGGTCACCGAAGAATCGGTGCGCGGTATGCTCGGCACATTAGATGATGCATACCTCATTCGGATTTTAGATTGCATCATTGCCAAAGATGGCGCAAGCCTTTTGGCAGTTGCCAATGAAATGGGTGAGCGCAGCATGTCTTTCTCATTGGCGTTACAAGACTTATCTAGCTTGTTGCAAAAAATTGCAGCAGCCCAAGTCGTGCCAGAGTCTGTCTTAGAGGATTGGCCAGAAGCAGGTGAGATTCGTCGCTTAGCAGGACAACTCACCAAAGAAGAAGCACAACTCTTCTACCAAATTACGATTACAAGCCGTCCTGACCTATCGCTCGCACCCGATGAGCAAACTGGTTTTGCCATGACACTTTTGCGCATGCTGGCGTTTCGTCCTGGAAATAGTAATAGTGGTGGAGGAGGTTCTACTCCCACACCTTCAGCACCATCGGCACCACCAGTTAATACTGCCCGTTCATCCTCTGTAGCTTCTGCGCCTGCCGCTAAAGTAGCGCCAGCATCTGCAAGCGCTAAGTCGGTTGCCTCTGCTTCTGCTTCTACTCCTACTCCTGTTATTGCAACTGCCCCGGTCGCTGCCGCTAGCGCAGTTGGTAACCCTGCCGAGCGTCCCGATTGGCATAGCTTGATGCGTCAGTTACCAGTCAAAGGTTTAGTGCAGCAATTGGCATTTCAGACAGAGTTACAAGATTGGGCAGATTCCCCTGCGGCTGTGAAAGCAAGCATTCTGACTCCAATGCCGCAGTTAGCCTCCGAGGCTTCTATCGCCCGCCTAGCTGATGCACTGACTGCGCACTTTGGTAAGACAGTCAAGATCGTGATTGAAAAAGGTGAAGTAGAAGGTAAGACGGTTGCCAAAGTAGATGCACAGATTCATCAAGAAAAAAGAATGAATGCTGAGCAATTGATTGCTGCCGATCCTTTTATTCAGCAATTAGAAAAAGAGTTTGGCGCTAAAGTCGTTGGTGGCTCAGTCAAGCCACTGTAATCTGGCCTCTTTAAATTCATTCATAAGTATTAATCATAGTAAGCAACATAAGTAATCAACATAAGCAATCAACATAAGTACTGAGGAATAAAGCGATGATGAAAGGTGGACTTGCTGGTCTCATGAAACAGGCTCAGCAGATGCAAGAGAAGATGAAAGTAGCGCAAGAGCAATTGGCTGCGCTAGAAGTTACTGGTCAAGCTGCTGGTGGCTTAGTCAAGGTGACCGTCTCTGGTAAGCACGAGATCAAGCGGGTGCAGATTGATCCAGGCGCAATGGATGACCGTGAGATGTTAGAAGACTTAATCGTTACTGCTTATACAGATGCATTTAAGCAAGTAGAAGCGGCTAGCGGGCAATTGATGTCAGGCGCTACTGCTGGCATGCCAATGCCTCCGGGCTTTAAGTTGCCGTTCTAATTGACCTTGTTAGTTTTTTCTTCACTACCTAAATAGATGGCGCGCATAGAAGCACCTCAAGATGCACTCGGTCGCTTGATCGAGGCATTGCGGGTATTGCCTGGAGTGGGTCCTAAATCGGCTCAGCGCATGGCCTTTTATTTATTACAGCATGATCGCAATGGCGCAGCAGTGCTTGCTCAATCATTAGGCGAAGCGGTCGAGACCGTTGGTCACTGCGCCCGTTGTAATACTTTTTCAGAAACGCAAATCTGTAGCACGTGCTCTGATGGTCGTCGTGACCCATCACTGCTGTGTATTGTAGAAACGCCTGCTGACCAAGTGATGGTAGAGCAGACTTTGAGTTTTAAGGGCAATTACTTTGTCCTCATGGGTCGCATCTCACCACTCGATGGTATGGGTCCTAATGAAATTCATTTTGATCGCTTACTCACTCGTATAGAGAACCCAGATACTAGTGTGCCGATTCGAGAAGTGGTGCTAGCAACGAACTTTACGAGTGAGGGCGAAGCAACAGCCCATTACATTGGTGAAGTGCTAAAAGCCAAAGGCATTAAGGTCACACGTATTGCACGCGGTATTCCGGTGGGTGGGGAGCTCGAGTATGTGGATGCAGGTACCTTGGCCAGGGCTCTCATGGATCGTCGTTAGTCTTTTATTTCCTAAATTCCTCAAATGCCAAAAGGTTGCAAATTGCAACCTTTTGTGTTAAATTACATCTATATTTATTGAGGGGTAATTATGGCTATAGCTATCAAGTTATCTGATCTTTTAGTAGAGGATGCAAAGCCTTATGCACAGGCAATGCATCGCTCCGTTCCTAAGCAGATTGAGTATTGGGCTCGTTTAGGTAAAGTCGCAGAGGAGAATCCTGACTTACCAGTTCATATGTTGCAGGATATGTTGGTCAGCATCGAAGAGGTGAAGGTTGGCAATCTAAATCCCTATAAATTCGGATGATTGTATTTACGACACCTAGATTTGATAGGGCTATTAAGAAGATATCGCCTGCTGAGAAAAAGACTCTTGATGATACCGTCAAGAGCATAGTTGCTGACCCATCTCAGGGTGAGATGAAAAAAGGCGATTTAACAGGTATCCAGGTATTTAAATTTAGACATCTAACGCAGCAGATGTTGTTAGCTTATTCCGTCAGTCTTGATGGATCTAAGCTTGTGCTGATGGGGTATGGGGTTCACGAAAACTTCTATCGTGATTTGAAGCGATAAGCATTAAAGCAAGCGTTGTTCCGGTACGAATAAGTTCGCAGCTGTATCGTCCTTCTATCACTCTCTGAGCCCCCTTTTTTATGGCTCATTTTGTGTTAAAATGTAGTCACAATGAGACTACATAATGATACTTCGTATATTCCCTTTGCAAGGAGAGACAAATGACTATTGCCGATACTTATGTCCGGGCCAGGATTGATATGGCCACAAAGAACAGGGCTTCCGATGCGCTTGAGGCAATGGGCCTATCTATCTCTGATGCAATTCGAATGCTGATGTTGCGAATAGCAGATGAAAAGCAACTACCCTTTGCTGTAAAGGTTCCCAATGCCAGGACCAGAAAAGCAATAGCCGAGCTCGAGGCGGGAAAAGGTAAACGTTTTAAAACCAGTAAAGCACTGATGGCGGATTTACATGCGGATGATTGAAAGATCTTCTGTATTTAAAAGAGACTTCAAACGAATCTATGCAAACCCAAAACATAAAAATAATATTGAGCAACTTCTATTGGTAACCATAGACCTTTTGAGATTAGACAAAATATTGCCAGTTCATTCGCGGGACCATTATTTGATTGGTGAGTGGCAAGGTCATCGTGAATGTCATATTAAGCCCGATGTCCTACTGATTTATAAGAAGCCCGATCATCAAACATTGAGACTTGCTCGCTTGGGAAGTCACAGTGACTTATTTGGATGAGTTGCTGCTAGACACTGTATGACCGCATCGCCTAGGGGAACTACTTAAATACCCTTTGCGATAGATGCATTAGAGTCAACTGATTACAAAAAAGTAGTTTAATCAGGGAGATGACTCATGCGTAAATTTCAGTCCACCAAGGTCTTAGTAGCCGGCTTAATGAGTGCTGGTTTGATATTGACCTCAAATATGACTCAGGCACAAGTAGGCTTTCCGCCGCCACCACCAAAAGTGAGTCCTGCAGCAGGTGTGATTGATATGCACGTGCATCCTGATCCAGATGTATTTGGTAGATCCTTAACCGATTACGAGTTAGCCACTATTGCTCGTCGCAAAGGTATGCGCGGTATTGTGATTAAAAACCATGTGGTCACTACCAATGATCGCGCTGCTTTAGTAATGCAACAAGTCCCCGGCATTGAAGTGTGGGGCGGTATTGTTCTAAATAAATCCGTTGGCGGTGTAAATCCTTCTGCAGTGGAGTGGATGCACCGGATGTCTGGTGGTCGCGGCAAAGTGGTATGGCTACCTACCTTTGACTCTGATAAGCATGTCAAGACCTTAGTTGATAAGAACCAATCTGGCATCGTGGTTGCGCCTAATGGCCAAGTCACACCAGAGCTTGAAGAAGTATTAAAAATCATTGCTCGTGAGGATTTGATTCTGGCGACAGGTCACATCTCTGCAGAAGAAGTAGTGGCAGTAGTCAAGCGCGCAAAAGAATTGGGCGTGAAAAATATTTTAATTACCCATGGCCTAACCAATATCCCAGGCCTATCTTGGGAGCAAGCTAAGCAAGTCACTTCCATGGGCGCCTATATTGAAATTTGCTACCTGCAATTTATGACCGGTCCTACAGCGCAGTACAAATGGATGACGCATTGGGAAAAGGTTGATGCCACCGTGGTTGCTAAAGCGGTCAAAGAAATTGGCGCAGACCATTTAGTACTTTCAACTGACTTAGGTCAGCAAGGCATGATGACTCCACCAGATGGTGTTGAGAATGAAATTGCAGCAGTTAAAGCTGCAGGTGTGTCACAAACAGACATCGATAAGATGATGAAAAAGAACCCAGCAAAACTATTGGGTCTCAAAGACTGAGGCGCATCCCCCGCCAGGCATGACACTTTTGTCATGCCTGAGACATAAAAACTAGGTAAATTGCTCCTTTTTGGGGATAATTTGGGCTACGCCACACTGGGGTTTTAATCTTCGGTGTGAAGGTCTAGTTTTCTCTACCGGTATGTAGCCAGTGTTTTGATGCACTGGCACCCAAAGACATCGCGAATGATCCGCAAGTTTTATCTCCTTCTCCTGTTGAGCATTTTGTGCACTTTTCTTGGAGCTTCTGCGTTTGCGCAGAGGGCAGGGTCAGGCGCTGACCAAATTGCCAGTTTTGCTAACGACCTTTCTTGGTTACCAACTGAAGGTGAGATTTTTGGTCTGCCCGTCAATATTCACGGTCAAAGCACTTATATCAATCAGCGTTATAACAATTTCACCTCCAGCTATTCAGGTCTTAATAGTATGAGTGCTCTGAAGTCAATGAGCTATACCTGGTCTGGTACTTTGTTCTTTGGTGCGCGCTTGGCACCTGACACCGATTTTTATTTCAACCCAGAAGTGATTTCTGGTGTGCCATTCTCTGGCCTAACGGGTCTTGGCGGCTTTACAAACGGTGAGGCTACCAAAGCGGGTGGCGCTCAAGCCAAGTTTTATTCTGCACGCGCATTCTTGCGTCATACCATCAACCAAGAGGGCGATAAGGTGGTGCTTGAGGATGATGCGAATCAAATTACGCAAACCGTCAGCAGCAATCGAGTGGTGATTACTGCCGGTCAATTTTCTACTTTAGATATTTTTGACGATAGTCGTTATGCAAAAGATCCCCGCATCCAGTTTATGAACTGGGGCAATATGACTTATCTGGCGTATGACTATGCTGCTGATGCCCGTGGCTACAGTACTGGTTTGGCGGGCGAGTGGTATTTAAATAATTGGGTCTTGCGCGCCTCACGCATGTTGGCACCAAAAAACCCCAATGGTCGTGATCTGAACTGGCAAATCTTTAACACCTACGGTGACCAGGTGGAAGTAGAGCGTCAGCACCATATTGCTGATCTGCCAGGTAAGGTGAGCGTCTTAGCTTATCGCAACAGAATGATCTTGGCGCGCTTTCAGGATGCAAGCAATTATGTGATTGCTAATAATGCGCAAGGCACGCAAGCGATTAACAACGTACGTAACAACTACCAATACAAAACGGGTGTTGGTATTCATGGGGAACAAGCGCTGACTCATGACTTGGGTATCTATGGCCGCGCATTCACATCCGATGGTCATACAGAAACGATGTCTTTCACTGAAGCCGATAACTCCGTCTCAGTGGGTATGGGTATGAATGGCACTTCTTGGAGTCGTCCAAGCGATAGTATCGGAATCTCGATGATGCAAAACGGCCTATCGAGTTACAGAAGAGGCTATCTACAAGCAGGTGGCGTGTCTTACTTTATTGGTGACTATGCGAGCGCATCGCAGACTATTTCTTATCGCCCAGAGCGTATCGGCGAGGTGTACTACAACGCCCTGCTTGTGAAAAATGTTCTTGGCGGCGTGAACTTTCAGCATATTCAAAATCCTGCCTATAACTCTGCCCGTGGCCCTGTAAATATCGTGTCTTTCAGGATTCATGCTGAGTTTTAAGGGTTTGGCGGGGTGTGGACGTCCTGAAGACTTCATTATTATCTTTAGAATCAAAGAGATAGCAATCGTCAATAATTCGACATTTGCGTTTTCTACCCTATAATCCTTTAAACCCCCTGTAACAGGTAGATGCGTGATCAAAATCTGCATCAGGGGCTATAAAAACAGCATTATTGATCTAGAGGCGGCCGCATTTGTTGATTCACGGCACAAGCAAAATTAGCGCAGTATTCATAGTCAAAAGAATCACTTTTGCTCTCTTTGCTTCTGCTTTTTCTGCCGCCTTTGCTCAGTCTACTGGTAGTGATACTCCGCCAGCAAGTGTCACCGTCCAAACTAGCGATGCACCATTAAGTACTCCGCCCTCAATTGGTGCTCAGTTAAGCGGTCAAGACAAGCCTTCTAAAGCAAATGAATTATTTGCGCCAGTAACAAAAGCCAATACACCCAAGATTTATGCCAAGCCTGTTGCAAGCGGTCCCACTGAAATGGATCTGCGTCAGCTTTGGAATGAGATGAAGATTAATAATCCTCAGCTCTCATCTTTGCGTGAATCCTACTTATCTGCCAAAGCAACTGTGCCTCAGATTGCAGCCCCTGCCAATCCTCAAGTTGGACTAGTGTGGTCAGGCATGCCAGTAGGATCCCCATTAGCTTTGGGTGCTGCAGGTACTAATCCTAACGTGAGTAATAACAATGCCATCTCGATTGCACAGCCGTTTCAGTTTCCGGGTAAGCGAAGTTTGGCAGCCAATATTGCCGACACCAATGCTGAGGCATTGCTAGCGCAGTCTGAAGCAACGTATTTGCAATTGGGTGCGCAGCTCTCAAGCTTGTACTACAACGCACTCGCTGCACAAAAACAATTGCAAGTTCTCAAGGAGTCTGTAGTTCGCCTAGAGATGGTTAAGAATGTTGCCAAAGCACGTTATGCAAATAATGCTGCCGCTTATGTTGAATACCTGAATGCGCAAGTTGCGCAAAGTGCTGCCGAGGCAGATCAATTCAACGTTGACCGTCAGCTTCAAGTAGCGATCAACAACATCAATACTTTAGTAGGTCGACACTCTCGAGAAAAGTTGGTGCTGCGGGGTGATGTACGTCGCGCAATGACCGGCGTACCAACATTAGTGGAGTTAGAGGACTATGCAGAGAGTAGTCACCCAGCCTTAAAGAGTTCTGCCTTGCAGTTAGATGCAGCGCGTAAGGGTGTGGACCTTGCCAAGAAAGCGTACTTGCCAGATTTTCAGGTGATTGGTTCCTCCTATACGCCACGCGGTCCCTTTGCATCGAACAACGGTGCCTTGTATTACCAGTTTGAATTAGACCTGATTATTCCTCTATATTTCTTTACCAAAGAGAAGTATGGGGTAGAGCAGGCGCAGCGCAATCAAGCCTCTGCTGAAGCTGGCAACATTTCTAATCGCCAACAGATTGTTTTGGCGGTCAATACCGCTTATGCTGCTTATGAGCAGGCCAAGGTTCAAACCCAGTTTTTAAAAGAGAGACAAGTCCCGCAGGCGGATGCAGCATATAAAGTAGGCTTGGTTCAATATTCCAATAATGGTCAAGGTTTTAATGATTTGTTGACTGCCCAGACACAGTTGCGTAATTTAGAGGTGCAGTTGGCTTTGGCTGAGGCAAATCTAATGCAGGCCCAGGCAGTATTGCTGGTATCTGCTGGCAAAGAACCTTTTTAAGGAGTTGTTTTGAAGGACAAGTTACTGAACATCCTAAAGCGCGCTACTGAAGAGGCTAAGAAGCTCAAGGACAGGTTTGTCGCTCGTATTGAAGCTAATACGAATGAGATCCATCGCTCTTACTGGGCATTGCCATTAGAGACTCGCGCTCGCCTGCGCTTGATATTGATTTGCGTATCTATTCTGATGCTCGGTATTGTGATTGGTTTGTTTGTGAACGTGAACCGTCCAGTCAAATTGGAGAAGAGTAGTAAATCACTGTCGATTGAAAGTACTGGCGCAATGGAGCTTAAGTTGCCAGGCGTGGAACTCAATCCCAGTATCTATGTATTCCAAGATGCGCAAAAAGTACAAGTTGCGGTCGAGCTGAAGGTTCCTGGCCGTTTAGCATTTAATGCTGAAAAATCGAAAGTGCTCTCCGCTAGGGCTCCTGGTAGGGTGGAGCGCATTTACGCATTTGATGGTGCTCAAGTGGAAGTGAGCTCGCCTATTATTGAGTTGTACAGCCCCGAGTTCCTCTCGGCACAACAAGAGTATCTGCTGTCATCAAAAACGTCCAAAGTGCTGGAAGCCAATAAGACAATGAGCGACCTGTTGGGGGATGCTCAAATCACACAACAGGCTGCCGCAAACCGGATGCGTAATTTAGGTGCGAGTGATGGCGATATAAAGTCTTTAGATAAGACAGGAAAAACTCAATACAACTTGGTCATGCGCTCACCATTACAAGGGGTAGTCGTCAAGCGCGCTGTTGATCCCGGCTCAATTGTGAATGCGGGCGATGTCTTGGTAACCTTGGCTAATCCTAAAGAGCTATGGTTCTTAGGTAATGTATACGAGCAAGATATTCGTAAGATTCAAAAAGGGCAGACGATGATTCTGCGCTCAGAGTCCTATCCAGACAAAGAGTTTATTGCTACCGCTAACTACATTGCGCCGGCGATTGACCCAGAGACTCATGCTTTGTTGATTCGCTGCGATGTTGAAAATCCTGATGGACTATTGCGCCCAGATATGTACGTTAATGCCCGACTCAAAACGGGTGAGTCAGAGGCAGTCGTCGTTCCGCAATCAGCAATTGTACGGGTACGTGAGATGCGTTACGCCATCATCAAAACGGGTGCAGATACTTTCCGTCGCTTTGCTGTAAAAGGGTATGACCTCGATGGTAAGCGTTTTGCAGTTACTGAAGGTCTAGAGCCTGGTATGAAAGTGTTAACTGATGGCGCTGTCTTACTGAACGACCGTTTTGCTAAGCAGGAGGAATAATTGAGTTTTGTTACCTCCTTCATTCGGGGAGTTTTAGATAAGCGCGTCATTATTCTATTTGCCGCAGCGGTGCTGTTGGTGCTCGGTTCATTTAGCTTAAAACAGTTACCGATTCAGCCATATCCTGGCGTTGCGCCGCTGACGATCCAAGCGATCTCTCAATGGCCTGGTAGAAGTACGACTGAAGTTGAGCAACAAGTTACCATTCCGGTTGAGAATGCCTTAGCGGGTATTCCGGGTGTAAAAGCATTTCGCTCAGTATCTCTTTTTGGTTTATCGGTTGTCACACTTAAATTTAATGACAACGCTGATCCGTTTAAGGTGCGCCAAATATTCATTACCAATTTAGGTAATGTCACGTTCCCGCCAGGCGTGAGTTCTAGTGTTAGCCCAGATTCAGATGCGACGGGTGAGATCTTGCGCTATCAAGTGACTTCTGATTACGCATCGCCTACTCGCCTCAAGACCCTACAAAACTACGAAATCTACAAAGAACTCAAGCAGACCCCAGGAATCGCCGATGTATCTTCGTTCGGTGGCAAGGTGCGTCAATATCAAGTGATTGTGAGTCCAGAGAGTTTGCAGTCCAAGGGCGTTACTGTTCCACAATTAATCGAGGCTTTATCTAAGGCTAACGACAATACCGGTGGCGGTGTACTACCTAGTGGTGAACAGCAATTTGTGGTGCGTGGTGTGGGCTTATTGAAAAATATTGAAGATATTAAACAAGTCATCATCGCTGTAAATAAGGGTGTGCCTGTGCGCATTGGCGATGTGGCAACAGTACAGATTGGTAATGCACCACGTTTGGGTCTCTTTCAGTTTGATAACAATCCAGACTCAGTAGAAGGTATTGTGTATTTACGTCGGGGTGAGAACGCCTCTGAAGTCTTGGCTCGCGTTCGTGAAAAAGTTACCAATATCAATAATCACATCTTGCCACCTGGTATACAGGTAAAACCATTCTATGACCGTCAAGTTCTTCTTGACATCACTGTAGGCACGGTTAAGCACACCATGTTCTTTGGGATCACCATGGTCTTGGTATTACTCTATGTATTCTTAGGTAATCTACGCGCAGCTGCAGTGGTTGCTGCAGTGATTCCGCTGGCACTGTGTTTCTCATTCATCATGATGTATCTCTTTAATGTGCCAGCAAACCTGATTTCATTGGGGGCGATTGACTTTGGTGTGATTGTGGATGCAGCCGTGATCATCACCGAAAATGTGATGCGTCATATGGAAGAGGGTGGTAAGCGGGTCAATCAAAGCATCATTTTGGCAACGAGCGAAGTACAACGTGCCATGGTGTATTCAACTAGCATCATCATCGTAGCCTACTCACCCTTGTTTTTAATGGGTGGTGTTGAGGGCATTATTTTTAAGCCCATGGCCTTCACGATGGGCTTTGCTTTGGTTGCTTCAATTATTTTGAGTTTGACCTTCCTGCCGGCCTCAATGTCCTATGTCTTTGGTGAAAATTTTCATCATGAGCCACCAAAGTTTATTTCCTGGATGCTCAAGCGCTATCGCCCCTTGTTGCGTAACTGGATGGATCATCCACGCCATGTCATCGCTGTTTCTATTTTCATCCTTGGGTTGACTTTATTGAGCGCAACCCGTTTGGGAACCGCCTTCTTGCCAACGCTTGAAGAGAATAATATTTGGCTGCGGGTGACTCTGCCTAATACAGTAGATCTGGATTACTCCATTAAAGTCGCTAACCAGTTACGCGAAACCTTTCTAAAGCAGCCTGAACTAGAAAAGGTAGCAGTCCAAATTGGTCGACCAGATGACGGCACAGATTCGACGGGCGTATTTAACCAAGAGTACGGTCTGTATTTGAAAGCACCGGAAGAGATGCCTAAAGGCACTAATAAACATCTCTTGATTAAACACTTGCAGGCTGAACTCGATAAGATTCCTGGCGTGAATTACAGTTTCTCGCAATATATTCAAGATAACGTCAATGAGGCGCTCTCTGGCGTGAAGGGCGAGAACTCCGTCAAGATCTTTGGATCCGATCTCGAAGTCTTGAGTCAGAAAGCCCACGAAGTCGTGGCGCAGCTCAAGAAAGTGCGCGGTATCGAGGATGAAAATATCCTCAAAGAATTAGGTCAACCTACTTTAAATATTCAAATTGACCGCGATAAGGCTGCGCGTTATGGCGTCAATGTAAGTGATATTCAGACGGTGGTGGCTAACTCCATTGGTGGTGCACCCGTTACTAATTTCTTGGAAGATGAGAAAACCTTTGGTATTGCGGTACGTTTGAATGAAGCTAGTCGTAACGACATTCCGGATGTTTCTAATTTATTGGTAGATACGCCAAACGGTCAAAAAGTACCCTTGGCAATGGTTGCCAAAGTACAGCTCACCGATGGTCCTTTCTTTATTTACCGCGAAGCAGGTAAGCGCTACATTGCGGTGATCTTTAGTGTGCGTGGTCGTGATTTAGGTAGCGCTGTCGAAGATGCTAAGTACTTAGTGGAAAAGAACATCTCCTTGCCTACGAATTACATGATTGCTTGGGATGGTCAGTTTAATCAGATGAAGGCAGCACAACAAAAATTAATGGTGATCATTCCATTAACTCTGGTGGCGATCTTCTTATTACTTGTGACTGCCTTGGGTAATTTCCGTGACGCAGTCATTGTATTGATCAACGTTCCGTTTGCTGCTATTGGCGGCATCATCGCTTTGCATCTCGGTGGTGAAACCTTGAGTATTTCTGCGCTATTTGGGTTCTTATCACTGTTTGGAATTGCAATTCAGGATGGCGTGATTCTGATTTCTTATATTAATAAAACCGTAGCGGAAGAGCATGGCGCCATGAAGGATGCGATGGTTGATGGCGCAGCATTACGTGTGCGCCCTGTGTTAATGACCGCAATGTTAGCGGGACTTGGTCTCTTGCCGGCTGCCTTGTCACATTCAATTGGTTCTGAAGCACAGCGTCCGCTTGCTCTGGTGATTGTGGGTGGTATGGTGACTACAACAGTCCTCACTTTATTAGTGTTACCAGTGATTTATGCAGCCATGAGATCACGCGGAAAGCACAAGCCAGGACTGGTGTAGTGATGTCTAAACAACCCCATATTCTGGTATCGAATGACGATGGCTATTTGGCTCCTGGTTTATTGGCTTTAGTCAATGCGGTGTGCCCTTTAGGTCGTATTACCGTGATTGCTCCAGAGCAAAACCATAGCGGTGCTTCGAATTCACTCACACTTTCAAGACCGCTCTCGATTCATCGTGTGGCTGGCGGTGAACGTGACGGTTTCTTCTTTATTAACGGCACCCCGACTGATTGTGTCCATGTGGCAATGACTGGTTTCTTGGATGAAAAACCTGATCTAGTGATCTCAGGGATTAACCAAGGCGAGAACATGGGTGAAGATGTGCTGTATTCCGGTACAGTAGCTGCGGCAATTGAGGGTGTGATGTTTGGTGTGCCTGGCATTGCCTTCTCCCAAATTGATCGGGGCTGGAATCGTATTGAAGATGCCGCTAAAGCAGCGCATGATGTCGTAGTGCAGATGTTGGCATCCAAGCTCTCGCATAACGATGGCACTGCAACTTTACTCAACGTCAATATTCCGAATCGTCCTTATGCAAATCTCAATCGCTGGCGTGTGACCCGTTTGGGCAATCGCCACCACTCTCAGCCAGTTGTCGTGCAAGACAGCCCGCGCGGTGAGAAGATTTATTGGATTGGTGCGGCAGGCGAAGTAAAGGAAGGTTCCGAAGGGACCGATTTTCATGCGATTACTGATGGTTGCATTTCGATTACCCCTATGCAATTAGATTTAACGCATCACGCGCGTTTAGCGGCGATGCGAGCGAATGGTTGGGATCGCGCTTGAAGGCACCCACCGAGCGATTTGCCGCCTATCGGCAAGCACTAGCAGCAAAAGTACATGCTGCCGGTGTAAAACATGGCAAAACATTAGAGGCGATTGCTACTGTTCCACGTCATGCATTTATGGACGCGGGTTTGCACGCGCAAGCTTATGAAGATACGGCATTACCAATTGGGCACGAGCAAACGATTTCTAAGCCATCGGTTGTGGCGCGCATGATTGAGTTGCTGCATAAACCCAAACACCCCCTGGGCAAAGTCCTGGAAATTGGTACGGGTTGTGGTTATCAAGCAGCGGTGCTGAGTTTATTGGCCGATGAGGTTTATTCCATTGAGCGCATTCGTTCGCTGCACGATCTGGCTAGGGCAAAACTGCGCCCATTTCGGATTAATAATTTACGCCTGATTTATGGCGACGGTATTTTGGGTTTGCCACAAGCCGCCCCCTTTGACGGGATTATTCTGGCAGCGGCAGGTTTAGGGATTCCTGATGCCTTGCTGGATCAATTGGCTATCGGTGGACGCTTGGTAGCTCCGGTTGCCAAAAACGAAAAAGAGCAACAACTGGTGATGGTGGAGAGAATGAGCTCCCAACGCTATCAAAGAACTGTGCTGGACGGGGTCTTTTTTGTCCCCTTACAATCAGGGGTAGTATGAAATCGCGACTCGTTAATCCTATCTCTCATTCCATGACTAATGTATCTAGCAGCTTTCTGATCACAATCCTGTTGGCATCCGCAGTACTGATCGCAGGATGCTCTACTCCTCGCACTAAACCTGCGAATGTGACTGATCGCTCTGGGGGGTCTGTTGCGTATGAGCCAGCGCCTCCTGGTTACTATCGCGTCAAAAAGGGTGACACCTTAGCGCGTATTGCTTTAGATCACGGTCAGGCTCCACGGGATGTAGCCCAGTGGAATACTGCTGCCAATCCAGGCTTTAATCCCAATGTGATTGAAGTGGGTGATCTGGTTTTGGTTAAAGCGCCAGCCAGTGCTAAGCCCGCTGCACCTCTTGAGAAAAAATCTGTAGATGCCCCTGCTTCAGCAGAGCCTGCTAAACCCGAAGTGGTGGCAGAGCCTGGCATTCGTTTATCTTCACCCGCCAAAGGTAAAGTGACGAGCGAATTTAACGAAACCAATAAAGGGATCGACATTGCTGGCAAAGTGGGCGAGCCCATATTGGCAGCCTCTGATGGCAAAGTCGTTTATGCCGGCAACAGTTTGCGTGGTTATGGCAACTTAGTCATTGTGAAGCATGACAACACTTATCTCACGGCTTACGCACACAACAGCAAACTCTTGGTAAAAGAAGGCGATAGCGTGCGCAAGGGTCAGAAGATTGCCGAGATGGGGGATACCGATACCAATTCTCCTAAGCTCCATTTTGAATTACGCGTCAACGGCAAGCCAGTCAATCCAACGCCGTACTTGCAGTAAGCCTGCGGCGATAAGGCAATAGGCTATGGCCACCGTTCTTGTCTTTGATATTGAAACCATTCCTGATGTAGCAGGTTTGCGTCGTCTGGAAGATTATCCAGATTCGATGAGCGATGCCGAAGTTGCCGCTAAAGCCATGGCTGAGCGCGCCGCTAAAACTGGTAGTGAGTTTCTGCCCCTGTTTTTACAAAAAATTGTTGCGATCTCTTGTGTGATTCGGAGAACGACCAAAGAGGGTACACCGCAAATTAAAGTGGGTACCTTAGGCACACCCCAAGATGATGAGAAGGTGTTAGTGCAAGCCTTCTTTGACTTAATTGAGAAGTACACGCCGCAACTAGTCTCTTGGAATGGTAGTGGTTTTGATTTGCCTGTCTTGCATTATCGCGCGCTTGCAAATCACATTCAGGCGCCACGCTATTGGGAAATGGGTGAGAGCCAAGAGGCTGATAGCCGTGACTTTAAATGGAACAACTACATCAGTCGTTATCACATGCGTCACCTTGACATGATGGATCTTTTGGCTAAATTTAATGGCAGAGCCAATGCGCCATTAGATGGCTTGGCAAAGCTCTGCGGCTTTCCAGGAAAGATGGGTATGGATGGCAGTCAAGTGTGGCCTGCTTATCAAGAAGGTAAGATCGATGACATTCGGCGGTATTGCGAGACCGATGTTGTAAATACCTATCTTATGTATTGCCGCTTTCAATTACTGCGTGGCGGATTTTCTCTTGAGGAATACCAAGAAGAGATTGATTTTGTGAAAGCTTATCTAGAAAAAGAAGCTCGAGAGCCAAACGGTAGTCAGTGGCAAGAATATCTCCAAGGTTTCGCACCGGATGCGTAGAGGAGAGAAGCCAGTCAATCTTGAAGTGACTGAGCCAGTAAGAGTTGAAGCACTTGATTTAGACGCCCAAGGGATCGCCCGTTTAACACCCAATGAAGCAGAAATAGAACAAGGGCAGAGCGGTAAAGTCATCTTCATTCAAGGCGCACTCCCTACTGAGCTTGTCACCTACACCATCACTAGCGATAAAGCCCGCTTTAGTAAAGCCAAGGTACGCGACATTCTCAAGCCTGCAGTCTTTCGAGCAGAACCCAAGTGCGCAGCCTTTGGCGTCTGTGGGGGCTGCACAATGCAGCACTTAGATATTCGTGCGCAAGTCGCCATAAAGCAACGTGTGCTCGAAGATGATTTGCGCCACATCGCTAAAGTACAGCCCGAAGAAATTTTTCGCCCGATGGGTGGCCCCACTTGGGAATATCGCCATCGTGCCCGACTCAGTGCAGTCAATCGCTCAATTAAAAAAGGGACTGTACTCATTGGATTTCATGAGGGCAAAAGTAGCTATGTTGCTGACATGCTCGCTTGTGAGATCTTGCCTCAGCACGTATCTGATCTCTTGCCTGAGCTGCGCAAATTGGTCATGGGCTTATCGATTGTTGATCGCATGCCACAAATTGAAATTGCTGTCGGCGAGCCAGCAGATCCCCATTCTGATGACCCTAAGCAAAACAAGCCCGTTACTGCTTTAGTCTTTCGGAACTTGCAGCCTTTAACAACAGCAGATGAGCAACTCCTACGAGCGTTTGCAGATGAACATCAGGTTTGGATCTGGCTACAACCCAAAGGGATTGAGACGGTTGCTCCGTTTTACCCGGAGACCGGCAAGCTTTGCTATCGTCTACCTGACTTTGAAATCGAGATGCCATTTAAACCTACGGACTTTACGCAGGTTAATCACATGATGAATCGCACTTTAGTGAGTAGAGCGATTCGCTTGTTGGAAGTCAAAGAAACCGATCATGTGCTCGACTTATTTTGCGGGATTGGTAACTTTACCTTGCCGCTAGCGCGCAAAGCAAAACAGGTTTTGGGGATTGAGGGTCTAGAAACATTAACGACTCGCGCTAAGGCTAATGCCGAACATAATGGTTTACCAAGCAAGGTCCGATTTATGCAAAGTGATTTGTTTGAAGTCACCACCGAAACCATTGCATCCTGGGGCAAAGCAGAGCGCTGGTTAATGGATCCGCCGCGTGAAGGTGCGATGGAAATGAGTAAAGCGCTCGCCCAATTGCATCTGCAGAAAAGTGATTTGCTGCCAGAGCGCATTGTGTATGTCTCTTGCAACCCTAAAACTTTAGCCAGAGATGCAGACATCTTGTGTCATCAGGCCGGCTACACTCTCAAAGGGGCGGGTATCGTCAATATGTTTCCACACACCTCGCATGTCGAGTCAATCGCTGTCTTTGAGCGCTCAAAGGTGCTCTAAATCCCTGATTTAGAGACTTTTTTGGCTATTCCAGCGCCAATGTAGTGCATTGCGCATAGATGCGGTGCAGTGCAGTGAAAGCGTTGCCTTTCAGGAGCGTAGATTGAAATCGTACAGTGAAATATTGCTGTTAACGACTGAAGATCCCTGGAGCGCATCATGAAAACCTCAGATAGTTTTGCAATCCTATTGATTTTGATTGCACTCGCTTTTGCGGTGAGTATGTTTGTAGCTAGCTAATTTCTACTGACAAATCAGTAGAAAAGCAGTGAATAAAAAAGGCGCCCGCAGGCGCCTTAAGAGGACATCACACTAAAGTTTTTAGTCGCGATCGCCACCAACAATACCCAAGAGGGCTAGCAAGTTGGTAAAGACGTTGTACACATCTAAGTAAATAGCCAAGGTAGCCATGATGTAGTTAGTCTCACCGCCGTTAATTACTCGCTGTACGTCAACGAGGATGAAGGCGGAGAAGATTGCGATAGCCAGCACCATCACAGTCAACATCAAAGCAGGCAATTGCAACCAGATGTTAGCGAGTGAAGCCACGATCAAGAGCAATACACCCACCATTAACCATTTGCCCATGCCAGCAAAGTCACTCTTGCTCACAGTAGCAATAGTTGCCATAGTGGCGAAGATAGCTGCTGTACCGCCAAAGGACAACATGATGAGGGTCGCACCGTTGCTGTAGCTATTGAGGGTGAAGCCAATCAGGCGGGACATCATGATGCCCATGAAGAAGGTAAAGCCTAGCAGTAGGAGTACACCCACGCCAGTTTCTTTATTCTTTTCAATGGCCCAGAAGAATCCAAAAGCCACTGCCATAAATACGATAAAACCTAAGAAAGGGCTGTCAGAGAACAGGTTAAGACCCATCGCTACGCCTAGCCATGCGCCAATCACAGTTGGAACCATGGACAGGGCCAACAGGGCATAGGTATTGCGCAATACGCGGTTGCGTATCTGGATGTTGCTAATTGAGCCGGTCTGGCCAAAGCCGTAAGAGTTCAGATCACTCATATTGACTCCTTCATTTTCATAGTTGTAACAAGAGCCCATCAAGGGCTGTTGACAGTAAGTATAGACAAAATGCCCCAATTTCAAGCCCCCCAGGAAAAGACCTACTAATTAAGGGCTTATGTCTTGTAAATTCAAGGGCTTAGCCCTACAGATATAGGGGTAAATACGGTCAGGCAATGTATAATTCGGGGGTCGTTGAGGTAGAGAAGCTGTTTAAGTGGAATTTAAGCCTAAATCAGCCCTACCCAACAAAATACCTTTGAAATTACTACTGGAGTCTTGAATGGCAATTGAACGCACCCTTTCTATTATCAAACCTGATGCTGTCGCTAAAAACGTCATCGGCAAAATCTATGACCGTTTCGAATCCGCTGGTTTGAAGATCGTTGCTTCCAGAATGGCGCATTTGTCACAAACCGAAGCTGAGCAGTTCTACGGCGTTCACAAAGATCGTCCTTTCTTCAAAGATTTGGTGAGCTTCATGATTTCTGGTCCAGTCATGATTCAGGTATTGCAAGGCGAAGGCGCGATTGCAAAGAATCGTGATTTGATGGGCGCCACTGATCCAAAGAAAGCAGACAAAGGCACTATCCGTGCTGACTTTGCTGACAGCATCGATGCCAACGCTGTTCATGGTTCTGACGCTCCTGAAACAGCTGCTGTGGAAGTTGCATTCTTCTTCCCAGGCATGAATGTTTTCAATCGTTAATCAACACCTATTGATTCATAAGTAGGCGCATTGACCTCCCCGCGCGTAAATCTCTTAGATTTTGACGCTGACCAAATGGCAGCGTATGTCGCGGGGTTAAATGAAAAGCCCTTTCGGGCGAAGCAGCTCATGCAGTGGATACACCAACGCGGTATATCCGACATCAATGACATGAGTGATTTAGCAAAAAGCTTTAGAGCGATATTGCTCGATAAAGCCGAAGTCCTCTCGCTTCCCGTGATTAAAGATGAGCACGCGCACGATGGCACCCGTAAGTGGCTGTTAGATGTGGGTGCGGGTAATGCGGTCGAGTCTGTTTTTATTCCTGAAGATGATCGCGGCACGCTGTGCATCTCTTCTCAGGCAGGTTGTGCAGTCAACTGCCGCTTTTGCTCTACTGGACGTCAAGGCTTTTCTCGCAATCTGACTTCTGGTGAAATCATTGGCCAACTTTGGTTTGCTGAGCATCTTTTGCGCAATGATCCAGAGGCTGTGCGCAGAATTGAAAAATATCCAACCCCGGGTTGGGAACACACGGGTCGTGTGATCTCTAATGTAGTGATGATGGGTATGGGCGAGCCATTGCTGAACTATGACAATGTAGTCTCTGCACTGCGTTTAATGCTTGATGACAGAGCATATGGCTTATCGCGTCGTCGCGTTACCGTGTCGACCTCAGGCGTTGTACCCATGATTGATCGTTTGGCACAAGATTGTCCAGTGGCATTAGCAGTGTCATTGCATGCGCCGAACGATGCCTTACGTGATCAATTGGTGCCGCTTAACCAAAAATATCCCTTACGCGAGTTGCTTGATGCTTGTGAGCGTTACTTACCATTTGCGCCCAGGGATTTCCTGACCTTTGAATACTGCATGCTCGATGGTGTAAACGATTCTGACATCCAGGCAAAAGAATTGGTGCGTTTACTCAAAAACATCAAGTGCAAAATTAATCTGATTCCATTCAATCCATTTCCAGAGTCTGGTCTCAAGCGCTCCTCGGCTCAGCGCGTGAATGCCTTTGCTAGCATTCTGTTAGATGCGGGTATGGTGGCAACAGTCCGCAAGACTCGGGGTGATGACATTGCTGCCGCCTGTGGTCAGTTGGCTGGTGATGTAGTCGACCGCACACGAGTGCGCGAACGGGCTGTGCATAAGACTGAGATTGAACTTACTGAAGTAGAGTCTGATGAAGAGCCCGCTGCGTACTCCAATACGCAGCCAATAGAATGGCTTAAAAAGTTAAATTAAAGATTGGATCCTCATGAGTTCTGATAGTTCTTTGTCACCACTACCGAATTTACCTTTAGGTCCAGCGCCTAAACGGGCGACCCGTCAAGCAAGCGTTGCTTGGAAAACCAACATCATTACTGTCGGTGGTGATGCGCCAGTGCGCGTGCAATCGATGACCAATACGGATACTGCTGATGCAGTGGGTACAGCGATTCAGGTGAAAGAGTTAGCACGTGCTGGTTCGGAGATGGTGCGTATCACGGTGAATACTCCGGAGGCAGCAGCAGCAGTTCCTTATATTCGGGAGCAGTTGGACAAGATGGATGTCTTGGTGCCATTGATTGGTGACTTTCATTACAACGGCCATACGTTATTGAATGATTACCCAGAGTGCGCTAAAGCGCTCTCGAAGTACCGCATTAATCCAGGTAATGTGGGTAAGGGCGCAAAGCGTGACCCACAGTTTGCGCAAATGATTGAAGCAGCGTGTAAATACGATAAGCCCATTCGGATTGGTGTGAACTGGGGGAGCTTAGATCAAGACCTATTGGCTTCCATCATGGATAGCAATGCGGCCTTAGCCAACCCGAAGACAGCGCAAGAGGTGATGATTGAAGCCTTGATTCAATCTGCTTTGCAGTCTGCAGAAAAAGCCGTTGAGCTTGGCATGAACCCCAATCAAATTTTATTGTCATGCAAAGTGAGTAATGTGCAAGACTTGGTGGCGGTATATCGTGATCTTGCGCGTCGCTCTGACTACCCATTGCACTTGGGTTTAACTGAAGCCGGGATGGGCAGTAAAGGCATTGTGTCTTCAACTGCAGCAATGGGCATTTTGTTGCAAGAGGGTATTGGCGATACGATTCGGGTTTCATTAACACCTGATCCTGGTGCTCCTCGTGAAAACGAAGTGATCGTTGCACAAGAGATTTTGCAAACCATGGGCTTGCGTAATTTCACACCCATGGTGATTGCTTGTCCTGGTTGCGGTAGAACCACGAGTACGACTTTCCAAGAGTTGGCCGCCGATATTCAATCCTATTTGCGCCAACAGATGCCGATTTGGAAGAAATCTCACCCTGGCGTGGAGAATATGAATGTGGCAGTGATGGGTTGCATCGTCAATGGCCCAGGTGAGAGCAAACATGCCAATATTGGGATTTCCTTACCAGGAACAGGCGAGACGCCAGCAGCTCCGGTGTTTGTGGATGGCGTTAAAGTCAAGACCTTGCGTGGTGAAAACATTGCCCAAGATTTTCAGGTCATCGTCGACGACTACGTCAAACAAAACTACACTACCAAGAATTAATAAAGCTAAATAAGTAGAAGAATAAGAAGAATGACTGACCAAAGCAAAGACGCAAAAGCCCAAGCAGCGCAAACCAAAGTTCAGAAGATGAATGGTTTACGTGGCATGAATGATTTGCTGCCAGCTGATGCTGCGCCGTGGGCTCATCTTGAGCACGTCTTGCGGGATTTAACGCGCGCCTATGGTTATGAGTTTTTGAGAACGCCGATTGTGGAGGCGACTGCGGTATTTCAGCGAGGTATTGGTGAAGTGACCGACATCGTTGAAAAAGAAATGTATTCCTTTGAGGATCGTCTCAATGGCGAGCAACTCACTTTGCGTCCTGAAGGTACTGCTGCACTTGTGCGCTCGGTGATTGAAAATAATTTGCTCTACGAAGGACCTAAGCGTCTTTGGTATACCGGCCCGATGTTCCGTCATGAGCGTCCACAGCGTGGTCGCTATCGTCAGTTCCACCAGTTTGGGATTGAGGCGCTGGGCTTTGCTGGTCCCGATATCGATGCTGAAATCATTCTCATGGGTCAACGTCTGTGGGATGAGTTAGGTCTGAAGGGTGTTCGCCTGGAGATCAACTCTTTAGGTCAAGCCAATGAGCGCGCTGAGCATCGTGCCGCCTTAGTGACTTACTTTGAGAAAAATCAATCTCAGTTAGATGAAGATTCACAGCGTCGTTTACTCACCAACCCTTTGCGTATTTTGGATTCTAAAAATCCAGAGATGCAAGCCTTGATTGAAGGTGCCCCCAAGTTATTGGATTTCTTGGGTGAGGCATCGTTGGCGCATTTCAATGCAGTGCAAGCCTTAATTAAGGCGAACAATATCCCTTGCAAGATTAATCCGCGTCTAGTACGTGGCTTGGATTACTATAACCTCACCGTATTTGAGTGGATTACCGATGAGTTAGGCGCGCAGGGTACGATTGCGGGTGGTGGTCGTTATGATCCTTTGATCGAGCGCATGGGTGGTAAAGCAGCGCCAGCTTGTGGATGGGCTATGGGTATGGAGCGTGTTCTGGAATTGATGAAGGTTTCTGGCTCCTTGCCTGAAGCCCAAGCCCAATGCGATGTCTTTGTTTTACATCAAGGTGGCGAGACTTTAACTACCGCCATGATCATTGCCGAGCGTTTACGGAGCGCTGGTATTGACACTATCCTTTTCTGTCCTCCAGATGGTCAGTCTGCCAGCTTTAAGTCTCAAATGAAGAAGGCTGACGCCAGTGGCGCTGCCTTTGCCGTCATTATCGGCCCTGATGAATTAGCCAAAAATGAGGCTCAACTCAAAGACTTGCGGGGCACAGGTGAACAGCAGTCTATTCCCCTAGAAGGTGTACTGGAAGCAGTAATTGACGCTCTGGTAGGCGCCTCCGAATAGAATGGCTTAGTAGTCATTACATTCATCAAGAAATGAAGAACGAAATTAACCACGAAATCAGCTCGGATTGACATGCCTTTAGATCTAGAAGAACAAGAACAGTTAGACCAACTCAAAGCATTTTGGCAAAAGTATCGCAACCTGATAACGGGTGTGGTGACTGTGGCTTTATTTGCTTATGCCGCCTATAGCGGATATCAGTGGTGGCGTAATAGCCAGGCTCTCGAAGCTTCGAAGTTATACGAGACCATGGTGGGCGCGATTGCTAAGGGCGATAAAGATCAAACCTTGCGTGCTGCGGATGATTTGCAAAAAGACTATGCTCGCACCCCTTATGCACCGATGTCGAGTTTAATTGCGGCGCGCATCGCAGCGGATGCTGGTGACAATGCTAAAGCACTAGATTATTTGCGCTGGGCTGCTAAGAATGCTTCGAATGATGGCTATCTAGCTTTAGCTAAGTTGCGTTTGGTATCGCAATTGATTGAACAAGGTAGTGAAAAGGATTTTGCTGAAGCCGATCAAATACTCAAAGATAAGCCGGTAGCTGGTTTTGAAGCCCTATGGCTTGAGCGACGGGGTGATTGGTATTTGGCGCAGAAGAAAAATGCAGAAGCAAAAGCCAGCTATCAAGACGCTTGGAAAGCATTAGATCAAGCAAAAGAATTTCCTGAAGAGGCGCGTCGCCTCCTGAAGGTGAAGTTAGATGCTGTTGGAGGAGTTGCTCAGTGATTTTCGCAATGAAGGTTTCAGTGAAGCGTGCAGTAAAACTCATTAGCAGCGCCCTGCTGATTGGGGTGGTTGCCACCGCTTTGGTCGCGTGTTCAGGCGGTTCACGCGTGCGCAAGCCTGCAGAACTGGTACCAGTCACTAACCAATTCGATTTGCAGCCGGTTTGGTCTACGAGCGTTGGTTCATCAGAAACCTTTAACTTTCATCCGGTCGTAGCGGGTGATGCAGTCTATGCAGCCTCACATCGTGGCAACCTAGCCAAAATTGATTTGGCAACCGGCAACAAAGTCTGGGAGGTATCGGTTCCTGAACGTTTGGCGATTGGTCCTGGTTCAGATGGCCGCGTTACCGTTGCTGTGAGTATTAAGGGTAATGTGTATGCCTATGACGATAGCGGTAAGCCTTTATGGAATGTCAATGTCGGTAGCGAAGTATTGAGTGAGCCGGTAGTTGCCGGTGGCGTGGTAGTCATTCGTGCGCTGGACAACCGCTTCATTGGTTTGGATACCCAAACTGGCGTGCGTAAGTGGATCTATCAACGCCAACAATCAGCATTGTCCTTGCGTGTTGGCTATGGTATGTTGCCAATCAATAATGAAGTGATCGTGACTGGTTTTGCTGGTGGACGCTTTGGCATGATTGCAATGGCTAATGGCGGTTTAGTTTGGGAAACCCCAGTGTCCTTTCCAAAAGGCTTTTCTGAGATCGAGCGTTTGAATGATGTGACTGCCAAGCCGAGCATGCAAGGCGATATTATTTGCGCTGTCTCCTATCAAGGCCGCATTGGTTGTGGTCAAGCCCGCACTGGCAATCTCTTGTGGTTTAAAGATTACTCGAGCTACACCGGTACTACTCAAGGCACTGAATTAGTCTTCTCTGCCAATGAAAAATCGTATGTCACTGCTTTTGTCACTAAGGACGGCACTCAGGCTTGGGAAAACACCCAGCTGACTTTCCGTGATGTCGGTGAGCCTTTAGCAGTGGGTAGAGTATTACTTATGGGTGACGCGCAAGGTTATGTGCATGCATTTTCTCAGGCGAATGGCGAGATGGTCGCACGTATTCGTCACGACAGTAGTCCAATCTCAGCCGCCCCTATTGCCGTGGGTGGCCTCATCTTGATTCAATCTCAGGGTGGAAAAATTGCAGCGTACAGTCCAAAATGAATCCAGTCATCACAATTGTCGGTCGCCCCAATGTTGGGAAGTCGACACTTTTTAATCGCTTAACGCGTTCACGTGATGCCTTAGTTGCAGACTTTTCTGGTTTAACGAGAGATCGTCACTATGGCAAAGGCCGTATTGGCGAGCGTGCATTTATTTGCGTGGATACCGGTGGTTTTGAGCCGGTTGCAAAGACCGGCATTGTTGCCGAGATGGCCAAGCAAACGAAACAAGCGGTCGCTGAATCTGACATTGTGATTTTCTTGGTAGATGGCCGCTTGGGTATGGCGCCACAAGACCGCGTGATTGCCGACTTCTTACGTAAGACTGGTAGGCCCATCATTCTGGCGGTGAACAAAACCGAAGGTATGCAAGCAGGGGTTGTCACTGCAGACTTTCATGAGCTTGGTTTGGGTGAGCCGTTCCCGATCTCTTCTGCGCATGGTGATGGTGTTCGTGGCCTGATTGACGATGCACTTGATTCATTAGGCATCCCCGAGCCAGACGAAGCAGAATTAGCGAGCGATCCAAATCGTCCGATGAAGATTGCAGTAGTAGGTCGTCCTAATGTGGGTAAGTCGACCTTGATCAATAAATTGATCGGTGAGGAGCGCGTCATTGCATTCGATATGCCAGGAACCACCCGTGATGCGATTGAAGTTCCGTTTGAGCGGAATGGCAAGCCGTATATCTTGGTGGATACGGCAGGCTTGCGTCGCCGTGGAAAAGTCTTTGAAGCGATTGAGAAGTTCTCTGTGGTTAAAACCTTGCAAGCGATTGCTGATTGCAATGTGGTGATTCTGATGCTCGATGCTCAGCAAGATATTTCTGAGCAAGACGCGCATATCGCAGGATTTATTGTGGAAGCAGGGCGTGCACTGGTTGTTGCCGTCAACAAATGGGATGGCATCGATTCATACGTCAAAGAACGTGCCCGTTTAGAGATTGCGCAAAAGTTGCGCTTTCTAGACTTTGCTAACGTCCATCCGATTTCTGCGAAAAAAGGGACTGGCTTAAAAGAGCTCTTTAAAGATGTGGATGCTGCTTATGCAGCGGCCATGGCGAAATTGCCAACCCCACGTTTGACCCGTATTCTGCAAGAGGCAGTGGAACACCAGCAGCCAAAACGGGTTGGTATGGGTCGCCCTAAATTGCGTTATGCACACCAAGGGGGCATGAATCCTCCGATCGTTGTGATCCATGGAACATCATTGAGTGGCGTGACCGATAGCTATAAACGCTATCTAGAAGGTCGCTTTAGGGATGTCTTTAAGCTGCGCGGTACGCCCTTACGGATTCAGATGAATACCGCCAAAAACCCCTACGTCGATGCAGATAAAGGTAAAAAGGGCAAAAAGCGCTAGTTTGGGATAAGCTTTTATCTTGGAAGTAATCAAGCCTTGATTTTTATGTAATTAAGCCCAATATAGATAGCTGGGTAACAACAGTTTTAGAGGTATTTAGTAAAAAAATAATCAGCAAAAAGCAAGACTCCCAAAATAAAGCAAGTCAAAAATAAATAAGGAGCAGTATGAGTAATAACAACCCCAACAAAATCCAATTGCTGCAGGATCCGTTTCTAAATGCACTGCGCAAAGAGCATATTCCTGTTTCAATCTATCTTGTGAATGGTATTAAATTGCAAGGCAATATCGAGTCATTCGATCAATACGTTGTACTACTGCGCAATACCGTAACGCAGATGGTTTACAAACATGCAATCTCCACGATCGTTCCTGCTCGTGCGATTGATTTCCGTGTAGAAGAAGCTAGCTCTGTATAAAACTGGTGTAGATGCGGCACGCGCCGTTCTGGTTGGTGTGGATACCGGACGCGAAGATTTTGCAGACAGTATGGCTGAACTCAGCCTCTTGGCTGATAGCGCTGGTTCTATTCCCGCAGCGAGCGTCATTGCGCGAAAGGGTAGAACCGATCCCGCTTTATTCATCGGTTCTGGAAAGGCGAATGAGTTAAAGCGGGTGATGGAAGAGCATGACGCTGAATTAGCTATCTTCAATCATCCTTTATCCCCGACCCAGCAGCGGAACTTAGAGCGTCATATTGGTCGTCATGTGATGGATCGCACGGGTTTGATTTTGGATATCTTTAGTCAACGCGCGCAAAGCCACATCGGTAAGACCCAAGTCGAATTAGCGCAAGTGCGTTATCGCATGTCTCGCCTCGTGCGCGCTTGGAGTCACTTAGAGCGTCAGCGGGGTGGTATTGGAGTGCGCGGTGGACCGGGTGAAACCCAGATGGAGTTAGACCGCCGGATGTTGGCGACCAAAGCTAAGCGCCTTGAAAATGAATTAGAAAAACTACAGCGTCAGCAAAGAACCCAAAGAAGGGCGCGCAATCGTCAGGATGTGTTCTCCGTTTCCTTGGTGGGATATACCAATGCTGGTAAATCAACGTTGTTCAATGCGTTGACCAAGGCGGGCACTTATGCTGCTAATCAGCTCTTTGCCACCTTAGATACCACTTCTAGAAGAGTCCATTTAGAGGGGGTAGGCTCGATTGTGGTGTCAGATACCGTCGGATTTATCCGCGATTTGCCACACCAGTTGGTCGAGGCCTTTAGGGCTACTCTGGATGAAACGATCCATGCCGACCTGATATTGCATGTAATTGACGCCTGCAGCCCAGTTGCCAGGGAGCAAAAAGCGGAAGTTGAGGCGGTTTTACAAGAAATCGGGGCTGACGACATCCCGCGCATTGAGGTGATGAATAAGATCGATTTAATGCCTCAAACCTTCACCCGCGGGGCTGTTTTAGAGCGGGATAACCAAGGTTTTCCGAGCGAAGTTTTCCTCTCAGCCCAAACAGGCTTAGGCCTTGATTTAATGAGGTCAGCCTTGGCGGAATGCTCCCAAATGACTGATAAAATGAGGAGTGAACACAACCGTGCTAAGACTCAACTGGCCCCGGACGAGTTTTTAGCACCTTTACCTGAACGACCAGAGTCATCCGAATTTAATCCGATTCCTAACCGAAGCTACTTTTCTAATGATGCGTAAATTTTTAGACCTTTTTTCGGTCAATGATCCAGGTTGGGGCAATAGCCACAACAACGGATCCAAAGATTCCAAGGATGCCAAAGAAGGGCAGGGCAATGAGCAAGCTCCAAAAGTAGAGCCTGATCAAAATCCACCAACAGGTCAGCCAAATAAGCAGCCAACCAAGCCAGATGGTCCACCAGATTTGGATGAGTTGTGGCGCGATTTCAATGACAAGATTGCCGGTATCTTTGGCGGTAAGAAAAAGCCAGGTACGAATTCACCCGCTTCTGCTAAAAAACCCAACAGTGGCGATATTCCTCCGCCATCACAGCGTGGTGGTAACGGTGGTGGTTCTGCTGGACCAAACTTTAATTTCACAAACCCCTTTAGCTCCAAGAGTGGTCCGCTAGTAGCGCTGGCGATCTTCCTCTTCTTTTGGGTGTGCAGTGGTTTTTTCATTATCCAAGAAGGTCAGGCGGGAGTTGTTCTGAGTTTTGGTAAATACGACTACACCGCTAAGCCTGGTATTAATTGGCATTTCCCATGGCCGCTCCAGTCTGCTGAAACAGTCAATCTCTCGGGCGTGCGCTCCGTTGAAGTGGGCCGTCCGGTACTGATTAAAGCGACTAATCAAAAAGACTCTTCGATGTTGACTGAAGATGAAAACATTATTGATGTGCGTTTCGCTGTGCAATACCGCTTAAAAGACCCAACTGATTATTTATTTAACAATCGTGATCCTGATGCTGCAGTCATCCAAGCTGCTGAAACAGCCGTGCGCGAGATTGTCGCTCGTAGCAAGATGGATACTGTTTTGTACGAAGGGCGCGAGAAGATTGGTATTGATCTTGCCAATTCGATTCAAAAGATTTTAGATAGCTATAAGACAGGCATTTATGTCACGAGCGTTACGGTACAAAACGTACAACCACCAGAACAAGTGCAAGCTGCATTTGACGATGCGGTGAAGGCTGGTCAAGATCAAGAACGCTTAAAGAGTGAGGGCCAGGCTTATGCCAATGACATCATCCCGCGCGCTAAGGGTACTGCAGCTCGCTTAATTCAAGAGGCAGAGGGCTATAAGGCTCGTGTAGTAGCTACTGCAGAGGGTGATGCAACTCGCTTTAAGCAAATCTTGGTGGAATATTCAAAGGCGCCACAAGTGACTCGTGATCGCATGTATATCGATACGATGCGCGAAATGTATAACAACGTGACTAAGATTTTGGTTGATACGACCAAGAGCAATAGTTTGTTGTATTTGCCGCTCGATAAGATTGTTGCGCAGGTCAGCGCAGAGACCGCACAAGCTACTGGCGCTCCTGTTAATCAAGGCAACCCAACTTCTTCTAGTACCCCAACTGGTTCTGTCACAGTGGGTGGAGCAACAGGGCTTAATAATCCTGCGCCAACTACTGCAGCGCCTGTAGTAAGCCCAAGCTCTAGTAATGATAGGTCAGCGGATAAGCGCGATGGTTTGCGTAGTCGTGATCGGGAGAGCCGTTAATGAATGCTAATCGTCTGATCGTCGCTGCGGTTGCATTTATTGCGCTCGTCTATGTACTGTCTTCCAGTATCTTTGTTGTGGATCAACGCAAGTTCGCCGTTGTGTTCTCTTTTGGTCAGATCGTGCGCGTGATTGAGAAACCGGGTCTGCAGGTGAAGTATCCAGGTCCATTTGAGAGTGTGCGTTTCTTCGACCGTCGTATTTTGACAATTGATAATCCAGAGGCAGA
Organism: Polynucleobacter sp. AP-Sanab-80-C2; assembly: GCF_035012965.1. Taxonomy (NCBI): domain Bacteria; kingdom Pseudomonadati; phylum Pseudomonadota; class Betaproteobacteria; order Burkholderiales; family Burkholderiaceae; genus Polynucleobacter; species Polynucleobacter sp. AP-Sanab-80-C2. The sequence goes on from NZ_JAYGQS010000004.1 coordinate 44,576, forward strand.
GCGCTTCATTACTGCTGAGAAGAAAAATCTGCTCGTAGATTCTTATGTGAAGTGGCGCATTGTTGATCCTCGTAAATTCTTCATTAGCTTCAAAGGTGATGAGCGCCTGGCGCAAGATCGCTTAACGCAACTAGTGCGATCCGCATTAAATGAAGAGTTCACCAAGCGCACAGTCCGTGAATTGATTTCTGATCAGCGTGAAGAAGTGATGCAAGGTATTCGCAAGAAGGTCGCGGTTGATGCATCTGATATTGGCGTAGAAATTGTGGATGTCCGCTTAAAACGCGTTGACCTCTTGGCTGAGATTAGTGATTCAGTCTATCGCCGGATGGAGGCTGAGCGTAAGCGTGTAGCCAATGAGTTGCGCTCTACTGGTGCAGCAGAGTCTGACAAAATTCGCGCTAATGCAGAGCGTCAGCGCGATACGATTTTGGCTGAAGCCTATCGTGATGCTCAAAAGATCAAAGGGGCGGGAGATGCTAAGGCCACCTCACTCTATGCCGAAGCATTTGGACGTGATCCACAGTTTGCGCAGTTCTATCAGAGCTTAGAGGCCTACCGTAACTCTTTCAAGGATAAGAAAGATGTGATGGTGGTGGAGCCGAATGGTGAGTTCTTCAAGTTTCTGCATAAAAAATAAGAAAGCGAATCATTCAGATCATGAATCGTTGGTTACTTCCTGAAGATATTGCAGACGTTTTGCCAGCTGAGGCTCGCAAGGTAGAGTCTTTGCGTCGTGCCATCTTGGATCTTTATCAATCCTATGGCTACGAATTAGTGGCTCCTCCAATTTTGGAGTTCTTGGATTCACTCTTAACTGGCACGGGTTCTGATCTCAATTTGCAAACTTTCAAATTGGTTGATCAATTATCAGGTCGCACCTTGGGCTTACGTGCGGATATCACTCCGCAAGTCGCGCGTATCGATGCGCACTTATTAAATCGGGCAGGTGTTACTCGGCTTTGCTATGCAGGCTCGGTTGCGCATGCACGCACCCCCGTAGGTAGCTCATCACGCGAACAATTGCAATTAGGTGCAGAGATCTATGGCTGCGCCAATTGGGAAGCGGACTTTGAAGCTATTACCTTATTGCTCAAGACTCTGGATGTAGCTGGTCTCAAAAAGGTGTATTTAGATTTGTCACACGCTGGCATCTTGACTGGTATTTTGGCTGATCAAAAGCTCGCTAAAGAAACCATTGAAACTTTATATGGCCTTTTGCAGACCAAGGATCGCCCTCGTTTACAACAATGGGCAACCTGTTTGCCTGCCAAGATTGCTGACGCTTTGCTTGCATTGACAGAATTAAATGGTCCGTGCGCTGAAGTGCTAGCTCAGGCAAAGCAGGTGCTACCGAAGCATGCTGCTATTGATCAGGCATTAGCAGACTTAGAGCGGATAGTTTCTGCAGCAAATGCTAATGTAGGTATAGAGCTCAGCATTGACCTAGCTGATCTGCGTGGCTATCAATATCACAGCGGTGTGATGTTTGCAGCTTATGTAGATGGCTTGCCACAACCGATTGCTAGAGGCGGCCGCTATGACCAGGTGGGTCAGGCCTTTGGTCGCTCCCGGCCTGCTACCGGATTTTCCTTGGATCTACTCACATTAGCTAGCTTGTCACCTTTACAGGTTCGTAAATTCGCTATCCTTGCACCTTGGGTTCAGGATGTGGCCTTAGAAAATGCCATCACTGAATTGCGCAATCGTGGTGAAGTAGTGATTCAGGTTCTTGCCGGTGAATCCGTTGAGGTAGCTGAATATGAATGTGATCGAGCATTGGTGAAGCAGGGTAACTCTTGGGAAGTAAAGAAGAACTAAAGTCAGTAGCAATCGATTGATTAATCAAGTAATCACTTAACCTAATTTGTCATTATCTTTTTGGATTTCAATATGTCTTCAAAGCAGCAAGCAAAAGGTCGTAACGTCGTTGTCATTGGCACCCAGTGGGGTGATGAAGGCAAAGGTAAGGTAGTTGATTGGTTAACTGATCACGCTCGAGCAGTCGTGCGCTTTCAGGGTGGTCACAATGCTGGTCATACCTTAATCATTGGTGGTAAGAAAACGATTTTGCGTTTGATTCCTTCTGGAATTATGCATAAAGAGGTGATCTGTTACATCGGTAATGGTGTGGTGCTGTCACCAGAGGCGCTCTTTAAAGAAATCGGCGAGCTTGAAGATGCCGGTTTAGATGTCCAATCTCGTCTAAAAATCTCCGAAGCCACTACTTTGATTCTCCCGTACCACGTAGCAATTGATCATGCGCGTGAGAAAAAGCGTGGGGAAGCCAAGATCGGTACAACCGGGCGTGGTATTGGCCCAGCTTATGAGGATAAAGTGGCACGTCGTGCTTTGCGCGTCCAAGATTTGTTCTATCCAGAAAAGTTTGCAGCGCAATTGCGTGAGAACTTGGAGTATCACAACTTCATGCTCACCAACTATTACGGTGCTGAGCCTGTCAACTATGAAAAGACACTTGCTGAAGCGATGTCTTATGCAGAGCGCATCAAGCCAATGGTAGTCGATGTCTCTAGCGCTTTATATGCTGCCGAGCAAGCCGGTCAAAATCTCTTATTTGAAGGTGCGCAAGGTACCTTACTCGATATCGATCACGGCACTTATCCATACGTCACTTCTAGTAACTGCGTAGCGGGCAATGCCGCGGCGGGTTCTGGTGTTGGCCCTGATTCACTGCAATATATCTTGGGTATTACGAAGGCCTATTGCACGCGTGTTGGTGCGGGCCCATTCCCAAGCGAGCTCTATGATCATGACAATCCAGCAAGACAAGATCCTATTGGTATTCGTCTTGCTGAAGTTGGTAAGGAATTTGGTTCTGTTACCGGTCGTCCCCGTCGCACTGGCTGGTTAGATGCTGCTGCTTTGAAGCGCTCGATTCAGATCAATGGTTTGTCAGGTCTGTGCATTACCAAGTTGGATGTGCTCGATGGCCTCGAAACCATTCGCTTGTGCGTGGGCTACAAGCTCGATGGCAAGAAGTTAGATGTATTGCCGCGGGGCGCAGAGTCAGTAGCTCGATGTGAGCCAATCTATGAAGATTTCCCAGGCTGGAAAGGCACCACTTTTGGGATTCGGGAGTGGGGTAGGCTACCTGTAGAGGCGCAAAATTTCCTGCGCCGTATTGAAGAAGTGGCTGGTAAGCCAATCGCAATGGTTTCTACAGGACCAGAGCGTGATGAAACCATTCTTCTCCAACATCCCTTTCAGGATTGATGGAAAATATTTGATTCAGTAAGGAAGTGAGAAATGAAGTAAAAAACGAAGTAAGAAACTAAGTAAACCCAATTTTTAACTTTTGCATAAGAAATGAATCACATGACTGCGCGTACTACCTGTAATGGCCTTCAAGTAGCAACCCCCTTGTATCGTTTTATTGAAGACAAAGTGCTTCCTGGAACTGGCATTAAGAGTGCTGATTTTTGGAAGGGTTTTGATGAAATCGTTACAGACTTAACTCCAAAAAATGAAGCTTTACTGGCAAAGCGCGATCGTTTACAGCTTGATCTAGATAAATGGCACAAAGCCAATCCAGGCCCAATTAAAGATATGCCTGCGTATCGCAAATATTTAAAAGAAATTGGTTATATCGAGGATGTTCCTGCCACGATTAAGGCTACCACTCAGAATGTGGATGATGAGCTAGCTCTCCAAGCTGGCCCTCAGCTTGTTGTTCCAGTTCTCAATGCGCGCTATGCCTTGAATGCTGCTAATGCCCGTTGGGGATCTTTGTATGATGCTTTATATGGCACAGACGTGATCTCTGAAGCAGAAGGTGCCACTAAGGATGGCGCTTACAACCCGATTCGAGGTGCAAAGGTAGTTGCCTTTGCTCGTCAGTTTTTAGATGAATCCGCTCCTTTGGCTGGGGCTTTATATCGCGATGTAGTGGCCTATAGCGTTGTAGATAAAAAACTGTCCGTTAAATTAAAAGACGGTAGCACTACTAGCTTGGTTGATGAAAAACAGTTCGTGGGCTATCAGGGCGATGCTTCTGCACCATCATCCATTTTGTTGCGCAATCATGGCATTCATATTGATATTGAAATCGATAGGACTAAAACTATTGGTGCTGCTGATCCAGCTGGAGTCAATGATGTGGTGCTCGAGGCAGCACTCTCAACCATCTTGGACTTAGAAGACTCAGTAGCTGTAGTTGATGGCGATGACAAAGTACTTGCTTATGAGAACTGGTTGGGTATACTCAAAGGCACCTTGGTTGAAGAAGTCAGTAAGGGTGGTAAAACATTTACCCGCAAACTGAACCCAGATCGTCAATATAAAGCAGGTATAGGCGCAACCAATGCAAAAGATGGCATTGTGACGCTGCATGGCCGCTCACTCTTATTCCTTCGCAACGTTGGCCACTTGATGACTAACCCAGCCATCATTACTAGCGAAGGTAAGGAAATCTACGAAGGTATCTTAGATGCCGTAGTTACCGTATTAATTGCTTTGTATGACATCAATCGCCCAGCAACTCAGGCCATTGGCAATACACGCAAGGGCTCTGTCTACATTGTGAAGCCAAAAATGCACAGCGCAGAAGAAGTGGCGTTTGCTAGCGAGCTCTTCGGCCGTGTTGAGAAATTACTGGGTTTACCCGAGAACACTGTCAAATTAGGCATCATGGATGAAGAGCGCCGTATGAGCGTCAATATTAAAGCTGCTATTGCTGCAGCTGGTGCTCGCGTTGCGTTTATTAATACTGGGTTCTTAGATCGCACCGGTGATGAAATGCATACCGGTATGTATGGTGGTGCCATGGTTCGCAAAGGCAGAATGAAGATTGCCAAATGGTTCGGAGCGTATGAGCGCCGTAACGTATTGGCAGGATTGGATTGTGGTCTACGTGGCCGTGCACAGATTGGTAAGGGTATGTGGCCTGCGCCAGATCTGATGAAGGAGATGGTAGAACAAAAAGGGGCGCATCCTCTAGCCGGAGCCAATACGGCTTGGGTACCATCGCCTACCGCTGCCACTTTGCATGCTATGCACTATCACCAAGTTAATGTGGCCAAGATTCAAGAAGAGATGGAGAAAGAAGATACTGCGGCTGAGTATGAGGCTTTAACTGACGATCTCTTGACTGTGCCAATTGCGCTCTATCCTGATTGGACTAAAGAGGAGATTCGCGAAGCCCTCAATAATAATTGCCAAGGTATCTTGGGTTATGTAGTGCGCTGGATTGACCAAGGTGTAGGTTGCTCTAAGGTGCCTGATATTTACAACGTAGGCTTAATGGAAGATCGCGCAACTTTGCGTATTTCTAGTCAGCACATTGCCAATTGGTTGCTACACAAATACGTCACTAAGGCAGAAGTAGAGGAAGCAATGCAACGCATGGCTAGCATTGTTGATATGCAAAATGCAGGCGACCCTTTGTACAAACCAATGATGCCAAACTACAAAGACTCTTATGCCTTTAAAGCTGCTAGTGATTTGATCTTCAAAGGTCTAGAGCAGCCTAATGGCTACACTGAGCCACTCTTGCATGCATGGCGTTTGAAAGTGAAGCAGGCGCAAGCGAAGTAATTCGCATTTGCCCGTAAAAAGAGATGGATTTGTCGCAAGGCAAGTCCATTTTTTATTTACCAATTGCATAAATAAGTATGTTTAGTTTCTTAAATCCTTTCTCTCTTCTCAAACGCTCAAGCCAAGCCTTTCCATTTCAATATCATGATGGTGGCAGAGGTGAAGCTGGCTTTAAAGGTAGCGCTGGCGACTGCGTTGTAAGATCGATTGCGATTGCAGCGAATCTTCCTTATCTACAAGTCTATCAAGATCTGGGTGAGGCTAATGAACGATACGCTAACGAGCGAGATAATAAGCTATCAAGACATCTTGTCCGCAGGGGTTCATCACCGCGAAATGGTAATCATCGCAATGTGTTTCATGATTACATTTTGAGTCATGGCTTTGAATGGGTTCCCACCATGAAAGTAGGAGCTGGTTGCCAGGTTCACCTCAGGACCGAAGAGCTTCCATTAGGCACTTTGATCGTTAAGGTCTCCAAGCACCTCACGACTGTGATTAATGGTGTGATTTTCGATACTCATAACCCATCTAGAGGTGGCAATCGTTGTGTATATGGGTATTACATCAAGAAGATTTAATGCGACTCCGGCTGTACTTTTGTCCCCAGGCTTTTTTGTAGGCTTCAGTCATTCCGATCATGACCGAGGTGGTCCAGGCGATTGAAAAGAGACCAGAAAATGCAATAAAGAAAGCCAAGCTTTTCCAACCTGCAGGTAAGGAATCAGCTGCAAATCCTACGGTGGTATAGCAACTACCTGCAAATATCAAAGCCTCGATTCCATTCGGAATCAAATTGAGCGCAATTAAGTAAACAGACCAAATCACAATTTCACAAATGTGCACGCAGGCAATCAAAATAAATGAGGCATAAAAGTGTATAAACACTCGGTTATATTGCCCCTGACTTTGATTTTTTTCGGTCCTTCTATCAAAGCGCATGATGATGTGATTAATGCAGCTACCATGAAAGACCAGAATCGCAATCAGGCCCAAGACTCCAAAGAAAACATCCGTGATAAGCGGTATCACGGGGATGCCTAGTACGGCTGTTTGTAGAACTGGTTCGGCAAATGTAGTCATGATCTAGGCAGGTAAGGGGTCGGCAGGATTGGGATTCAAGGGGGATAATGGCATATTGACCAGCGCGTGTAAAGCAGACCTTGAACCAGCCATCTAATCTTTTTGAATCCCCTAAGCGAGAGCGTTTTTTTCTCTTTGCATTAGCCGGAATTCAGTTCACGCATATCTTGGATTTTATGATCATGATGCCTTTAGGGCCTCAGTTCATTAAAGCGTTTTCAATCAATACTCATCAGTTTGGCTTATTGTTATCTTCCTATACTTTTGCGGCAGCAATTGCGGGAATATTTGCAACTTACTATGTCGACCGCTTTGAGAGACGGCAGTTACTCCTACGTTTATATGTTTGCTTCATCATTGCAACAATAGCCTGTGGTTTTGCACCGAACTACCATTTACTATTTATTGCGCGTGCTTGTGCAGGGGCCTTCGGTGGGATCTTGGGTTCACTTGTTCAAACTATCGTGGCTGACTCTATTCCGTTTGAACGTCGTGGTAAAGCCTTGGGTACTGTGATGGCAGCATTTTCGGTCTCGACTGTTGCCGGCGTTCCCTTGAGTTTATTTTTAGCCAATCACATCGACTCTTTAGGTTGGCGTGCGCCATTTATGTTTATTGGTTTGATCTCCACTCTCGTTTTGTATATTGGTTATGGCAATATTCCTAAGATTTCTGGGCATCTTCATCATGTTCATGAGGGAGGTCGTTTTAGACAAATCTATGACATCTTGATTGCCCATCACCACTTGCGTGCTTTTGTGTTCATGGGCCTAATTATGTTGACGGGATTCTCAGTGATTCCGTATATCGCGCTATATCTCACTGCCAATGTGGGTGTGGCTGAGTCCTATATTTCTCTGATCTATTTATGCGGTGGGGTCGCAACCTTAATGAGCTCCCGCTTGATTGGTCATATGGCAGATAAGTATGGCAAAGTACGCGTATTCAGAATCCTAGCAATAGTCAGTTTGATACCGCTGATCGTGACGACCAATTTAGTCCCCGTCCCTTTATGGGTGGTGTTAATTAATTCCACATCTTTCTTTATCCTCATCTCTGGTCGCATGATTCCGGCTATGGCAATGGTGAGTCAGTTAGTCGAGCCCAAGATTCGGGGGACTTTTATGAGCCTGGTAGGTTCGGTTCAGATGCTTGCCTCAGGCATTGCCTCGGTACTGGCTGGGGTAGTCGTAACCATCACGGCAGACGGTAAGATGGAGCACTACAACCTGGTTGGATATGGGGCGGTAGCCTGTGGCTTGCTCACGTTCTGGCTGGTAGGATATATTCATTCGGATACCAAAACGAAGAACGCGTAATGAATCCAATAGTCAGAAATAAATAAAGGAGCACACATGATCGAATACAAAAGACCCGATGGGCAATCAGTCAATGGATACTTGGCAGAGCCAACAGATCAATCTCATACTCCAGGGGTGGTCGTTATTCAGGAGTGGTGGGGGCTTGATAGTGAGGTGAAGGCTGTAGCCGATCGCTTGGCTAAGTCAGGGTATCGTGCACTAGTGCCTGATTTATATCGCGGCAAACTCGCTCTAGAAGCTAAAGAAGCAGAGCACCTCATGGGAGATCTGAACTTTAGTGATGCAGCGGGTCAAGATATTCGTGGTGCCGTTCAGTATCTCAAGGCTACTGGTAGCAAAAAAGTAGCAGTCACTGGCTTTTGTATGGGCGGTGCATTAACCGTACTATCCGCCTGTCATGTTCCTGAGCTTGATGGCACGGTGGTCTGGTATGGTTACCCTCCGCTGGAATATGTAGATGCCAAAGCGATCACAAAGCCAATGATGGCGCACTGGGCTAGCCATGATGATTTCTTTGCCATCTCGGGCGTTGATCAACTAGATACAAAGTTAACTGAGGCGAATATCCAGCATGAGTTCTATCGCTACGATGCTAAGCATGCCTTTGCTAATCCAAAGGCAGATAGTCGCGGTATGCCACCATTGCAATATAACGAGGCTGCAGCAAACTTAGCTTGGGAAAGAACCATGGCATTCTTAAAAAAGAACTTGGCTTAATTGAAAAACCTTAATTTAAAAACTTTAATGAATTTGTCATGCATCTCTTTTCAGAAAACCTGGCAGTAGAAGTCTCCACTTATTACCGTAACCTAGTTTTAGGTCATGGCGTTACGCCTAAGGTCTTTACCTTAGTCAATAGCGATGGTGATCAATATCTATTCTTCATCGACGACCTACAAATGGAAAGAGCAGAGGAAGATCAATTCCTGGCGTATATCGTCCAGCAACATGATGCAGTGACTTATGCTCGCGGTACCTTAGTCATCGTAGATAAGACCCAGCAATTCATCGAATTTGCCGTAGTGGATAAGGATGATGAAGAGGCGATTGTTTGCTCTGCAGAACTCACCCGCGACATGGAAGATAAGCCTATTGGTTTGACAGAGTTTGAGAAGACCCTAGTGAAAAGGAAATCCATTGTCTTTGGCCAGATCTACGATCCTGTAAAACTCTCCGAGGAAAAAACAGACGATTTTGAAAGTCTTTGGGAAGAAATGAAGGGGAAGATTCTCCATAGAAACATGGGAATCTAAGCGCTATTGAATTTAGGCTGATTCGTCCCCATATAAGAGCTATCAGGACTAGAAGGAGTGTTTGGTGCCCAGGAAGGGACTCGAACCCCCACAACCTTACGATCGCCAGCACCTGAAGCTGGTGCGTCTACCAATTTCGCCACCTGGGCATGCCTCTATTATAGAGGGATGGGTGTTTTTGGGCTATTTCAACCCCATTTTGGCTTTTTCCCTTCAGACTTGATGGTTTGATACAGTAGCCTTATTCATAACAAAAATAGATATCAGTAGATATATAGATAGGGCATGTATTGCCGAAGGAATTAAATGCGTAAAGCAAAAGACTTGGTGCCCCGCGAGGCTGATCGTTTAGGGACAGTTCAAGGGCATCGAGATGGATTCGGATTTGTTATTCCCGATGATGGTGGTGAAGATATTTTCCTCTCCGAAAGAGAGATGTCCCGTGTCATGCACGGCGATAGAGTCAATGTCAGAGTATTGGGAACGGATCGTCGTGGTCGCCCAGAAGGACAGATTGTTGAAGTCGTTCTGCATGCCAATAAGGTCGTAATCGGCCGCCTCTTAAATGAAAATGGTGTTTTGATTGTTGCGCCTGAAGATAAGCGTATCGGTCATGACATTTTGATTCCACCCAAGGGTCAAGGACAGGCCAAGTTAGGCCAAGTCGTTAGTGTTGAAATTATTGATTATCCAGATAGCTATCGTCAGGCAGTAGGGCGGGTTGTTGAGGTCTTGGGTGAGATTGATGATCCTGGTATGGAAATCGAAATTGCGGTGCGTAAGTACGGTGTACCCCACGAGTTCTCCGCCGCTGCCATGAAAGAAGCCGCTGCATTACCTGATGCAGTTCAGCAAGAAGATTTAGAAGGTCGCGTCGATTTACGTGATGTGCCATTAGTCACCATTGATGGTGCTGATGCCAGAGACTTTGACGATGCTGTCTATTGTGAGCCAGTAATGTACGGCAAGACTAAAGCTTGGCGTCTCATCGTCGCGATTGCTGACGTTTCGCATTACGTCAAACCGGGACACCCCTTGGATGACGAAGGCTTGCTGCGGGCAACCTCTGTGTACTTCCCAAGACGGGTCATTCCGATGTTGCCAGAGAAGATCTCGAATGGTCTTTGCTCACTCAACCCCAATGTTGATCGCCTCTGTATGGTGTGTGACTCGGTGGTGGATAACAATGGCATTGTATTAGCCTACCAGTTTTACCCAGCAGTCATGCATTCTGCACAACGTTTTACCTATGACATTGTTTGGGAAATTCTGTCTAATAGCAAAGGTCCGGAAGCAGCACGCTTTACCCAGTTCCGTCCGCTCTTAAGCAATCTCTACTCTTTATTTAAGATTCTGTTGTCAGCCCGTGAGAAGCGTGGCGCAATCGAATTTGAAACTACGGAAACGCAAATCATTAGCAATGAGCTTGGTAAGATTTTGCGAATCGAGCCGCGCCTGCGTAATGATGCTCATCGATTAATCGAAGAGTGTATGTTGACTGCCAACGTGTGTGCCGCAGACTTCATTGATAAAAATAAACATCTCAGCTTGTACCGTGTTCACGGCGAACCTTCTGAAGAGAAGTTGATGACCTTGCGTCAAGTATTAAGAACCTCAGGGCTATCTTTGGATGGTGGTGAAAAACCAAAACCTCGTGATTATGCAAAGCTGATGCGGGAGATTAAAGATCGACCTGATGCCAATATGCTGCAGTCAGTTGTATTGCGATCAATGCAACAAGCGATGTATCAACCAGATAACGAAGGTCACTTTGGTTTGGCATATCCAGCTTACTCGCACTTCACCAGCCCGATTCGTCGCTACCCAGACTTATTGACCCATCGAGTTATCAAGTCAATTTTGCAGAAGAAGCCATACACGCCGGTATTGCCTCCAAAAGTACCACTCAATTTGACCTTACCGCGTAAGGGCAAGGGAAGAGAGAATGCAGTCAATGCCAAAAAATCCCAAAGCGATGCGAAAGATATTGCAGCGAGAGGCGCTAGAGCGCCAAAAGGGGCTAACACAGCATTACCAATTTGGGGTCAGCTAGGGGTTCACTGCTCCTCTAATGAGCGCCGCGCTGATGAAGCCTCGCGTGACGTCGAGGCATGGCTCAAGTGTTATTACATGCGAGATCATCTTGGTCAAGAGTATGCAGGTACCGTAACGGGGGTTGCTAACTTTGGATTATTTATTCAGCTGGAGAATCTTTTTGTTGAAGGTATGGTTCACGTTACTGAACTGGGTGGCGATTACTTCCAATACGATGAAGCCCGTCAAGAATTGCGTGGTGAACGGACTGGCATTCGTTATCGCTTAGGTGATCGTTTACATGTATTGGTGAGCCGTGTTGACTTAGATGCTCGCAAGATCGAATTCAGTCTCGTTAAGAGCTCCGGTGCTGAAAGTGGTGGATCTTCTAATCGCCGTCAATTATTATTGGCTGCCGATACTGGTCGGCCTAATAAAAAGGCGGCACCTAATAAGAGTAGACCTGCTCATAAAGCGCCTCAAAAGCCCAGTGGGATCAACGTTAATGCTGCAAAATCCGCTGGTACCTTGGGCGCAACCCAGTCCAAAAGTAAAGCGAGTCGTAAAAACGGTAAGGCAAGTAAACCCGGTAGATCAGTCGGCAAGCCTGCAGGCACAAAACCGCCAGTACGTAATACCAAGGCCAGACGTAAATAATCAGCATATAAAGAACAAGCACAGAGATGAAACAAATATTAGTGGGATTTCATGCGGTGCAAGCGCGTTTGCGTGTTGACCCCGATAGCCTAAAGTCGGTGTACTTCGATCCTAGTCGTCGCGACCGACGCATGGGAGATTTTTTGAAGCAAGCTGAAGAGATTTTGGGCGAACGATTGCATGCAGCAGATGCTGAGCGTCTTCAAAAGTTGACTGGCCACGACCGTCATCAGGGTGTGGTTGCTTTAGCTGAAAAAATGACCATAGCGCGCACCATTACCGAAGTGATTGAAGATGTCGAGGGCACCCAAGCTAAACCATTGTTTTTAGTGCTCGATGGCGTGACAGATCCCCATAACTTTGGCGCCTGTTTACGTGTTGCTGATGGTGCAGGGGTAGATGCGGTAGTCATTCCGAAAGATCGTTCGGCTTCGATAAATGCTACCGTGAGCAAGGTATCAAGCGGTGCTTCTGAAGTCATGCCAGTGATTACTGTCACCAACCTGGTTCGCAGTATGAAAGAGATGCAAGAAGCGGGTGTTTGGTTGATTGGTACGGATGATGAAGCTCAAAAGTCGATCTATGACATCGACCTTACTGGCTCTATTGCTATCGTGATGGGTGCTGAAGGTGAGGGCATGCGCCGTCTTACAAAAGAAACCTGCGATGAGCTCGTCCGTATCCCAATGCAGGGTGTGGTCTCCAGTTTGAATGTTTCGGTAGCAAGTGGCGTATGCTTGTATGAGGCATTAAGACAGCGCCTTGCCAAATTAAATAACAAAGCTGCCAAATAGTTGTTTTTTCAATAACAAAGGGGCTTATATGAAATGCAATATTGGTCACACTGACCGTGTTTTGCGTATGACTGTTGGCGTCACCCTCATGGGTTTAGCAGGTTTTGGTATCACTGGCCCGTGGGCTTGGATTGGAATCATCCCTTTACTAACAGGGATCTTTGGTTATTGCGGGGCTTATACTTTGGTCGGTATCAATACGGCTAAGAAGTAAATTAAACATAAGCAAAGCTACTGCTAGCGAATTACTTTGCTAGCAGTGCTTCCAGCTTTTCGGTATCGATACAGAAATTGCGTATACCTTCTGCAAGTTTTTCTGTTGCCATCGCATCATTATTCAATTGCAGCCTAAAGCTAGATTCATCTAGTTTAAGTGGCGTTATATTCTCAGCACTTAATGCAGCGTGGGCATTGGTGCCATCCAATTTCTTACTTACTGTGGCAGTACCTGCACTCAACTCAGCCAATAACTCAGGGCTAATCGTTAAAAGATCGCAGCCGGCAAGCTCTAGGATTTGACTGGTATTGCGAAAGCTAGCGCCCATAATCTCGGTTGGAATACCAAAGTGCTTGTAATAATGAAAAATCCGCTTTACTGAAGTCACACCGGGATCATTCGCACCACCATTGTAGGTATCACTCCAATTGCTTCCGAGTTTCGCCTTATGCCAATCCGTAATTCGACCAACAAACGGTGAAATCAGTTTTGCATTGGCTGCGCCACAGGCCGCCGCCTGAATCAGCGAGAAGAGTAGAGTCATATTGCAATGAATGCCATCTGCCTCTAATTGTTTAGCAGCAGCAATACCCTCCCAAGTTCCAGCGAGCTTGATCAGAATGCGCTTGCGATCAATGCCCTGAGATTCATATAGGGCAATTAAGTGTTTTGCTTTAGCAACTGTGGCCTTGGTATCAAACGATAAACGCGCATCCACTTCGGTTGAGACACGACCAGGCACAATTTTTAAAATCTCCAAGCCAAAGGCAACCAAGATGTTATCCACCAAATCAGTAACGCTTAAGCTTGGGTGAGCTGCCTTCACCGCACTCACCAAAGACTGGTAATTACTTTGCTGGGCTGCCTTCAGAATGAGGGAGGGGTTAGTAGTGGCATCTTGAGGTTGAAACACTTGCATACGCTCAAAATCGCCCGTATCGGCCACGACAGTAGTGAATTTTTTGAGTTGCTCGAGTTGGCTGGGAGCGGAAGAGGCGCTATTCATGGCTGGATGGCTCTATTTAAGGGGTCTGCTTTAGTAGATTTCTTGTGAATATCATATGATAGATGGATTAATTACTCAGTTCCAGTAAAGGTGTTTGGTGGATATATGAATCAGGATCAACTCAAGCAAATGGTGGGCGAAGCTGCTCGAGACGAGGTGCTAAAGCTACCCGCTGGACAAATCTTGGGTGTAGGAACAGGTTCGACCGCTAATTGCTTTATTGATGCCTTAGCTCCACATAAGGATCACTTTTCTGGAACCGTTTCTAGCTCCAATGCTACGACTGAGCGATTGCTAAAGCATGGTTTTAAGGTACTCGACCCTAATGATGTACTCAGTCTGCCAGCCTATGTCGATGGTGCCGATGAAATTGATCCTGCTGGCCATATGATTAAAGGTGGGGGCGGTGCGCTGACTCGCGAAAAAATTATTGCCTCCATGGCAAAGCAATTTATTTGCATTTGCGACTCTTCTAAACAGGTTCCGGTACTTGGTAATTTTGCTCTCCCAGTCGAAATCATTCCGCTAGCCAAAGGTATTGTCAGTAGAGAGCTGGAAAAGCTTGGCGGCAAGGTGACTTTGCGCTTAGCTAAACATACTCGCTCTGACCTCAATCAAACTCCAAGCGAGCCCTTTGTGACCGATAACAGCGCTTGGATTTTGGATGTCGCTGGTTTGCACATTGCTGATCCCATCACTATGGAGTCTCAGATTAATCAAATTGCTGGCGTGATTACGGTCGGCTTATTTGCTAAAGAGAAAGCCAATGTCTTGCTGGTCAGCAACGCGTCTGGTGTTAGCCGCATCGCACTCTAATCCGTAAAGAGGAAATAAAAAAACCCGACGGGGCATCCCCATCGGGTTGTTTGCCATGGTTTGCATGGCGCAGGCACTCGGAAGGTATTTAGTTCCTTAGCCTATGAGCGCATAGATGCGCTCATTTTGAAGTGGCTTTCGCCAATGTAGCAAGACACTATATCTGCCTCACTACGATTACATCCTATGCCTGTACTTTTACTGTGTCAACAACAGAGACTGTATTTATAGAAATTTATTTTTGCTGTATTGCAATACTTATTCGGCAGGCGGTACATAGCCTTGTGCCATATCTGCACCACCTTCAAAGAAGTATTTTTCTACTTGCTTTAAGAGGTACTGGCGTGCACGTGGATCTGCCATATTGAGGCGATTTTCATTAATGAGCATAGTTTGATGCTTTAACCAAGCAGCCCAAGCTTCTTTAGAAACTTGATTCCAAATCTTTTTGCCTAAGTCACCAGGAAGTGGAGCGAAATCCAAGCCTTCTGCCTCTTTATTGAGTTTGATGCATTCAACCATCCGTGCCATCTGTAGTGCCTTTCTTATATATCTCTTTGTTCTTATAGATCTTTAGTTAAAACCATGGACTTACGGTCCCAGTTATAAATTTGTTTTCTTTCTTCTGGCAGGTCATCCACTGTGGCCCTTTTAAAGCCCCGTTTCAGAAACCAATGCTCTGTTCTCGTCGTCAGAACAAATAATTTTTTAATACCCTCTTGTTTAGCGCGCATCTCAACCCGTTTTAGCAAACGCTCGCCATCACCAGAGCCTTGCACATCAGGATCTACTGCAAGACAGGCTAATTCACCAACACCATTGGGGAATGGGAACAGGGCAGCACAGCCGAAGAGTACGCGGTCATGCTCAATCACTGAGAAGCGCTGAATGTCACGCTCAATCACGTCTTGACCGCGGGCAGCCAAGATCCCTTCTTCTTCTAGCGGCATAGTGAGTTGCAAGATACCACCGACATCATCTTGATTGGCTTCGCGTAAATTCTCAATATCAGAAGAGGCCAGCATCATGCCAATACCGTCGTGGGTAAAGAGCTCTTCCAATAAGGCGCCATCCTGGTTGCAGGGCAAGAAGTGAACCCGACTCACCCCGGCACGAATCGCTCTACCAGAGATATTGAGCAAACTCTTCATGCCAACGTCGAGATTTTTGTTCTCTACCATATAGTCTTGCAACTGAGGCAAGGAGAGTTCTGTAATCAGATCACCTTCAGCATCGTGTAGACCTTCATATGGACTTAAGAAAATCAACTTATCCGCTTTGAGCGCTGCAGCAGTAGAAGCTGCTACATCTTCGTAAGCTAAGTTAAAGGCTTGACCTGTAGGTGAGAAGCCTAACGGAGAGAGCAACACAATCTTGTTGCTATCGAGTGATAACTTAATTGAAGTGGAATCCACTTTACGCACTAAGCCGGTATGGATGTAATCAACCCCTTCGACAACGCCCACTGGCATCGCTGTAATAAAGTTACCAGAGATAACAGAGATACGAGAGCCTGCCATCGGAGTGTTTGGTAAACCACGGCTAAATGCCGCTTCAATATCGAGACGCAATTCTCCGGCAGCTTCTTTCACGCACTCTAGAGCAGCAGCATCGGTAATTCGATAGCTATTCATGGCGCTCTTGCCAAACTTACTCTTAATTTTGCGCAGCATGAGCTGCTCTTCAATCTGTGGACGAATGCCGTGAACCAAAACGATTCGCATACCCATGGCATGCAACATCGCAATATCTTCGATGAGATTCTCAAGACCAATTTCTTGAACAAGCTCGCCAGCGAAGGCTATCACAAAGGTCTTTTCGCGGAAGCTATGAATGTAGGGTGCAACATCGCGCAACCACCCTACGAAGGGGAAGTTGGAGGTAGATTCTTCGGCGGTTGAGGCCTGGTTTGGTGCATTTGTCGGCATAGTGAGAAAATTATAGGGTGCAAGAGCCTATAAACCAACAAAAACCCAAACCCAGCTCCAAGCCTGTGCCTGCTTCCAACACCGGACGCAAGCTTGAAATCCGCTTTCCGGAAGAATTGCCGGTCTCTGGTCAACGTCAGATCATCAAGGATGCCTTGCAAAGCCATCAGGTGGTCATTGTGTGCGGCGAGACAGGCTCAGGCAAGACCACCCAGCTACCAAAGATCTGCTTAGACCTAGGGCGTGGCACGATCAACGGTGGCAAACTCATTGGCCATACCCAGCCACGACGGATTGCTGCCACCGCTACTGCCAAGCGGATCGCCCAAGAGCTTGCTTCGCCCATTGGTCAAGATGTGGGTTACCAAGTGCGCTTTGCTGATAAGACCAGCAACACCGCTTCCATTAAGCTGATGACAGATGGCATCTTGTTGGCCGAGACGCAGCGCGACCCACAACTCAAAGCTTATGACACGCTCATCATCGATGAGGCACATGAACGTAGCTTGAATATTGATTTCTTATTAGGCTATTTAAGGCAGTTATTGCCCAAGCGGCCCGATCTCAAACTCATCATTACCTCAGCCACGATTGATGCCCAGCGATTTTCTGAGCACTTTGCCATCAATGGCAAAGTTGCACCGGTGATTGAGGTGAGCGGCAGGTTGTTTCCGGTAGAGCAAAGATATTCACCGCTCGAACCAGATTCAAAACCTGATGGCAAGAAAGAATCCAAGACAGCAAAAGAAATTCCAGATGCAGTCGCCGAAGAAATTACCAAGGTCTGGCGAGAGGGTGCTGCAGGCGCAGGAGACGTTTTAGTTTTTTTGCCAGGCGAGCGTGAGATACGAGATTGTGCTGAAACACTGCGTAAAGACCATGTCTTGCAGCAACGCTTTCATCCAGAAGTGCTGAGCTTGTTTGCACGTCAATCTGTGGCCGAGCAAGAGAGAGTCTTTAGCCCTGGAAACGGTCGTCGCATTATTTTGACAACCAACGTTGCTGAGACTTCTCTGACTGTTCCTAATATTCGTTACGTGATTGATAGTGGTTTAGCAAGAGTGAAGCGTTATTCCTATCGCAATAAAGTAGAGCAGTTGCAGATTGAGCCTATTTCACAAGCGGCGGCTAATCAGAGAGCGGGGCGTTGTGGCCGTGTATCGGATGGTATCTGTGTACGCCTCTATAGCGAGCAGGATTATCAAAGTCGTCCCAAATTTACTGATCCTGAAATTTTACGCAGTTCACTAGCTGCAGTATTGCTGCGGATGAGCTCACTACGCTTATCCAAAATTCAACACTTTCCATTCATTGATAAGCCATTGGGTAGAGCGATTGCTGATGGCGTACAACTTCTAGATGAGCTCGGCGCAATAGAGTTTGATGATGCTCAAGTTGGCGATGGTAAGGATGTCAATCATAGTTTTAAGCTAACGCAGATTGGTAAACAGTTAGCTGATTTGCCGCTAGATCCTCGTATTGGCAGAATGCTCTTGGCTGCTAAAGAGCAGAATGCCTTGAGAGAAGTCACCATCATTGCCTCTGCCTTGGCTACACAAGATCCACGTGAACGCCCTATGGATCAAGGGGCTGCAGCAGATCAGGCGCACTTGCAGTTTGCGGATGAACGCTCTGAGTTTTTGAGTTTTGTGAAACTCTGGGATTGGTATCAGGACGCCTTACAGCATAAACATAGCAATCGACAGTTAGAAAATCTGTGTCGCAGTAAATTTCTATCGCCTCGTCGCTTGCGTGAATGGCGTGATGTTCATGGTCAGTTGCATACCATGCTCGGCGAAAAGGGCTGGAAAGACAATAGCCTCGCTGCAGCCTATGAACAAGTTCATCTCTCTTTACTTACTGGCTTATTAGGCTATGTAGCTAAAAAAGAGGAAGATGAAAAATCACAAGACCGTAATAGCAAGACAGGTGGCTATGTTGGGGCTAGAGGTATTCGCCCCTTCATTTGGCCTGGTTCAACCATCGGTAAAAAAGCCGGTGCTTGGATCTTGGCTGGTGAGTTGCAAGAGACCACTCGCATGTATGCTCGCACCATTGCCAAGATAGAGCCGCAATGGGTAGAAAAAGTGGCAGCTCATCGACTCATTAAATCCTTGAGTGACCCCTTTTGGGATAACCGCCAAGGTGAGGTATTGGCATTTGAGCGTGGCACCTTGTATGGCTTGCCGATCTATCACGGACGCCGGGTACGCTATGAGCCACATAATTTTGCAGAAGCCCGTGAATTATTTATTCTCCAAGCGCTTGTCCAAGAAGAAATGTTTGGGCGCATGGATACGCCAGCACTGCAACGCGAGACCGAAGCAGACGCTAAGAAAAAATATCCTGGTACGTTTGGGTTTTTTTGGCATAACCGGCGTCTGATTAAAGAAATCGAAGCGCTTGAGCACCGCTCACGTCGCCCCGATGTTTTGGTAGATGACGATTTGCTCTTTGCCTTTTATGAATCCCGTATCCCTAAAGGCATTTGTAATCGAGAAGATCTCAGGGCCTATCTCAAAAAGACTCCTGACCTCGATACACAGCTTCGTTTAGAAAAAGCTGACCTCATGCGCCATGAAGCAGCAGGGATTACCGTAGACCGCTATCCCAAAGTGATGAAGGTCGGTGGAGCAGAGCTCAATTTAACTTATCACTTTGAGCCCGGTAGCCCCAAAGATGGAGTGACCTTAGTAGTTCCCTTGGCACAACTCAACCAAGTGGATGGTCGTCGTTGTGAATGGTTAGTGCCCGGTATGTGCGAGGAAAAAATTCTGCTCTTACTAAAAACCTTGCCACAAAAAATTCGACGTCATTGTGTGCCATTACCAGACTATGCAAAATCGTATTTAGAGCGAAAGCTTGAGGTACAGCAATTTGGAGTGGGTGATTTTCTCGATCAACTCATCGATGACATTCGCAAAGAGCGTGGTCTAGAAATCAAAAGAACTGATTTCAGACCCGAGGCCTTGCCGCTACATTCATCGATGAACTTTCGTTTAATTGATGAGCATGGACGTCAGTTAGAAGTAGAGCGTAACTTAGCGCGCTTACGATCAGAATATGGACAGACTGCCCGCGATGCCTTTCAGGCAGTTGCTCAGGAAGTAGCTCAAGCAGAACTGGGGATTGAGCCGTTGTCCCAAGCCAGCGCTAAGTCTAAAGCAAGCATTCAACCAGATGGAGCTAGGAAGGTCGAGCAGAGTGGCTATCGAAGCTGGGAGTTTGGAGAGTTGCCTGAAACCTTAGAGATTCAAAAAGGCAATAAAACTTTATTTGGATATCCCGCGCTGATTGATCGTGGCGAATACTGCGATCTCGAGGTATTCGATGATTTGCTGGAGGCTCGAAAGCAACATATACAAGGATTACGTCGTCTATTTGCCCTGGGCAATAAAGATACGCTGAAAGCATTGCAAAAACAGTTGCCCGGTATTCGCGAGCTCGGATTGCTGTTTATCAATGTTGGATCAGTTGAAGGTTTGATCGATCAGATACTTAATCTGGCGATTGAGCGCGCGTTCATGACTGAGCCTCTGCCAAATAATGCTGAACAGTTTGCCGACCGAATGCAAGCAGGTAAACCCAGACTGGCACTGATTGCCCAAGAGATTTCTCGTCATACTTTGGCTGCTTTGCAAGCTTATGCAGATTTGCAAAAGAAGATGGCGCAAGCCAAAGCAGCATCATCCAGTGCTTATGCTGATATTCAGTCGCAAGTACAGGCTCTCATCTTTCCCAAATTTGTAGCTGACATTCCCTATGCGCAATTAGTCCATTTGCCACGATATTTAAAAGCGATTGCAATGCGCATTGATAAGATGCGTGCCAATCCCTCTAGGGATGCTCAATGTCAAAAAGACTGGGAATCAGTGGCAAGACCATGGCAAAAACTCCTTCAGGGGAGTAAAGGTACAGCTGCATATGCTATGAGTGAAGATCAGGCTTTAGCTGATTTTCGTTGGCAATTAGAGGAGCTCAGGGTGGCCTTATATGCCCAGGAGCTCAAAACACCGACCCCCATGTCCCTAAAGCGCTTAGAAAAAGTTTTGGCGAGCTTGCGCTAGATCAATTCCACTGCTTATTAGGGGTCTTTTGACTCTCTCCATTGCTTACAATGTGGTTTATGCACAAATTTATCAAGATTAGAGCTTTTCGCACTATTGCCGTTTCAGTTGCCTTTGCTTCAATACCCTATCCAGTATTTGCTGAAATGTCCGCAACTGGAGTGGTGCCAGCATTACCGGCACAACCTAAACTAGCAGTGGTGCTCAATTCAGGTGAAGCTACGGTGAGTTTGATAGATATGCCAAGTCGCCGTGTTATTAAAACCACCTATATTGGCAAAGAGCCGCATCACTTGATGATGACGCCTGATCAAAAAACTTTATTGGTTGCCAATGCCGCAGGTAACGATGTCGTGTTGATGAATCCTGTAAGCGGTGAGATCACTGGGCGTATGCCCAATATTATTGACCCATACCAAATTGGCTATTCTCCAAACCACAAATGGTTTGTAGCTAATGGCAATCGATTAGATCGCGTTGATATATATGCAGCGAATGGCGCTGATCTGAAATTATCCAAGACCGTAAAGTTGGGAAAGACTCCAAGTCATATTGCGTTCACTGCCGATAGCAAAATTGCCTTCATCACATTACAAGACTCTAATGAACTGGCAGCGATTGATCTTGAAACTCAAAATGTATTGTGGGTGATGTCTACTGGCAAAGTGCCTGCAGGTTTATGGATGACGCCTGGCGACCAATATCTTTTAGTTGGTATTACCGGCGAAGATTTCGTACAAGTGATTGACTGGAAAGCTCGCAAGGAAGTTAAGCGAATCTATACCGGCAAGGGTGCACATAACTTCCGTCCTTTAGGGGATAAAAAGTATGTCTTTGTAAGCAACCGCATTGCCTCTACGATCAGCTTGATCAATATGCAAACTCTCGAGAAGGAGAGTGATATTACTGGTCTTCCGTCTGGTCCAGATGATATGGAAATTACTCCTGACGGCAAAAGCCTGTGGGTGACATTCCGTTTTGCAAAAAAAGCGGGGGTAATTGATATACCCACGATGAAGTTGGTGAGCGTCATCCCAGTGGGAAGATCTCCTCACGGTGTATTTTTCTACCCTAGGGCTCCATGGGAGTAAGGGGAGTTCTTTGATGAAACGTAATCACATCGTTTACCACATCGTTTATCTAACAGCCGCGCTCTTGCTCGGCTGTTTTTCATTCGGCTCTAGCGCACAGACATCCAGTTGCAACAAGACAGTCTATTTAACATTTGATACTGGCAATATGTCAGTTGCGCATCAGGTTGATGAGATTTTGAAGCGTCAAAATATCAAAGCCACTTTTTTTCTGGCGAATGAAAAAACCTATCGTGGTGATTTTGCATTAGACGATGCCTGGAAACCCTACTGGCAAGAACTGGCCAAAGAAGGTCATCACTTTGGTAGTCACACATACGACCATCTATATTTCGTGAAAGACGGCCCCAAAGGTGAGGTTTTTGAAAAGCCACAATTTGGACCTAAAGCTGGCGTGACGGTGCTTTATAACGAAGCCGCGATGTGCAAGGAAATTCGCAGAGTAGATCATCGCTTCCAAGAGATGACGAATCAACCATTGCAAAAAATCTGGCGTGCTCCTGGAGGTAAAACCTCACCAACTTTGATTCGGATGGGGGAGATGTGTGGCTATCAACACATTGGCTGGGCCCCCGCTGGTTTCTTGGGGGATGAGCTTCCTTCTGATAAGTACCCTAACGCTGGACTCTTGCAGAAGGCGAGTCGTGATATTCAGGATGGCGACATCACGATGGCGCACCTTGGTATTTGGTCCAGAAAAGATCCCTGGGCACCCGCAGTGCTAGAGCAATTGATCATTAATCTGAAGCAACGCGGCTTTTGTTTTGGTCTATTGCCTGCGGCGCACAAAAAATCTGCAGATCAGTCAAAATAAAGCATGGATTTAAACTTTATCACCTCTGCAATCTCAAACGCCTATGGCAGTCTACAAGAGTGGATTTTTTCGACCCTGGTAGGGCCATTGTTGTATCAATTGGATCTGATGTCGTGGGCTGAGGATGTATTTGATGGCATGGATTGGTTTCTGTTTGGCTGTATTCAAATCTTTCTTATCATGGTTGTGCTCCGCACTTGGGAGCGCTTTCATCCTGCAGAAGCGCAAGATCGCTTTGCTATTTCAAGCAAGGCGGATGTTTTCTACACCTTGTTTCATCGGCTGGGGATTTTTCATGGCTTGATCTTCATTACCTTATCTGGATTTTTCTTTGAGGTCGATTCGATCTTGCACGATTTTCGGTTTGATCGTTTCAATGTAGAGTCTTGGTGGCCTGGAGTTACCTCGATACCAGTGGTGAGCTTTCTGCTTTATCTGATCTTGCTTGACTTTGTCGATTATCTTTACCATCGTGCAGCCCACTCGTTTAACTGGTGGTGGCAGTTGCATGCCTTGCATCACAGTCAAACAGTAATGACGGCTTGGTCTGATAATCGTAATCATCTGTTAGACGACATCATGCGTGCAGTATTTATGGCATTTTTTGCACTCTTGTTTGGAGTATCTCCTGGTCAATTTATTGCACTCGTGGCCCTGAGCCAATTTATTCAAAGTTGGCAGCATGCCAATATCAAGATTCACTTAGGGCCTGCGCGCTATCTCTTGATTTCACCGATGTATCACCGCATGCATCATGCCGTGGGCTATGGTCATGAGGCCATTGGTAAGCCTGGAGTACTGGGCGGCTGTAACTTTGGCATTCTTTTTCCCTGGTGGGATATGTTATTTAGGACGGCGATTTTTCCTAAGACGGTTTATCCCACAGGCGTGCGAAACTTAACGGTTTCGCAAAATGTCATTACTCAGCAGTGGCAGTGTTTGGTACACGCATTCAGAGAGTTATTACCAAAGTAAACATACCCAAGGTATGTCATAGGAGTTTTATGGTTGGATTGCAGCAAGTATTTAAATCGTTTGGACTTGCACTGGTGGGAACGATGCATCCACGCATGCTGTGGCTCAGTCTGCGACCATTTCTGATTGTTTCTGTTGTATGGGGTAGTCTCATTTGGCTTGCTTGGACCCCAGCGCTGGAAGCATTGAGTATTTTCCTCACGACTTCCATGTTCACGAGCTGGATCCAGGAAGGTCTGATTTGGGCTGGCTTTGAAAATGCCAGAGCTTGGATCGCGCCACTATTTTTTGTTATGTTGATCATTCCTCTGATCACGATCAGCCTCTTAGTGTTTATTGCCTTCTCAACCGTACCAGCAATTGTTAGGATCGTAGCTCGACAATCTGCATATCATGGTTTGGAAGCAAAGCGTGGCGGCGGACTTTTTGGTAGCTTGGTGTACACCTTATGGTCTGCGCTGATCTGTTTAGTGTTAGTGATGCTGACCTTGCCAGTATGGTGGGTTCCTCCGCTCGTAGCAGTGTTACCACCGCTCTTATGGGGTTGGTTGACAATGCGCCTCATGTCATATGATGTCTTAGCTAAGCATGCCAGCACCGAAGAGCGCGATCTTCTAATAGAAAAATATCGATGGTCATTACTCACTATGGGTGTGATCTCGGGCATGCTCGGCGCTGTACCCACATTCTTCTGGGCTACTTCTGCGTTAGCCTTGGTATTGTTTCCAGTAGTGAGTTTTGTAGCCCTTTGGGTGTACTCTCTCATTTTTGTGTTTGCTGCTTTATGGTTTAGCCATTTTCTATTAGATGCGCTGCAAACGCTGAGACAAGAAGAATTAGAAAAATCATTAACAGTAGAAACCCGCTTAGTAGATTCGGAACTTCCATACCATGGATGATGTCATCAAAACAGTAGCAGTGGATGCCTCGACAGAGGGGGTCACAAGACGATTTGGCTTAATCGTGATCGGCGACGAGATCTTGTCAGGTCGTCGTCAAGATAAGCACATGAGTAAGCTCATTGAACTCCTCAATGAACGGGGCTTGAGTCTTTCGTGGGCAAAGTATGTTGCCGATGATTCAGAGCAAATTACAGCAACCCTCAAGCAAAGTTTTGCCAGCGGCGATGTGGTGTTTAGTACGGGCGGTATTGGTGCGACTCCAGACGATCATACGCGCCAATGTGCTGCGTTAGCACTAGGTACAAAAACCGCATTGCATCCTAAGGCGCAAGAGCTCATTGCTGGTCGCATTCAC
Organism: Polynucleobacter sp. AP-Sanab-80-C2; assembly: GCF_035012965.1. NCBI lineage: Bacteria > Pseudomonadati > Pseudomonadota > Betaproteobacteria > Burkholderiales > Burkholderiaceae > Polynucleobacter > Polynucleobacter sp. AP-Sanab-80-C2. The sequence continues at coordinate 69,443 of NZ_JAYGQS010000004.1, forward strand.
TCGATGGCAGAGGGTGATCCAATCAAAGCCGATTTGAATACTCCAGAAAATCAACACCGCTTCAAGATGGGTGAGTTTCCACTGGGTAGTGACATCATCCCAAATCCCTATAACCAGATCCCTGGCTTTCGGATTCGGGAACATCATTTTGTTCCGGGCTTTCCAGTGATGGCCGCTCCCATGATGGCTTGGTGTCTGGATACCCATTACCAAGATCTCTTTCATCAAGAAAACTGGGCAGAACAAAGTTTCATTGTGCCCAAAGGTATTGAGTCCACCTTAACCCCGCTGATGGAACGCATAGAAGCTAACTTCCCAGGCGTGAAGGTCTTTAGCCTGCCGTCTGTGGGTGATGCTACTAAGGGCGGTGTATATGCCCAGCGGCATATTGAATTGGGTATCAAGGGCAATGCCAATTTATTAGAAAATGCGTGGATTGCCCTAAGAGCGGGCACCCAAGAGCTGGGCTATGAGATTCATGAAATTTCTTAAGTCAATTTTGCACTAAAGTAGTGCAAATATCCTTTTTAGAGGCGATCAAAGAGCTAATCAAGCACTTAATTAGTGCAATAATGAGGATTCCCCGTTGTTTGCTTCAGTAAATTAGATACATCCAATAGGCATGTTGATGCCTGGAATGAACAAGGGTGTATGCCTTAGGTTTGAATTCCGAGTTTTGTTTATAGAGGAGATTTGCATGACGAAGACCGTCGCTGATGTGATGAAGTTAGTTAAAGAGAAAGAATGTACTTTCGTTGATTTCCGCTTTGTAGATACAAAGGGTAAAGAGCAACATACGAGTGTTCCTATCTCTGCTTTTAACGAAGATAAATTTGAGAGTGGTCATGCCTTTGACGGCTCCTCTATCGCAGGTTGGAAGGGCATTGAAGCTTCTGATATGTTGTTGATGCCAGATCCAACTGCTTGCTATATCGACCCATTCTATGAAGAGCCTACCTTGGTAATCACATGTGATGTGATCGAGCCTTCAGATGGCAAAGGCTATGACCGTGATCCACGTTCTATTGCAAAGCGTGCTGAAGCCTATTTGAAGAGCTCTGGTTTAGGTGATGCAGCTTACTTTGGTCCAGAGCCAGAGTTCTTTATTTTTGATGGCGTGCGTTGGGGCGCTGACATGCAGGGCTGCTTCGTGAAGATTGATTCCGAAGAAGCGCCATGGTCATCAGGCCTTGAAGTTGAAGGTGGTAACACTGGTCACCGTCCAGGTAAAAAAGGTGGCTACTTCCCGGTTGCTCCAGTAGATACATTCCAAGATATGCGTTCTGAAATGTGTTTGATTCTCGAATCATTGGGCATACCGGTTGAAGTTCACCACCATGAAGTTGCTGGTCAAGGTCAAAACGAATTGGGTACTAAGTTCAGCACATTGACTCAACGTGCTGACTGGACTATCTGGCAAAAGTATGTAGTACAAAATGTTGCGCATGCATATGGCAAGACTGCAACCTTCATGCCTAAGCCAGTAGTTGGCGATAACGGTTCTGGTATGCACGTGCACCAATCTGTTTGGAAGAATGGCGAAAACTTGTTTGCTGGTAATGGTTACGCAGGTTTGTCAGAGTTTGCCCTCTACTACATCGGCGGCATCATTAAGCACGCTAAAGCATTGAACGCTATTACCAACCCAGGTACAAACTCATACAAGCGTTTGGTTCCAGGCTTTGAAGCCCCCGTAAAGTTGGCATACTCAGCACGCAACCGTTCTGCTTCTATTCGTATTCCACACGTTCCAAGTCCTAAGGGTCGTCGTATCGAAACCCGTTTCCCAGATCCATTGGCAAACCCATACTTGGCATTCTCGGCCTTGTTGATGGCTGGTTTGGACGGCGTCCAGAATAAGATTCACCCAGGTGAAGCTGCTGACAAGAACTTGTATGACTTGCCACCAGAAGAAGATGCAAAGATCCCAACCGTTTGCGCAAGCTTGGAAGAAGCTTTGGCAGCACTCGAAAAAGATCATGAGTTCTTGACCCGCGGTGGTGTATTTACAGAGTCTATGATTGATGCCTATATCAATTTGAAGATGGAAGATGTCACACGTTTCCGTATGACTACCCATCCAATCGAATTTGATATGTATTACTCCCTGTAAGCGAAGGAAAGAACTTGAGCGCAGGTTTGTTGCGCAATTCGTTCAAGGGAGCAGCTTCGGCTGCTCCTTTTTTTCCGACATTGCTCGATCAGATGCCCAATGCCATCGTGGTTTTTGAGGCGGAGAACCAACAATTGGTTTATGTGAATCCGGCTGCCGAGTCAGCTTTGGATCTCTCGCGTAAATCACTTGAGGGTCAATCTGTGTTCGACTTATTTGGTGATAACACGGCTCTGAATAGCATGATTACCGAAGTGAAGCTCGGCCATGTATCGGCTCAACGCCAAGAGATGGTCTTGCATTCCTTGCCAGGAAGTATTCACCAAGATTCTATTCCAGCTCACGTGGTAATCGCGGCCTTAGAAGATCCCGTTTTGATCATGATGGAATGGTTCCCCATTGATCAGCAGCTGCGTAGTGAACGCGATGAGCGTGTGACGCAGCAAGTCGAAGCTAATAAACAGCTCATGCGCAATTTGGCACATGAGATTAAAAACCCATTAGGTGGTATTCGTGGGGCAGCTCAGCTCTTGGAGTTTGAGTTGTCTGAAAAAGGTTTGCATGAATACACGCAGGTCATTATCAAAGAGTCTGATCGTCTACAAACTTTAGTAGATCGTCTTTTAGCACCGCACCGTAAGGCTCATGTTATGGAGGCCTTTAATGTCCACGAAGCACTGGAGCGAGTGCGGAGCTTGGTGTTGGCAGAGTTCCCTAAGGGCTTAAGGATTATTCGTAACTATGACACTAGCTTGCCTGATGTTATGGGGGATCGTGAGCAATTGATTCAGGCAGTACTTAATATTGTGCATAACGCAGCCCAAGCCCTTTCTGAAGAAATTACCCAGGGTGTTGCACAAATCGAATTAAAAACCCGGGTCGCTCGTTCCGTCACGATTGCGAAGCAACGCTATAAGTTAGCGATGGATCTGCACGTGATTGATAACGGCCCTGGTATTCCAGAAGAAATTATTGAACGCATCTTCTTCCCATTAGTTTCTGGGCGAGAAGGGGGTAGTGGTTTAGGTTTAACTTTAGCGCAAACCTTTGTTCAACAACACCGGGGCTTTATCGCTTGCGAAAGTCGCCCTGGACGTACCGATTTTCATATTCAAATTCCATACCGTAGGCAGGAGAAAACATCATGAAACCAATTTGGATCGTCGACGATGACCAATCAATTCGTTGGGTTTTAGAAAAAGCCTTAGCGCGAGAGAACATTCCGCATAAGAGCTTCTCTAACCCAAATGATGTGCTCAATGCCCTAGAGAAAGAGACCCCACAGGTGTTGATTTCTGACATTCGCATGCCGCGCGGTAATGGCTTGGATTTATTGCAACATGTCAAAGCGAGTCATCCCAACTTGCCCGTCATTATCATGACGGCTTATTCGGACTTAGATTCTGCGGTATCTTCATTCCAAGGCGGTGCATTTGAATATCTCACCAAACCGTTTGATATCGAGAAAGCAGTCGAGCTGATTCATCGTGCAGTAGAGCAGGGCATTCGCAGTGAGTCAGGCAACAAGGAACTTGGCGCTTGGAGACAAGAATCCACCGAGATTATTGGTCAAGCACCTGCAATGCAAGAGATCTTCCGTGCGATTGGTCGTTTGGCGCAATCCCATGCAACGGTCTTAATCACCGGTGAGTCTGGTGCAGGTAAAGAGCTGGTAGCCCACGCTTTACATAAGCACAGCCCTAGAGCAAAAGGTCCTTTTATATCCTTAAGTACTTCTGCTGTTCCAAAAGACCTGCTTGAATCAGAGTTATTTGGTCATGAGCGCGGCGCTTTCCCAGGGGCGCAGACCTTGCGTCGGGGTCGCTTCGAGCAAGCAGACGGTGGCACATTGTTCTTAGGCGAGATTGGAGATCTACCATTCGACTTACAAACCAGACTCTTGCGTGTTTTGACCGATGGTCATTTCTATCGCCTCGGTGGCCAAGATCCGATTAAAGCGAATGTTCGCATCATTGCATCTACCCATCAGAATCTTGAGCAGCGAGTTGCAGCAGGATTCTTTCGCGAAGATTTGATGCATCGTCTTAATGTCATTCGTTTGCGTATGCCATCCTTACGTGAGCGTAGTGAAGATATTCCGATTTTGGCAAGACACTTCATGCTCACTTGTGCAAAGTCTTTAGGAGTCGAGCCTAAAAAACTGTCAGATGAAGTTCTGAAAGAAATGAGTGCGATGCCTTTTCCAGGCAATGTGCGTCAGCTTGAGAATCTCTGTCACTGGTTAACTGTGATGACCCCAGCCAGCGTCATTGGTGTAGGTGATCTTCCTGCAGATATTGTTGCCCAGGCTAGCGAGCAGCCTCTGGTCTTGCATGGTGAATCGTCGCCAAGCAGTCCTGCAACAGCTAAATCTAGTTCTGGTGATTGGGAGAGTGCTCTTGGTCGCTTGGCGGTCAAAATGCTACAGGATGGTGATAAAGAGGTTTACGATGCACTATGCTCACGTTTTGAGAAAGCGGTGTTGATGGCTGCCTTGGAGGTCACGCGGGGTCGTCGGGTTGAAGCCGCACAGCGTCTGGGCATTGGACGTAATACCATTACCAGAAAATTGCAGGAACTGGGGATAGATGACTGATTCAATCCGAATTGCGGCGTGGAATGTGAATTCCTTAAAAGTTCGCCTGCCACACGTACTTCGTTGGTTACAAGATCAGGAAAAAAAGAAACAGCCGATAGATGGCTTGTGTTTGCAAGAGCTCAAACTCACGGATGATAAGTATCCCCATCAAGAGCTAGCGGCAGCGGGCTATCTGAGTCTCGTTGCGGGTCAAAAGACTTACAACGGTGTTGCCATTATTGTGCGCAAGGCTGCTTTGGCCTCGATTGCTTCTGATGCAGTCACTACATTTTTAAAGCCCACCAGAAATATTCCCAATTACGAAGATGAGCAACAGCGCATCTTAGCTGCAACCATTCCATTTGCTGGAATGCAGCCCATCAGACTGGTCTCAGCTTACTTTCCAAACGGACAGTCGCCAGATAGCGATAAGTTTGCCTACAAATTGAGTTGGCTGCACTCATTACAGACCTGGCTTACTCAGGAGCTGCAACAGAATACGCGTTTGGCTCTCTTGGGTGACTTCAACATCGCTCCAGCAGATGAAGATGTGCATGACCCTAAAGCATGGGAAGGGCAAAATCTGGTGTCCCCTCCAGAGCGTTATGCTTTTCAGGAGCTCTTGAAGCTTGGCATGAGCGATTCCTTCAGAATGTTTGAGCAGGCGCCTAAAACATTTAGCTGGTGGGACTATCGCATGATGGGCTTTAGAAGAAATGCTGGCATGCGTATCGATCATATTTTACTAAGCGATGGTCTCAAAGAAAAGTGTAGTGCCAGCGTCGTTGATAAAGAGCCTAGAACCTGGGAGCAGCCTTCAGACCATGCCCCAGTGATTGCTGAGATCAAAAAAGCGTAAGAGCTGAATTCATCTTATCCAAAGCAAGTTGAATGGTGATGAACCCATGATGCCTATTTTGTATTCTTATCGACGATGTCCTTATGCTATGAGGGCACGTATGGCCTTGAAATACTCTGGCATTCAGTTTGAGCACAGAGAGATTGTTTTAAGAGATAAGCCCAAATCAATGCTGCTGTTATCGCCTAAAGCTACCGTACCCGTTTTTTGTGTGAACGACTTAGTGATTGATCAAAGTTTGGATATCATGAAATGGGCCTTGGATCAATCAGATCCAGATGGCTGGAAGACTGTGAATGAGCAGGCTGCGCAATCTTGGATTGAGAAAAATGATGGCCCCTTTAAAAAACGATTGGACCAATATAAATATCCGAATCGATATCCTGAGCTTGATCAAGGAGAAGTTCTTAGTGAAGTAATGGACTTAATGTTAAAACCTATGGAGGATGCACTACGGTCAGATCAATACTTGTTAGGCAACCGAATGACTTGGGTAGATATAGCTATCTTTCCGTTTATCAGACAATTTTCTATGGTCAACCCAAAAAGCTTTGAGGAAATGCCATTTCCCAATACCAAAAAATGGTTACACGATCACATTCAATCAGACTTATTTAATGCTGTGATGGAGAAGCATTCAGCTTGGATTGATTCAGAGATCAAGAAGACTTAGCTTAATCAAGCGAAGGTTTTAGTATAGTTACAGGCATTCATCCTATTAATAGAAAAATGTAGTGATAAGGCATTTATGAAAACATCAATTACCTCTTTAGTCCTTGCTACCTTGTTGGGATTACTTTCTTTAACCGTATGCGCCGATCCTCCAGTTCCCCCGTTTTATGAGGAAGTGATCAAAATGAGTCCTCAGGGTAAGCTGGGACAAATCCTGAAGAAGGAAAGGATCAAAACATCGGTGAAGGGTGCGCACGCTTGGAGGATTGCCTATATTTCCTCTGATATTGCAGAACGTAAGACGATCGCAACGGGTTTGATAGTAGCCCCTATTGGTCAAGCTCCCAAAGAGGGAAGGCCGATCTTGGCGTGGGCTCACGGCACAACAGGGTCAGCTCAAAATTGTGGCCCATCACAAATTACCAATCCCACCTCTCCTTTGAATGAGTATTTCTTAATGGATGGGAACTCTTGGACTGATTATGGTATTCCAAACGTAGAGGAATTTATTAAAGAAGGCTACGTCATAGTTGCTACCGACTATCAAGGTCAAGGTGGCGGCGGTAAACACCAGTATGCTGTTGCTGGAACTAATGGTAGAGATGCCATCAACTCTGCAAGAGCGGCTAGCTCTATGAAAGAAGTTGGCGCTGGTAAGAAGACGATTATTTATGGCTGGTCACAAGGCGGTGGAGCAACAATTGCGGCTGCAAGTCTGCCGGACTATCAGGCTCTGAAGGGTACTGCTGCAGATAATTTGCAATACCTTGGGTTTGTTGCATTGGCGCCAGATGATATAGCAGTAATGCTTCCAAAATTGCCGGCTGATGAGTCGAGTGCTAATAAGCTGATGAATGAATTTACTCAGGCCAATATTCCGAATGTGTTTTTATTTGCGCATTATGTAATGGGCTTGTGGGGTGCCCAAGCCGCCAATCCTAATCTGAAATTAACAGATATTTTGACTGATGAAGGTGCAAAAGTAGTTAATCGGTTGGCCAGCAATAAATGTGTTCATGTGATGGCTGATACCTTCAACTTTGCTTATGGAGATCAATACAAGTCCCTCTTGAAGCCTACGGCTAGTAACTCCTTAGCATGGATAAAAGCATTTATTGATGGAAGTGTGAAGCCCGTGAAGCCGGTAGCACCAGTGGTGATTTATTGGGGCACAAAAGATACCGCTGTTCCACCTATCATGCATGAGCTCTATCAAAAGCAGATGTGCGCCATGGGTGCGAATGTAGGAAGAAACCAGTTACCTGGGGAGCAATCTCACTTTACAACTCCCGGTGTTTCAGCGCCAATGTATCTTGCTTGGGTGAAGGACCGCATTGCAGGTAAGCCATTAGAAAATGCATGCCCGCAACTAAGTCCAAAGTAATAATTTCAGCTCCTATAAGCTTACCTATTAAAACCACCCTTAGGTGTTTTTCATTTACCTAGTGCTTGCCTTGTCATTAAGCTAAACCACCATGACGCAATAAGGCATCGATACTTGGCTCACGTCCGCGAAAGGCTTTGAAGGATTCAGCTGCAGGACGGCTACCGCCGACTTCTAAAATTTCTTCGCGATAACGTGACCCTGTCTTAGGATCAAGTACTGAGCCCGTGAGTTTGGCCGCCTCTTCAAAAGCGGAGTAGGCATCAGCAGATAGAACCTCAGCCCATTTATAGCTGTAGTAGCCAGCTGCATAGCCACCAGCAAAGATATGGCTGAAAGTATTAATCCACCGAGAGATCTCAGGCTGTGGGATCACATTAAAGTCAGCGGCAATCTTGCGGGAGAGTTCAAGCACAGCCTGTCCCTGCACACTCTTTGCATCAAAGTGAGAATGTAAGCGCCAATCGGTTAATGACATCACAATTTGACGTAAGGTCATTAAGCCATTTTGAAAATTCTTGGCAGCTAAAATCTTTTCAAATAATTCACGGGGCAATGGTTTGCCTGTTTCAACATGCGCAGTCATTTTCTCCAGGACTTCCCATTCCCAGCAGAAGTTCTCCATAAATTGACTAGGCAATTCCACGGCATCCCATTCAACGCCATTGATTCCTGAGACGCCTAGAGCGCTCACTTGAGTTAACAGATGGTGTAGACCATGACCACTCTCGTGGAATAGGGTAATCACATCATCATGGGTAATCGTGGGTTGACGCAATACGCCATCGACCTTCACTGGCGGTGCAAAGTTGCACACTAAATACGCAACCGGTATTTGAATTTCACCATTGGGTAGTTCTCTGCGGCCGCGGGCATCATCCATCCAGGCGCCACCACGTTTACCAGAGCGTGCATAAGGATCAAGGTAAAAATAAGCCACGATATTGCCTTTGGCATTCTTCACGGAGAATGATTGGACATCTGCATGCCAGGTTGGCAAGTCAGCCGCCTCAATCTTGACACCGAAGAGCGTTTGAATCACGCCAAATAATCCATCCAATACTTTAGGCAGTGGGAAGTATTGCTTAAGCTCGTTTTCAGAAAATGAATAGCGCTCTTGTTTCAAGCGTTCAGCTGCAAATGCCGTATCCCAAGGCTGAACACCATCAATGAGACCCAGTTCAGTTTTCGCAAATGCACAAAGCTCATCCCAATCCCGTTGGGCATACGGTTTTGATTTATTGGCAAAGTTTGTTAAGAAGAGATCTACTTCATCAACCGTATTAGCCATTTTGGGAGCTAAGCTCAGCGCGGCGAAATTAGCAAAGCCGAGCATGCGCGCTTCTTCATCACGCAGGCGCAATTGATCAAGCATATTCTGAGTATTGTCCCAAGCAATATTGCCCTGGGCGTATTGCGGACCAAGCTCAGAAGAGCGGGTGACATAAGCTTCATACATTAAGCGGCGTAGCTCACGATTTTCGGAGTACTGCATGATTGGGTAATAGGAAGGGAAGTGTAGGGTAAAGGCCCACCCCTTCAAGCCCTTTTGTTGGGCGGTATCGGCCGCTGCTGCTTTAACATCTTCTGGTAAGCCGATGAGATCAGATGTATTGCTGACAAGATGAACGAAACCATCGGTTGCATCTAAGACGTGATCTGAAAACGCTTTTCCTAAAATAGCTTGCTCATCTTGGATTTGAGCAAAGCGGGGTTTATCGGCATCATTGAGTTCAGCGCCACCAAGCCGAAAGTCTCTTAAAGAGTTCTCAATCACTTTCTTTTGCGCGCGATTAAGTTTAGTAAACTCAGGACCTTTGCTGAGCTCTTTAAATTTTTGATACAGCGCTAAGTTCTGTCCGAGGCTAGAAAAAAATGCAGTCACGTCTGGAAGCATTGCTCCGTAGGCAGCTCTTAACTCAGGAGTATCCGCCACACTATTGAGGTGAGAGATCACGCTCCAAGATCTTCCCAAAGATTCTGTTGCATCCTCTAATGGTTCAGCAAGATCATCCCAGGTTGCAAGTGTATTGGGATTAGTGGCAATATCCACTGCATCTTGAGCGTGTTTGAGTAGAAACTCAATCGCTGGCGTGATGTGTTCAGGCTTAATTTCAGAGTAAGCGGCAATACCCCGACCAAAAGTCAGGAGCGGATTATTTTGTAATGCAGGGGGCAGAGGTGCAGAGAGGGATGTATTCATCCCTCTAGCTTAATGGATCTAGGGCTTGGCTGCTTTTTCAGCCGCCTCTAAAGTGTTCATTAAGAGCATGGTGATTGTCATAGGGCCAACGCCACCAGGAACGGGGGTAATCCAGCCGGCGATATATTTGGCCGCATCGAAATCCACGTCGCCGCAAAGCTTCCCATCGGGCAGGCGATTGATGCCAACGTCAATTACTACGGCACCGGTTTTGACCATATCTCCAGAAACCATTTTGGATTTTCCGGTAGCTACTACCAGGATGTCGGCATCTTTAGTGTGATGAGCCAAATCCCGTGTTTTGCTATTACAAATAGTCACGGTTGCACCGGCTTGTAATAACAACATCGCCATGGGTTTGCCGACGATATTGGAGGCGCCAACGATCACTGCCCGTGCCCCCCGAATAGGGTAATCAATACTCTCCAGAATCTTCATGCAACCATAAGGAGTGCAGGGTTTGAATGCAGGTTGGCCAACCATTAAAGCGCCAGCATTGGCTACATGGAAGCCGTCCACATCTTTTTCTGGAGCAATAGCTTCTAGTACACGCTCAGAGGCAATGTGTTCCGGTAGTGGTAGTTGCACCAAGATGCCATGAATCGCAGGGTCAGCATTTAAGGTAGCAATACGAGCCAGTAATTCTTCTTCGCCTAATTCGGCGGAGTAGCGCTCTAATACAGAATGAAAACCTACATCTTCACAGGCCTTCACTTTATTACGGACATAGACCTGGCTAGCTGGATTGTCACCTACGACGATCACGGCTAAACCAGGGCGAACACCTTTAGCAGTAACGATCGCACCACGGGCAGCAATTTCTGCGCGCAGTTTTTTAGAGAGGGCGTTTCCGTCGAGTAATTGAGCAGGCATTACAGGTAAATATTAAAGTAAGGTTGTATGCATTAATTCGGCTGTGGGTCGGACAGGGCAAGGCGCAATAGATCGGCAACCGTATTGACGTTCAGCTTTTCCATAATGTTGGCGCGGTGTGCTTCAACAGTCTTAATGGAGATGCCAAGGTCATCTGCAATCTGCTTATTCAGGCGCCCAGCAACAATACGCTCTAACACTTGACGCTCACGCCCCGTCAGCTTGCTAAGTAAACTTTGGGTAATCTTGCGCTGGCTTGCTTGTGAGTAATCCACGCGTGCTTTAGCGAGCATGCGATCGACTAAGCTGCAGAGATCATTTTCTTTAAATGGCTTTTCAATAAAATCTACTGCACCACGTTTCATAGTCGAGACCGCCATAGAGACATCGCCATGACCTGTGATGAAGGCAACTGGCATCGGTAAATTTTCACTAATGAGACGCTCTTGTAATTCGAGGCCAGACATACCGGGCATGCGCACATCCAAAATAGCGCAGGAGATAGTGGACTTATCAGTACTCTGTAACGATTGCAAGAAACGTTCAGCACTGGCATGACAACGCACTATATAACCATTGCTTTCCAGAAGCCAGGTCAGAGAATCACGCACTGCTTCGTCATCGTCGACAACGTAGACAACTTCTGCCTGGGTTGGTTTGGTGCTGGTACTAAGGTTCATATCGGGTCTCGCAAGGTGATTCAATTAGTGCAATGATTAAACATTACCCGAAGTTTCAGGAGATTCCAGGGGTAGAAGTATTGTAAAGGTGCAGCCAGCCAGCTTGGTATGTTCCGCATCCATGATGTTGACCGCCCAAAGTCGGCCATGGTGGGATTCAATAATAGAGCGGCAAATATTGAGACCCATGCCCATGCCATCGGATTTAGTGCTAAAAAAGGGCTCAAACATGCGTTGGGAGACTGATTCTGGGATTCCAGCCCCGCCATCACTCACCTGAATACGCAGCATTGCTGGAAAAATACTGGTATCCAGATCAGCGCTGATTTTGACGGGAGCAGCGGACCAACGAGAAGAAAGGGGATAAGCCTCCCTCGTGCTATCTAGGCCATTTTTCAGTAGGTTGACTAAAACCTGCAGGATTAAGACGGGATCAACATCTACCGCAGGAAGGTTTTCACTGATTTGAGAAATAATGGTTAGGCGATGGCGATGCGCCTCAATTTCGACTAGCCCAACAGCATCGTTAATAATTTCGCTAATGGCAGTCAATTTACTTTGCGGCTCGCTGCGTTTTACAAATCCTCGAATGCGCTGAATGATGGTGCCTGCGCGATGAGCCTGTTCAGATGCTTTCTCAAGTGCTGGCAGGATATCTTTGGTGAGTACGGGATCTAGATTACCTTCTAAACGTTTAGCGACCCCCATGCAATAGTTGGAGATCGCTGAGAGTGGTTGGTTTAACTCATGCGCGAGAGAGGATGCCATCTCACCCATCGTAGTTAGGCGGCTCGTAAACTGCATACGCTCTTCTTGCTGGCGTGCTAAATCATCTGCCTCTTTACGCATCGTAATATCGGTAGCAATCAAGAGTTGCGCAAGGCGCCCATCAACCCAGGGAATAAAGCGCCTTCTGACTTCGTACCATTTATTACTGCCGTCACTTAATTGAATTTCTTCCGACTCAGACTCTTGATATAAAAAGGAGGTCGGAATGCCTGGAGGGGAGTCTTGTAAATCTTCCGCGACATCGTGCAAAGTCTCCAGATTATTCGCATTACCTGCTAACTGAAAGTGACCCTTTGAGTCATCCCCAAAATTTTCTCGGTAGAAGCGATTGGCAAATAAGAGATGATCGTTTTCAAGATCAACCACAGAAACGGCAGCATCCAAACCCTCAAGCACAGTAACAAAGCGTTCCTGTGATGCAGCTAACTCTTCTCGAATCTTCTTCGGTTCAGAAATATCAATTAAGGAAGTAACCCAACCCGTTTGCGTTCCTTTTTCATTAATGAGGGGAGCAATAAAAGTGCGAGTCTCAATCAGAGAGCCATCACGGTGCAAAACGACTCCCTCAATACCAGTTTTCATCCCCGATTCCATTTTCAGGGCGCGATTCATTTTTTCTACGAGCTCATCGCGTCTAGAGTCGGGCCAGAAGGGGAAGGGCGGCATCAGGCCAATCAGTTCTTTTGACGACCAGCCAGTCATCTCACAAAAGGCTCGGTTCACATAGGTAATGCGCTTTTCCATATCGTGCGCACGGATGCCGACTGGTGTGGAATTTTCCATGGCATTACGAAAGCTGGTTTCAGTCCGTAAATTAGCCTCAGCTTCTTGACGCACTTGCATCTGCTTAAGCACAGACCACAAACTCCAAATAACGAAAGCAGAAAGACCTAAGACCACACCGATTAACATTCGGAAAGTCAGATTGGTCGGTGGAGGATAGGTGTCAATTCGTAAGACTAGGTTTGGACTTAATACGCCGATGTCTAAACTCGTTTGATTGCTAAAAGCTCTTTTGGGTGTATCTCGATCAGAGGAGATGGATAAGACCCTGTCGTTATCTGTCAGCAAGGTGAAGCGATAGTGTGCTTTGAGCTCATTGGGGATGACATCTAAAATGCCCTGGGTGGTATACAGTGCGGCTAAGAAACCGATGGCTTGACCACCAACAATATTAGGAGCCACTTGCCAGAAGACGGTTCTTCTATCCTTGGCGAGAGATTCCTCGCTCGGTAAGTTAAGTGAAATGAACTGACTAAAAGCAGTCCTGCTCGTCACTCGGCTAAGCTCTATTGCATTTGTGAGGCCCTCATTTACTGCCCGCTCATTTTGTGTTTTGCTAATCCAGTCAGTTTTAGGGTTGTTTGCTGGGGCGGTCCATTGATAAGAGTTATCAGCATTAAGCCAAATGATTTTGATAATCTCATGATTATTGAGCACTAAATCATCGGATTGCTCGCGCACTAGTTGTTTTAACTTTGCATCTTCGCTACTCGCAGCAATTTCACGATTAATCGTATTTAAAGAGTCAGCATTGTTTACAAAGCGTAATTGAATACGTTGTTTGGCAAAAGAGAGCTCTCTAAATAGGGCAGATTCTTGTTGTCCTTTTTCCTGCAAATGGAGCGTACCCAAAATAATGCCCATTACTGCGGTAAACAGCACGATTGCTAGCAGGGGGGTGTAAACGAGCCTAAATCCCCGGATTTTGCGTAACCAGTTAACAGGGGCGAGGAGCAATCTTAGAAAAGCAGGATATTTCATAGGAATTAACCCATTTTGCCCTATGAGGATGCCTAAATAGGAATTTAGCCGATCCTTTGTGATTCTATTTGCAATGCAATAAAATCTCATATTATGAGAAATATTATCATTATGTGGAAAATTGCTTGTTTACACCCATATACCTTCCTAAAATGTTGTCTATAAAGTAAATAACTATTGTTGATTTGAATGAATTAAACGAAATAACTATTGGAGATAAGTTATGGCTGCAGTTCCTGAGCAAGTGTTAGGCAAACAAAATCTTCAGGATGCTGATCCTGGCGAGACACAAGAGTGGTTGCAGGCCTTAGATGGTGTCATCCATAACGAAGGTCCGCAGCGTGCTGCTTATCTCATCGATCAACAAATTTCTCATGCACGAGTCAATGGTGTAGATCAACCCTTCCATGCAGAGACGCCTTACATCAATACGATTCCCGTTGAGAATCAAGCCCGCTTGCCTGGCGATCAAAATGTTGAACACCGGATTCGATCCTATACCCGTTGGAATGCGATGGCCATGGTGCTGCGCGCAAATAAAGACACCAATGTCGGTGGACATATTTCTTCCTTCCAGTCTGCCGCTACTTTATATGACGTTGGATACAACCATTTCTGGCATGCCCCATCACTAGAGCATGGTGGCGATCTGATCTTTGTCCAGGGACACTCCGCCCCTGGCGTTTATGCCCGTGCTTATATGTTGGGTCGTTTATCAGACGGTCAACTGGATAACTTCCGTCAAGAGGTTGGCGGTAAAGGCATCTCTAGTTACCCGCACCCATGGTTGATGCCAGACTTTTGGCAGTTCCCAACGGTGTCGATGGGTCTTGGTCCAATCATGGCGATATATCAAGCACGCTTCATGAAATATTTAAGAGACCGTGGCTTTATTCAAGAGCAAGGTCGTAAGGTTTGGGCTTTCTTAGGTGATGGTGAAACGGATGAACCAGAATCTTTAGGCGCCATCGGTATGGCTGGTCGTGAGAAGTTAGATAACTTGATTTTTGTAGTGAACTGTAACTTGCAGCGCTTAGATGGACCAGTGCGTGGTAACGGAAAAATTATTCAAGAACTCGAGAGTGAATTCCGCGGCTCTGGCTGGAATGTCATCAAAGTCGTGTGGGGTGGTCAGTGGGATGCTTTGTTTGCCCGCGATAAGAAGGGTATTTTGATGCAACGTCTCGGCGAGATCGTTGACGGCCAATATCAGACGATGAAGGCTAAGAATGGTGCTTATGTCCGTGAGATCGTATTTAATACCCCAGAACTCAAAGCGCTAGTCAGCGACTGGAGTGATGATGAGATTTGGCAACTGAATCGTGGCGGCCATGATCCCCATAAAGTGTATGCAGCATTTCATGCAGCGGTAAATCATAAAGATCAGCCAACGGTCATTTTGGCTCACACCATTAAAGGCTACGGTATGGGCGGCTCCGGTGAGGCGATGAACATTGCACACCAAGCCAAGAAAATGAACGATGACGATGTGCGTCGCTTCCGTGATCGCTTTGAGATCCCGGTGAAGGATGAGCAACTCGACGAGATGCCCTTGGTCAAGTTTGCTGAAGGTAGCCCTGAGCTCGAGTATATGAAAGCCCGTCGCCAAGAGTTGGGTGGTTATTTGCCGCAACGTCGTGCGAAAGCCGAAAGCTTGCCGGTACCTAAATTGGATGCATTTACACCCTTACTAGAAGCAACCGCTGAAGGCCGTGAGATTTCTACCACGATGGCTTTTGTTCGGATGCTCAATACGGTGGTGCGGGATAAGACGATTGGCAAGCGCGTTGTGCCTATCGTTCCCGATGAGTCACGGACTTTTGGTATGGAAGGTATGTTCCGTCAATTGGGTATTTGGAATCAACTGGGTCAGCTATATACGCCAGAAGATCATGATCAATTGATGTTCTACAAAGAGGATAAGACTGGTCAGATCTTGCAAGAGGGTATTAATGAGGCGGGCGGTATGTGCGATTGGATTGCCGCCGCAACTTCTTACTCTACCCATGGTGTTCCCATGTTGCCGTTTTATATTTTCTACTCCATGTTTGGTTTCCAGCGGATTGGCGACTTAGCATGGGCTGCAGGCGATATGCGCAGCCGTGGCTTCTTGCTCGGTGGCACTGCAGGTAGAACCACCTTGAATGGCGAAGGCTTGCAACACGAAGATGGTCATAGTCATCTGTGGAGTGCTGCAGTTCCAAACTGCATTAGCTATGACCCAACTTTTGCGTTTGAGTTAGCAGTAGTGATTCAAGATGGTATGCGTCGTATGCTCGAGGTTCAGGAGGACGTCTATTACTACGTCACCTTGATGAATGAGAACTACACTCATCCAGCAATGCCAAAAGGCGCAGAAAAAGACATCATTAAGGGCATGTATAAGCTCAAGTCGGTTGGTGACGCTAAGGCAAAATTACGTGTGCAACTGCTCGGTTCAGGAACCATCTTCCGTGAAGTGATTGAAGCAGCTGAAATCTTGCACAAAGATTGGGGAGTGTCATCTGACTTGTGGGGTTGCCCAAGCTTTACGGAATTAGGTCGCGATTGGAATACGGTTCACCGTGCCAATCTCTTGAACCCGACCGCAGCACCAGCACTCTCACACGTTGAGAAGTGTTTAAAAGATACCACGGGGCCCGTCATTGCTGCTACAGACTATGTGCGTATGTTTGCTGAGCAAATTCGTCCGGCCATTCAGCATATGGATCGCCGTTATGAAGTATTGGGTACAGACGGTTTTGGTCGCTCCGATACCCGTGAAAAACTCCGTGACTTCTTTGAGGTCGATCGTCGCTGGGTAGTGATCACTGCTTTGCGATCTTTGGTTGATGCTGGTCAGCTTGATCGTCAAAAATTAGCTGAGGCCATCAAAAAATACGGCATTGACACTGCTAAACCAAACCCAATGACGGTTTAATACGAGATTAATTCATGAGTCAAATTATTGAAATCAAAGTACCGGACATTGGTGATTACAAGGATGTGCCGGTCATCGAGGTCCTGGTTAAAGCAGGTGACAAGGTTGAGAAAGAACAATCTATAGTTGTGCTTGAGTCTGATAAAGCCACGATGGATGTGCCATCGTCTCACTCTGGTGTAGTGAAAGAGGTGAAGGTCAAAGTGGGTGATAGCCTCTCTGAGGGCGCAATCGTCATGACCTTGGAAGAGGGTGCAGCGGTCTCGGTACCCGCTTCTACTCCTGCTCCTGCAGCAGCTAGTAAAACTGCGTCTGCACCAGTAAGCGCAAGTAGCAGTGGAAGTAGTGCTCCAATTGAAATCAAAGTGCCTGACATTGGTGACTATAAAGACGTGCCTGTCATCGAAGTGTTAGTGAAGGCAGGCGATCGGATTGAGAAGGAACAATCTATAGTTGTGCTCGAGTCTGATAAAGCGACGATGGATGTGCCATCATCACAAGCCGGCATTGTTAAAGAAGTGAAGATCAAGGTAGGTGATAACCTCTCTGAAGGCTCAGTGGTACTTATTCTGGAAGGTGGATCAGGTGCTGTTACGGCACCTGTAGCTGCAGTATCTGCAGCAGCAGCGCCACCTATAAAGGCGGTTGAACCACCGATTGCAAGGGCGCCAGCGCCCCCTCCGAAGAGTAATCCGCCGCCCCCTGTGGATGGAGCCATGAGTCACGCTAGCCCTTCAGTACGTAAGTTTGCACGTGAGCTTGGCGTAACGATTACCCAGGTAAAAGGTTCCGGTCCCAAAGGACGCATCACTCAAGAAGATGTTCAAGCTTTTGTCAAAGCGGCGATGAGTGGTGGTGCTGGAAGTTCTAGTGCAGCTGCAGCCTTAAGTGGTGGAAGCTTGGGTGGTCTGAATTTGATTCCATGGCCGAAAGTGGATTTCACAAAATTTGGTGAGATTGAACGTCAACCACTCAATCGTATTAAGAAACTCACTGCAGCTAATTTGGCACGTAACTGGGTCATGATTCCTGCTGTGACTTATCACGAGGACGCAGATATCACTGATCTAGAGGCCTTCCGCGTCATGACTAATAAAGACAACGAGAAGAAGGGCGTCAAGATCACCATGCTAGCTTTCTTAATGAAGGCTGCGGTCGCTGCGTTGAAAAAACATCCTGAGTTCAATAGCTCGCTCGATGGCGATGATTTGATCCTCAAAAAGTATTTCAATATTGGTTTTGCTGCAGATACTCCAACGGGTTTGGTGGTGCCAGTCATCAAAGACGCTGATAAGAAAGGAATCTTTGAGCTTGCCAAAGAAACTTCTGAATTAGCAGCACTTGCCCGTGAAGGGAAGTTGAAGCCAGATCAAATGCAAGGAGCGAGTTTTACGATTTCCTCCTTAGGCGGCATCGGCGGAACTTCTTTCTCACCTATTGTGAATGCTCCTGAAGTGGCGATTTTGGGTGTGAGCAAAGCGGCAATGAAACCAGTATGGGATGGTAAGCAGTTTGTGCCACGTCTTATTTGCCCCTTGTCACTTTCTGCAGATCATCGTGTGATCGATGGAGCGTTGGCAACACGCTTTACTGTCTATATTGCTCAACTACTAGCCGACTTCCGTCGCGCTACGCTGTAAGGAGGATCTATGGCTAAGCAAATGATCCTCGTTCCGGATATTGGTGATTACTCAGATGTGCCGGTGATTGAAGTATTAGTAAAAGTGGGTGATGTGATTGAGAAAGAGCAGCCATTGCTTGTACTTGAATCCGATAAAGCAACTATGGAAGTGCCTGCAGACGCTGCTGGAACAGTGACTAGTATCTCAGTGAAGCTGGGCGATAAAGTGAGCAAAGGTACTGTAATTGCTGAGATTGAAGCAAGTGCTGCAGCAGTGCCTGCTGTAAAACCAACTCCTTTGGCACCAGCACCTGCTGCGGCAACAGCAGCCATTGCTCCTGCCCCAAAAGCGGGTCAATACAACGGCAAGGTTGATCACGAATGCGAGGTGCTAGTGCTCGGTGCCGGGCCTGGTGGTTACAGTGCGGCATTTCGAAGTGCGGACCTGAGCATGAACACTCTGTTGATTGAGCGTTACGCTACTTTAGGTGGTGTGTGCTTAAACGTAGGCTGTATTCCATCTAAAGCATTACTCCATACAACCTCCGTGATGGATGAAGTAAAAACCATGGCAAAGCATGGCATCACATTTGGTGCGCCTAAGATTGAGATTGATCAATTGCGTGGTTATAAAGAATCTGTCATCGCGAAGTTGACTGGTGGATTAGCTGGTATGGCTAAGGCCCGCAAAGTAAAAGTAGTGCGTGGTTTAGGCCGTTTCTTGGATGCAAACCATGTTGAAGTGGAGTTAACAAATGGTGCTGGCCAAGATCTCACTGGTCAAAAGGAAGTCGTGCGTTTTCAGAAGGCGATCATCGCTGCAGGTAGTCAGCCAGTGAAGTTGCCTTTCTTGCCAGAGGATCCACGCATTGTCGATAGTACGGGTGCGCTGTTACTGACTAGCATTCCAAAAAGAATGTTGGTAATTGGTGGCGGCATTATCGGTTTAGAGATGGCGACTGTTTATAGTACTCTGGGCTCACGCATCGATATTGCAGAAATGATGGATGGCCTGATGGCTGGAGCTGACCGTGATTTGGAGAAGGTCTGGGAGAAGTTCAATACCGGACGTTTTGAAAAGATCATGCTCAAGACGCGCGCTGCTAAAGCTGAAGTGAAGCCCGATGGAATTCAAGTGAGCTTCGAGGGTGAGAACGCACCTGCGCAGCCTCAGACTTATGACTTAGTGCTCGTTGCCGTGGGACGTACGCCAAACGGTAAGAAGATTGCTGCAGATAAGGCAGGCGTTCAAGTGGATGAGCGAGGCTTTATTCCGGTCGATAAACAAATGCGCACCAATGTTGCCAATATTTTTGCGATTGGTGACTTAGTGGGTCAGCCGATGTTGGCTCACAAGGCTGTGCATGAAGGTCACGTTGCCGCAGAAGCTGCAGCAGGTGAGAAGTCTTACTTTGATGCTAAACAAATTCCATCGGTTGCTTACACCGATCCTGAAGTAGCTTGGGCTGGTTTGACTGAAGAGCAATGCAAGGCACAGGGCATCGCCTATGAGAAAGGTTTATTCCCATGGGCAGCTAGTGGCCGTGCGATTGCTAACGGTCGTGATGAAGGTTTTACGAAGCTCATCTTTGACGCTAATACGCATCGCATTATTGGTGGCGGTATTGTAGGCACTCATGCCGGTGATTTGATTGGTGAAGTTTGTCTTGCCATTGAGATGGGCGCTGATGCTGTAGATATTGGTAAAACCATTCATCCACACCCAACCCTGGGCGAGTCAGTCGGCTTGGCTGCTGAGGCGGCGCATGGTCATTGCACGGACCTACCCCCAGTGAAGAAGAAGGCTTAAAAATAGAAGCCACTCTGAAGCAGTATCCAAAAAAGCCCTGAGAGATCGGGGCTTTTACATTTGTGACACCAGTGAACAGGAATCTTATGAAATGAATTCTGCTCTAAGTTCTCGAATACGCTCATCCACATAGTAGCCACCACATTCCGTATATCGAAGATATTTAGATCGACAATGCTTACATTCGTAAACGTCAGACTTGTTGTAAGGATGAAAGGAGATGGAGATGGGGGCAGCTTTAGACCAGATCGTGGTTCCTTTGGGATGATCTTCCTCCCAGCACTCTGGCGCATTCTCGATCCTCAGGGTTCCTATGCACTCTAGAGAATTAGTGATGAATCCACCCGGGATGCTTTCCCAGCCTTGGCAGTTGAGCGACTGACAGTCAGAACATTTATCCCCAGGATCAAAACTCTGGGCAATGAATAATAATTCTTCTCGATTGAGGCTTTTGGTCATTTCAAGGCTTTTTATATAGAAATGCGCTGAGTGAGGGGTATGTAAGGTATATTTTTACTAAAGAATAGATCTTAGCCTATGCCTTATTTAGCTAGGCAAAGAAAGAGGGAATATAAAAAATGAAGAGACAGTTATTTCTGGGGATTAGCCTTTGCTTATTGCTATCAGTGCTCAATGTAAAAGCTCAGAGTTCATATCCGTGCCCAACCATTAAATTTGTCTCGCCATATCCACCCGGGGGGACAACTGACATCTTGGCAAGAATGCTTGCGCCAGGAATTGCTAAACAGCTCGGGACAAATGTCATAGTCGAAAACAAAGGTGGAGCTAGTAGCAATATTGGAACAGAGTATGTGGCGAATTCAGCCTCAGATGGTTGTACTTTATTGCTTGGAAATAATACTGGGGTAGTCATTAATCAGAATTTATATAAGTTAAGAATCAATCCTTCCAAGGATTTGGCAGCAGTTGCAGAAGTAGCATCAGTACCTTTGGTTCTCTATGTGAATGCTTCGGTACCTGCAAATACTCTTGGTGAACTGGTGGAGCTGATTAAAAATAATCCAGGTAAATACAGCTATGCATCTGGTGGGAGCGGTAGTCCACAACATTTGATGGCAGAAATGCTCAAACTTGAAAAACAATTGGATCTGACGCACATACCCTACAGAGGGCAGGGGCCAGCAATGGCTGATGTACTTGCTGGACAAGTGCCGATTGCCTTTGAGACAACCACCACGATTGCTGCACAGATATCATCCGGGCGCATCCGGGTATTGGCAACAACGGGAGCTGTTAGGCCAAAGAACTTTCCTAACGTACCCACCATGAAAGAGCTTGGCTACAGCAGCTTTGTGATTGAAAATTGGTACGGTGTGTTTGTGGCAGCCAAAACGCCATCCGTTTTAATTTCAAGACTGAATAAAGCAATTAACGCGACAATGAAAGAGCCGGAAGTAGCAGCCAGTCTTAATAAGATGGGTTCTAGTGATGTGGCGGGTACGCCAGAACAATTTACACAATTTATTAACAGAGAGATTCCTTACTGGGAGTCTTTGGTGAAGCGCACAGGCGCAACAGTCGATTAAACACTTTACAAGGAATGCAACATGAATAATGGTTATGAAATTCGCCCTAGAAAAGAAGCCTTTAAAGAGGGGATCGTAGCTCTAACAGGATTGGCAACTTCTGTTGTTAGTGATGTATTGGGTAGGACGATTGGCGCAGTCAATATATTGCCTGTAAACAAGTCGCCAGTTTCTGTATGTGGCAATGCTGTCACAGTAAGTGTGCGGTCTGGTGATAACTTGATGATTCACAAAGCCTTACAAATACTTCAACCTGGTGATGTATTGGTGGTTGATGGGGGTGGCGATGTCTCCCGCGCTTTGTTTGGTGAAATCATGATGACGGTTGCCAAATCCAGAGGGGCTATTGGTGTAGTCTTTGATGCTGCGATTCGGGATGTGGAAGCCTTTGAGAAACATCGTTTTCCATGTTGGGCGCTTGGTGTCAATATGCGGGGCCCTTACAAGGATGGTCCCGGCAGTATCAACGTCCCAGTGTCGATCGGGGGGATGGTAGTTCATTCTGGCGATGTGATTTTGGGTGATGGCGATGGAATTATTGCCTTAGCTCCTGAGTTGGTGCTTGAGGCCGCTCGCTTGGGTAAGGAAAAAGAGACTACCGAGCGTAAAACAATCCAATCGATTCATGATGGCAAATATGATGATGCTTGGGTGGATGCCAGCTTAAAACAAAAAGGCGTCTTATGAAGCTTCGCTTTATTTTTGCAAGTTTATTAACTGCAGCGGCGCTCAATTCGCTAGCCGCATATCCCGATAAATCGATTAAATTTCTCGTGCCTTGGCCGCCGGGTGGTGCAACTGATCAAGTTGCGCGCATTCTTGCATTACCTCTGACCAAGGAGCTCGGTGTTTCAGTATTTGTTGAGAATAAAGGTGGGGCAGGTGGCAATATAGGAACTCAAGCTTTTCTGCAAGATAAAGCTGATGGCTACTCGATGTTGATGGCAACAAGCTCAACGAATGCGGCAGGCCCTCACTTATTTTCTAATCAAGGATTTGACGCTGCCAAAGACTTCACTCCAGTAGTATTGGTGTGCACCATTCCAAATATCATGGTTGTACCTGAAGCATCTCCTTGGAATAGCATGAAAGACCTCATCTCTGATGCTAAGCAAAACCCGGGGAAGTTTACTTATGGCTCTGCCGGTATTGGCGCGTCTCAACATTTAGCGGGTGCACAATTTAAAACGGTCACTGGTTTAGATATACGCCATGTCCCCTATAAAGGTAGCGGTCCAGCTGCGATAGATTTGATGGCTGGACATATCGATATGATGCTTGATACAGGTTCATTGAATAACATCAAAGCTGGCAAGTTAAAAGCCCTTGGTGTTGCTGCTGATAAACGCATCCCTGAATTGCCGAATGTACCCACCATGAAAGAGGCTGGGGTACCGATGGTTGCCAATGCTTGGTATGGCGTAATGTTGCCTGCTGGCGCGCCTAAAGATGTTACAGAAAAACTCAATGCAGCATTTAATAAAGTCTTAAAAGATCCTGAAGTGCGGAAAAGTCTTCAAGGAATTGGTGCCCAGGTAGATGGTGGCTCAGTAGCAGAATTTACAAAGTTCTCACAGTCTGAGATTAAGCGTTACGAAGGAATTGTGAAAATGTCGGGGGCTCCTAAAGAGTAATGTCTATGAGAAAAATCATTCTCAGCTTTTTCGCTGTAAGCAATCTGCTGTTTGCTAGCAATCTGCTAGCTCATGACTACCCCAATAAGCCCATCAAGGTTTTAGTTGGATATGCTCCTGGAGGTGCCGTTGATTTAGTTGCTAGAACTCTAGGACAAAATTTGTCAGCTTCCATGGGGCAATCGATCGTTATCGAAAATAAACCTGGTGCTGGCACTAATATCGCTGTTAAGCAATTGATTGATAGTCCAGCTGATGGCTATACCTTGATGGTTGCTGCCAATGCTTTGGCAGCCAATATGTCCTTGTATAAGCCACAACCCTTTGATATCGATAAAGACATTACGCCGATTGCCATGATCGGACGTGTGCCCGTAGTCATTGCCACTTCTGCTGATAGTAAGTATCAAAAAATATCTGATTTGATTAAGGCTGCAAAAGCGAATCCAGATTTCATTACGTACGGAACACCAGGTAATGGCGCAACACCTCATATGGCCATGAAATTTTTCGAGCAAGCCGCTGGGATTTCTTTAAAGCACGTGCCCTATAAAGGTGGCGCTCCTGCGATTACTGATTTGATTGGAGGTCAATTGGATTTGGTTGCAGTCAATATGTTGGAAGTGGCCCCTCATGTCAAAAGTGGCAAACTCAAGATTGTTGCTGTTATGAGCGCAAAGCGTTCCCCATTATTTCTGGAGATACCTACGGTGGCAGAATTGGGTTTCCCAGGTTTTGAAGCTTCCGTTTGGTACAGCTTAATTGCGCCCGCTAAGACTCCAGCCAGTATTGTGAAGACGCTCCATAGCCAAGTGGAAAAAGCATTGCAATCTAAAGAGATGACAGAGCGATTAGGTTCTGTTGGAGGAGAGGTCAGCCCAGGAACCACTGCTCAATTGATTGCTTATTTAAATTCAGAACGAAAGCGTTACGAAAAATTGGTGCGTGAAGCTAATATTCAGCCAGATTAATTCAGGGTCAAATAATGAAATTTGGGCGAAGTTGCAGGCTGATTCTCTCATCACTGTTTTGCTTGGTGCTGCTTGCTTGCGCTTCATCGTCCAAGGACATTCTTGCGCCGCAGGGAAGTCTGCGAATGGGCTTATATAAAGGCTCACCAACCTCGATTCTGCCAGCCAATAGTTCGAATCAGGTCCGAGGTATTGGCTATGAATTGGGGCAGAGTCTTGCTACTCAATTAGGTGTCAATTACACCCCGGTGGTGTTTGAGAAGAATGCGGATGTTCTTTTGGCTGTAAAAAATAATGAGCTAGATTTGATCTTCACGAATGCTAGCCAAGATCGTGCCAAATATATTCAGTTTTCCAAAACAGTCATTCGGATTGAGAAAGGGTATTTGGTGGGTCCCCACAGTAGCATCCGCTCTCTAGCAGATATCAATCGGTCAAACATCAACATTGGCTTCAGTGTTGGAAGCAATTCTCAAGCGGAGCTCCCATCGCTGATTCCTAATGCCAGTTTGGTACAGACAAGCTCAACTACACAGGCAATTGAATGGTTAAAAAGCGGGAAGATTGATGGTTTCTCTACCAATAAAGCAATTCTATTTGAAATAGCTTCCTCTGTTTCGGGGTCAAGAGTATTGCCCGATGTTATCGGATATGAAAACCTGGCCTTGGGCACACCATTGGCACGTCAAGAAACTGCTCAATACTTGAATCATTTTATAGATCAAATGATCTCTACTGGTAGGCTCAATTTATTTATTCAACAGTCAGGCATTCAAGGCTTGGCTCCGAACTAACGACCCGTTACTCTACAAAGGGAAGCAATAAATGATTATTGATTGTCATGGCCACTACACTACGGCACCAAAAGCATTAAAGGCTTGGCGAGATGCCCAAGTCGCTAATTTAAGTACACCGCATTTGGGTCCCAAGGTATCTGATTTAAAAATAAGTGATGATGAAATTCGGGAGTCTATCGAAGAAAATCAACTCGCTCGAATGCGAGAGCGGGGCATTGATGTCACGATCTTCTCACCCCAAGCGAGCTTTATGACTCACCATATTGGTGACTTTAATACCTCGGCAACATGGGCAGCCCTTTGCAATGAACTTTGTTATCGAGTGACGCAGCTTTTCCCGAAGCACTTTGTAGGTGCCGCAATGTTGCCGCAGTCGCCAGGAGTGGATATCAGTACTTGCTTGCCGGAGATGCGCAAGTGCGTTAATGAATATGGATTTGTGGGTATTAATCTCAACCCCGATCCTTCTGGTGGTCATTGGCGAGATCCGCCCTTAAGTCACCCCTATTGGCATCCAATCTATCAAGAAATGATTGCCTTAGATGTACCAGCAATGATTCATGTCAGCACCAGTTGTAACGATTGCTTTCATACCACTGGTGCACATTACTTGAATGCTGATACAACCGCTTTTATGCAATGCCTGACTTCAGATTTGTTTGCACAGTTTCCGCAGTTGCGTTTCTTAATTCCCCATGGAGGTGGCGCGGTTCCCTATCATTGGGGACGCTTTCGAGGGCTGGCGAAAGATATGGATATCCCTGACATCAATCAAAAACTGCTAAATAATATTTATTTTGATACTTGTGTGTATCACCAGCCAGGGATCAACCTTCTGACTGAAGTCATCCCAGTCAAAAATATTCTATTTGCATCCGAAACATTTGGAGCCGTGAAAGATATTGATCCAGATACCGGATTTTATTTTGACGATACCCGTCGTTACCTCAATGCGGTTGATGGCTTGAGCAATCAAGAGAAGGAAATGATTTTTGAAGGTAATGCACGTCAGGTATTTTCCAGAATCAATAACAGAATTTCAAAATAAGTGAGGATATGATGACATCCGAGGAGTTTGATCGACTATACAGGGGACGGCTAGAAAAATTAGCAACCTCAAATTTAAGTGATGCAATGGATAAGTTGGGAATTGCAGCTGCGGTAATTGGCATTGTTCCTCAATGGGGTAAGACCAAAGTAATCGGTAGGGCAATTACGATCCGTATGATTTCTGCAGGTGCTGCACAAAGTAAGGCGCATCTCGGGGTTGATGCCATCTTTTCGGCATCGCCTGGGGATGTCATTGTGATTGACAACCGTGGGGATCTAAACAACAACTGCTGGGGTGAGATTCTCTCAATGGGAGCGCTGCAAAAAAAGATCTCTGGTGTAGTAGTTGATGGCGCAGTCCGTGATGTCGATACGTGTGAAGAATTTGGCTTTCCGGTTCATGCCCGAGGTACAGTTCCGATTACTGCCCGAGGTCGCATTGTTCAAGAGGCTTGGAATATCCCCATTAGAGTTGGAAACATATCTGTTTTACCTGGTGACGTGATTGTGGCGGATGTTAATGGCCTCGTAGCAATCCCTGCAGCTAAGCTCAATACTGTATTAGATGAGGCGGATGCTATTGCTATGAAAGAGTTGGCAATGGTCGAAGCACTAAGATCAGGGCAGTCGATTATTGAAGTTGATCAGCAATTTAATTATGAGCAGATGTTAAAAAGTGAGACTTGATATGAACACTATATATATTGCTAAAAGAAACTTAATACAAATTGTTGGCTTGATCTGCTTTGGATTCAGTGCCCCTTTAACCTATGCCCAGTATCCATGCCCTGTGATCAAAATCATTTCTCCTTATCCGCCAGGAGGAGCCAGTGACGTTCTCGCAAGAATGTTAGTTCCTGGACTATCTAAACAATTAAACGTCAGTGTGATTGTGGAAAATAAAACTGGTGCTAGCGGCAACATTGGCACTGAGTTTGTGAGTAGTGCTACTGGCGATGGCTGTACTTTATTACTGGGAAACAGCACGGGTGTTGTCATTAATCGGAATTTATATAAACTGCGTAATGACCCGATTGTGAGTTTAAGACCTGTAGCCGAGGTAGCTGCCGTGCCTATGGTTTTGTATGTCAATTCTTCTGTGTCTGCTAATTCAGTTTCTGAGCTGATTGCTTTGATTAAAAAGGAACCGGGTAAATACAGCTTTGCATCTCCTGGTAGCGGGAGTACTCACCATCTCTTAGGTGAGTTGCTTAAGCTTGAGCAAAAGCTGGATATGACGCACATTCCCTATAGAGGATCCGGACCGGCCATTGCCGACGTCTTGGCTGGACAGGTGCCAATGGCATTTGAGTCAACGGGAGCCATGGTTCCTCATCTTAATAGTGGCAAGGTTAGGGCGCTTGCAACGACTGGAGCGGTCAGGGCGAAAAACTTACCAGACGTACCTACAATGAAGGAGCTTGGGTACCCTAAATTTGTTGTTGAGAATTGGTACGGCATCTTTGTCCCAGCAAAAACGCCAACTCCCTTAGTCAATACCCTGAATAAAGAAATCAATAAAGTATTAGCTTCAGCGGAGGTGGCGGAAAGCCTTTCTAAAATGGGCTCTTTAAACGGTGAGCAATCTCCCGAGCAATTTGCCGCATTCATTAAGAAGGAAATTCCTTACTGGGAGCTTCTGGTTAAGCAGTCTGGGGCTACTGCTGAATAAAGATCCTTTAAATCTAGTTCTTTTGCGCTGCAATAAAATTGGGCTCTCTCTGAATATCCTGGTCTGTGAGATGATTTGAAACATGTCTAAGGTAATTCGACTTCTTCACGGTGAGTTTGGTCGCGTGGCGCTTCTGGAAATGGATGCGCCTCTGGTAACCCATGCACATCATCATTGCCATATTTTGTGCAAAGTGGGCGGTCCAGATACTGCTTTTCAGGTGAGGGGAAAAAATTGTCCTCTAACTGACAATAACGCAGTATTAATTAATGCCTGGGAAGAGCATTCCTATCTCCATCTCCCAGTGGGTGGAAGTAATCCGGTTCTGTTGGCCCTTTATCTGGAGCCAAAGTGGTTGGCCTCCTTTAGTAAAAAATTCTTGGCAAGTAGTCACCCTCGTTTTTTTATGAGTAACCTTTCTACATTGGGCGCACATCAAAAACAAGCTTTAGAGAAGATTTCCATGGAGTTGTGGTGGTCAGATCAAATCACCCATGACCAGCTTGAATCTATGTTGCTAGAGTTAACGTTAAGCTTTATGGAGAACGCCGATGTGATTACTTCTGGGGATTTACGTAATACTGGTAATACCCTGGCCTTTATGGATCCTCGCATTCGTAAGGCGATTCACCTCATGCGAACGTCCCCGCAAGGCTTTACCGATATTTCAACCGTTGCCCAGAGCGTTAATCTATCAAGATCACATTTTTTCGAGCTGTTTCGGCGTTGTACTGGCTTGTCACCAGTAGTATTTGCCAATGTACTGAGAATGGAATTCGCATTTGATGCTCTTGCAGATAAGGATGAGAGCTTGATTCACATTGGCGATGAATTGGGATTTTCTGCTCAAGGCCATTTCACTCGTTTCTTTAAGCAGCATCAAGGGGTTACTCCAAGCCTCTATCGTCAGCAGGTTGAAAAGGCGCCAAAACTGGACTCCTAGGGTTTACCTGATGTACAAAATCAGACTCTAAGGTAAGTCGTAGGACTCTCGGGTAAGCATTCTATTCAAGGGCTTATTAAGCTTCCTTCAGCTTTTGTTGCTTCATATTTTGCTGAAAAGAAACCCTTGGAACAAACAACACATTATTTAGGAAAAGCCAGCCAGCGTGTAGAAGATTCTGCATTGCTAACTGGAGGTGGCCGCTTTCTCGATGACCTTCCTTTGCCGGTCGGTACGTTGTACGCAGCTATCGTGCGATCTCCAATTGCACATGGAAAGATCTTATCTATTGATGTATCTCCTGCGTTGAAGATTAAGGGGGTGCGTGGAGTTTTGACTATTGATGATGTGCAAGCATGGTCTAACCCTTTAGTGGTTGCTGTCAAATCGCCAATGCGCCTATGGGTTTTAGCTCATGAGTTTGTGCGCTATGTGGGTGAACCAATTGCAATCGTCATTGCAGAATCTAGAGCCCTTGCAGAAGACGGCGCTGAAGGAGTTGTCCTCAATATCCAGCCACTACCAGCAGTAGTTAATGTAGATGAGGCTCTCAAAAGTGACTCCGTCATTTTGCATAAAGATATTGTAAATAATTGCGTCTCAGATCGTTCATTTTCATATGGCGATCCGGATAGCGCTTTTCAGGCTGCATCAAAAGTTATTGAGGTTGATATTCGTTACCCTCGCAACTCTTGCACTCCACTAGAGACTGGTGGTGTGGTGGCTCAGTGGCGTCCAGCAGATGGAAGTTATGAGGTAACTTCAAATTTTATGGGACCCTTTTCACTCCACGTAGTGATGGCAGCCGCTCTGAAGGTGCCGGGAACAAAATTGCGCCATCATGTCCCCCCTGATTCGGGTGGAAGTTTCGGCGTCAAACAATCAGTCCTTCCATACGTCATTCTTTGCTGCCTAGCATCTCGCAAGGTAGGTGCTCCAGTGAAGTTTATTGAAGATCGACTCGAACATTTGCAGGCTGCCACCTCAGCAACATCAAGGCATACTCATCTGCGAGCCGCTGTAGATGCTAATGGAAAAATATTAGCCTTAGATTATGACCAGATTGAGGATTGTGGTGCTTATCTACGCGCTCCAGAGCCTGCAACGCTTTATCGTATGCACGGCTGTGTAACTGGCCCATATCAGATTAGCAATTTAAAAATTCGTAATCGCGTAGTGCTAATTAATAAGACGCCAACTGGATTGGTTCGTGGTTTTGGTGGCCCGCAAGTATATTTTGCGCTTGAACGTTTAGTACATAAGATTGCAAAGCAGTTGGGCAAAACTCATCAAGAAATCGCTTCATTAAATTATGTGCAAAAAGATCAATTTCCATATCGAGCAGCAGCCGGTGCGCTATTGGATTCCGGAGATTATCAAAAAGCTCTCGACACTCTTCAAGCTTCGCCAGAATTCAAAAGGCTTCTAAGTCGCAGGGAACAGGCTCGCAAAGAAGGGCGTATGTATGGTATTGGCATTGCGTCTATCGTAGAGCCATCGGTATCCAATATGGGGTACATCACTACAGTGTTAACGCCTGAGCAGAGAGTAAAGGCAGGACCAAAAAATGGTGCCATTACTTCAGCAACAGTGAGTGTAGATCCTTCTGGAAGTATCTCCGCTAATATTGCTTCTGCACCTGCTGGGCAGGGCCATCAAACGGTCATAGCCCAATTACTGGCTGATGTATTTGGAGTCTCTCCATCCCAAATCCAAGTCAATGTTGATTTTGATACTGCAAAAGATGCCTGGTCTATTGCAGCTGGTAATTATTCGAGCCGGTTTGCTGGGGCAGTTGCGGGAACCGTTTTTTTGGCGGCAGAAAAACTGAAAGTACGGATTGCGGCTTACGCTGCACACGTTCTCAAGGTCAAGCCTGATCAATTGATATTTGCCAATGGCCATATCTCAGTCATTGGTCGAGAAAATGATGCAATTCCATTTACCAGAATCTGTGGGAATTTTCATTGGTCTCCTGGCTTAGTTCAGGAGGCACTTGGTAAAGATGTTTTACTAGCACTTCAAGAAACTGAGTTCTGGAGTGCTGATGTATTGCAGGCGCCTGATGAACATGATCGCATTAATACATCTGCTGCCTATGGATTTGCTTTGGATGCTTGTGGCATTGAGATCGATCCGATTAGTTGCTCACCTAAAATTGATGGATATATTTCAGTTCATGATGCTGGAAAAATTCTCAATCCAGCGCTCGCAGACGGCCAAGTTTATGGGGCATTTGCGCAGGCTGTTGGGGCAGCCCTTTTAGAAGAGTTTGTCTACAGCAGTGATGGTAATTTCTTATCAGGTACATTTGCAGACTATCGTTTGCCTACTGCGAGTGATATTGTTGCCCCAAAAATTTACCACCAAGAATCGCCTAGTCCGTTTACACCACTAGGATCTAAGGGAATCGGCGAGGGAAATAGCATGAGTACCCCAGTTTGCATAGCCAATGCAATCTCAGATGCTTTAGATATTGAAGATATCGTATTGCCTGCAACTCCTAGTCGCATCCATGCGCTTCTGGTATCAAAGGGTGATCTTCCACAAGATAGGATTGTCCTCAGAACCTCTTCCTTAGAAGCGAACTCTGATTACCCGCTAAAGGCTCAAGGTGAGGTAAAGCTGAATGTTGCACCAGATGAAATATTTAATGTCTTGCTGAACCGTACTCGTTTGCAAAAGGTGATACCAGGTTGCGAGTCCATTACTGAATCGGCTATTGCCGATGGTATACGTTTTGACTGTATTGCCGTGGTTCGAATTGGGGTGGCGAAAGCAAAATTTAATGCCCTTGTAGATATAACTAATATCAAAAAGCCTACCAGTTTTTCGCTTGGCGGAGAGGGTCGGGGTCCACTAGGGATGGCACTCGGTATGGGTCAGGTTGTACTGAGCAGTGAAGCTGGAATGACAATATTGAAGTATGACTACCAAGCGCAGGTTTCAGGTAAGTTAGCGGCTATTGGAAGCCGCCTACTGGAGGGGGCAATTCGCTTGGTGTTAGATCAGCTATTCCGAGCACTTGCAAAAGAAGCGGGCGCTAAACCGGAGAGATTTTTGTCATACGTACAAAATTTCTTCAGAAGTTTATTTGGAGTTCGTAAATGAAGCCGGCTCCTTTTCAAATGCACTTTGCGCAATCACAGGATGAAGTTCTCAAGCTTCTAGATCTGCACGGAGAGGACGCTCGGATTCTAGCTGGTGGACAAACCTTAGTGCCAGTATTGGCAATGCGAGTTGCCAATCCAAAGCATCTAATTGACATCAATCAAATTGAAGAGTTTAAGCGTTATCACGTTATTAATGGAGCTCTTCATGTGGGTGCTGGTGTGAGACAGTCAGAGCTAGAAGATTGGGGCGATCTTTCAGAGGTGCAGCCCTTATTGAAAATGATGTTTCCATGGATTGCACACACTCCGATCCGTAATCGTGGGACTATTTGTGGATCGATAGCTCATGCCGATCCTAGCGCTGAATTGGTATTGGCTCTAGCCACCCTGGGTGGTTCGGTCCATCTAGCAAGTAAGCAAAGAAAGCGAACCGTAAAAGCAAATGATTTTTTCTTGGGCGCTCTTCAGACGAATCGCCATTCTGATGAATTGATTACATCAGTTCAGTTTCCAATCAAGACCAATAGGGTTGGCTATGGATTCTCTGAGTTTGGCTATCGTCATGGGGACTTTGCCGTTGTAGCCGTAGCCTCGATCAAAGAGGGAAGTCATTGGACTGTAGGATTTGGTGGCATAGATGACATGGTTAAGGTTCATCGTTTTTCTGCTGATTCATTAGATGATGCATGCCAGGCAATCGATCAACTTGCTTCGACTCTTGAGGTTAGGGAGGATCCAACTGCAACGTCGGGTTTGCGCCGACATCTCATGAGGACTTTAGGTAGAAGTTCATGTCAACAAGCTTTTGAATTTAGAAATGATGTGATGGTATGAAAGATCATTTAATCAAATTAACCTTAAATGGAATGACTCGTGAGGCTAGCTGTGACTCACGGACGACATTATTAGATTTCATTCGCCATGACCTTGGGGCTACAGGGACACATTCAGGATGTGAGCACGGAGTCTGTGGCGCCTGTACCGTGGAGGTGAATGGTCAAATTGTGCGCTCTTGCCTCATGTTTGCATGC
Source organism: Polynucleobacter sp. AP-Sanab-80-C2 (assembly GCF_035012965.1). Lineage (NCBI taxonomy): Bacteria > Pseudomonadati > Pseudomonadota > Betaproteobacteria > Burkholderiales > Burkholderiaceae > Polynucleobacter > Polynucleobacter sp. AP-Sanab-80-C2. The sequence continues at coordinate 102,467 of NZ_JAYGQS010000004.1, forward strand.
CAAGCAGAGGGTACAACCATTAAAACAGTTGAAGGTATTGCCAATAACGAGGGCATGTCTGATTTGCAAATTGCCTTTAGAAAGCATCATGCATTGCAGTGTGGCTTTTGTACTCCAGGATTTTTGATGTCTGCAGAAGATTTGCTAAGGAAAAATCCGCGTCCAACGGAGCAGGAGGTACGCGAAGGCTTGTCCGGTAATTTATGCCGTTGTACTGGATACGTGGGAATTGTTGAAGCTGTTTTAGAGGTTGCATCATTCAGGGCGCAAGCAAATGGAGGTCAGCATGCTTGATCTAGGTAGAACATTTTTACAGGCAGTTGAGCGCGAGCCATCCAGGCTAGCAATAGTTGATGGTCAAAAGCGATATTCATATCGGGAATGGTCTCACCACATTGGCGCAATCCAACAGTTTTTTTATGAGCGGGGCTTAAGTCGAGGTGATCGAATTCTGACGATTTTGCAAAATCGCTATGAGGCAGCAACCATTCATTGGGCATGTCAAATGGCAGGAATAGCTATAGTCCCCTTGAACTGGAGATCGAAGTCTGAGGAGATTGATTATTGTGCTCAAAATGCTGATGTTAAGTTAGCATTTGTAGAAGAGATATCGCTAGAAAACTATCTAGAGTCTGAGACTAGCAAAGCAGTCCCAGTAATCTTATGTTCTGATCATAGTGCATCTTCACGCCATATTTATTTTGATCAGATTGTTCGTGCAGAAACAGATCCTCATGCAAATGGGCATACCGAAGATATTTCGGTCATGCTATATACATCCGGCACTACCGGTAAGCCCAAAGGCGTTCCCAGAAAGCAACGTGCAGAGCGGGCTGCAGGTATAGCCCACGTAGCACAAAACCAATACGCGATGGGCGAAGTAACTCTTGGTGTAATGCCGCTTTATCACACGATGGGAGTGCGCACCTTACTCTCATTATGTATTGTGAATGGAACCTATGTTGCTGTCCCACGTTGGGAAGTCGATAAGGCATTGGATTTTATTGAGTCTGAAGGGGTAACGCACCTATACTTAGTTCCGACGCTTTATCACGATATGTTGCAGTCTAAAAACTTTCATTCAAATCGAGTAAGGTCAGTTAGAAAGCTAGGATTCGCAGGAGCACCGATGCACGATGCGCTTTTATTAAAACTGAATGAATCCTTCAGGCCCTTATTATTTGTGAATCATTATGGTTCTAGTGAAATTTACACCTACACCATCAACCAGGATGCAGTAAAAAAACCAGGCTGTGCTGGCAAGGCAGGTCTAAACGCTCGCATCAGAGTAGTGAAATTAGATCAGGGCTCACAACAAACTAAGCCAACAGAGTTGGTCGTTTCTGGGGAGGAGGGTCAAATCATTTGCGACCTTTCTGGAGATGAAGCATTCGAGGGTTATTGGAAGCGTCCAGATGCTGATCAAAAGACGATCCGCGAGGGCTGGTACTTTACTGGTGATACTGGTTACTACGATGTTGATGGCGATTTATTTGTTACCGGTCGCGTCGATGACATGATTATTTCTGGCGGGGAAAATATTTCCCCCGTTGAGATTGAATCTATTTTATCGCTGCATCCATCAGTTGGAGAGGTCGCTGTAGCTGGCCTAAAAGATGAGCGTCTTGGACAAAAAGTAGTGGCATTTATCAGAGCCTCTGGTTCGGTAGATTCAGATGCATTGGATCAATATTGCCGTGGCTCGGATTTAATCAACTTCAAACGTCCACGTGAATATGTTTTTGTAAAAGAGATTCCCAAGTCGCCAGTGGGAAAAGTATTGCGACGAATGTTAGTCGCTGGTGAATATGAAAGAGCGTAATTTTTTAACTAGAAAGACTGTATGGCAACTATTTTGAAGCATCCTTTTAGTAATATTCTAGATAACTTAGATGGTTTCTATGTGGAGATTGATGAGGCTCATCAAAGGGCTGATATTGTTCTCAAGAGACCGCCGTTTAACGTCATTCAAATGCCCCAACGAGATCAGCTACGGGCTACATTTGAAGCGCTTGACTCGGATAATCGTGTTCGCATTATCGTATTGCGAGCGGAAGGCGAGCATTTTTCTAGTGGTGGAGACATTAAGGGCTTTCTTGAGGCGACACCTGAACATGTTTCTAAATTAGCCTGGAATATTGCTGCGCCGGCTCGATGTACAAAACCAGTCATTGCTGCAAATCATGGTTATTGTTTTGGCGTCGGCTTTGAACTATCGCTTGCATGTGACTTCCGGATCGCTGCCGAATCTACTTTGTATGCTTTACCAGAGCAGAAATTAGGCCAAATTCCTGGTTCGGGTGGTTCTGCGCGCTTGCAAAAAATGGTCGGCATTACAAGAACTAAGGATATCGTTATGCGTTCTAGGCGCATCAAAGGACAACAAGCATATGAATGGGGCGTAGCTACAGAGTGTGTTCCAGATGCAGAACTCCCAAATGCAGTTGCCAATCTAGTGGAGGAATTACGGGCATTTTCTCCGATGGCACAAAGAACAGCAAAGAAGATGCTCAATGAAACTGAAGATTGTTTATTAACTACTGCAATCGAAGTTGAGGGCCATTGTTATAGCCGTCTACGTAATTCAGAAGATTTTAAAGAAGGGGTTGAAGCTTTTCATGGAAAGCGCCAGCCTAATTTTGTTGGGCGTTAATTTTTACAGGAGAGGTAAATGATGAAAAATCAATTTAAAACAAAGCAAATCGCTATTGCAGTCGCATTGAGTCTGGGCAGTTCTTTAGCTTTAGCTCAGTCTGGCCCTATTAAGATTGGGGTAGTCACGCCTTTGTCGGGAACTTATACGCCAATTGGTGAGCAGGTCAAGATGGGATTGGATTTAGCCGCCAAAGAAATTAATGCTGCAGGTGGTATTAATGGACGTAAGATTGATCTTATTTATGAAGACGAGGAAGCGAATCCAGCAGTTGCGACCCAAAAAGCAGAGAAGCTTTTTCAGGTAGAAAAGGTTGAGTTTCTAACGGGAACGGTTAATTCAGGATCAACTTTGGCAGTTGGACAGTTAGCCGAGCGAAATAATAAGCTGATAGCTACTACTGTTTCATTTGCTGATTCTATTACTGGTGATAAGTGCTCACCAAATGTATTTCGTGTGAATGCTCGTGCAGGTATGCAATCTGCTGCTTTGGCTGCATGGGTCGATAAAGAGATTCCAAAAGCTAATATTTTCTTCATTGGCCCTGACTATGAAATGGGACGTAGCACGGTTTCCGCCTTTAAAAAGGCTTCTACTGAAAAAGGTGCTAAAGATGTTGGCGAAGTGTTTGCCCCATTGGATAATAAGGACTACTCACCTTATTTTGGCCAAGTAAGATCTGCAAAGCCCAATGTGATTTATACCTCAGTAGCTGGCAATGACACTGTTCGCTTATTTACTCAGATGGATGAGTATGGAGTTAACAAGGGCGTGACGATTGTGGGCGCATCAGGTACTGTTACCTCACAAAATATGGGCGCCATTGGTAAGTCTGCAAATGGATTTGTAACCGGCGTTGGTTATTCCCCTAAATTAGATAATCCAGCAAATAAAAAGTTTGTAGCAGATTTCCAAAAGGCCTATAACAAGCTCCCAGATCTTTATGGTGCAGATTCCTATGGCCTCTTATATTTCTATAAGACTGCTGTAGAGAAGGCCAAGTCTACTGAGACCGATAAAGTGCGGGCGGCAATGAACGATCTCAGTTGGCAGACCCCTCAAGGTACAAAAAAGATGCGTGCGGGCGATCATCAGGCTATGCAGGATATGTTTGCAGTACGCGTAGAAAATGGTGAGTTCAATATCGTTGGACGTGTTCCCTCTGATCAGGCTATTGGCCCTGATGTTTGTACACGTTTTTAATGAATCAACGAATAACCCTGCACCCTTAAAAGGGGTGCAGGGTTGTAATGAATTCTGATTTTAATTTAAGGAATGCTTTTCTCATGTTAGAAAGCTTGCAATATATTTATGCGCCTCAGATAGTCAATGGACTGTCAATTGGTGTCGCTGTGATCTTGATGGCTTTGGGTTTGACGATTATTTTCGGCTTACTCGATGTCATTAATATGTCCCATGGTGAGTTTTATGCAGCTGGCGCATTTATCAGCGTAAGTCTGATGGCAATCGGTGTTTCATTTTGGCTATGTTTAGTAATCGTCCCGATACTCTTGGTGCCTATTGGTTTTGCCATGGAAAGACTGCTGATTCAAAAAGTATTTCATTACAAAGATCGCCACATTCTGACCCTACTGCTGACGTTTGGCGTCGCTATGGTTCTGGAGGATGGATACAAGATCATTTGGGGGGCAAACCCGATCAAGCCTAGTGCGCCAATATCAGGTGCAAGCGAATTATTGGGGGTGATGTTTCCAAACTATCGTCTATTTTTGATGGCATTTGGGGCGGTGCTTATTTTCTCCGTTTGGATGCTCATCTATAAAACTCAGATAGGTGCAATCGTGAGGGCAGCCGCCTATGACAAGGATATGAGCTCATCATTAGGTATACCTGTTATGCGAGTTTATGCACTGACATTTGCATTCGGAGTTGCTCTAGCAGGCTTGGCAGGTGTATTGCTTGCCCCAATTTACTCGGTATTTCCGACAATGGGCCGAGATTTCATCTTGTTGGCATTCAGTGTTGTGATTGTTGGTGGGCTTGGTAGTATTAAAGGTGCTGTGATTGCCGGTCTTTTGCTGACCCAATTGCAATCGCTTTCTTCCCTGTTTATATCACCTGTTTGGTCTGACCCATTGGTATTTACGGTGATGGTTTTGGTTTTAATGTTTAAGCCAAGTGGTTTATACGGAGGCATGAAAAATGCTTAATCCGCAAGTAAGGGCAATTCGTTGCATTGAGTGGCTTTTACTAACCTCATCCCTCATTTTGTTTGTAGTTGGCACCCTGTTAGGCGATACTTTTTTTCTCAGATTGGCAACAGAAGCATTAATTTTTGGTGGATTAGCAATGTCTGTGGACCTCTTGCTTGGAATCGTTGGATTGTTATCGCTTGGTCAAGCTCTCTATTTTGGTTTTGGCGCTTATTTATCTGCATTGGTTCTGAAAGAAATTTCTCCATCTTTCTCATTGGCAATTTGCGTTGTGATTTTGTGCTCTACTTTACTTGGGTGGATTGCTAGTTTCATTGCATTAAGGTCTAAGGGAGTCTACTTCGCCTTAATTACTTTTGGACTAGCTCAGGTAGCAGCCAAAGTGGTCTACAACACTCGAAGCCTTGGGGCCTCAGACGGCATGATGGGAGTGCCCATTTTAAGTATTTGGACTCCATTTGGATCTCTGGATGCCGCTGATCCAGGAACATTTTTTGTGATTACCTTTCTGACCATTGGCGCCCTCTATGTGATCTTGAAGTATTTCTTAACAACGCCAATGGGATCTCTTTGGCACGCTATTCATTCGAACGAGGATCGTTTGGCATACGTCGGTTATGAATCGAAAGGTCCAAAACAAGTTGCCTTTGTGTTGGCTACGGTGGTTGCTGCAGTCTCTGGTGCACTTTATCCAATGCTGAGGGGCTTCGTTTCTCCCGAATTGATGTTCTTTAGTGTTTCCGGAAATGCTGTAGTGACGGTTGTTCTGGGGGGTGTCGGTACTTTAATTGGCCCAATCATGGGCAGTGTTCTGCTCACTTCATTTAAGTCCGTTATCGGTACTTGGACTGCACATCATCACATCGTGATCGGATTCATCTTTGTTGTCATTGTGATTGCGGCACCCAAGGGGCTAGCCGGTCTATTCACAAAATATTTTGGCAAAAGGGGGTCTGATGAATAAGTCTGAAGCTATTCTTAAAGCCAACAATTTAAGTAAACGATTTGGAGGTCTTGTTGCTGTTGATAACATCAGTTTTGAAGTGGTGCCTTTTGGGGTTACTTCAATCATTGGCCCAAATGGTGCTGGTAAGAGCACCTTATTTAATCTGCTCAGTGGTACTTTTAGGCCAGATTCTGGCTCAGTACTTCTGAATGATCAAAACGTGACTGGCATGAATCCAGAAGAGAGATTATTTTCAGGCATGGCCAGATCTTTTCAGATCACCAATCTCTTTTTTGATCTCACAGTTATAGATAATCTACGCCTTGCTAGCCAAACATTGCATCCGCGATCCTATTTATATTTACCTTTGAGTAAATGCGAGCTTGCATTGGCAAGGGCCGATGAGTTGTTAGTAGAGTTTGGTTTACTAGATTCCCGTAATCAATTGGCGGGAGCTCTCTCGCATGGTCAACAAAGACGATTAGAAATTGCGGTAACGCTCGCTACTAGACCGAAACTGTTGCTATTAGATGAGCCTACTCAAGGGATGTCTCAAGGGGATACCCAAGAAACAGCTGAGCTTATCAAGCAATTGGGATCAAAAATTACCGTCCTCTTAATTGAACATGATGTTGATTTGGTGATGGATTTATCGAAGACGGTAATTGTGATGGCACAGGGGAAAAAATTAGCAGAAGGGAGCCCTCAGGAGGTTCGCTCTAATCCGCTTGTACAAGCCGCATACTTTGGTGAGGAGACAGCATGATTCTAAAAATGCATGATGTTCATGTCAGTCTTGGGTTGTCGCATGTCTTACAAGGAGTCAATCTTTCTATTCAACCCGGAGAGACTGTGGGCCTATTCGGAAGAAATGGCGTCGGTAAGACTACGATAGTGAAGACCATCGCTGGGTGGTATAAGCCTACATTGGGCGAGATCTACTTCGAAAATCAATCTATCAACAGTCTTCCGCCCAACGAAATTACTCGACTTGGTATTGGCTTGGTTCCTGAGGATCGTAGGATATTTCCTGGTTTAAGTGTGGAGGGTAATCTGCAGCTTGGACTCATGCAAGTTCCACCATCTGAACGACAGAAAGCTGAAGAGCGACTTGAATTAGTTTTAAAAAGATTTCCGCGATTAGGGGAGAGGCGATCTCAACCTGGGAATACTTTATCTGGTGGTGAGCAACAAATGCTAGCAATGGGAAGGGTACTAGTGGGTAATCCCAAATTATTACTGATTGATGAACCAACAGAGGGGCTGGCACCCATGATTGTTACTGAAATCTTTAGATTGATGGAGGAACTCAAAGCCCAAGGAGTTGCCATTCTGTTGATTGAGCAAAATATTCATAAGGCTATTCACTTGTGCAATAGACACTATGTTGTCGAGCGAGGAAAAGTAGTTTTGGAAGGTAATTCCCAGAAACCTGAAGATCGAGCAGAGTTGATGAAGCGTGTTAGTGTCTGATAAATTAAGAGGGCGTATTACAAGAGTGCAAACAGTAATTATTTTTTCTTCGATGTCTTACCAGCAGAGCTTACAGTTTTTGTTACGGTATCGGCAGCAGTATTGAGATTCGCTTGTGCAACATCAACAGCATGCTTTACCGCTTTATGACTAGTTTCAAAAACCTGATTTGCAGAAGCAATGGCTTGTTTGATTGTTTGAACGGCAGCATCAGAACCTGCGGGTGTATTTTTAGCCCACTCTTCAACTAAAGCATCCATTCTCTTTTGGCCAGCAGAAAATTCTTTTTCCGCAGACTTGGTGAAGTTATCTTGAGTTTCATGAGCTAACTTATATAAATGGTGACTATAAGAAATAATTTTTTCTGCGATCGGCTGAACGGTTTCAGCTTGATGGGCAAGCAGTTGCTGAATATCTTTTACTTCTAATGCTTTCTTGGCATTGTTCACGCTATCACTCAAGCTTTGTTTAGCAATGGCTAAATTGAGCTCAACTAATTTCTCGATACTTTGGAGGGCTTGATTTGTGAGGCCAGTCAAGGTTTCTAAATTGGCTTTTTGTGCCGCTGCGATTTGTTCTGGCGTTAAGTTCATCTTTGCCTCTTTCTTTGGGTGCACTCTTACTACTATGATCTTGCTGACCTGAAGGGTCAATAGCTGATTTTTGCTTAATTAAATGGCTTAAATAGTGAAAAGCATCATAACCCAAGGATTTAGCTTCCTTGAGAACCGCTGATGGCTTTTAGAAAAAGCCTAAAATCGTGGATTAGACAAAAATCTCAATATTTTCAGTAAGTTATCCATGAAGCTTGGTTTAGACAACGTCATTGCACCCATTTTTGTATTAATTTGGAGTACGGGGTTTGTGATTGCACGTTTGGCTATGCCTTATGTAGAGCCTGCCACCTTCCTATTTTGGCGCTTTGTGGGTGTGATTGCCGCAATGGCTGCTTTGAGCCTTGTGTGGCGCATCTCTTGGCCTAGCTGGTCGCAAATCAAGCATATCGCTATCGCAGGAATACTTTTACAGTTCGGCTATCTATTAGGCGTCTGGTTTGCAGTCCGCCTTGGAATGACTGCAGGTTTGGCGGCAATCATCGTTGGTCTGCAACCGATTTTGACCGCCTGGTTTGCTGCTTGGATTTCGGAGACGGTGACGCCACGCCAATGGATTGGTCTCTGCTTTGGTTTTGCAGGCGTTGCCTTGGTCGTGGCTGAAAAGATTGGCTTTGCCCATATCCCTTTGGCTAGCTATCTGCTAGCGTTTACAGCATTACTCTCGATCACCTTTGGAACTCTTTATCAGAAAAAATACTGCCCAGTATTTGATCTTCGCGCTGGGTCTTCTATTCAGTTTGGTGTTTCAGCCGTGCTATGTTTCTTTTGTATGTATTTCTTTGAAACAGGCGTCATGGTTTGGAATGCCTCTGTAGTGGGCGCTTTGTTATGGGCCATTTTTCCTGTATCGATTGGCTCCATTAGCTTGTTATTCATGATGATCCGTAAAGGGGCGGCAACCAAAGTCACGAGTTTGCTCTATCTAACCCCCCCGACAACTGCATTGATGGCGTGGCTCTTGTTTGATGAGCCATTCACACTCCTGATGGCTCTGGGCCTCTGTTTGACAATGACTGGCGTAGTGCTGGTGAATCAGCGTCAGGCGAACACGGTAGCGACTATTGCAGAGTAGGGGCTCAAGAGGGGTAGATTGGGGGGTTAACCAAGATGGGGCGCAGAAATCCGACTCCCTTTTAGAAATTAATTATCATTCCGTATGTTGAAAGTTTTGGAAGGTATTTTTGGGATGCATTTAAATCGTTTTTGGCTCTTTGTCTTAACCTTGATTTTCGGTTATGGGGCACTTGGTGTTGCGCCAGCTATTGCCGCCAGTAAAGACAAAGAAAAGCAAACTCAAGCCCAAACTAAAACTACTAAAGTGGTGGTGAAGTCTCCTAAGAGGCCTAAGACTGTTCGCGTTACTGTGACGCGTTCTACTGCACCAGCAGTTGCTGGGCCCCCATCACTGGCTACCGCGCTAGGTTTGCGTGGTCAGCATGATGATCTCAGCCTGAAGTCCAGCGTAGCTATGGTAGTCAATCAAGATACCAAAGAGGTCTACTTCGAAAAGAATCCTACCGTGAGCTTGCCAATTGCATCCATCACGAAGTTGATGACCGCCATGGTGGTACTCGACTCCAAGTTGCCTCTTGATGAAACCCTGGTGATTAATGCAGATGATGTGCATATCTATCGCACTTCACGTCTAGCTGCAGGCACCGTTTTGACACGTCAAGAAGCCTTGTTGTTAGCGTTGATGTCCTCTGAAAACCGCGCTGCCTATACCTTGGGTAGAAATTACCCAGGCGGTATCACAGCCTTTGTAGATGCCATGAATCGGAAGTCTAGAGAGCTGGGCATGGAGCATTCTTATTTTGCCGATCCCACAGGCTTGCTTAGTGAGAACGTTGCGACTGCTGAAGATTTAACTCGCATGCTCAATGCAGCATATCAATATAAGTTAATTCGTGAATATTCCACTTGGCCAGATTTAACCATGGTGATCGCAAAGCGCCCCCAAAAGTTCTTAAATACGAATCGACTAGTGCGTTCTGGCGACATGGATATTGGTTTGCAAAAAACAGGTTTCATTAATGCCGCTGGAAAATGTTTAGTGATGCAAGCGCGTGTGAACAACACCCCGCTATTATTGGTGTTCCTGGATTCTGTAGGAACACAATCCCGTTTTGCTGATGCAGTGCGTGTGCGTGACTGGTATGAGCGCATGCCTTCTGGCACGCAACCCATTCGTCGCTTAATGTAAGTTGAGTTGACTAGGCAGATGAGCCTGGCTCGGCAGACTTAGGCTTAAAGCCCATGCCCTTGGAGATTTGTAGAGCAGTGTCTTGTAATGATCTGAGCCAATCTGCTTGAATACGATCGGTTGGGGCGCTGAGTGATAAACCGGCAACCAATTTACCAGTGTCATCCAGAATGGCGGCAGCAAGACAGCTCACGCCAAGCTCTAATTCTTCATCATCCCTTGCGCTGCCCACTCTGCGAACGTGATTGAGTTCGGACTCGAGTTTAGCTAAATCCGTGATGCTGTTGCGAGTGTGACCTGAGAGACCAGTGCGAGTGACGTAGGCCCGTACTTGATTGGCGTCATCACTGGCTAGGAATAGTTTGCCAACTGAGGTGAGATGGAGAGGGGCGCGTCCACCAATGGCACGAACCACCTGCATGCCTGAACGCTCGCTGTAGGCGCGATCAATATAAACAATCTCATCGCCTTGGCGAACTGAGAGATTGACTGTTTCGCCAGTGAGTTTGTGTAGCGTGCGCATCGGTACTTGAGCGGCTTCACGAACCGATAATCTTGCTTTCACCAGATTACCCAGCTCCAAGAGCTTTAAGCCAAGGCGATAGGTGCCACCATCGCCACGCTCAACCAATCGGCAGGCAACCATGTCATTTAAGATGCGGTGGGCTGTGGAGGGGTGTAAGCCCGTTTCCGCAGCCAAGTTTTTAAGGCTGCTAGATTCTTCATGAACCGCTAGGGCATCGAGCAAATTCATCATGCGCTCCACCACCTGGATCGCTGTTTTAGCAACTTCCCCGGTATTTTTAGAGGTTTTGATAGTTTTGCTTGTGCTCATAGGAATGATTGTAGCGATTTCATGCCATATTGCATATTATGAAATGAGATTATATGAAGGATCAAGGCGATAACCCCTATATCGGGTAACCATCATTCATCTAAGACTGCTTAGTGGTTTCTTAAAGCTTTAGCGCACTCATTGACAAGGTCCGGGCCACGATAAATCAAGCCGCTATAGACCTGAACCAAACTAGCCCCAGCCGCTATCTTTTCCTTAGCATCGGCACCACTCAAAATGCCGCCAACACCAATAATGGGCACATGATTACCCAGTCTTGCCTTGAGTGCTTTGATGACGATGTTGGATGCCGTGCGAACTGGCGCACCGGATAAGCCACCGATTTCTTGACCATGCTCCATTCCTTGCACAGCATCGCGAGCAATGGTGGTGTTGGTAGCAATAACGGCATCTATACCAAACTCCATTAAGAGGTCAGCAATGAGATTGATATCGCCATGATCCAGATCGGGTGCGATTTTCAAAAAGAGTGGCTTACGCACACCAAAGCGATCACTCAAGCGCTTGCGAGCCTCATCCAGGCTGCCAAGTAAGGTGCGTAACATTTCTTCGCCTTGCAGGGCACGCAGATTTTGCGTGTTTGGCGAAGAGATATTCACGGTGATGTAGGTAGCAATTTCATAAACGGCATCCATCGCTAATACGTAGTCGCTAGCTGCATCTTCAATCGGTGTAATGGCATTCTTGCCAATGTTCAAACCTAAAACGCCACCGCTTTGCCAAAAGCGTGAGCGACGAACTCTTGCTACGCAAGCCTCAACACCATCATTGTTAAAGCCCATACGATTAATAATGGCCTGAGCTTGCGTCAAGCGAAACATGCGCGGTTTTGGATTTCCTGGCTGAGGGCGGGGAGTCACTGTGCCGATCTCCAGAAAACCAAAACCTAGGGCAGCGAGTGCATCAATATGCTTGCCATCTTTATCTAAGCCTGCAGCAAGTCCCACTGGATTGGGAAAGGTAATACCGCACAATGTACGTGGATCTGCAAGCGGTTGAGTCAGAAACTTTTCTAGCAGACCCCAGCGTTGAGCACGGTCTAAATTCATCAGCGTGAGATTGTGGGCTTGTTCTGGGTCAAGGCAAAAGAGCCAGGGGCGCAAGAATGAATAGCGATCGATCATGAATAGATATTATGAACCAGTCAGGGCTTGCCAATGATCGTCAATTAAGCCTTCCATGGGTTGGTACTTCGCCTTATAGGACATCTTCTCACTATCGTGAATGTAGTAGCCAAGATAAAGATAAGGTAGGTTGAGTATCCGAGCCTGTTCGATTTGCCACAGAATGCTGTAATTACCAAAGCTAGCAGAGCTATCGGCAGTATCGTAGAAGGTATATACCGAGGAGATGCCTTGTTCCAAGATGTCAATCATGCTCACCATGCGCAGACGTCCGGGGTGTGGATCGTGAGGGCCATCTCTAAATTCAACGATGCGAGAGTTGACTCGACTTTGCAATAAAAATTGCATGTATTGATCTTGGTCATCGTTATCCATATCACCACCAGCATGGCGTTCATTTTGATAGCGTTGATAGAGTTGGTAATGCTCCTCTTGATAACCTAGGTTCAAAACAAACGCTTGTAGCCCTGCATGCTTTTTCCAAGCACGCCGTTGACTGCGTGTTGGTGTAAATGGATTCACTAAGATACGGGTGGCGATACAGGCTTTGCATTCATCGCAATAAGGGCGATAGGTGTATAAGCCGCTGCGACGAAAGCCTGCATTTAATAGTTCGTTATAGACATCTGCATGAATCAAGTGTGAGGGCGTGGCTACTTGGGAGCGCGCAGTTTTATTGGGCAGATAACTGCATGGATAAGGTGCAGTTGCATAAAACTGGAGGGCGGTGAGGGGGAGTTCTTTGAGCCGGGTCATAGCCAGTGGGTTAGGATGTTTTTATCAAAGGTCCAGGGTTTATCAATATTAGTTTGATTTAAAGATATTTGCAGTTGTCCTAAGAATACAGCCCTGGATATTGGCGCAGCCCCCAAAGAGCTTAGGTGGGTGGTTTCTTGTTGGCAGTCAATCATGGCTACTTCATTTTGGATGCACCAAGCGCTTAAAGCGGCTAATGCTATTTTGGAGGTGTTGGGTTTATGACTAAACATCGACTCGCCAAAAACCATGCCACCTAAAGCTACGCAATACAAGCCGCCAACCAACTCACCTTGTTCGACTAGGGCAATGCTATGGGCATGACCTTGCTCATGAATGGTGGTGTATGCATCCATGATTTCATGGGTGATCCAAGTGCCATCCTGGTCTTTTCGAGAGCTAGTGGCACAAGCTCGAATCACAGCACCAAAATCGGCATCCACCAATAATTGACTATGCGTATCCTGACAAAATAGGCGAATACTTTTTCTTAAAGACTCGCTGCACTTGAAATGGCCAGGCTTTAAAACCATCCGCGGATCAGGTGACCACCATAAGACAGGTTGCTCATCGGAGTACCAAGGAAAAATACCGAGTTGATAAGCTTGCAGTAATTGATCTGGATAAATACACTCACTCACTGCAATGAGCCCTGGAACGCTCGGGTCAGGATCTGAGGTTAGTAGCGGGTTTGGAAAGGAGTCGTATGGTCCTAGCCAAGTAATTTGACTCATGTGGCGGAATCAAATTCTCTCTGAAGGCAACACATCACGACTGCGCACATGAAACTCACCATTCAATATGCCAGCAGCGCGATCTGCAAAAAACCACTCTAAGGTTTGTTTGACTGTTGGGAAGGCTAACTCACTCCACGGAATTTCATGTTCATGAAAGAGTGCCACTTCAAGACTTTCTTCGCCAGCAGAAAATTCTGGTGAAGTCATGGTGGCCAAATAGAACAAATGGACTTGTTCGGCATGTGGCACATTGAGTAAAGAATACAGTGGGCCCACTTCAACCACAGCGCCAGCCTCTTCAAGTGTCTCTCTGATGGCGCCATGGCTCGTGCTTTCGCCTAATTCCATAAAGCCAGCGGGAAGGGTCCAGTAGCCATGGCGTGGTTCAATCGCACGACGGCATAGCAATACTTGCTTGCCATAAACCGGAATGCTACCCACGACATTCCTGGGGTTCTGATAATGTATGCTCCCGCAGGCTTCGCATACATGACGCTCACGAGAATCATCCGCCGGAATTTTGACCGTCAGGGTCGCAGCGCAGTTGGAACAATACTTCATGCAGACTTTCTAAAAGTGGGCCTTGAGAATGCCTCGCAGGGCATTGCTAAGCATAATCTCATCAGCCATTGAAACATCTTTAATAGTCAGGTTGGCTTCACGGGCATTAATTTGGGGATCGTCTAGCAGGGCGGCACGCATCACACCGGGCAATAGTCCTGCAGATACTGGAGGAGTGAGCCACTCTGAATGATCTTTGGGTTTAATAAAAATGCTCGTTCTGCCACCTTCAGTAACAAAGCCCTGTTCATTTACAAATAAGGCATCAAAGCCACCGAGTTTGACTGCCGTTTGCCAAGCAGCATCGTAAAGAATGCGATAGCTGATCTTGTGACGTAATAAGGCATCCCCAGAGAACATGGTGCATTCTGAGGAAAGGATATCTTGAGCCCAGAAAATTTTGACTGGCACTTCAAGTGCATCAAGCGCAGCAGAAGTAATAGAGAGTGCGCCATTAGCAGCGAGATCGAGTCGTAATCTCAAAAGAGAATGCTGATCAAGAGATGCGCAGGCATTTAAAACTGTTTCTGTTGCATTGCCTCTCTTGAAGGGAATGCCCAAAGCAGAAGCTGAGGCTTGCATACGATCTAAATGTTGCTCTAATCGTTTTGGCTTACCCTGTGCTACAGCAATCGTTTCAAATAATCCCGTAGCGCTTGGAAGAGTCATTAAGAAAGCAGACTTGATACGGCATTCTTGCCATTCTTGTTTAGCCTCAGAATCAATCGTGATGCCCGCGCCCACTCCCAAAGTAAAAGTAGCGGCATGAGATAGATGATCTTCTTCAATCTCTACAGTTCTAATAGGCACACTAAAGGCAAAGTCACCACTTGGATCTAGCCAGCCTAAGGCGCCACAGTAATAACCACGATCTTCGGGCTCAAGCTCTTGAATAATTTCCATGCTGCGTTTTTTAGGTGCGCCTGTGACTGATCCACACGGAAAGATGGCATGCAATATATCGCTCAGCCCGATAGCGGGCTTTACTTGACCTTGCACAGTAGAGGTCATCTGCAATACATCGCCGTGCCTTGCTA
The DNA here is from genome assembly GCF_035012965.1 of Polynucleobacter sp. AP-Sanab-80-C2. NCBI lineage: Bacteria > Pseudomonadati > Pseudomonadota > Betaproteobacteria > Burkholderiales > Burkholderiaceae > Polynucleobacter > Polynucleobacter sp. AP-Sanab-80-C2. The sequence goes on from NZ_JAYGQS010000004.1 coordinate 117,604, forward strand.
CTACAAATAAGTTGGGAACTGTCACTGTGTTTGGTAGAGAGAGGCGACTGAGATCATTGCGCAAAAGATCAACAATCATCACATTCTCTGCCTGATTTTTAGGATCATCTGACAAAGCACTAGCAGCTTGCGATAGTGCGCTTGCAGTCCCTTTCATGGGCATCGCTTTGAGTATGTCACCTTTGCGCTCAATAAAGAGCTCAGGTGACTGTGACAAAAGGTAATGTGAGCCTTGTTCAATATAGGCACCAAATCTCCCAGGCTGGCGCTCACGTAGGCGACTGTAGAGCGCTAGCGGTGCCCCATAAGTTTTCCCGCTAATGCGGTAGGTATGATTAATTTGATAGGTATCGCCATCACGGATGTATTCCTGAATCTTGGCAAGATCCGTAGAAAATTGTTTTTCAGTGATGGATTCCTGAGCATCTAAGACTCCAGCCATTCTTGCAGACTCTTGCAGCTGACTTAATTTTTGAGAAATGACTTGATCAATTTGCTCTTTAGACAGTTTTTTGAAACCTTGAAAAGACCAAGCTTCAATCAGGGGGTGAGGGTCACCCGCAGTCTTTCGTTGAGGTAGATTGTGGATCAGCCTGCCCATCTCATAAGCAAAGGCAGCAACCACATGCTCTCCTTTGCTAAGTGCATGGGATATTTCACTTAAACAATTTTCAATAGCCTTGTGATCATCGGCTTGATTCTCACTAGGTAATACGCACCAGTATTGCGATGCAGCCTCATAAAACCGACTAGTGGGATTAGTCGCCGTGCTTTGCGCATCATCGAGCAAAATCATGGCGACTGGTTTGTTTATTTCAGAATGGTGGCAGATTCAATCACGACTGTTTTGGTCGGGACATCAGCCATTCTGCCCATGCGTGGTGCAGGCGCAACCATAGTTGGCACTTTACGAATGGCATCAATGGTTTGTGTTCCAGAAATCACCTTGCCAAAGACGGTATAACCGTTACCCATCGCATTCGGGAAGTTGAGGCTTTCATTATCTTTCACATTAATAAAAAACTGTGCAGTAGCAGAATCTGGATCTGAAGTGCGAGCCATAGCAATGGTGTAAGTATTATTTTTCAGGCCATTATTTGCCTCTGATGCTACTGGTGCATCGGTTGGCTTTTGTACAAGATCAGGAGTAAAGCCGCCACCTTGAATCATGAAGCCATCAATGACTCGATGAAAAATGGTGCCGTTATAAAAACCGCTCTTCACATAATTTAAAAAGTTAGCAGTAGTCTTAGGCGCCTTGGTATCATCCAGTTCCACCACAAAATTTCCTAGCGTAGTTTTAAATTCAACCTTTGGCCCAGCAATTGCCGCTTGACTTGCAAAACAACTGGCGATGAGAATGAGACTGGCAAATAATTGACGCATATTGACTCCTTAATTCGTTCAGATTGATAAAGCTGATTGTATTGTGCATTCAAATGCTACAGCGGGATTGCACTAGAAAAGCAAGCCATTAGGGATGGTTCCAGCATAGGCGTAAGAGGCTTCCTCAAACATGCCGGGTCTTTTCAGGTAGTCAAGTACCCAGTCAATCGTATCAACACCCCAAAAACAATGTTGATTCACAACTAAGGTAGGAACTCCAAAAGCACCATCTGCTTTTGCTTGCAGACCATTACTCATTAATTGCGCTTTGATTTCAGGGCTGTTGGGTTTTTCAGTATCTGCTGGTAAGCCTAGGTAAAGGCAAAATTCCGACCAAGAAAGGTTGGGATCTTTACCTTCAATCCAAACATAATCAAATGCCCGCTCTACCATCTGCCAATCGGCTTGCTTTTGTAAAAGTAGGCGCTGAGGTGCCACAGTCAGAAAAGGGTGGTGCTCTGGAAAGCGCAAAGGAATTCCGAGTCGCTCTGCTTGCCAGATGCAAAACTGATATGTGTGAGGTCGCTTAGCAGCAACTTCTCCTGGACCTATGTTCTCAGTTGCTCTTAGTAGGCCGCCGAGTAAAACGGGTACTGGGGTGATATTGAGCTGATCCTCGAGACGATGCCTTTGTTTGACATACAAATAGGCAAATGGAGAAATAATGTCATAGTAAAAAATTGCGGGGATCTTAGTGCTCATTTGTGTCTTCGCTCTCGAGAGTTACTTCTTTTGATGCTCAGCATCGAGTTGACGTAAAAAAGCCATCTTTTCTTTAATTTGACTTTCCAAGCCACGCTCAACCGGTTCATACCAATGGGGTTGTGTCATGCCTTCGGGCAAGTAGGATTCACCGGCAGCATAGCCATGTGGCTCATCATGCGCATAGCGGTACTCTTTACCATGGCCGAGTTCTTTCATCAGCTTGGTGGGTGCGTTGCGTAAATGATTGGGCACAGATTTGGATTGGTCATTAGCAACGTAGGCGCGCGCAGCATTAAATGCTTTATAGCTTGCATTACTTTTAGAGGCTACCGCCAAATACACCACAGCTTGGCCTAGGGCGAGTTCACCCTCTGGCGATCCTAGTCTTTCAAAGGTGAGAGCGGCATCATTGGCCAGTTGCATCGCACGAGGATCAGCCAAGCCAATATCTTCCCAAGCCATACGAATAATGCGCCGCGCTAAATACCGTGGATCAGCACCACCATCGAGCATACGGCAAAACCAATATAGCGCAGCATCAGGGTCGGAGCCTCTGACAGATTTATGCAGAGCGGAGATCTGGTCGTAAAACTGATCGCCACCCTTATCAAAGCGACGCGCTTGCATAGTTAAGGCATTTTCAATAAAGACTTGATCAACTAGCTTCACATCAGAATCTGGTGTCAGCACGGCATTGCGGACTTGTTCGACTAAGTTGAGGAGGCGACGGGCATCGCCATCGGCGTTATGAATGAGTGCATCAATTGCTGTGGCATCAAACTCAATATCAGGCATTGCATGTTGATGTGCGCGCTCAAATAGTTTCTTTAGCTCATCAGTACTTAAGGATTGCAGAACATAAACCTGCGCCCTAGAGAGCAGTGCCGAGTTCACTTCAAAGGAGGGGTTCTCGGTGGTGGCGCCAATGAAGGTGAATAAACCAGATTCAACATGGGGCAAAAGCGCATCTTGTTGGCTCTTATTAAAGCGATGAATCTCATCGACGAACAGAATCGTTTGCTTGCCGTATTGCGCCATATTGTGTTGAGCTTGCTCAATTGCTTCACGAATCTCCTTCACGCCAGCCAATACGGCGGAGATAGCAATGAACTCACGGTCAAATGCTTTTGCAGATAAACGGGCCAGCGTTGTTTTACCAACACCAGGCGGCCCCCATAGAATCATGGAGTGAGGTTTACCAGAGGCAAAGGCTAAGTTAAGTGGTTTGCCCGCAGTTAATAAATGAGTCTGTCCAATGACCTCATCAATCGATTTTGGACGGAGTGCTTCCGCTAAAGGAGGAGGTGGCGTGCTATCAAAAAGACCGCTCATTCCATTAGGCTTGGATGAAAAGAATCACAATAGCTGCCCAAGTTAGGCAAGCAGCAGCAACATACGTTAAGCGATTGCGCATCGCCATGAACGCCATACGAGCTGCTTCATCTGAAAAATAGTAGTTGTACGTATTCTGATCGATATTACGTTGAATGATCAAAGTTGATGCCATGATCAATAAGCCAACCGGAATATAAATATGTAAGGCTACCCAAGCTACTAATGCAGGGATCACACCCCAAACCCAAGCGTTACGGTCTATCCAGCGGTCACCAGAAGGCGCCTTGCCTAAGGTATGCAAACTAGCGCCCCAATGTAATGCACCCATAAATGAAGTAATGACTGCGCCATAACCCGCTAGCGACTCTGCACTCAAATAATTCAAAGGAGTTGGAGCCAGCTGTACTAATAGTGCAAGACCCACAAAAGGAATCAAGCCCGCGTAGCCAAGTTTGAGTACGAGTGGTGGAATAGGATTGGCAGATGGGTTCACGGGAGTTTGCTTAGGCTAAGAGAAATGAAGATATGAAAAATAAATCAATCAAAATTATTGATCGTAGGTGTAAACGCCACGACCGGTTTTGCGACCAAGATAACCAGCGGCAACCATCTCACGTAATAATGGGCAAGGGCGATATTTAGAATCACTAAAGTTTTCAAAATACACCTCCATGACTGCGAGGCAAGTATCCAAACCAATCAAGTCTGCTAAAGCCAGTGGGCCTATCGGTTGGTTGCAGCCCAGTTTCATGCCGGCATCTATATCTTCAGGACTGGCTAAACCCTCTGACAGCACGAAGAACGCCTCGTTAATCATTGGCAATAAGATGCGATTGACGACAAAGCCGGGTGAGTTCTTGACGGTTATAGGCTCTTTGCCAATGCGTTTTGCCATTTCAATAATGGCTGCATGAGTTTGGTCGCTAGTTTGCAGGCCACGAATTACCTCAACTAACGCCATCATAGGTGGCGGGTTAAAGAAGTGCATGCCGATAAAGCGTGTTGGGTTGGAATCTAAGGCTGCCAGCTTAGTGATGGAGAGCGATGAAGTGTTGGTGGCAATGATGGTGTCCTTGCTCACTATCTCGTCGACTTGCTTGAGAATTTTTTCTTTAATCGCTTGATTCTCAGTAGCAGCTTCAATCACGAGACTAAGACCTTTGAAGTCAGCGTAAGAGGTGCTGCCTTGAATCCGTTTGACTGCAGCCACTTTGGCATCTGCAGTCAGCATTTCTTTTTTAATGAGCCGATCTAAACTTTTGCTGATGTGATCTAGGCCACGTTGAACAGCAGCATCATTGATGTCTACCATGACGACCTTTAGACCAGCAACAGCGCAAACTTGCGCAATGCCATTGCCCATGGTCCCTGCACCAATTACACCAACCGACTGAATCTTCATCTTATTTCCTTCTTTGATACTGGGTTGATCCAAAGAGCTGCTCTCTCGCCTTGTCATCATGCAAAGGTTTGCGTAATGCGGTGAGTACTTCACACCCGCGCTGTACAGCAGGCCGTTTACCAATCATCTCAAACCAGCGTTTGAAATTGGGGTAATCGTTGATCTCGATCCCCTGATTTTTCCAATTGCGTGTCCAGGGGTAAATTGCCATATCAGCGATTGAATACGTTTTACCGGCAATATAGGGATTATCTTTCAGTTGAGTATCTAGCACCCCATAAAGACGCTGTGCCTCATTGGTATAGCGATTGATGGCATATTCAATTTTCTCAGGGGCATACAAGCGAAAGTGGTGGTTTTGGCCAAGCATGGGGCCTAGACCACCCATCTGGAACATAAGCCATTGCAAGACATCGTATTTGCCACGAATGGTCTTGGGTAAGAATTTGCCAGTTTTACTGGCTAGGTAAAGCAAGATGGCGCCGGACTCAAAGATGCTGATGGGCTTGCCATCAGGACCGTAAGGATCAACTAATGCAGGGATCTTATTGTTAGGGCTGATTTTTAAAAAATCAGGGGTAAATTGATCGCCAGCGCCAATATCAATTGGGTGCGCAATCCAATCACGACCTAAGCGATAGCCACATTCCTCTAGCATGATGTGCACTTTGTGGCCATTGGGAGTTGGCCAACTGTATACATCAATTACCTTTTTTGCGGCGTTTGATTTCTTGATTGTCATGGATCTTCCCTTGATTTTTATAAGGCTTGTAAACGTTCTAAGGCAGTAGATAAGGTTTGCTCTTGCTTAGCAAAGCAAAAACGAATGACGCCTGACTCCGTAGGCTGTTCATAAAATGCTGAAACTGGAATGGCAGCAACTCCAACTTCAGTAGTTAACCATTTGCAAAATTCAGCTTCTGGTAATTTAGCTTCAGGAATATTCAGCGCCGTGTAATCAACGCATTGAAAGTAAGTCCCCGGTGTTGGTAGTAACTTGAATTTTGTTTTCTCTAGTCCTGCTTTGAAAAAATCTCGCTTGGCTTGATAAAAAGCAGGGAGGTTTAAGTAGTGCGATGCCTCGGAGAGGTATGAAGCTAAACCGTATTGCATGGGTGTGTTCACAGTGAAGACATTGAACTGATGAACCTTGTGAAACTCTGCTGTCAGTGGGGCGGGTGCTGCGACATAGCCTACCTTCCAGCCAGTGACGTGATAGGTCTTGCCAAAACTGGAGATTAAAAAACTTCGTGCAGCTAATTCAGGATGGGAGGCAACACTATGATGGTGAGCGCCATCGTAGACCATGTGTTCATAGACTTCATCACTCAAGATAAGGGTTGAGGTGTTTCGCAACAAGCTTGCTAGACGATCTAAATCAGCCTTCTGCCACACCATGCCAGTGGGGTTATGCGGCGAATTGATCATGAGCAGTCGAGTCTGAGGATTGATTGCTTTTTGCAGCGCATCCCATGGGATGTTGTATGAAGCAACCTGTCCATTAGCATCACGTACTGCCTCTAGAGAAACCGCAATCGTTTTGCCACCGGCTAATTCAATCGAAGGCCTATAGCTATCGTAAGCAGGCTCGATGATGACAACTTCATCACCAGGGCTCACGCAAGCCAGAATGCTTGTCAGAATTCCTTGTGTGCCACCAGCAGTGATAGTGATTTCAGATTCAGCATCATATTGATGGCCATATAAGTTTTGAATCTTCTGTTGAATACCATTGCGTAAATCGGGAATCCCAATCATGGGTGGATATTGATTGTGATCAGCCAGCATCTCTCCATTCACTTTGGTAATTAAATTGCGATCGCAGGGAAAGTCCGGAAAGCCTTGCCCTAAATTAATAGCCTGATGTTTAGTGGCAAGCGCAGACATCACCGTAAAAATCGTTGTACCGACATTCGGAAGTCGGCTTGGAAACGATGGGGTGGAAGGGGTAATGTCTTGCGAGCTCATATAGTCAATAGAGAGTGGTTAGATGATCGCGAAAGCGCTTTTGTGCGCATAAATCCGGTAATCGCTAGAATGGAAGAAATACATATACAAATTGTGCCATGTTGATCGTACTTTCTCCCGCTAAATCCTTAGATTACAAGACCCCTGTCAAGGTCAAGGCGCCCACCTTGCCTGAGTTTGTCTCAGAATCTGCTAAGTTGATTGCCGAACTCCGGAAGTTAGCCCCTCAGGACATCGCCAAACTGATGGGTTTGTCTGACCAACTGGCTACCTTAAATGTGGGTCGCTATCGAGATTGGTCTAAAAAATTCACGGCTGAAAATAGCAAGCCAGCGATCTATGCATTCGATGGCGATGTTTATGATGGTTTTGATGTCAAAACGCTGAGCGCCAAGGCGGTCGATTTTGCCCAAGACCACATTCGTATTTTGTCTGGCTTGTATGGCGCCTTAAGGCCGCTTGACTTGATGCAAGCCTACCGCCTGGAAATGGGCACCGCTTTTAAGAACGCCAGGGGAAAAGATCTATATGCCTTTTGGGGCAGCAGGGTGACAGATTCCCTAAAGCAGATTTTGGATCAGCAAAAGAAGCCTGTTTTACTGAACTTGGCTTCTGAAGAGTACTTCAAGGTCTTGCAGCCCAAAGAGTTGGGTTGCCAGGTGATAGCCCCCGTCTTTCAGGATGGCAAAGACGGTAAGTACAAGATTATTTCTTTTTATGCGAAGCGTGCTCGCGGCCTAATGGCTAGGTATGTGGTGGAGAATCGTATTACCGATCCGGCAGATTTAAAAGGTTTCAATTTGGATGGTTATAAATACTATGCTGCAGAATCTAAGCTAGATAAACCCATTTTTAGACGGGCAGAGAAAAAATAATGGCCGTACATCGCACTAAACCTTCTCAACGCAGTTCACCAGAAGTAGAAAAGCTGGTCGCCGATGCTATCTCTCTAGCCGCTTCAGGTAGTCAGATTGAAGATCGTTTTTGGGAGGAGCGCTTGAATGTACGCTTGATGCGTTTGCTTAAAAGTCAAAACCAAAATGTGATTGATGCCGCCTTGGATCAAACCTTTCGTATCAATACCGTAGCGTTTGAAGTCCTAGCGGATATCGCTGAAACGCTTGCTGAGTCCCTCAAGATGGAGCACGAAGGCCAGGAGTGGGATGTGTTGTTATTGGCTATGCCCATCGTTGCGCATACCCGCTATCAAATTCCTTCGGGTCCTTTGCCATCGAGCATTATTGAAGCGACTGCTGGCGCATTAAACGCCTCAATCGCTGCTACCGATACGCGTTTAGCAATTGTTCCTTGGCTCTACAGCATTGATCAAATGCCACATTCTCATTGCCAAACACGTGTGTTAACTGAAGCATTGGCGACTGCGGCCATCTCTGGCAAGGATGTCAAACTCGAGTTGCGCGATATGTCGGAGACGATTGCAGTTCTGGCTGATCCGCGTTTCATTATTGCCGCACTGAGCGCCCCTAGCGGATCACCCATTTTTAAATGGCAAGAAGAATCGCCGGCAAGACAGGAGCGTGGTGTCAGTCTCATTGGCTGGCAAAACGCGATGCAAGAGCCACTCGCAGCAATGCTGCCTGGATGCGAGTTTGAGCTCTTGTTACCGGAGGCCTACTTTACTAACTGCCGTTTGGCAGATAAGCATGTGCGGCCATTAAGTATTCGTGCAGGCGTTAATTTCCTCGAAAGCACGCTAGGCATCTTGCCTGCTGGCTTATCTTGCGTGGTTGGTGCCTTTGGTGAAGAGCAGGCCGATGAATACCGCATCTCCTTTAGCGTCAAGGGTTCCTCCGAAATTATGTATGGTGTGATTTGGCCTTTATATGATCGTGAGAGCGTGGCGAGTGATGCCTTAAATGATTTATCGGATGACGAGAGCCCGATTAAAAAAATCTGTGATGCCTTGCATGACGCAGGAGTAGAAGATGTATTTCGTCATGCGATGCTATTTGACCCAGAGCTCTGCGACGATTGCGGCGCGCCTCTTTTTCCAGATCGATCTGGTGAGGCCGTGCATGCAGAAATGCCAGAAGATACGCCAACACAGCAACCACTCTTTCATTAAGTAGTTATAACAAACTCAAAAATATTAACCGAGTAATAAAAAAAGCCGAGGATCTCTCGGCTTTTTTATTTGATGCTATTAAAACTTAGTTCTGAACAAAAGGCTCTGCACCAGCAAACAAATGGGGCAATTTGCCAGATTTCATTTCTGCTGTTTGGCAGAAATCAGCTAAGCGATTACCCGTCTTGATATTAAATAACATGGCTTTATTGCCAAGCACTACCAGGTCATGACCAGTGTCAGTGTTCTTGTAACGCAAGCTACCTGGCAATGAGGTTTGACGATTCAAGTCGTAAGTCTTGGCTTCCCAAGTCAGACGAACTTTCTCGAGAGTGCCAGTTGTTTTGAATTGCTTACTCTCGCTGCAAGTCCACGTAAATACTTCTTCACTAGCGCTCACATTTGTAACGCCAATGAGGGCGGCAAATACAAAGCTTAAGGACAGAAGAGATTTGTTCATGTATTTTCCTAAGAGGATTAAGAAAGCAAGTGCTTAACGCCTGCTTGCTCTTCAAGCAATTCATTTAAGGTGTGATTCATGCGCTCGCGTGAGAACTCATCGATCTCTAAACCTTCGACCATTTTGTACTCGCCGTTTTCACATGTCACTGGGAAACCATAAATCACTTCAGCTGGGATACCGTATTCGCCTTTAGAGGCAATTCCCATGGTGACCCATTTGCCATTGGTTCCGAGCACCCAATCATGAACGTGGTCAATTGCCGCATTGGCTGCGGAAGCTGCAGAAGAGAGACCGCGTGCATCAATAATCGCCGCACCACGCTTACCAACAGTAGGAATAAAGACATCCTTATTCCATGCTGCATCGTTAATTGAGTCCTTCACTGACTTGCCATCAACCGTTGCAAAGCGATAGTCAGGGTACATGGTCGGGCTGTGATTGCCCCAAACGACTAGCTTCTCAATGCCAGCAACGGGTTTATTTAATTTAGTAGCCAATTGCGAGAGTGCGCGGTTGTGATCAAGGCGCAACATCGCGGTAAAGTTTTTCGCAGGAATATCTGGTGCAGATTTCATGGCGATGTAAGCGTTCGTGTTTGCCGGGTTGCCAACCACCAATACCTTGACAGTCTTTTTGGCAACTGCATTGAGTGCTTTACCTTGGGCAGTGAAGATCTGTGCGTTAGCGGAGAGCAGATCTTTGCGCTCCATGCCGGGACCACGGGGACGTGCGCCAACTAATAGGGCGACATCAATCTCTTTAAATGCGGTCAAGGGGTCAGAGTGAGCGGTAACGCCAGCCAAGAGTGGGAATGCACAATCTTCGAGCTCCATGATCACGCCACCCAATGCTTTTTGCGCTTTTTCGTCTGGAATTTCAAGTAATTGCAGAATGACGGGCTGATCCTTGCCCAAAAGGTCGCCATTGGCGATGCGGAATAAAAGGGAATATCCGATTTGACCGGCTGCACCGGTTACGGCGACACGCATTGGGGCTTTTGCCATTACTAATAACTCCAGAGGATGGTTAAGAGGTTAATTAAGGAAACTTTTCTATTATCCATTCAAGTGTAGGAACTTTCGCTTTACACTGTCAAAGATGTCTTATACAAGACTAGAATTACACTTAATTTTATCCAATTGCTTTCCGCTGGAGCCGATTTGTCAGAAGTAAATTTGCCGATTGCCTCTTTTAGCCCTCTGTACGAACAGATTAAGGCAATGATTTTGGCTAGCTTGCAAGCCTCTGAGTGGCTGCCAGGGGAGGCTATTCCCAGTGAAATGGAGTTAGCGGCCCGCTATGCCGTTAGTCAGGGCACGGTTCGCAAGGCAATTGATGAGCTGGCTGCACAAAATTTATTGGTGCGACGTCAGGGTAAGGGCACCTATGTAGCCACCCACCAAGAAGACGATTGGCAATACCGATTCTTACGCTTGGCACCTGATTCTGGCGAGAAATTTCATCTCACTAGCCGATTCTTGGTTTGCCAGCAGACTAAGGCAAGCGCCTACGTCGCCAGTTTGCTGAAATTAAAGGCAGGTGACACCGTCATTTACATTGATCGTGTTCAGAGTTTTGCTGGGCAAGCCATTGTTTATGAAGAGATTTGGCTGCCTGGAGCGCGCTTTAAAGATTTAAATCTGGATACTCTGAATGAATGGCATGGGCCAGTCTACGCTCTATATGAGAGCCAGTACGCTACTCACATGGTGCGCGCTGAGGAAAAAATCAAAGCAATTGCGGCCGATGAGACTCTGGCTAAGCACCTCCAATTGGCAGTAGGCGCCCCATTGCTTTCGGTAGAGCGGGTGGCGTTCACATATGGCAGTAAACCAGTAGAAATTAGACACGCAAGATACGACACCGCTGAGCAACATTACGAAAACAAATTGAACTGAACTTATCCGTAAAACCCCCTTTAAACCCCTATAAACCCTTAAAAACCCCCAATAGCCTCAAGGTTTCCAATAGAATATGTTGCGACACAACAAAATCAAACTGAACCTCCACCTAAAGATAGAGATTACCCATGGTTGAAGCACAGCAAAATGTAAAAAAAGATCGACAGGTTTATCGCAATATTGGTCTGGCCCAGTTGATTAAATATCGCCTGCCTTGGGCCGGAAAAGTCTCCATCCTTCACCGTATTAGTGGGGCAGCCTTATTCCTCTTGTTGCCATTCATTTTGTACCTCTTCGACCAAAGTCTGGCTTCTGAGGTGAGCTATCAGAAATTTCAAGCCTTCACCAGCAACATCTTGGTAAAAATCATTTGCCTCGGTTTGATCTGGTCTTTCTTACATCACTTCTGTGCTGGTATTCGCTACCTCTTGCTCGATTTAGAAATCGGCGTAGAGAAGTCTGAGTCCAATCGTTCCGCCATCATCGTGTTGGTGCTTGGTATCGCTCTCACTGCTGTAGTGGGTCTCAAATTATTTGACTTGTACTAAGCGCTCATTATTTAAGGAAATTTCATGCCTATTTATCAAATTGGACCAAAGCGCTTAGTAGTTGGTGCTCATTACGGACTTAAAGAATGGATCATCCAACGCGTTACTGCGATTGTGATGGTGGTATTTACGGTTGTCTTGCTAGTCGACTACTGCGTAACTGGTAGTGCTAGCTACGAGGGTTGGGCTGGTCTGTTTAGTAATCAGTTCATGAAGTTGCTGACTTTTTTGGCTTTCTTTAGCTTGTTCTATCACGCTTGGATTGGCGTGCGTGACATCTGGATGGATTACATCAAGCCCGTCAGTATTCGTTTGACACTGCAAGTGTTAACCGTTCTATATCTCGTAGCCTGTGCGGCTTATGCCGTTCAAATTTTGTGGAAAGTGTAATTCGATGACTGCGATTCAAAAATCATTGCCACGCCGCCGTTTTGATGCGGTCATTATTGGGGCGGGTGGCTCGGGTATGCGTGCTTCATTACAGTTAGCGGAAGCCGGCCTCAATGTGGCGGTATTAACTAAAGTCTTCCCAACCCGTTCACATACAGTAGCTGCGCAAGGTGGTATTGGTGCTTCATTGGGTAACATGAGTGAAGACAATTGGCACTATCACTTTTATGACACCATCAAAGGATCTGACTGGTTAGGTGACCAGGACGTGATCGAGTTCATGTGTCGTGAAGCGCCAAAAGTGGTTTATGAGTTAGAGCATTTCGGTATGCCTTTCGATCGCAATCCAGATGGCACGATTTATCAGCGTCCATTTGGCGGTCACACCGCAAACTACGGCGAGAAACCAGTACAACGTGCTTGTGCTGCCGCTGACCGCACTGGTCACGCCATGTTGCATACCTTGTATCAACGTAACGTCCGCGCTAAAACGAACTTCTTCGTAGAGTGGTTAGCGCTCGACTTGATCCGTGATGACGAGGGTGATGTGGTTGGTGTTACTGCCCTTGAAATGGAAACAGGTCAGGTATGCATCTTGGAAGCCAAGATTGTGATGTTGGCTACTGGTGGTGCAGGTCGCATTTGGGATGCATCGACTAATGCCTTTATTAATACCGGTGACGGTATGGGACTTGCAGCTCGCGCAGGTATCCCATTGGAAGATATGGAGTTCTGGCAATTTCACCCAACGGGTGTCGCTGGGGCAGGTGTGTTGTTAACTGAAGGTTGCCGCGGTGAAGGTGGCATCTTGCGTAATAAAGATGGCGAGCGTTTCATGGAACGTTATGCGCCAACCTATAAGGATTTGGCTCCGCGCGATTTCGTATCTCGGTGTATGGATCAAGAAATCAAAGAGGGGCGCGGTTGCGGTCCTAATGGTGACTATGTTGTGCTTGATTTGACGCACATTGGTGCCGAGACCATCATGAAGCGTTTACCTTCGGTTTATGAAATCGGCATGAACTTCGCAAACGTTGACGTCACTAAAGAGCCAATCCCTGTTGTGCCAACGATTCATTACCAGATGGGTGGCATTCCAACCAATATCAATGGTCAAGTGGTTGTTCCAGCAAATGGCAAACACAATGAAGTCGTTCATGGTTTGTATGCCATTGGCGAGTGTTCATGCGTTTCTGTGCACGGCGCAAACCGCTTAGGTACTAATTCATTACTCGACCTCTTGGTATTCGGTCGTGCAGCAGGTAACCACATCGTTGGTTTGAATCTTAAGAATCGTGAGTTCAAGAAATTACCTGCGAATGCGGGTCAGCAAACCTTGGAGCGTATTGCGAAGTTGGATAACTCTCATTCTGGCGAGTATGCACAAGATGTCGCTAACGATATTCGTAAAACGATGCAGAAATACGCCGGTGTATTCCGTAACCAAGAGCTGATGGATGAAGGTGTTCGTCAAATGGCGAAACTCACCGAGCGTGCAAAAAACTTGTGGGTTAAAGATAAGTCTGAGATTTTTAATACCGCCCGTATTGAAGCTTTGGAAGTGGCTAACTTGGTTGAGACAGCAAACGCAACCATGATTTCTGCGGCAGCTCGGAAAGAAAGCCGTGGTGCACACTCGCACGACGATCACCAGCATCGCGACGATGATAACTGGATGAAACACACTCTTTGGTATAGCGAAGGCAATCGCTTGGACTATAAGCCAGTCCAATTGAAACCATTGACTGTTGATTCAGTTCCTCCAAAAGAACGTACTTTCTAAGTAAGAGAGATAGAAGATGAGTGATATCCGTATATTTGAAATTTACCGCTACGATCCAGATGTCGATGCAGCACCACGCATGCAGCGCTATGAGTTAGAGCTTGCTGGTGAGCGTATGTTGTTGGACGCCTTGATCTCTTTGAAGAAACAAGATGAAACTATCTCGTATCGCCGCTCATGCCGTGAGGGTGTATGCGGTTCAGATGCAATGAACATCAACGGTAAAAATGGTTTGGCTTGCTTGACCAATATGTTGACTTTGCCTAAGGTCATCACATTGCGTCCATTACCTGGCTTGCCAGTCGTACGTGATTTGATCGTCGACATGACTTTGTTCTTCAAACAATATTTGTCTATCAAGCCTTATTTGGTAAACGATAATCCACCGCCAGAGAAAGAGCGTTTGCAGAGCCCTGAAGAGCGTGAAGAGTTGAACGGCTTGTATGAGTGCATTTTGTGCGCATCTTGCTCAACCTCATGCCCCTCTTTCTGGTGGAATCCTGATAAGTTTGTGGGCCCTGCAGGTTTGTTGCAGGCCTATCGCTTTATTGCTGATAGTCGGGATGAAGAGACCAGTCAGCGCTTGGATAACTTGGAAGATCCATACCGCTTATTCCGTTGCCACACTATTATGAATTGCGTGGATGTATGTCCTAAGCATTTGAATCCAACCAAGGCGATTGGTAAGATCAAGGAGTTGATGGTTCGTAGGGCAGTATGACCCTCGGTAATGCAGAGTTATATCGCTTAAAAAGTGATGCTCGCAGGGGCTTACTAGAGAACGATTTAATTCTGCAGCGTTTCTTTGAGCGTTACGGCGCTCAGTTAAGCGTGGAAGATGGCAAAGTATTGAGCCAGTTATTGGCCTTAGATGACAATGACCTAATGGATTTATTAATCGGTCGTATAGATTCGGTGGCTGGACTGGAGCAGGAGATGCAGTCTGACTCCTTTAAAACAGTTTTACAAAAACTGAGAGAGAAGTAATTCAGTCTTTTGGTGCAGTAGTAGTGCAAGCGTGTGATCGAATAGTGTATTAATCATAATTTTGAATGACTAAGGATTAGAAATGATTGAATCGGACATCAAGGCAAAACTCTCGTTTTCGGATGGAACACCAGATATTGATCTGCCAATTTATAAAGGCACGGTTGGTCCTGATGTCATCGATATTCGCAAGCTCTATGGTCAAACTGGTAAGTTCACTTACGACTCTGGCTTTCTATCTACTGCATCCTGCAATAGCAAAATTACCTACATCGATGGTGACAAAGGCGAGTTGCTCTATCGTGGTTACCCGATTGATGATTTGGCTGCGAACTGCGACTTCTTAGAGGTTTGCTACCTTTTGATTAATGGCCAATTGCCCAACGCGACCGAGAAAAAAGATTTCGATCAAATGGTGATTCACCACACCATGGTCCACGAGCAAATGCAATTCTTCTTACGCGGTTTCCGTCGCGATGCCCATCCCATGTCTGTGTTAACTGGTTTGGTTGGTGCCATGGCTGCGTTCTACCATGATGAGATTGATTACAGCGATTCCTATGCACGTGAAGTGGCGCAGATTCGTTTGATTGCGAAGATGCCAACCTTAGTGGCAATGTCGTACAAGTACTCCGTAGGACAACCTTTTATCTATCCAGATAACTCTTTGTCATACACCGCAAACTTCATGCGCATGATGTTTGCTACGCCGTGTGAAGAGTACAAAGTAAACCCAGTTTTAGTTCGCGCTTTGGATCGCATCTTTATCTTGCATGCAGATCATGAGCAAAATGCCTCTACCTCAACCGTTCGTTTGTGCGGTTCTTCAGGTACCAACCCGTTTGCCGCTATTTCTGCTGGCATTGCTTGCCTCTGGGGTCCTGCCCACGGTGGTGCTAACGAAGCTTGCTTGCAAATGTTGAATGATATTCAAGCACAAGGCGGCGTGGATAAGATTCATGAGTTCATCGCCCAGGTGAAAGACAAGAACTCGAGCGTACGTTTGATGGGCTTTGGTCACCGCGTTTACAAAAACTTCGATCCACGCGCTAAATTAATGCGTGAGACTTGCTATGAAGTTTTGAATGAACTCGGCCTGCAAGATGATCCATTGTTCAAGCTAGCGATGACCCTGGAGAAAATTGCCTTGGAAGACGAGTATTTTGTGAGCCGCAAGCTCTATCCAAACGTGGACTTCTACTCAGGTATTGTGCAGCGCGCACTGGGTATCCCAACGGATATGTTCACTTGTATTTTTGCGTTAGCAAGAACAGTTGGCTGGATTGCTCAGTGGGAGGAAATGATTACGGATTCCGAGTACAAGATTGGACGTCCACGTCAGTTATATGTTGGTGAAACTTCACGTAAGGTTCCTAACATTTCCGTTCGTAAATAAAGGTTTTAAGGGTACTCATGTCTCGTACGCTTTATGACAAATTGTGGGATGACCACGTTGTTTACTCGGAAGAAGATGGCACAGCCACGATCTATATTGACCGTCAGTTGCTCCATGAGGTAACCAGCCCTCAGGCATTTGAAGGCTTGAATCTGGCTGGTCGTCCGGTATGGCGCATCTCCGCCAACTTGGCTGTTTCGGATCACAATGTTCCAACCACAGACCGCTCGGCAGGAATTGCAGATCCCATATCTAAGCTGCAAGTCGACACCTTAGATCAAAACTGTGATGCATTTGGTATTACCCAATACAAGATGAATGATGCTCGCCAAGGCATTGTTCACGTGATTGGACCAGAACAGGGTGCAACCTTACCTGGCATGACTGTTGTCTGCGGTGATTCACATACCAGCACGCATGGCGCATTTGGTGCCTTGGCATTTGGTATTGGTACATCGGAAGTGGAGCACGTCTTGGCCACTCAAACCTTGCTCATGAAAAAGAGTAAGAACATGTTGGTGCGGGTAGATGGCCGTTTGCAACCCGGTTCTACAGCTAAAGATATCGTCTTGGCGGTGATCGGTAAGATTGGCACTGCAGGTGGCACTGGTTACTGTATCGAGTTTGCTGGTGAAGCGATTCGTAATTTGTCTATGGAAGGTCGTATGACTCTCTGCAATATGGCGATTGAAGGTGGCGCAAGATCTGGTTTGGTGGCTGTGGATGAAACTACGATTGAATACATTCAAGGTCGCCCTTATGCTCCTCAAGGTCAAGCCCTATTGCAAGCAATGCAGTATTGGAGAACATTGCATTCGGATGCAGATGCCCAGTTTGATGCGGTAGTGGAATTGCGTGCAGAAGAAATCGCTCCACAAGTCACTTGGGGTACCTCTCCTGAGATGGTGCTTGCGATCAGCGACCGTGTTCCTGATCCGGAAAAAGAGCGTGATCCAAACAAGCGCTCTGCGATGGAGCGTGCTTTGGAATATATGAATCTCATTCCGAATACGCCACTGAGCAGTATTTCTGTGGATAAAGTATTTATTGGTTCCTGCACTAATAGCCGCATTGAAGATATTCGGGCTGCTGCAAAAGTGGTGGATCGCATTGGCAAAAAAGTGGCTGCTAATGTGAAGCTGGCATTGGTAGTTCCTGGCTCTGGTCTGGTGAAAGCCCAAGCAGAGCGGGAAGGCTTAGATCGCATTTTTAAAGCTGCTGGCTTTGAATGGCGCGAGCCCGGTTGCTCTATGTGTTTAGCCATGAATGCTGATCGCTTAGAGCCTGGTGAGCGATGTGCCTCTACATCGAATCGTAACTTCGAAGGTCGTCAAGGTAATGGCGGTCGCACCCATTTGGTCAGTCCGGCAATGGCTGCTGCTGCGGCGATTGAGGGCCATTTTGTTGATGTTCGTAAGATTTCATAAAGGTAATCCAGATGAAATTTTCTTCAGTCTCATTGATTTCTCGATTAGCCATCGTTGGTATTGCAGGTGTGATTATTTCTGCTTGCAGTAATACCATGGAAGGCATGGGCAAAGATTTGCAAACCATGGGTAGCGCCATGGGCGGATCCGGTGCAAATTCTACTCAGCAGAATCAATCTCAAACTAAGGGTAAGGACGTTGTCATTACCCCTGTGAAGTAAACAAAAAATATAGATAGAGTCAGAGTCATGGAAAAATTTACGGTATACAAAGGTTTAGTTGCTCCACTGAATCGTGAAAACGTGGATACCGATGCCATTATTCCGAAGCAGTTTTTAAAGTCCATCAAGAAAACGGGCTTTGGTCAGAACTTATTCGATGAATGGCGTTATTTAGACCATGGCGAACCTGGTCAAGATTGCAGTACTCGTCCAATTAACCCTGACTTTGTGCTCAATCAGCCACGCTACAAAGGCGCCGGCATTCTCTTGGCTCGCAAGAACTTTGGTTGCGGTAGTTCACGTGAACATGCGCCATGGGCTTTAGACCAATTTGGCTTCAGGGCCGTGATTGCCCCTAGCTTTGCCGATATTTTCTATAACAACTGCTTCAAAAATGGTGTTTTACCCATCGTTTTGACTGAAATGCAGGTAGATCACCTCTTTAACGAGACGATGGCTTTTAGTGGTTATCAACTGACAATTGACCTAGACGCTCAACAGGTTATCGCCCCTGACGGCAGCGCCTATAGCTTTGAGGTAGCCCCCTTTAGGAAGTATTGCCTCCTCAACGGTTTGGACGATATTGGCTTAACTCTGCGTCATGCAGATAAAATCAAGGCTTATGAAGCTGAGCGCATCCTCAAGATGCCTTGGCTTGCGACACAATTGCCGTAATTCGTTGATTTAAAGGCCTTTCATGAAAATTGCAGTTCTCCCGGGCGATGGGATCGGCCCGGAAATTGTTGCTCAAGCCGTTCGCGTTCTTCAAGCGTTAGGCCCAAAGTTTGATCTAGAGGAAGCTCCTGTGGGTGGCGCTGCCTATGACGTGGCTGGACATCCTTTGCCGCCAGCGACTTTAGAGTTGGCAAAAAAAGCTGACGCTATTTTGTTTGGTGCAGTCGGTGATTGGAAATACGACACGCTTGCTCGTGAACTTCGCCCAGAGCAGGCCATCTTAGGATTACGTAAACACTTAGAGTTGTTTGCTAACTTTAGGCCAGCGATTTGCTACCCAGAACTCACAGCAGCATCCAGCCTCAAACCTGAAATTATTGGTGGCTTGGATATTTTGATTGTGCGTGAACTCAATGGCGATATTTACTTTGGTCAACCACGCGGTATTCGTAGCTCAGAGTTGCCATTATTTAATGGTGCTCGTGAAGGTTATGACACCATGCATTACAGCGAGCCAGAAGTAGAGCGGATTGGTCGCGTTGCATTTGAAGCGGCACGCAAGCGCGGTAAAAAAGTGTGCAGCGTAGATAAAGCGAACGTATTAGAGACTTCGCAGTTGTGGCGTGAAGTCATGATTCGGGTTTCTAAAGACTATCCTGATGTTGAGTTATCCCACATGTATGTCGATAATGCAGCAATGCAATTGGTGAAGGCGCCTAAGGCATTTGATGTAGTCGTGACCGGTAATCTGTTCGGTGACATTCTGTCGGACGAAGCAGCGATGCTCACAGGCTCGATTGGCATGTTGCCTTCTGCGTCATTGGATAAGAACAACAAAGGCTTGTATGAGCCAAGCCACGGCTCTGCGCCTGATATTGCTGGTCAAGGGATTGCTAATCCTTTGGCAACGATTTTGTCTGCAGCCATGATGTTGCGTTATTCCTTGGGTATGCCTGCAGAAGCCGACCGGATTGAAAAAGCAGTACAAAAAGTGTTGGCACAAGGCTTACGTACTGCTGATATTTATACAGAAGGCACTCAAAAGGTATCTACTGTACAAATGGGTGATGCAGTGGTTGCGGCACTCGCTGGATAAATAAGTCAATATTTTCACTAGGTAGTTAAATCATGGCAAATACAAAAACACCGTTGGTAGGTTTAGTTGGCTGGCGCGGAATGGTTGGCAGTGTTCTGATGGAGCGCATGCTCGCCGAGAAAGATTTTGATTTGATCGAGCCGGTTTTCTTTAGCACGAGCCAAGTAGGCGGCGAAGTTCCCTTGCTCAATGGTAAAAAAGTCACCAAGAGTGAAAGTACTTTGCAAGATGCCAATGACATCAAGGCATTGTCCCGTTGTGACATCATTTTGACTTGCCAGGGTGGTGATTACACCAATGAGATCTTCCCCAAGCTGCGTGCGGCTGGTTGGAGTGGTCACTGGATTGATGCTGCTAGCGCATTGCGCATGAAAGATGATGCTGTATTGATTCTCGATCCAGTCAATCGCCCTGTGATTGATAAGGCATTAGCTGCGGGTGGAAAAAATTGGATTGGTAGCAACTGCACAGTCAGTTTAATGATGATGGCTATGGGTGGTTTAGTGAAGGCTGACATGGTTGAGTGGATTAGTGCCATGACTTATCAAGCAGCTTCTGGTGCAGGCGCTCAAAATATGCGCGAGTTACTATTACAAATGGGCGCTTTGCGTGACAGCGTGGCTGCAGAATTGGCAGACCCATCTTCCTGGATTTTGGATATTGATCGTAAGGTGACTGAAACCTTACGTTCACCCGATTTTCCGAAACAGAATTTCCGTAATACTGCTTTAGCTGGAAGTTTGATTCCGTGGATCGACGTACCTCTCGAGCATGGGCAAACCAAAGAAGAGTGGAAGGGTGGCGCTGAGTTCAATAAGATCTTAGGTCGCCCTGCATTCCGGACTCCTGGCAGCATTCCAGTTGATGGGATATGTGTGCGGGTTGGAGCGATGCGCTGCCATTCCCAGGGCTTGACAGTGAAGTTGAAGAAAGATGTTCCCCTCCAGGAGATTGAAACGATCTTGGCAAACGATAGTCAGTGGGTAAAAGTCGTGCCTAATGATCGTGAAATAACTGAGCGTGATTTATCGCCAGCAGCCGTTAGCGGTACCTTAACAGTACCTATCGGACGTTTGCATAAATTGGCGATGGGTCCAGAGTATTTAGGTGCATTTACCGTCGGCGATCAGCTATTATGGGGAGCAGCTGAGCCCTTGCGCCGCATGCTCAGAATCTTACTGGAGAGGTAATTACATAGATGCTAGGTCTTGGCCAATCGAGATTGCTCAAAGTAATTTGCTTTGCTTTGCTCAGTTGGTCCTGTGCGGCCAGCGCGATTCATTTGGGCGTTCCTAAATTACAGTCAGTACCTGGTGAGCCCTTGCGCGTTGAAATTCCCATTAGAAGTGGAGTGGACGAAAAGGATGCATTGCCATCCCTTACTGTTGAACTTCCAGGTAAGACGGCCTTCGAAAAACTGGGGATCTCGCAAAAAATTCTGGATTTGAATCCGCAAGTAATGATTTATCGAAATCGTCAAGAGCAGTTGATGGTTTTAGTAGAAACCGTAAATCCTGTACCAATCACTGATGATCCATTCCTAGATGTCTTAGTGAAGATGAATTGGTCAAGTGGAAGTCTCACTAAAACATATACCTTCCTCTTGGGTGATACGCAGAAGGTGACTGTAAAACCCGGTCAAAGTCTTTCTGAAATTGCCACCATCATGGCGCCACGCCTAGAGGGCGCTAGCTTAGATCAGACCATGCTGGCTTTATATAAAGCAAATCCTGATGCGTTTGCCAGCGGTAGTGTGAATAGATTAATTTCTGGAGCCGAGCTTAATAAACCAAGTCAAGCACTCTTGCGCTCCATTAGTCCTGTTGAGGCCAATCAGTTCGTGGCTGATGCTAATGAGCAGTGGCGCTCTGAGAAGGGTGGTAAAGGCGATAAAGGTGTAGATGGTTCTAGTAAGGGTGGAAAAAATAAAGCTGCTGAGAATGCTGCAAAAGATCGCTTGAAAATTGGCTCCAGTGCAGAAGGCAGTGCTGAGGAGCGTCGTTACACAGAAGACTTAGTCGCTCAAGAAAAAGAACTAGAGCAAGCTAAAGCACGTGTTGCAGAACTGCAAAAGAATATTGCTGACTTACAGCGCCTCTTGGAAAAATCCAAAGGAAAAAAAACAGCTGAAAATAATTATGGCTTGGGTGGTTTTGGACCAGCCGCTTTGGCGATTGGCTTAATTGCATTCACGGGACTTTTACTTTGGGTTTTGGCGCGTAACGCCCGTAGCTCAGAATCGGCTTCATTTGAGGAGAAAGATCTAGACCCCCAGAAGCCTACCCCTGCACCCCATTTTGAAATGCCTGAGCGTGCCAAGACATTATTTTCAGGAATCGATCTTGATCTTTCTAAGCCACCGAAAGAGTCGCCTCCCGAAGTTGCGCCAGACAATAATCCTTTGGCGGATACCTTGCGTGTCAAACTGAATCTGGCTCGCGCTTACATCACGATTGAAGATTTCTCGGCAGCGAAGAAGTCTTTAGAGGACATTATTCGTTCTAGCAGCTCGGTAGATCCAGCCATTACGATTGAAGCGCAAGGCTTATTGTCAGAGCTTTCACATCGTCAGACTTAGGTGTGAGCGATGCGTATAGCGCTCGGTCTCCAATATGATGGTAGTCCTTATGCTGGATGGCAAGTTCAGCACAATCAAAATACCGTACAAGCAGAACTAGAAAAAGCAATTACGGCTTTTATTGGTGAAGAGGCCAAAGGCTTTCCGGTACAAACCATTACTGCCGGTAGAACAGATGCTGGAGTTCATGCTCTCGGACAGGTAGTTCATTTTGATACTCAGGTTGAGCGTGAAGATTTTTCTTGGGTGAGAGGGGTGAATTCTTTTTTGCCCGGATCCATTGTGGTGAACTGGGCTAAGGTCGTCCCTGAAGAATTTAGTGCCCGCTTCTCTGCATTTGAGCGAACCTATATTTATGCATTGCATGCAGGCCCTTGCCGTTCACCCATGATCGATGCGCGCGCAGGTTATGTGATGTTGCCACCGAATCAATGGTTCGATCTAGATGCCATGAAAGAAGCAGCCCAATGTCTCATTGGTGAACATGACTTCACATCATTTAGATCTTCCGAGTGTCAAAGCAAGACCCCAGTCAAAAGGATGTATGCGATTGACATCATTTCTGCAGAACCTTGGTTGTATTTTGTGATTCGTGGGAATGCCTTCTTGCATCACATGGTACGCAATCTGGTCGGTAGTTTTTTGCAAATAGGGCGGGGTAAGCAAAAGCCAGAATGGATGACGCAATTGTTGGCCGCAAAAGACCGCCATCTTGCTGCACCTACCTTTATGCCGGATGGCCTGTATTTAAGCAAAATTGCTTATCCACCGGAATTTGAGATTCCTGCCCCTTGGCTAAAAAACTCTTGGTTGCCAGATCGGGTCACCGGGAAATAGGCTCCTGAAAGCCTTATCATTGATCTATGGGCTTATTGACATACTCGCCTGGGCGAACCCAGGTCAAAATCTGTGGTTTAAAGACCTCAGCGGATATTGATGCCGCCGTTTCGGCTGGAGTCGATGCCGTTGGATTTGTCTTTTACCCTCCCAGTGTCCGAGCCGTAAGCCCCAATATTGCCGCCCAACTGATTTCTAGGCTCCCAGCGGGGGTAGATGCGGTTGGATTGGTAGTCAATGCTTCAGATGAGGAGTTTGCCGCTATCCGCGCTGCGGCTGCAATCACTTTATGGCAGTTTCATGGGGATGAGACCCCGCAAAGATGCGTGCAGTTGGCACAAGGCCAGCCTTGGATAAAGGCGGCGCGTATAGGAGCCCAGTTCGCTTTTGATGATTTTTCCCTACAATATAGGGATGCAAACGCTTTTCTGCTGGATGCTCTCGTTGAGGGTTATGGTGGCGGAGGCGTTCCTTTTGATTGGCAAGGAATTCCACAAATATGGGTAAGCGAAAACGCGCCTCGGGTCGTTTTGAGTGGTGGATTGAACACGCACAACGTGGGCGAGGCAATTGCACGCCTGCATCCTTGCGCAGTTGACGTCTCTAGTGGCGTAGAAAGCAGCAGGGGTGTCAAAGATCCTGCGCTCATGGCTGAGTTTGTAAAAGCAGTGCGCGCAGCAGATGCGAAAGCATCATCCCAATAATTTGCTGTAGATAAATCAAAAGAGGTAGCTATGTACGACAAGCCAGATGCACGAGGACACTTCGGTCCTTACGGCGGTGTGTTTGTTTCTGAGACATTGATGTATGCATTAGATGAGCTCAAAGAAGCCTATGCAAAATATCAACATGATCCTGAGTTCATTGAAGAGTTCCACTACGAACTGAAACACTTTGTCGGTAGGCCTTCACCGGTCTATCATGCGAAGCGTTGGAGCGAAATGCTCGGCGGCGCACAGATCTATCTCAAGCGTGAAGACTTAAACCACACTGGTGCCCATAAGATTAATAATGTCATTGGTCAAGCGATGCTCGCCAAGCGCATGGGTAAGCCACGCATCATCGCCGAGACAGGAGCAGGGCAACACGGTGTTGCTACTGCCACGATTTGCGCGCGCTTTGGTCTGGACTGTACTGTGTATCAAGGTTCTGTAGACGTAGCGCGTCAAGCACAAAACGTATTTCGGATGAAGTTACTAGGTGCCAAGGTAGTTCCTGTTGAGTCTGGAACCAAAACCTTAAAAGATGCACTGAATGAAGCGATGCGCGATTGGGTGACCAATGTAGATAACACTTTTTACATCATCGGTACCGTTGCAGGTCCGCATCCTTATCCGATGATGGTGCGTGATTTCCAAAGCGTGATTGGTGAAGAGTGCAAAGTACAAATGCCAGAGATGACTGGTCGTCAACCAGACTTTGTATTAGCTTGCGTTGGCGGCGGCTCAAATGCTATGGGTATTTTCTATCCCTATATTGATTTTCCAGAAGTGAAATTGGTTGGTGTAGAGGCTGCAGGCCATGGTCTGGGTAGTGGTTTACATTCAGCAGCACTGTGTGTTGGTAAGCCAGGTGTATTGCACGGTAATCGCACTTACTTGCTTCAGGATGAGAATGGTCAGATCTCGGAAACGCATTCTGTTTCTGCTGGCATGGACTATCCAGGTGTTGGTCCTGAGCATGCTTGGTTGAAAGATTCTGGTCGTGCTGACTATGTGGCTATTACGGATGAAGAAGCACTCAAGGCATTCCATGACTGTTGCCAAATTGAGGGCATCATTCCTGCGCTAGAGTCTTCCCATGCGATTGCTTATGCCTGCAAGCTTGCTAAGACTTTGCCAAAAGATAAAACCATCTTGGTCAATCTCTCAGGCCGTGGCGACAAGGACATGCACACCGTTGCACAAGCAACAGGATCAGAAGGTTAATTAAAAAATAGCATGTCAAAAATTACTGCACTCTTTAAAGAGTTAAAAGCAACGGGTAAAAAAGGCTTGATTCCGTTTATTACGGCTGGTGATCCCGATCCTGGAATGACGGTTGAACTCATGCACGCATTAGTGCGCGGTGGCTCCAGCGTCATTGAATTGGGTGTGCCATTCTCTGATCCAATGGCTGATGGCCCTGTCATTCAAAGATCATCTGAGCGTGCATTAACGCATGGCGTCACTTTGCATTCTTGTTTAGAGATGGTCAAAGAGTTCCGTAAAAAAGATGCGACTACTCCAGTGGTACTCATGGGCTATGCCAATCCTGTTGAGCAAATGGGTACAGAACGTTTTGCAACCGAAGCTAAAGCAGCGGGTGTGGATGGTGTCTTGGTGGTGGATTACCCGCCAGAAGAGTGCGTTGACTTTGCAGCACGTATGCGCGTTGCGGGAATCGATCCCATTTTCCTATTGGCACCAACTTCATCACACGAACGTATTAAAGATGCTGCCAAGATCGCCTCTGGATACATTTACTATGTATCTATGCGCGGAGTAACTGGGGCCTCACATCTGAATACCCAAGATGTCGCTAGCATCATTCCTAAAATCCGCGAAGAGACTGATATTCCCATTGCGGTGGGCTTTGGAATTAGCGATGCTGCGAGCGCTAAGGCAGTATCTGCTAGCGCTGATGCGGTGGTCATTGGTAGTCGGATTATTCGTCTTTTGGAGGATGCGCCCCCAGGGCAGGCGGTACAATCACTGGAAACCTTCATTCGTGAGATTCGAGACGCATTGGATAGTCAAAACTAATGAGCTGGATAGATAAATTACTCCCTCCCCAAATTCAACATACTGATCCTGCGAATCGCAAATCAGTACCAGAGGGATTGTGGGTAAAGTGCCCTAGTTGCGAAACGGTTCTCTACAGCACGGATATCGAAGCCAATCTTTCAGTCTGTCCAAAATGTAGTCATCACATGCGCATCGGCGCACGTCAGCGTCTGGAGAATTTACTCGATCCAAAAGGTCGTTACGAAATCGGTGCTGATATCTATCCAACTGATCCCCTGAAATTTAAAGATTCTAAAAAGTATCCAGATCGGATTAAAGAAGCAAATGACGCTTCTGGCGAAACGGAAGCTCTGATTGTGATGGGTGGAAAAATTGAAGCCATTCCAGTAGTCGCAGCTTGTTTTGAGTTCCAATACATGGGTGGCTCTATGGGCTCCGTGGTAGGTGAGCGTTTTGCACGCGGTGTGCAAGAAGCCATCAATAAAAAATGTGCCTTCATTTGCGTAACCGCTACTGGCGGCGCTCGTATGCAAGAGAGCTTGCTGTCCTTGTTTCAGATGGCGAAGACTAATTCGATGTTGACCTTGTTGTCTAAAAAAGGTTTGCCTTATATCAGCGTATTGACCGACCCAACCATGGGTGGCATCTCTGCTAGTTTTGCTTTTATGGGTGATGTGGTGATGGCGGAGCCAAAAGCCTTGATTGGTTTTGCTGGCCCGCGCGTGATTGAGCAAACCGTTCGGGAAAAATTGCCAGAAGGTTTCCAGCGCTCTGAGTTCTTAATGCAAAAAGGGGGCATCGACATGATTGTGGATCGCCGTCAAATGCGTGGTGAGATTGCGCGACTCTTAGCACTCTTGCAGAAACTTCCTGAGCCTGCGATCGCGGGTAGCGCAGCTGTCTAAGCGCTTGAGCACAGCACACCAAGCCCCAATTCTTTTTACCAGCCTCGAGGCTTGGCTGAGTCACCTCGAAACCGCTCATCCCCTTGGTATCGATATGGGCCTTGAGCGTATTAATCGCGTTAAGGCTGCACTAGACCTTCACTTTGATTGTCCAGTCATTACTGTCGCCGGTACGAACGGCAAAGGTTCTACCTGTGCCTATCTAGAAAGTATCCTGCTGGCTTCTGGCTATCGAGTGGGTTGTCACACTTCACCCCATTTACTCAGTTTTAATGAGCGGGCTCGCCTTAACGGCGAAGAAGTGAAAGATGCTCTTTTGTTAGAACACTTTGTAACAGTCGAACAAGCCCGCGTAAGTTTGGTCGATGCACCAACGCTGACCTATTTTGAGTTCACCACTCTGGCGATCATGCATTTGTTTGCTGAAGCAAATTTAGATGCCGTGGTACTTGAGGTGGGTATGGGCGGTCGTTTAGATGCCGTCAATATTGTGGATGCAGATTGCGCCATCGTGACAAGTATTGATATTGATCATGCGGATTTTTTGGGTGATACGCGTGAGGCAATTGCTTTGGAAAAAGCCGGGATCTTTCGACCTGGCCACATTGCTGTCTGCGGTGACCCCGTGCCGCCACAATCTTTAATTGACTATGCAGAAAAGTTGGGTTGTGATCTTTGGTTGCAGGGTCGGGACTATAACTTTCAGGGTGATAAACAGCAATGGGGTTGGGCTGGCCGGAATAAACGCTTTAGTGGGCTTGGTTACCCAGCACTGCGCGGTGCTAATCAGATTTTGAATGCTTCTGCTGTGATTGCTGCCTTAATGGCTTTGCATCAACGATTGCCAGTCAGTGCGCAGGATATTCGCAATGGTTTTGCCATGGTCGAGTTACCAGGTCGTTTTCAGGTTCTACCAGGTCAACCGACGGTGGTCTTGGATGTTGCTCATAACCCCCATGCTGCCGCCACTCTAGCTCAGGGTTTAGACAAAATGGGCTATCACCCCTATACCTATGCCATTTTTGGCGCTATGGCTGATAAAGATATCGAAGGCGTGATAAAGCCGTTGCTGGACATCGTGGATTTCTGGTTTTGTACGGATTTGCCAACCCCTCGGGCAGCGTTGGCAAAAACCTTAGCTCAGCAACTTGAGGCTCTGGGAGTAAAGCCAAAAAATGGGGCTGATGGCGGTATCGAAATCTTCGAAAATCCAGCTTCAGCGTATCAAAAAGCGCTATCTCAGGCTGGTGAGGGTGATAGAATTGTGACCTTCGGATCCTTCTATACTGTTGCAGGCGTAATGGCTTATCGAAACAACCAGGCGCATTGATCCATGATTCGTTTACCGAGCTTTTTTAAGCGAAAAACTCAGGCTGATGACCTTGAATTGGGTTCAGCAAGGCGTCGTTCTGCTCAACGGACCGCTCCCCGTAGTTTCCAACGAGCCCTTGAAGCTGAAGAGCTTGCCCTCACAGAAGATCCAGAACAACAAAGAGCACGCCATCGATTGATTGGCGCGGCAGTATTGGTTTTGATTGCCGTTGTTGGTTTACCTCGCATTCTCGATAGTCGGCCAAAGTCTGCGCCTAACGATATTGCAGTCAATATCGTCACAAGTTTGCCAATCCCTGGTATTGAAGTAAAACCGGAAGCCAGAACTGATGAAAGAGTAAAAGTAGAAACCCCAGTGGAGTTTGCTAAAGAATCCACAGCTGCTCCAGAAGTTAAGTCTGAAGCAAGGACAGAACCTAAGTCAGAACCTAAGTCAGAAACAAAGCCTGCTCCTAGCAAGGCTGCTGGTCTTGGATTGGCAACAGGAGAAGAGGTGGTTTCTGCTTCTAATGCTAAAGCAAAGACGGATGATGCGACCAAAGACAGTGTCAGTAATGCTAACAGTGCAAATACTGCAAGTGGCTCTGGTAAGTTCATCATTCAGCTTGGCGCATTTGCATCTGAAGATCGTACTAAAGGCTGGGTTGCTAAACTGAAAGATCAAAAGATTCCAAACTACGTGTTTAATAAAACAGGTAGTGATGGGACTAAGCTCTATGTTTTGCGAGCCGGTCCATTCGCAGATAAAGATTCTGCAGAAGCAGCAGAAAAGAAAACCAAGGCAATGGGTCTTTCACCAAGACTTGTTGAGACTGGTAAGCAGTAATGGAATACTTATCCACCTTAAAGCTAACATCGGTGGATTATTTCACCCTAGTGGTACTTTTGGTGTCTGCCCTAGTGGGTATCTCACGCGGATTATTTAAAGAAGTTCTGGCGCTTGCTTCTTGGTTCGTCGCTGCTTGGGTGGCTTATCACTACAGTAACTATCTTTCTACCGAATGGCTTTCAACCTTTCATCTAGACGAATTGCTCAGCCTTGGTTTGAGTTGGTTCATTCTGTTTGTATTGACTTTGATTATCTGTGGATTGTTCGGTGGCTTAGTGCAAAAGATTATTTTGTCAGCAGGCTTAAGTTTGACGGACCGTTTTTTAGGCTTGGCGTTTGGTTTATTACGCGGTGGCTTGATTGTGGTGGTACTTGCCACCTTGGCAGCCTTGACTCCTATTCCACAGAGTGTGGCATGGAAAAACGCACTTACCAGGCCGACCGTTGATATGGCTACTGGATTAATTAAAGGTTGGTTACCAGCCGATTGGGCAAAGCAATTGAGTAATACAATGCCTAAAATCACCCCAACCATTACTCCTACATTAACAATAGGAAATTAGAGATATGTGCGGCGTCGTCGGAACTGTTTCCCACTCCCCAGTCAACCAACTTCTCTATGATGCTTTGTTGCTCTTGCAGCATCGCGGACAAGATGCTGCCGGCATTGCGACAATGAACGGTAATTCGTTCACGATGCATAAAGCCAATGGCTTAGTGCGAGACGTGTTTAGAACTCGCAATATGCGCAGCTTAGTGGGTAATGCTGGTATTGGCCAAGTACGTTATCCTACCGCTGGTTCAGCAAGTAGCGAAGAAGAAGCGCAACCGTTTTATGTCAGTGCCCCTTACGGCATTATTTTGGCTCACAACGGCAACCTCACCAATGCTCCAAGCTTACGTGTAGAGATGGCTTATCGAGATCGTCGCCACATTAACACCAGCTCAGATACTGAAGTATTGCTAAACGTCTTAGCAGATGAACTCCAAAAAGAAACAAATAGTGCTGCCTTGGATGAGGGCGCGATGTTTAATGCTGTCACCGGCGTAACAAGTCGCGTTAAGGGTTCATACGCCGTAGTCTCTTTGATTGCTGGCTATGGCTTGCTGGCATTCCGCGATCCATTTGGTATTCGTCCTCTTTGTATTGGGCGGATTGATACACCGCAAGGCCCAGAATGGATGGTAGCCTCTGAATCCGTTGCACTGGAAGGTCTCGGATTTACCTTTGTGCGGGATGTTAATCCTGGTGAAGCCATCTATATTGATTTAGACGGCAACTTCTATGCGCGTCAATGCGTACCGAATGCTGTTCTGACGCCTTGTATTTTTGAATACGTCTACATGGCTCGTCCAGACTCCACCATCGATGGAGTCACGGTCTATAACGTGCGTATGCGCATGGGTGATTACTTGGCGGAGAAGATTCGCAAAGAGACTAATGTCGATGAAATTGATGTAGTTATGCCGATTCCGGATTCTAGTCGTCCTGCAGCAATGCAAGTGGCCAAGAAATTAGGCGTTGATTATCGCGAAGGCTTCTTTAAGAACCGTTATATCGGTCGTACCTTTATCATGCCGGGACAGGCTGTGCGTAAAAAGTCTGTTCGTCAGAAACTCAATGCCATGCGGATTGAGTTTAAAGATAAGACTGTCTTGATCGTGGATGATTCTATTGTCCGTGGCACTACCTCATTTGAGATTGTGCAAATGGCACGCGAGTCTGGCGCTAAGAAAGTGATCTTTGCCTCTGCTGCACCTCCAGTGCGCTTCCCGAACGTCTACGGTATTGATATGCCAACGCGTAGCGAGTTAGTTGCCTATGGTCGCACTGATGAAGAAATTAACAAGATGATTGGCGCCGACCAACTCATCTATCAAAGCGTTGAAGATATGAAACAGGCGGTAAGGGATATCAATCCCAATCTCGATAATTTCGAAGCCTCTTGTTTTGATGGGCATTACATTACTGGCGACATTAATGAATCGTATTTGGATGCCTTGGAAGCGCAGCGTAATTCTTCTGCTGCACAGGCAGACCGTCAGCGTGATTCAAGCGACTTTGCTCGCTCCCAGCTCCACCTACATTTGGCTACCGAAGACTAAAAAGCGACAAGAATTGCCTCACTCGAGGCAATTCTGCAATTCGGTGTCAAAATAGCAGTATGAAGAGCAAACCTACCCGCAAAAAACCTGATTTTTCTAAGCTAGCGCTCGAGACCTTAGCGGTCCGCGCTGGTACTCGTCGCACAGCTGAATATCAAGAGCATTCAGAGGCCATGTTTCTGACTTCCAGTTTCTGTTTTGATAGTGCTGAGTTAGCGGCTGATGGCTTTGCCCATGCGGACCAAGGTTTTATCTATTCACGCTTTACCAATCCAACTGTCAGTATGTTCCAAGATCGCTTGGCCGCTTTAGAAGGTGGTGAAGCTTGCATTGCAACTGCTTCTGGTATGTCTGCCATTTTGACGATGGCGATGGCGCATTTGCAAGCGGGCGATCATGTAGTTTGCTCACGTTCTGTCTTTGGTGCAACGATTCAGTTGTTCACTAACATCCTCAGTCGCTTTGGAATTACCACTACATATGTTGATTTGGCAGATACCAAGTCATGGCAAGCTGCTGTCCAGCCAAACACCAAACTGTTTTATCTTGAGACCCCATCAAATCCTTTGACTGAGATTGCCGATATCAAAGCGATTTCTAAGATTGCCAAGAAAGCAAAAGCCTTATTTGCGGTAGATAACTGTTTTTGCACACCAGCTCTCCAAAAGCCATTGGCTTTAGGTGCTGATGTCGTGATTCATTCAGCAACCAAGTATTTAGATGGTCAGGGTAGAGTGGTTGGCGGTGCGATTGTGGGCAGCAAAGATTTTGTTATGGGTAAGGTATTCCCATACGTTCGAACCGCAGGACCAACACTGTCTGCTTTTAATGCTTGGGTGTTTCTCAAAGGTCTGGAGACACTTGAGCTTCGTATGAAGCAGCAGAGCGAGAATGCCCTTGCATTAGCGCAATGGCTCGAGAAACAGCCTGGTGTGGAGCGCGTCTACCATCCAGGCCTTAAATCACATCCGCAACATGCTTTGGCAATGCGCCAACAAAAAACGGGTGGGGCTATTCTCTCCTTTGTTCTCAAGGGCGGAAAAAAAGCGGCTTTCAACCTAATCAATCAAACCAAGCTTTGCTCTATTACGGCTAACTTGGGCGATACCCGTACCACGATTACTCATCCAGCGACGACAACACATTGCCGTGTAACGCCAGAGGCTCGCAAAGTTGCAGGAATTACAGATGGCTTAGTGCGTATTGCAGTAGGCCTTGAGAATATCAACGATCTTAAAAGCGATCTTGTTGGCGGCTTGAAGAAGTAAGGTATTCGATTCTCATGAGCTTTGCTGATGCAACCCAGTTCTGGAATGAGCGCTTTGATAAAGAAGAGTTCATCTTTGGAAAAGAGCCGAATGAGTACCTTGTTGAAAAGGCAAATCAGTATCTCAAGACTGGTGACAAGGTGCTTTGTATTGCTGATGGCGAGGGTCGCAATGGTGTCTGGCTGGCAAAGCAAGGTATGCAGGTGGTTGGCTTTGATGCATCGGATATTGCGCTAGCTAAAGCAAAACAGTTTGCTAAAGATAATCAGGTAGAAGTTGAATATGTATTCTCCGATACTGATAGCTTTATATGGCATGCTAATACTTATGATGCTGTCATCGGAATCTTTATTCAGTTTGCTGATCCGGCAATGCGTAAGCGGATCTTTCAAAAGACTTACGAGACTCTGAAGCCAGGTAGCCTCTTTATTCTGCAGGGTTACACACCTAAGCAGTTGGAATATAAAACGGGTGGCCCATCATTGATAGAACATCTCTATACAGAAGAGCTGATTCGCGATTTAGCTCAAGACTTTAATATCCTGGAGCTTCATTCTTACGAAAAAGCATTATCAGAAGGTCCAAGACATACAGGTATGTCTGCCATACTCGGTTTGGTGGCTCAGAAGCCCATTTAGTAATGACTAATTACTGAAGCGCCTTGGGTCGTTGATTGGGCGCAGTGGCATGATGTGAATCTTGCCCCCATCAATTTCAATATAAGACTTATTGCCAGCCTCCAAAGATAAGCGTTTTACCTCAGCAGCAGATGCTTCCCAAGTAATGACATGATTGCCTGCGAGTGTGCGTAGTTGAATGACGGCAATCTGACCTAATGAACTGATGTGCTCCACTTTGGCTTCAATTGCTGTTTTACTGGGTGTTGCATCAAGGCTGATGCCATCTGCAGGGATGACCCAAGCAACGGGAGTGTGCGGGGGGATCTTGCCCTTATCAACCACATTAAATATCTGATTACATCCACTCCAAGTCAGTTTGCCTTCAGTAAATACGCCTTCAAACTTATTATTGATGCCTACTAGCTCTGCAACGCGAGAATTTCTAGGTCTCTCAAAAAGAACCTGAGGTCGAGCAGTCTGCAGTCCAACACCTTGGTCGATGACAGTAATACGATCTGCTAATAAATCGGCTTCGCGAAGATCATGAGTCACCAACAGAATCGGAATATTTAAATCTTTACGCAGTTCAGCTAAGGTTTTATAGAGACCTTGGCGTGTTGGCGCATCTACCGCAGAAAAAGGTTCATCTAATAATAAGATCTTGGGTGATCTTGCCAAGGCTCTTGCTAATGCCACCCGTTGTTGCTGACCGCCAGAGAGTTGATTGGGCATGCGAATGGCTAAATCACCAATACCCATGCGGTTCAGCCATCGTTGTGCTTGTACTTTACGCTCCGTAAGATCAGCCACCGAGTTATATAGTGGTATGCAGACATTCTCGAGCGCAGATAAATGTGGAAAGAGGGCGTACTGCTGGAATAAGAATCCGCAAGAGCGTTGGGCAGGGCTGAGTGAGGTAGTAATGCCCTTCACTTCATTGGCTTCAAACCAGATTTCGCCGCCACATTCGATTTTTCCCGTTTCAGCATTATTAAGGCCAGCAATAGTTCTTAAGGCGGTTGTCTTGCCGCTACCTGATGGTCCGACCAAGGCATGGAGTTCTCCGGGGACGCATTCGAGACTGAGTTGCAAAGGGTTAGGCGTGGTCTGAGAGAGCTTAATTTTGAACATCAGCTTCTCCACTCTTTAGTGCGCGAGGGGTGACGACCAAACACGCCATATGAAATGGCAATGGCAATTAGCGAAGTGGCTAGCAAGATGAATGAGAGTGCGCCAGCGCCAACGGTATCAAAACTTTGGACTTTGTCGTAAATGGCAATCGAAACAGTTTTAGTTTCTCCTGGAATGGCGCCACCGACCATCAGGATGACACCGAATTCACCAAGGGTATGGGCAAAAGTCAGCACGGCTGCACTGGTAATGCCGCGCCAAGCTAAAGGTAATTCAATGAGGCGAAAGATTTGCCACTGAGAGAGACCGCTCACTTGAGCTGCTTCCCGAATTTCTGGATTAATTGCCTCAAACGCGCGCTGGATTGGTTGAATGGCAAAAGGCAAGTTAACAATCAGTGAGGCAATCAAAATTCCAGTGAATGAAAACACCAGAGGAATACCCAAGATACTTTTGCCACTCAGGCCAACTAGAAGATAGTAGCCTAAAACAGTTGGTGGCAGAACCAGAGGAAGAGCTAGAGCGGCCTCAATCCATGACCTAGCCTTACCCATACTTTGCAGATGATGTGCTACCCAAACTCCAAAAGGAAGAATGAGGACCAAAGTCCAAATAGCTAGCTTTAATGAGAGGATGAGTGCTTCCATGTCCATCGCTGGATTGTATCGTCAGACGCTCTTAGGGTATCTCACTATATAAATAGGGTGGATATAAGCGTTAAATATGCTTTTATACGCATATATTCATATTAATAGACCGCATGAAAGCCAGAGCTCAAAAAGCGACAAAGAACCTA
This sequence comes from Polynucleobacter sp. AP-Sanab-80-C2, assembly GCF_035012965.1. Taxonomy (NCBI): domain Bacteria; kingdom Pseudomonadati; phylum Pseudomonadota; class Betaproteobacteria; order Burkholderiales; family Burkholderiaceae; genus Polynucleobacter; species Polynucleobacter sp. AP-Sanab-80-C2. Next base: position 152,501 of record NZ_JAYGQS010000004.1, read on the forward strand.
ACTCCAAAGCAAATGGAGGCGGTATTTTTAAAGGTAGCCGCTTATTTCAACGTGCTATCAGAGCCTTCTCGCCTGCGGATCATGTATGCAGTTTGTAGCGGGGAAAAATCGGTCTCTGAAGTGATCGAATTGTGCGGTTCAAGTCAGGCCAATGTTTCAAGACATCTTTTGGCATTACACAAAGCAGGCATTTTGCTCCGGCGTAAAGAAGGCGTAACCGTCTATTACTCAATAGCAGATAACGCAACCGTAGATATGTGCCAATCAGTGTGTGCCAAGATTGCTGAAGGTATTCATTAATGACAGAAAAAGATGCTATATCAAACAAGCAAATTGAACTGCGTCCTGAAGATATCTCTGCAGTGGAGAAGTCTGCCCATCGAGCTCGTTTAGTCAAAGCGCCAGAACACTTTGTCTCTCAGGACTTAATTGCTGATATCAATGCCAATGGTATTGATGAAACCCGTCGTGGCTTTTTACGCAAAGGCTTTCTATCGGCTGTCGGTGGGGCAGCAGCAGGCTTGACCGCACCAATGGCTTTTGCAGTCGGCGAAGGTGATCCTGCCATTTTGGAAAAGCAAGAGTGGCAAACCACCTTGGGAAAAAATGTCGCCACCATGCCTTACGGTGTGCCTTCAATCTATGAAGCTAATTTAATACGACGTGAGTCACCTGGTTTGACGCGAGTAGCAGCTTCCTCAGTAGCATTTACTCCGCTGCAAGGTTTGTTTGGAACCATTACTCCCAATGGTTTGCACTTTGAGCGCCATCACCAGGGTTGGTACAACCTGAATCCAGAAACCCATCGCTTGATGGTGAATGGCATGGTCAAAAATGCGCGCGTGTTCACCATGAATGATTTAATGAGACTGCCATCAGTCTCCCGTACCCACTTTATTGAGTGCGGCGCTAATACCGGCCTAGAGTGGGGCAACGTCGCTGTGCCAACAGTGCAGTACACCCATGGCATGCTTTCTTGTTGCGAATTTACGGGTGTGCCACTCAAGGTATTGCTGGAGGAATGTGGGGCAGATCTGAAAAAAGGAAAGTTCCTGCTTGCTGAGGGAGGTGACGGATCTGGCATGACTCGCACGATTAATCTAGAGAGCTGTTTGGAAGATACGATCGTAGCCTGGAGCATGAATGGCGAAATGTTGCGCCCAGAAAATGGCTTCCCATTGCGTCTAGTAGTTCCGGGTGTGCAGGGTGTTAGCTGGGTGAAGTGGTTACGCCGTTTAGAAGTAGGGGACATGCCTTGGAATACCAAAGATGAAGCGGTTCACTATATTGAATTGATGCCAAATGGTATGCATCGCCAATATGCCTCAATTCAGGAATGCAAGTCTGTGATTACCACGCCATCTGGCGGTCAGCAGTTACTCGACAAAGGTTTTTACAACGTCAGCGGTATGGCTTGGTCAGGACGAGGAAAAATTAAACGCGTTGATGTGTCATTTGATGGTGGCAATAACTGGCGTACTGCACGCCTAGAAACACCAGTCCTCACAAAATCCATTACCCGCTTCAATATCGACTGGGTTTGGGATGGATCGCCCGCAATCTTGCAATCTAGAGCGGTGGATGATACTGGCTATATTCAGCCTTCGATAAAAGTACTGCGTGATTTACGTGGTAATCGCTCGATTTATCACAACAATGCAATTCAGTCCTGGAAATTAGACTCCAATGGCGAGGTGAGCAATGTCCAAGTTGGATAAATTATTTGCTCGTCTAGCGCTATTAGCCCTTGCGGTATTTTCTTCCCAGCTTGCCTATGCGCAAAGTTCACAAGGCGCTACTCAGTATTTAGGCATCGGCCGTAATGCCACACCGGCAGAAGTGATTGCATGGGATATTGATGTTCGTCCTGACTTTAAGGGTTTGCCGAAGGGATCTGGCTCTGTAGAACAAGGGCAGGCAATTTGGGAATCTAAATGTGCTAGCTGTCATGGCGTCTTCGGGGAATCTAATGAGATCTTCACCCCAATCGCTGGCGGAACGACAGTAGATGACATCAAAACTGGCAAAGTTGCGTCCTTAGCAGATCGTAAGCAACCACAGCGTACTACCTTGATGAAAGTTCCCACCGTTTCTACTTTATGGGATTACATCTATCGCGCCATGCCTTGGAATGCACCCAGATCTTTAACGCCGGATGAAACCTATGCACTTGTTGCATTTATTTTGAGCTTGGGTGAAATTGTTCCGGATGATTTTGTCCTGAGTAATGCCAATATCGCTGAAGTACAGAAAAAGATGCCGAACCGAAATGGCATGACTCGAAATCATGGCTTTTGGAGCGTCAATGGTAAGCCAGATGTGAATGGTTCTTCATGTATGAGCAATTGCATCAAGTTTGTGCAAATCGGGTCTACGCTCCCTGACTTTGCCAGAAATGCCCATGGCAACATTGCAGAGCAAAATCGCCTCTATGGTCCATACCGAGGTGCAGACACAACCAAGCCGCCAATGGACAAGTTACCCGGTTCTGCGGGTGAGGGCTTGGCCCATGCCGCTGATACCCATGCTGCATCTACAAAAGGGCCAGCAGCATTATTTAAGAATGAAAACTGCTTTGCTTGCCATGCGTCAAATGCGAAGTTAGTAGGCCCATCGATTGCCGATATTGCAGCAAAATATAAAGACCAGAACGGGGCTCAGGAGAAGCTAATGGCTAAAGTCAAAAATGGCGGTTCAGGCGTGTGGGGAGCAATTCCGATGCCGCCACAGCCACAGTTATCCAATGAAGATAGGGCAATACTTGTGCGCTGGGTACTTACGGGACAATAGTTTTGCAGAGGGTTTTTTGAAATACCGCTATATTTGATACTAAGAGTAGATTATTTAAGGAGTTTTTATGAATCAGCAGCGACGCAGTTTATTGAAATATTCAGCCGTTTTTGGCTTGATGGCTTCTGCGGGTCTTATCAGCGTAGCCCAAGCGCAAGAGTGGAATAAAGCCGCTTTTGAAGGCAAGAGCTTAGATGATGTATTCAAAATCTTAGGCGCAGGTAGCCCAGATAAATCTGCTGCCGTCACTTTGAATGCTCCTGATATTGCAGAAAATGGCGCAGTAGTTCCCGTTGGCATTACAACTACTCTCAAGGCAGAGCAAATGGCTATCTTGGTTGAAAAAAACCCAAGCTCCTTGGCTGCGCAATTCTTCATTCCTGCTGGTACTGAGCCGTTTGTAACTACTCGTATCAAAATGGGTCAAACCTCCAATGTCTATGCTTTGGTAAAAGCGGATGGCAAGTGGAGCATGGCCGTTAAGGAAGTAAAAGTCACATTAGGTGGTTGCGGCGGTTAATTGCCGCGCTTAATTACTCTAAACCCCAATCAATACTATTAACGAATCACTAGATACAAGAGGAAAACATGGCTGATCCAATGCGCGTTAGAGCTGCTGAGAACGGTGGAATTGTGGATGTAAAAATTTTGATGAAGCACGATATGGAATCTGGCCAGCGTAAAGATGCTGCCGGTAAAACGATTCCTGCATGGTTCATTAGCACAATCAATGTCAAAGCAAATGGTAAAGATGTATTGAATGGTCAATTTGGTCCAGCAGTTTCTAAGGATCCATTTTTGAACTTCAAATACAAAGGTGCCAAAGGCGACAAGATTGTAGTGAGTTGGGTTGATAGCAAAGGTGACAAGCGCACCGATGAAGCAACTGCTTCTTAATGCCAAACATCTTTGCCACCTTTATAGTTTTGAAAGGGTAATAAATGCAGCGTAAATTCACCTTAGGCTTAGCCTCAGGAGTATTGGCAACAATCTTGTCAATTTCATCTTCGTCGTATGCGCAAAATGCAACAGATGATATTGCAAAGTATCGCGAGATGATTGCAGATGGAAATCCTTCCGAGCTGTATGAAGCTGCGGGTGAAGAGTTATGGAAAAAACCAGCCGGTCCTAAAAACGCCACACTTGAGAAGTGTGATTTAGGTCTAGGGCCTGGAGTTGTGAAAGGTGCAGCAGCACAACTGCCACGCTACTTCAAAGATACTAATAAAGTTCAAGATCTTGAGTCACGCTTGATGACGTGTATGCAAAAGCTACAGGGTCGTGACCTGCAAGAAATAGTTGATGCCCCCTTTCAAAAGGGACCTAAGAAGGATATGGAGGCGATTGTGGCTTACGTAGTCACTTTATCTAAGGGTGACAAGATTAAAGTGAGCACGAATCATCCTAAAGAAAAAGAAATGTATGAGCTTGGTAAGCGTGCATTCTATTTCCAGGGTGGTCCCATGGATTTTTCCTGCGCGTCTTGTCACGGTGAGGATGGTAAGCGGATTCGCTTGCAAGACCTACCCAACATCACTACACAAAAGGGTGCTGCTTTGGGTTGGGGCTATTGGCCAGCATATCGCGTCTCAAGCGGACAGTTTTGGACCATGCAACAGCGTTTGAACGATTGCTATCGTCAGCAGCGTTTCCCATTCCCGATTTATGGCTCTGATTTGACTGTAGCTTTGTCGATGTATATGGCAAAGAATGCCAATGGTGGAACAGTTGAAACTCCTGGTTTGAAGCGTTAATGGATAAGAGACAGAGAATATGAATATGAAGAACATCAAATCCCTCTTAGCTATTACTACTTTTGCAGTAGCAGCATTCAGCATGCAAGACTTTGCAATCGCTCAGCAAGCGAATGATCCTAAATTCAATAAGATGATGAAGGATGGCTTTAGAGCAGATGGTATCGCTGGCTTGGATCGCATTGATCAAGATGCAACCCAAAAGTTCTGTTCTGATCCTGTTTTCTCGACCAGCAAGCAAGGCGAAAAAATGCGCGAGAAGATTCAGAGGATGAACATGGATTCAATCAAGCAGCCTTCTGACGGTAAATATATTGGCGATTGGAAGAAGGGTGAAGCGATTGCCCAGAGTGGTCGTGGCGCAACTTGGACAGATAAAGCAGATACCCCAGTCGGTGGTGGTTGCTACAACTGTCACCAGATCGACAAGAAAGAGATTTCTTATGGAACGATTGGACCCACTCTCTGGAACTACGGCAAGCTCCGTGGCTACTCACCTGAAGTGGTGACCTATACCTGGAATCGCATCAATAACTCTAAGGCCTATAACGCATGCAGCAATATGCCGCGTTTCGCCCACTTCAAGCTTTTAAATGAGCAGCAAATTCAGGATGTGATGGCTTTACTGCTGGATCCTGCCTCTCCAGTCAATCAGTAAGTCAATAGAAAAAATAAAGAACAGGCCGACAGGCCTGTTTTTGCAAGGGGAACTTTATGTCTTTAAGTCGTCGCGATTTTTTGCAAGCTTTGGCGATTGCATCTGCTGGCGGGATGAGTTTGCAGTCCAATTTTGTGAATGCACAAACCGCTGCCCAAAAATTTTACGATCTACCTAAATTTGGTAATGTCCATTTTCTGCATTTCACAGATTGCCATGCGCAGTTGTTGCCAATCTATTTCCGTGAACCCAATGTGAATCTTGGTATTGGCACTCAAGAAGGCAAGACTCCACATTTAGTTGGTGAATACTTCTTAAAAGCGAATGGTATTGCCCCAGGTACTCGTGATGCTTATGCGTTCACCTATTTAGATTATGTGGCTGCTGCGCAAAACTACGGCAAGATGGGTGGCTTTGCTCATATGGCTAGCTTGATTAAACAAATGAAAGCCACTCGCCCAGGAGCGCTACTGCTCGATGGTGGGGATACTTGGCAAGGCTCTGGTACTGCACTCTGGACGAATGGTCAGGATATGGTGGATGCTGCCCTTGCCTTGGGTGTTGATGTGATGACGCCGCATTGGGAGATGACCTTAGGTGAGAAGCGCGTGATGGAAATTGTCAATGGTGACTTCAAAGGTAAGGTTTCTTTCATTGCACAAAACATCAAGACAGCGGACTTTGGCGACATAGTATTTAATCCCTATGTCATGAAAGTACAGAATGGAATACAAGTTGCCATCATTGGCCAAGCGTTCCCATATACACCAATTGCAAACCCTCGCTACTTCACTCCTGATTGGACCTTTGGTATTCAAGAAGAGAATATGCAAAAGACGATTGATGAAGTGAGATCAAAAGGCGCCAAGGTTGTGGTTCTTCTATCCCATAATGGTATGGATGTGGACCTGAAGATGGCATCCCGAGTGCGGGGCTTGGATGCCATTTTAGGTGGCCATACCCATGATGGCGTTCCTATTCCAGTCAAGGTGAAGAATGCTGGCGGCATCACTCTAGTGACTAACGCTGGCTCAAATAGCAAATTCTTGGGTGTCTTAGATTTTGATGTGAAGGGTGGCAAGCCAGTTGATTTCCGTTACAAGTTGCTTCCCATCTTCTCCAATATGATTCCTGTTGATCCAGCCATGAATAAGTTAATTGCTAAGGTGAGAGCTCCATACGAAGCGAAGTTAGGTGAAAAGTTAGCTACCACAGAAGGTCTTTTATATCGTCGCGGTAATTTCAACGGTAGCTTTGACCAGCTGATTTTGGATGGCCTCATGGCGCAGAAGAATGCAGAGATTGCTTTCTCACCAGGCTTCCGTTGGGGTACCAGTCTGTTGCCAGGCCAGCCGATCACCCGCGAGAACTTGCTTGATCAAACAGCCATTACTTATCCATACACTACTGTCACTAATATGACTGGTGAGACTATAAAAACCATTCTCGAAGATGTTGCGGATAATTTATTTAATCCTGACCCGTATTACCAGCAAGGTGGCGATATGGTGCGGGTTGGCGGCATGCAATACACGATTGATCCTGCTCAAAGTGCAGGTAAGCGTATTACCGATATGCGACTTCATGGCAAACCCATCGAAGCCAATAAGACATATAAAGTTGCTGGTTGGGCACCGGTGAGCGAAGAAGCAAAAAATACTGGTGGCGAACCAATTTGGGATGTCATGGAACGTCATTTACGTGACGTGAAAGTTGTCAAAGCAGTGAAGCTCAATGAACCTGTCATTAAGGGTGTTTCGAATAACCCCGGTATGGCATCGATCTAAATTTAATCTTGAAAGCTTTTGCAATGAAAAAAATTCTTACCCTGATTTTTGCATCATTGATCTCTATTGGCTTTACATCAATGGCCCAAGCCCAATCAACCGGCTCAACTAAAGTGGTGTATCACATTGATGATGCTGAAGCTCAAGGTTTAAAAGGCTTGCGCAATATTCGCAATCATTTAGATGTATCGCCACAGACAAGCATTGTTGTGGTGACGCATGCCAATGGCGTTGATTTGTTAATGGAAGGAGCTAAAGACAAAAAGAGTAGTACAGACTATGCACCACTAGTCGGAGCATTGAAGTCTCGAGGCGTCAAATTTGAAGTTTGTGAAATTACCCTGAAAAATCGTAACCTAAAGAAAGATCAATTTACTTTGGATGCTGATTTCACACCATCCGGTGTCGTGCGGGTTGCAGATCTTCAATATAAAGATGGCTTTGCCTACATCAAGCCTTAAGCCGCCGCATGAAGTGTCTTAAAAGATTTCTAAGGATCCTTTTGGGATCCTTTGTCTTTTGTGGCCTAGCCTTTGGGCAGGGAAGGCCTGCCGATACAGTTCAGTTAAAACCCATTCAGGTGGCTCCCCATACTTATTTTGTGCAGGGTTTTGCGGAAATGGGTAGTAGTGCCAATCAGAACTTTATTTCTAATGCGGGCTTTGTGGTTACGCCAGGTGGTGTAGTAGTGATGGATGCATTGGGCTCGCCGATCTTGGCGCAAAAGCTCATTGCTGAGATTAAGAAAGTGACCAAGCAAAAAGTGGTGGCAGTGATTGTGAGTCACTACCATGCCGACCATATTTATGGCTTGCAAGAATTTAAAAAGATTGGCGCCAAGATCTATGCCCAAGGTGAGGGCAGAAACTATCTCTCTTCTGAGACAGCGAAGCAACGTTTGATTGCCTCCAGGATTGACTTTGCACCTTGGGTGAATACAAATACTCAGTTGATATCGGCAGATGTTTGGATTGATAAACAATCTAAATTGAACATTGGTGGGGTGGAATTTTTGATTAGTCGAGTCGGTCCTGCGCATGCCCCAGAGGATTTGATGGTGTATGTTCCCTCAGAAAAAGCCCTCTTTGCTGGCGATCTCGTCTTTCGGGGCCGTATTCCATTTGTGGGCAATGCTGATAGCAAAGGTTGGTTAATTGCCTTAGATGAGATTGCTAAACTCAATCCCAATGTTGTGATTCCAGGCCATGGCGGCTTTTCAGTTAAGCCCAAGGAAGACATTGCTTTTACAAAAAACTATTTGAAGTATCTGCGGGACTCAATGGCTAAGGCCGCTATCAATATGGATCCTTTTGAGGAGGCGTATCAACAGACTGATTGGTCAGAATATGAAGGAATGCCCTTATATAGAGCTGCCAACCGCATGAATGCCTATAACGTTTATCTGTCGATCCAGGCGGAGTAGGGCAATTTTGGCTATTGGGCCTTAAAATAGAGGATTAATTCTAAATCCTTGATTTGTAATGAAATTGATTTTTATCCAAACCCTCTCAGTAGTAGCTCTGAGTGTACTAGTGAGTGCACCAGTATTTGCTGCACCCGATTTGGCAAACGGTAAAACTATTGATCAGCAAAAATGCTATGCCTGTCATGCCAAGAAATCCGGTTTTAGTAATGGCGACATGATTTATACGCGCAGCGATGGCAAGGTGAAGTCGATGGCCAATTTGAAGAAGATGGTGGGCCTTTGTAATACCGAGCTTCGCCTAGATCTTTTTCCTGAAGATGAGGCTGATGTTGTTGCCTATCTCAATCAACAGTTTTATAAATTCAAACCTTAACTTTTTATATAGTCGCTATGGATGTTGTCGATATCAATTCATTAAGCAAGTCAGTCCTTTGGGCGACTTTTGCTATTACTTTTTTGCTTGGTGCAGTGATGCAAAAGACTGGCTTTTGCAGCATGGGTGCAGTATCTGATGTATTCATCATGTCTAGCTGGGAGCGCTTAAGGCAGTGGTTTTTAGCCATTGGTGTAGCTATGATTGGTTTTGCCTTAATGTCTTATCTGGGTCTAGTTGATCCTCTGAAGAGTTTTTATACCGGCAATAAGTTTTTATGGCTCTCTACGATAGTAGGCAGTATTTTGTTTGGCTTTGGGATGGTCTTAGCGTCTGGTTGCGGTAGTAAGACTCTAGTGCGGATTGGTGGCGGTAATTTGAAGTCTGTAGTCGTCTTTATGGTCTTAGGTTTAACTGCCTATATGACGATGCGTGGCTTTTTGGGTGTCATTCGGATCAATACTTTGGATACCATCTTCATTGCATTTAATACTCCACAAGATTTGCCGAGTCTTCTGAGCGCTCCATTCGGAATGGCACGCTCACATCTTCATCTGGCTTTGGGTTTCATGATCGGCTTTGCATTCATTGCTTATGCGCTTGCTAGCAAAGCATTTTGGACTGCTAATAATCTATTCGCTGGCGTAGCGGTAGGTCTTGCTATCTGTGCAGTCTGGTGGATATCTGGCAATCTAGGATATGTTGCTGAGGATCCCAATACGCTTGAGGAAGTGTTCTTAGTCACCAACTCTGGTCGCATGGAGAGCTTATCTTTTGTAGCGCCATACGCATATTCTCTAGACTGGCTCATGATGTATAGCGATACCTCTAAAGTATTGACGGTTGGCATTGTTGCAGTGGTGGGGATGATCTTGGGCTCAGCATTTATCTCATTAGCCACAAAATCTTTTCGCTTTGAATCCTTTCGGGATGCCGAAGATACTGGCAATCATTTAGTTGGTGCTGCATTGATGGGGTTTGGTGGTGTTACTGCCTTAGGCTGCACTGTAGGTCAGGGTTTAAGTGGCATCTCTACCCTTGCAGTCGGCTCTCTGTTAGCTTTACCAGGTTTTATCTTTGGAGCCTACTTAGCACTCTGCTATCTCAAAATGCGCCATGCTCCTAACCCTTGCGCTTAATCAGACTAGACAAAATACATGCAAATTGATTGGCTCTCATTCACACCCATTCCTTCTTTGTTAGGGGGAATAATTCTGGGTGTTGCAGCAGCCCTTTATGTATTGTTTCATGGTCGAATTTTAGGTATCAGCGGAATTATTTCTGGTCTCTTGCGCCCCAAGTCAGGCGATCGCGCATGGCGCATGGCTTTGATTTTAGGATTACTCACTGCTCCATTATTGGCAGCATTATTTTTTGAAATACGTCCCATTGTTGAGGTAGAGGCTGATTGGCTTGCGGTAGTTATTGCCGGTCTTTTGGTGGGCTTTGGCACTCAATATGGCTCTGGTTGCACCAGTGGCCATGGTATTTGTGGACTCTCGCGTTTATCACCTCGTTCTTTAGTGGCTACGGTCTCGTTTATGACTGCTGGCTTTTTGATTGTTTTTGTTCTGCGTCATGTGATCGGAGGCTGATGTGAAAAGGCACTTCGGTTTGTTGAGTCAATATCTCATTGGCGTCCTCTTTGGGATGGGCTTGATTATTTCTGGCATGAGCAATCCACAGAAAATCTTAGGATTTCTGGATTTAGCAGGAACGTGGGATCCATCCTTAATATTTGTCATGGCGGGTGCAGTGATTGTGGGTCTCAGCGGCTTTTATGTCGTCAGCAAAAGAACAGAAGCCTTTTTTGGTGACGCCTTGCATATCCCCCAAAGACGAGACATCAGCAAACCTCTCATCATTGGCAGTCTGATATTTGGGGCAGGCTGGGGGATTGCTGGATTTTGCCCAGGCCCAGCCATCGTTGCTCTTGGTGCTGGCCACTTGAAGGCGCTGGTATTTGTGCTTGCGATGTTGGCTGGAATGGCGCTTTGCGACCGGTTCTTTGGCGCCCATAAACAGGCGGTCTAGTTCGGCCTGATTTAGAATCACTCCTATTCACAGTGTTAATTCTAAATTGAAGAGGGTGTCATGAGTCTTCCTATTACTTGTCATAACGATCAATTCGGCACACTTGGTCAAATTGATCCAAGCCATCTTGCTGAAATTGCTCAGCAAGGCTATAAAAGCGTCATCAATAATCGTCCTGACGGCGAAGGCGGTCCTGATCAGCCAAAGAATGCTGATATTCAAGCTGAAGCAGAAAAATTAGGCTTGCAATACGCCTACTTGCCAGTGGTGCCTAGCGCGATGACTGTTGAGCAAGTGAGAGAGATGGCACGTTTGTTAAACACGATGCCTAGTCCAGTTCTTGCATTTTGCCGATCAGGTGCTCGATCAACCAATTTATATCAACTTGCATTGCAAGTGAAATAAATCCACAGTACTGCATCACAATGCGCATCGCCATCCCAGAGGAGCGAAAGCTTGTTCATGAAATGATCATGCCCATTCGTTGGGGTGACATGGATACTTATGGACATGTTAACAACACTGTGTACTTTCGGTATATGGAGCAAGCGCGTGTTGAATGGATTACTTCAATGGGTTATCAAGTAGCCCCTGGGCGTGAGTCGATGTTGATGATGAATGGTTTTTGTAACTTCTATAAACAACTCTCTTACCCAGGTGAATTGATCCTCAAAACATCGATTGGTGCTATCGGTAGAACCAGTATGGATGTCTATACCAGCATGTCTTTAACCACTTCGCCTGAAGAAGAGGCTGCGATTGGTGGTGCTACGATGGTTTGGGTAGATCTCACTACCAATAAATCAGCGCCTTGGCCTGAACACATTTTGCAGAAGATTAGCTAACACTGCGATATGCAACCTAGCAATCCGCATATTTTAAAGTTAGATCAATTTCTGACAGAGTTAGATCGTTTTGATCTCATTGTTGATGTCAGATCACCCGCTGAGTTTGCTCTCGATCACATTCCAGGCGCTGTCAACTACCCCGTTTTAGATAATGAAGAACGCGCCAAGATTGGTACTTTGTATAAGCAAGTTTCTCCTTTTGCAGCAAAGAAGCTGGGTGCTGCTTTAGTTTCTCGCAATATTGCTCATCATCTAGAAGACTATTTATTGGAAATGCCCCGTGAATGGCGACCATTGATTTATTGCTGGCGCGGTGGTGAGCGTAGCGGGGCGTTTACTCATATCCTCAATCGTATTGGCTGGAAAGCGATGCAGCTAGAAGGTGGTTATCAAGGATTCAGAAGAACTGTGATCGATGGATTAGAGGCTGCAGCAAAGCAATTCTCTTTTCATGTGATTTGTGGCATGACGGGTAGCGGTAAAACAAGAGTGCTTCAAGAAGCGCAGCAGTATGATTCTCAGATCCTAGATTTAGAAGACCTCGCGATTCATCGTGGCTCGGTTCTAGGCAATGAGCCCAATATCGAGCAGCCTTCACAAAAAGGTTTTGAAACTGCGCTTTGGAATGCGCTGCGCTCACTAGACCCAACTAAGCCCGTGCTCGTAGAATCAGAAAGTAAAAAGGTAGGCGGTGTTCACATCCCCGATGCCTTGATGGAAAAGATTCGCAATGGCGCCTGCATTGAATTGAGATCAAGCACCCAAACACGGGTGTCATGGTTGATTCGTGAATACCATCATTTTTTAAGTGATACCGATAATTTCAAGCGTAAATTAGCACTACTCACAGCACATTATGGAAAAGTGCAAATTGCCCAATGGAATGAAGCAATTGACGCAAAGCAGTTTCCATCTTTAGTTGAAGAGTTGTTGGTCATGCACTATGACCCTTCCTATCAATCCTCGATCGTGCGCAACTTTCCTCAATATAAGATTGAGAATTTTGTACAACTTGAGAATGACAGTGATGAGGCCTTTGCTAAAGCAGCAAAGGCCATCGTGGCGAAGCTAAACCTAAATTAGCTAAAAGCTTGAATGCCGGTTTGAGCACGACCCAAAATGAGAGCGTGAATGTCATGTGTACCTTCGTAGGTATTCACGACTTCCAAGTTCATCATGTGACGAACCACGCCATACTCATCCGAGATGCCGTTACCACCATGCATATCACGTGCCATACGAGCAATCTCTAGAGACTTGCCGCAAGAGTTGCGTTTCATAATGGAGGTAATTTCAGGAGCAGCGATGCCTTCGTCTTTCATGCGACCTAAACGCAAGCAACCTTGCAATCCGAGTGCAATCTCGGTTTGCATATCCGCTAATTTCTTTTGAATCAGTTGATTGGCAGCCAAGGGTTTGCCAAACTGCTTTCGATCTAAGGTGTATTGACGCGCTGCATGCCAGCACCATTCAGCTGCACCTAATGAGCCCCAAGAAATACCGTAACGTGCAGAGTTTAAGCAGGTGAAGGGTCCTTTCAGGCCAGTAACTTCTGGGAATTCATTTTCAGCGGGCACAAACACTTCATCCATCACAATTTCACCGGTAACAGAAGCGCGAAGACCCATCTTGCCACTGATCTTTGGAGCACTTAAGCCCTTCATCCCCTTTTCTAAGATGTAGCCGCGAATAACGCCTTCATCATTTTTAGCCCACACTACAAATACATCAGCGATTGGTGAGTTAGAGATCCACATCTTGGAACCCGTCAAAGAAAATCCACCGGGTACTTTCTTAGCGCGAGTAATCATGCCGCCAGCATCTGACCCATAGTTTGGTTCAGTTAAGCCAAAGCAGCCAATCCATTCGCCCGTGGCTAATTTAGGTAAGTACTTTTGCTTTTGTGCTTCACTACCAAACTCATTGATAGGCACCATCACCAAAGAGGACTGCACGCTCATCATGGAGCGGTAACCAGAATCGACCCGCTCGATTTCACGAGCAATCAATCCGTAAGAGACGTAATTTAAATTGGCGCCGCCGTATTGTTCCGGAATGGTGATGCCTAATAGACCGAGCTCACCCATCTCACGAAAGATAGAAGGGTCAGTAGTCTCATTGCGATAGGCATCCAAAATGCGGGGCATGAGACGCCCTTGAGCGTATTCTGCGGCAGCATCACGGATCATGCGCTCTTCTTCAGTTAACTGGGTATCAAGTAAGAGGGGGTCTTCCCAATTAAAGCTGGCTTTGCTCATGTTTCTGGTTGTCCTATAGATTGTTTTCTGACCGCCTCCTGCGTAAGTTCAAGAATGCGGATATTCTTCTTTCTATTATCCATTTTTCTTGACTTATGGACTCGCCGAGACGACACCATCGCTATTACGACCTGATTTTGGCTGCCTTTGTGGTCGTGCTACTGTGCTCGAACTTTATTGGTGCTGGTAAAGCGGCAGTGGTGAACTTGCCGTATTTTGGTGAATTGACCTTTGGCGGCGGTATTTTGTTTTTCCCGATCGCCTATTTCTTTGGTGACATCCTCACGGAAGTTTATGGTTACGCTTATGACCGTCGAGCTGTTTGGGCGGGATTTGCTGCTTTAGCATTTGCAGCCATCATGGCACAGATCGTGATTGCGTTACCAGTGGCACCCGGCACTTACATGGCCAACTATCAGCATGGTTTAGAAACCGTCTTTGGCAACTCTTGGCGCATTGCCCTGGCTTCCATGTTCTCATTTTGGTGCGGTAGTTTTGCCAATAGCTTTGTATTAGCCAAGATGAAAATTTGGACCCAAGGGCGTTTTTTATGGATGCGCACGATTGGTTCGACTGCAGTAGGGGAGATGGTTGATTCTTCATTCTTTTATATGTTGGCTTTTTATGGCATCTGGCCAACCCACGAAATTATCCAAGTAGCCTTAGCTCAATATGCTCTGAAAACGGCTTGGGAGGTTTTGGCGACACCTTTCACCTATTGGATCGTCAATTTCCTTAAGCGCAAAGAGAATGAGGATTATTACGATATCCACACGAATTTCACCCCATTTAGGGTCAAAGTCTAATCAGCACTTGATTTAAGGCTTTCCTGGCTCTAAACCGTTAAAATATCGTTCTTTGCTCCCAATACTGGGAGTATCTATTGAATTGAATTTCAGAAAGCTAGAAAACATCCGTGTTGTCCGCATCTAATATCACCATGCAGTTCGGGGCGAAGCCCTTGTTTGAAAATATTTCTGTGAAGTTCGGCGGTGGCAATCGTTATGGCCTCATTGGCGCCAACGGTTGCGGTAAGTCTACCTTCATGAAAATTCTGGGTGGCGAGTTAGAGCCAACTAGCGGTAATGTGAGCTTAGACCCCGGCATTCGTTTAGGTAAATTGCGTCAAGATCAGTTTGCTTATGAAGACGTGCGGGTACTCGATGTAGTGATGATGGGTCATGAGGAGATGTGGAAAGCTGCCGCTGAGCGTGATGCCATCTACGCCAACCCAGAGGCTACTGACGAAGACTACATGAAGGCTGCTGAGCTCGAGGGGAAGTACGCTGAGTATGGTGGCTATACCGCGGAAGCAAAAGCGGGTGAGTTGTTATTGGGTATTGGTATTCCGATTGAGCAACATGATGGCCCCATGAGCAACGTTGCTCCGGGTTGGAAATTGCGTGTCTTGCTTGCCCAAGCTTTGTTCTCAGATCCAGATGTCTTGCTCTTAGATGAGCCAACCAATAACTTGGATATTCACTCCATTCATTGGTTAGAAGATATTTTGAATGAGATCAAAAGCACGATCATCATCATTTCCCATGATCGCCACTTCCTTAATGAAGTTTGTACGCATATGGCCGATATGGACTATGGAACCTTGAAGGTCTATCCAGGAAACTACGACTCCTACATGCTGGCATCGGTTCAGGCACGAACACAACAGTTAAGCAATAATGTGAAAGCTAAAGAAAAAATTGCCGAATTAGCAGCTTTCGTAGCCCGCTTCTCAGCAAATGCTTCTAAAGCACGTCAGGCAACTTCACGCCAGCGTCAGTTAGAGAAGATTGAGGTTGTTGAAGTAAAGCCATCCTCACGTCAAAACCCATTCATTCGTTTTGATACTGAGAAAAAGCTGCATAACATGGCCGTCGAGTGCAATGCACTCACTAAGGCCTATGACCGCGTGATCTTCAAGAACTTTAAGTTAGGTGTGCGTGCTGGTGAAAAAATTGCCATCATTGGTCAAAATGGAGCAGGTAAGACAACACTTTTAAAAACTATTCTCAGCAAGCGCTTCGATGGTATCAGTGCGGATAGTGGAGATGTGAAGTGGGCAGAGAATGCGAACGTCGGCGTAATGCCGCAAGACAATACGGATATGTTTGCTAAAGATGAGCTGCTCATGGATTGGATGAATGAGTGGCGCAACACTGGTGACGATGATCAAGTCATTCGTGGCACTTTGGGACGCCTCTTATTTTCCGGTGACGATATTGGTAAGTCAGTAAAAGTCCTTTCTGGTGGTGAAAAGGGCAGGATGATTTGGGGCAAACTCATGCTCCAAAAATATAACGTGCTAGCAATGGATGAGCCAACCAATCATATGGATATGGAATCGATTGAAAGTTTGCAAATTGCGCTTGAAAAATTTGATGGCACTTTAATCTTTGTTTCTCATGACCGCGAATTTGTTTCTGCTTTGGCTAACCGTATTTTGGAAGTGAAGATGGACGGTACGGTTGTCGATTACTCGGGCACTTACGAAGAGTATTTACGTAGCCAGGAATTAACTGGTTAAGCTGCTAAGCCAGTAAGGGAGATTTAAAAGAATATGCCTGCGAAATTACGCAGGCTTATTTTCTTTGGCCTGTCGCTGAAAGCGGGTAGCAGTACCATCCTCGCGAATGCGCTTCCATACAGAGGCTTTTTCTGCATCAGAGAAAAAGACCCAATTACTCACCTCATGCAAGGTTCGA
This sequence comes from Polynucleobacter sp. AP-Sanab-80-C2, assembly GCF_035012965.1. NCBI lineage: Bacteria > Pseudomonadati > Pseudomonadota > Betaproteobacteria > Burkholderiales > Burkholderiaceae > Polynucleobacter > Polynucleobacter sp. AP-Sanab-80-C2. The sequence continues at coordinate 169,131 of NZ_JAYGQS010000004.1, forward strand.
CCGCAGCCTTGGCAAATCTCATCGTAGAGAGTCGTACAGACACCAATACAAGGTGAATCTGATTCATCATCTCCAGTTGATAAGGAGTGTGATCCATCTTGCACTTGGGGAGATTTAGGTTCGTTGCTTCCAGAATTCATGGAAGTACTTTAGTCGATTTCAGCGGACTATGCTCGGCAAGCTCATCGACATAGGCGCCAATGCCTTGGTGCTCACGATCTAGGAAATGTCCAATAGCCTTTGCAAATCTTGGGTCTTTAATAAAGTGGGCGGATTGTAGGGTGGTAGGTAAAAATCCGCGTGCCATTTTGTGCTCTCCTTGTGCGCCCCCCTCAAATATCTGAATCCCTTCTTTAATGCAGTATTCAATCGCCTGGTAATAAGCAGTCTCAAAGTGCAAACAAGGGATGCGTTCTAGTGCACCCCAATATCTGCCATAAGCTTTGGAAGATTGTTGATCAACCACTAGCAATGACGCAGCTATCGCAATTCCATTGCGCTCAGCCAGTATGAGGTGCAAGTTCTCTGGCATCTGCTTTACCCAGAGCTTGAAGAATGATTCGCTTAAGTAGGGGCTCGAGTGGTGTTCTAAATAGGTATTTTGATAGCACTCAAAAAAGAATTCCCAATCTAGATCGCTTGAATCTTTTCCAGGCACATGCCTAAACGTAATAGCCTCTTTTGCGACTTGCTCACGTTCACGACGAATATTTTTACGGCGTTTCATAGTGAGCACTGATAGAAATTGCTCAAAGTTCTGAAAGTCTTGGTTATGCCAGTGAAACTGTACTGAATCTCGTAATAAGAAGCCTTGCTCTTTTAGATGGGCTACCTCATTAGGCATTGGAAATAGAATATGCGCCGATGAAAGATCATTGTCTGTCAACAAAGACTTGAGACCAGCAATCAATACCTTCCGAATTTCGGTAGCGCTTGAGTCAGCTCTACATAAGATACGTGAGCCCTGTACAGGGGTGAAGGGAATGGCGCAAAGTACCTTTGGATAATAGTTCAGGCCCTGTTGCTCGTAAGCCTGCGCCCATGACCAATCGAAGACAAACTCACCATAGGAATGCCGCTTTAAGTAGAGCGGCATTGCACCAACTAATTTACTTGCTTGTTTTAAAACAAGATGGGCTACTTGCCATCCCGTAATGCCGCCAACGCAACCGGTCTCTTCGAGGGCGCTTAAGAATTCATATCTCAGAAAAGGGCCAGCATCGACACCGAGGAGGGCATTCCAATCTGCGGCAGATACAGCAGATAGATGATCTAGTATTTCTAAAGAGTATTGTTCAGAGCCTGACACTGTTAGCGTTGAATGAATTCAATTTTGTAACCATCAGGATCTGTCACAAAAGCAATGATGGTATCTCCGCCCGCAACGGGTCCAGCTTCACGGGTGACGTTACCACCTGCCGCTTTAATCTTGTCGCAAGTAGCGTAGGCGTCAGGAACACCGATGGCAATATGACCATAGGCTGTACCCAAATCATAAGAATGAACCCCATGGTTGAAGGTCAACTCAATCTCAGCCTGCCCATCGGCATTGCCTTTGCCAAAGCCCACAAATGCCAAGGAGTACTTTTGCTCTGGACGCTCGGTAGTGCGCAATAAATTCATGCCGAGTACTTTAGTGTAAAAATCAATTGAGCGCTGGAGGTCGCCAACGCGTAACATCGTGTGTAGCATCATCATGATTTACATCGCTCCGTAGTTAGGGCCGCCACCACCTTCGGGTGTAATCCAAACAATGTTCTGACTTGGGTCTTTAATATCGCAGGTTTTGCAGTGGACGCAGTTTTGTGAATTAATCTGTAAGCGTGGTTGACCATCTACTTCAATGTATTCATAAACGCCAGCAGGGCAGTAGCGTTGCTCTGGACCCGCATAGGTTTTGAGATTGAGGCTGACTGGAATCGTCGCATCTTTTAAGGTGAGGTGAATCGGTTGATTCTCAGCATGGTTCGTGTTAGAAATAAACACTGAGGAGAGACGATCAAAGCTGATTTTGCCATCGGGTTTTGGATAGCCTATGGGCTTGTGCTGCGCTGCTGGCTCTAAGCACTCATGATCAGCATGTTTGAGGTGTACAGTCCAAGGCATATTGCCACCGAGCACTTTTTGCTCAAGACCAACCATCAGCGTTCCTAAGTAGAGTCCTTTCGACATCCAAGCTTTGAAGTTGCGCGCTTGATTGAGCTCAGTATGTAACCAGCTGTTTTGGAAAGCAGCTGGATAGCCTGCCAAAATATCGGCAGAACGATTGTTATGAAGTGCTGCAACTGCAGCTTCTGCAGCCAGCATGCCTGTCTTAATTGCAGCATGGCTACCTTTAATGCGTGAGGCATTTAAGAAGCCAGCATCGCAACCAATCAGTGCGCCACCCGGAAATACGGTTTTAGGAAGACTATTCAAGCCGCCGGCAGTCAGCGCTCGTGCACCATAAGCAATTCGTTTGCCACCTTCAAATGTGTCACGAATCTTCGGATGTAATTTATAGCGTTGGAATTCTTCAAAGGGTGAGAGGTAAGGGTTCTTATAGGAGAGGCCAACTACTAAACCAACAGCAACTTTGTTATCCCCTAAGTGATACAGGAAGGAGCCACCATAGGCGTCACTTTCTAATGGCCAACCAGCGGTATGCACTACCAATCCAGGCTTGCTCTTGGAAGGCTCAACCTCCCAGAGTTCTTTAATGCCGATGCCATAACTTTGAGGATCAGAATCTTTATCTAAGGCGAACTTAGCAATTAACTGTTTACCAAGGTGGCCCCGAGAACCTTCAGCGAATAGGGTGTATTTGCCACGCAATTCCATACCTAGCTGAAATTGATCGGTAGGCTTACCTTCTTTATCTAAACCCATCGAGCCAGTGATTACGCCGCTGACTGCACCTTGTTCGTTGTACAAGATATCTGCTGCTGGAAAGCCTGGGAAAATTTCTACACCAAGTGTCTCAGCTTGTTCACCTAGCCAACGGGTTACGTTAGCTAAGCTCACAATATAGTTACCCTCATTTTTAAAGCATTCGGGCAAGATCCAGTTGGGAACTTGATATGAGTGATCTGCACTTAAAAATAGAAATTGATCTTGCGTGACTTCCGTAGTGAGTGGCGCCCCTAATTCTTTCCAATTGGGAAAAAGTTCGTTTAACGCTTTAGGGTCCATGACAGCCCCAGACAAAATATGAGCACCGATTTCAGAGCCTTTTTCTAAAACACAAACGCTGATGTCATTGCCAGAAGCATTCGCAAGCTGCTTGGCTTTAATTGCTGCTGAAAGACCTGCTGGACCTCCACCAACAATAACCAGGTCGTAATCCATGGATTCTCTGGGCCCGAATTGTTCTAGTAGCTCCACCTGGTTCATGCAATTTCTCCGAGATTTCTTAAAAATAGGGTATTTCAGCCCAGATAGTTTAGTTCTAAGTGCTAAAAACCAATTTAGTGCCAGGACTATCAATGCTTAAAGCCTGAGGCGTTATGATTACTTTTTTACCCTTTTTGGCAATATTAGGACAAAAGTTATGAATAAAACTTACCCATCGGCAGTAGATGCCCTGCGGGATATCTTGAAGGATGGACAAAAGCTAGCGGTTGGTGGTTTTGGTCTTTGCGGAATCCCGGAGGCTCTGATCCAGGCGGTGAAAGATCTCGGAGCCCAAAATTTGACTGCCGTATCGAATAATGCAGGGGTGGATGGTTTTGGTCTTGGAATACTGCTGAATTCACGTCAAGTAAAAAAGATGGTTGCATCCTACGTTGGTGAAAATAAAGAATTTGAACGTCAATTTCTAGCTGGTGAGTTGGAACTGGAGTTCACGCCACAAGGAACTTTGGCCGAAAAATTGCGCGCTGGTGGATGCGGCATTCCTGCCTTCTATACCAAGACGGGTGTTGGCACCTTAGTTGCTGAAGGCAAAGAGGTAAAAGAATTTGATGGCGAAAAATACATTATGGAGCGCTCTATCGTTTCTGATATTTCCTTGGTGAAGGCTTGGAAAGCGGACCGTTCAGGAAATTTGGTCTATCGCCATACCGCTCGTAATTTCAATCCAGTAGTTGCGATGGCAGGAAAGATCACGGTTGCAGAGGTAGAAGAGATTGTTGAGAATGGTGTCTTGGATCCTGCTGAGATTCATACTCCAAGCATCTATGTGCATCGCTTGGTTATCAATAGCACCCCTGAAAAGCGTATAGAACAGCGCACACTTTCAGCGACTCGCTAGTTATCTAAAAAAATAATCAAAAGAATTTAGGAAGATCAATATGCCTTGGAATAGAGATGAGATGGCGGCAAGAGCCGCTAAACAATTAAAAGACGGTTTTTACGTGAACCTGGGAATTGGTATTCCCACTCTAGTGGCTAACCATGTGCCAGAGGGCATGGAAGTTTGGCTACAGTCTGAAAATGGTTTGTTAGGTATTGGACCGTTTCCAACAGAAGATCAGATTGATGCTGATTTAATTAATGCGGGTAAGCAGACTATTACGACCTTACCGGGCTCATCGATTTTTTCATCAGCTGATGCCTTTGGCATGATTCGTGGCGGCAAAATCAATATCGCTTTTTTAGGTGCCATGCAAGTGAGTGAGCATGGCGATATTGCGAATTGGATGATTCCAGGAAAAATGGTGAAGGGTATGGGCGGTGCCATGGATTTGGTTGCTGGCGTGAAACATGTCGTAGTACTGATGGAGCATGTAGCCAAGAAAAAGGATGGCACTGAAGAGCTTAAAATTTTACCTAAGTGCACCTTGCCTTTGACAGGTGTAGGTGTCATTAGTCAGATCATCACAGATCTTTGTGTTCTTGACATCACCCCTCAGGGTTTGAAGTTAATCGAATTGGCTCCTGGTGTTACAAAAGAGGAAGTGATCGCCAAAACAGGTGCCCCTGTTGATACAACGGGTTTCTAACTACCGTCATCATTTAATGGAATAATGGGTTCACCATGTCGGGTTCCCATCATTCCAGCCACTCAAAACCGCAGAATTTATCTGGGGCAGACACTTCTCTGCATGCGCATAAAAAAGGGGATGCTAAGCATTCTCATAGCAAAGAAGTCTCCAATCAAAATCTCCTCTTCATTGCCTTAATTCTGACCTTAGGTTTTTCTGGGGTTGAAGGTGCAGCGGCTTACTTTGCAAATTCCTTAGCATTGATCTCAGATGCGGGTCATATGGTGACCGATGCAGCTGCCTTAGGCTTGGCACTCTTGGCGCAAATTATTTCTCGCAGGCCTCCCTCCCCAAAACATTCCTTTGGTTTCGGTAGAGCAGAAGCTTTAGCAGCATTTGTGAACAGCATTGTGATGCTGGCCTTAGTGGCTTGGATTGTGTTTGAAGCCATTAGTCGCTTCTATGATCCCCATAAGGTGGATGGACTAACGGTTACCGTTGTGGCTGGCATTGGTCTTGTCATGAATATCGTTGTAGCTTGGGTTCTCTCACGTGATAAGAAGAGTGTGAACACGCGTGCAGCATTAGTCCATGTCATGGGTGACTTATTGGGTTCTGTCGCTGCACTGATTGCTGGTGTTGTGATTCAGCTCACCGGTTGGATGCCTATTGATGCGATTCTCTCTATCTTGGTCTCATTACTCATCCTCAAGTCAACGATTTCGATTTTGCATGAGTCCTATCACTTCTTAATGGAAGGTGTGCCACTGCATATTGATTATTTAGAAGTAGGTAAAGATTTAAAGAATATTCCTGGTGTATTAGCCGTACATGATTTGCACGTATGGGAAATGACGCCTAGCTTTCCTGCGCTGATAGGCCACATTGAGATAGCAAATATTCGCGAGTGGCCAGAGATTATGGTCAGAATTAACACCATGCTCTTAGATAAGCATGGGATCGATCATGTCACCTTGCAACCCGAAGAGGTGGGTGACTTACATGATCATGACGACGCTTCTGAATCCAATCAATCACCCCAGAGTGCAAACGTCTTACATGATGGTGATACCTTCTTTGTGCAGTGCTCCAGTGGTGATGCGCAGCATCGTATGGCATATCACGCATGGGGCGACCCCAATAACTCTAAGGTATTGCTTTGTGTTCATGGCTTAACTCGGCGCGGGAGCGACTTTAAAACCCTTGCGCAAGCGATGTGCAAAGACTATTACGTAGTTTGTCCTGACGTCGTTGGTCGCGGCGATTCAGATCGATTAAGTAATCCGATGCTGTACGCCATTCCACAATATGTTGCAGATATTACCGAGCTTGTTAAAAAACTAGGTGTATCACAGGTCGATTGGTTTGGTACTTCAATGGGCGGCTTGATCGGTATGGTCTATGCCGCGATGCCGAAGTCTCCTATTCGGAGAATGTTGATTAATGATGTCGGACCCAAAATTGAGCCTGAAGCCATCAAGCGTTTAGGCTCTTATGTCGGTCAGCCATTTGCTTTTGCTAATCGTGCTGATGCGCTGACTCGTTTGAATCAGATCTGCGCTTCTTTTGGCGTTCATAGCCCTGAAGAGTGGGAGATTTATAACGGACCCATGTTGATTCAGCGCGATGGCGTGTGGATCATGCACTATGACCCGAATATCTCGGTGCCGTTTGCTGCTGTAAACCCCATCATGGCGAAGGCTGGCGAGATGGCGATGTGGCATGCCTTTAAGCAAATTCATATTCCGATGCTGATTGTGCGGGGTGGCGATTCTGATTTGCTATCTGCAGCAACGGTTGCTGAAATGTGTAAAGTTAATCCACATGCACGTAGTATTGAAATTCCCAATGTTGGTCATGCACCCGCATTTGTGAAGCCAGAGCAGATTGCTTTAGTAAAAGAATTTTTCAGTTAATCTTTTTTAGTTCATTTTTTGCCTATGGCAAATCCTCCTGCCTCTCTAGCTAAAACCGAAAAAGTGGCTCTATTTCAGGATGCCTGGTTTGGTGAACCTGCAGAGTCGCATTCAGATGGTGTTTCACAAATTCTGCAGTCCCTGAATTTAGACGAAGCCACTTTAATTGCAGCAAATAATATTGCTCGCACTCATGGTAAAGAGGCCCTCATCAAACTGATTGGTGAGGAGTCGGCCAAACTCCTGATTGGCTATCGCGGTTTGCGACATGCACAAGCAAAACTGGTTCGCGAAGATGGCGGTCTGAGTGTCTCTGGTCAAGAAGAAATGTTACGCAAGATGCTCTTAGCATTTGGTGATGACTTACGTGTAGTACTGATTTATCTCGCCTCGCGTTTGCAAACTCTCCGTTGGGTTACACAAGAACAACTGGAAATGCCAGGCGCTTGGGCCCAAGAGATTCTCAGTATTGATGCATCTTTGGCAAATCGTTTGGGTATTTGGCAAATGAAGTGGGAGATGGAAGATCTGGCCTTCCGCGTTCTATCGCCGTTGGTCTACCGCGATATTGCCAAGATGCTGGATGCAAAACGCATAGAACGACAGGCTTTTATTGAACGCATTGTGCGTGAAATTAGGGAAGAGTTAAAGGCTGCCCATATACAGGGCGAAGTCTTGGGCAGGCCAAAACACATCTACAGTATTTGGAAAAAGATGCAAGGCAAGTCTCTTGACTTTGCTAATCTGTATGACGTCAGGGCATTTAGAGTTTTAGTAGATGATGTCAAAACCTGTTATGCCGTTTTAGGCATCGTGCATAACGTCTGGCAACCTGTGCCACGCGAGTTTGATGACTACATTGCAAGACCTAAGCCTAACGGCTATCAATCGCTGCATACCGTAGTGATGAATGAAGACGGCACTGCATTTGAAATTCAGGTGCGCACCCATGAGATGCATCAGCAGGCAGAGTATGGCCTAGCTGCTCACTGGCGTTACAAAGAGGGCGCTTATGTTGGTATGGCTACGCCACCCAATCTTGCGAAGCCTAACAAACCGAGTATCCATCATCAGCTGGGTACCCATAGTGCAGAGGTAGCCTATGAAAGACAGATTGCCTGGGCTAGGCAGCTGATCTCTTGGAAAGAAGACGCTTGGGATCAGCTCAAGCATCATGAGATTGATGATCATATTTATGTACTCACGCCCTTAGGTAAAGTTATTTCTTTAGAGAAGGGCTCAACCCCTATTGATTTTGCTTACGCGGTTCATACCAATTTAGGTCATCGTTGTCGCGGGGCACGTGTTGATGGTGCCATGCCCCCCCTGGAAACTGCATTACAAAATGGACAGACTGTTGAAATCATTGCAGTCAAGCATGGTGGCCCATCGCGCGATTGGATTAGTCCAGATAAACACTACATACGGTCTCAAAGAGCGCGTCAACGCGTACGCGCTTGGTTTAATGCACTCGATGATGAAGAGGCCGGTCAGATTGCAAAAGCTCCCGATAGTAAGTCTGATATCGCCATTGATGCGAAATCTGCTGCTCCAGAAATTATTCTGCGGAGCAGTAGTCGTAAAACAGGGCAGAGTGGTGATGTCTTAGTGGTGGGGGTTGATTCTTTATTAACGCAATTAGCGCGTTGCTGTAGGCCCGTACCACCAGACTTGATTGCAGGATTTGTGACCCAAGGAAGAGGGGTGTCGATTCATCGACGTTCCTGCAAAACGTTTCGAGGGCTTTTAGATCGAGCGCCTGAGAGAGTGATTCAGACGGCTTGGACCGCATCAGCTGCCGACCCTGTGGTGAATTCTGAGCAAAAGCGCGTCTTCCCAGCAGATTTAGTAGTGAGCGGCTTGGATCGACCTGAGCTCATGAGAGAGTTGTTTGAGATTCTGACTCGCCAAGGTGTTCATGTGATTGATTTACGCAAATCAGCCAAAAAGGGCTTGGCACAGATCCTTTTAACCGTTGAAGTCAAGGATTCTGAAGTCTTGAGAGCAGTTCAAAATAGCTTAGAAGAGGTCAAAGGCGTCACCCAAGTGCGTCGCCGGTGATAAACTCTCAGGCTGAATAGGCTCGTAGCTCAGCTGGTTAGAGCACCACCTTGACATGGTGGGGGTCGTTGGTTCGAGTCCAATCGAGCCTACCAACGAATAATGACCCAGAGGCGCGGTTGCCCATAAGCTACCGCGCTTTCTTTTTAAGATGATGTAGTGAAGCTGAAGTTCAGTTAATAAGATGGAGTTGTCATGCCAGTAGTTACTCTGCCCGATGGATCAAAACGTGAGTTTGATGCTCCCGTTCGTGTAGCGGATGTTGCCCAAAGCATTGGTAGTGGCCTTGCCAAAGCTGCTCTCGGTGGCATCGTCGATGGCAAGATGGTTGATACCAGCTTTATGATCAATCAAGATAGTCAGCTCGCCATCATCACGGATAAAAGTCCAGAGGCATTAGAAATTGTTCGTCACTCTACAGCTCATTTGTTGGCCTATGCTGTTAAAGAACTCTTTCCTGAAGCGCAAGTGACGATTGGTCCAGTAGTTGATAACGGCTTCTATTACGATTTCTCTTATCACCGCCCGTTTACTCCAGATGACTTAGCGGCACTTGAAAAGAAAATGACTGAGCTCGCTAAAAAAGATGAGCCAGTAGTGCGCAGTGTTCTGCCGCGCGACGAAGCGGTGAAATTCTTCAAAGATCAAGGCGAACATTACAAAGCTGAAATTATTGCCAGCATTCCGCAAAATGAAGATGTATCTCTCTATGCTGAAGGCAAGTTCACTGATTTATGTCGTGGACCACACGTACCATCCACTGGTAAGTTGAAGGTATTTAAGCTGATGAAGCTTGCTGGTGCTTATTGGCGTGGCGATAGTAAGAATGAGATGCTACAGCGTATTTACGGTACCGCTTGGTTGCGCAAAGAAGATCAAGATGCCTATTTACATATGCTGGAAGAGTCTGAGAAACGTGATCATCGTCGCCTCGGTAAACAACTGGATTTATTCCATTTCCAAGAAGAAGCGCCCGGTTTAATTTTCTGGCACCCAAAAGGCTGGTCTATTTGGCAAGAGGTTGAGCAATACATGCGTCGCGTGTATCAGAACGAGGGCTATCAAGAAGTCAAAGCCCCGCAAATCCTAGACCGCACCCTTTGGGAAAAATCCGGTCACTGGGAAAACTACAAAGAGAATATGTTCACGACGGAGTCAGAGAATCGCGCTTATGCCTTAAAGCCGATGAACTGTCCTGGTCACGTTCAAATTTATAACTCTGGCTTGCATAGCTATCGTGAGTTGCCATTACGTTTTGGTGAGTTTGGGCAATGTCATCGTAATGAACCATCTGGTGCCTTGCATGGTTTGATGCGGGTGCGGGGTTTTACGCAAGATGACGGTCATATTTTCTGTACCGAAGATCAGATTCAGTCTGAAGTAGCTAATTTTGACAAGGCAGTGCGTGCTGTTTACCAAGATTTTGGCTTTACCGAAGTAGCGGTGAAGTTGGCTTTGCGTCCTGCCAAGCGAGTTGGTGAAGATGCGATCTGGGATAAAGCGGAAGAAGCTTTGCGTGGCGCCTTGAAGGCATCCGGTCAAGAATGGGAAGAATTGCCAGGCGAGGGTGCTTTTTATGGTCCAAAGATCGAATATCACCTTAAAGACTCGATTGGCCGAACTTGGCAATGCGGCACGATTCAGGTGGATTTTTCAATGCCAGCCCGTCTTGGGGCTGAATATGTGGCCGAAGACAATAGCCGCAAGACCCCAGTGATGCTCCATAGGGCAATTGTGGGTTCTTTAGAGCGTTTTATCGGTATTTTGATCGAAAACCACGCTGGAAACATGCCGGTTTGGCTTGCTCCGACCCAGGCTGTAGTCCTCAATATCTCCGGAAATTCTGCTGCATACGCACAACAAGTACAGCAATTGCTGAAAAAACAAGGGTTTAGAGTGGAATCGGATTTGCGGAACGAGAAGATTACGTATAAAATACGCGAGCACGCATTACAGAAGATCCCATTTTTGCTGGTTGTTGGTGATAAAGAGTCTGAAAGTAATACGGTGGCCGTTCGTGCCCGTGGCGGAGTGGATTTGGGTGTAATGCCTATTGATGCCTTCGTTGCCCGACTCCAGCAGGATATATCCCAAAAAGTCGGACCCGAGCCTAGCTAGGGCTCAGGTGGATATTTGTACGGTTTGTTATTGAATTTTTAAAGGAATAAAGAAGATCGCTACTGAAAAATTGCAGCGCATTAACCGGGAAATTACTGCTCCTGAAGTGCGTTTGATTGGAATTGATGGAGAGCCCATCGGTGTAGTTAAGTTGAGTGAAGCCTTGGCAGCAGCAGAAGAGAAAGAGACCGATTTGGTTGAAATTGCTCCAACAGCTGTACCACCTGTAGTCAGGATTATGGACTTTGGCAAATTCAAGTACCAAGAAGCGAAGCGGATGCACGAAGCTAAGCTGAAGCAAAAAGTGATTCAGGTGAAGGAAGTTAAATTTCGTCCCGGCACTGATGATGGTGACTACGGTGTGAAGCTACGCAATTTAATCCGCTTTTTGGAAGATGGCGATAAAACAAAGATTACGCTGCGCTTTCGGGGTCGTGAAATGGCCCACCAAGAAATCGGAGCAAGAATGTTGGAACGTTTGAAGTTGGACTTACAAGAGTTTGGTCAAGTTGAACAGTTTCCAAAAATGGAGGGTCGCCAGATGGTGATGGTATTAGCCCCCATTCGTAAGGCTAAGTAACTAGGTTCTACCTGGTTCTGATGTAGCGAGGCACTTTTGTAATTGCTGAAGGTGCTGGTAGTGAGAAGTGCTTCTGGGTACAGGAAGAGTAGCCGTCGGTTACCACCTATGTTGCACAAGTAGAAGAAGGGGTGCTTTATGCCCAAGATGAAGAGCAAGAGTAGCGCTAAGAAGCGCTTCACGGTTCGCGCAGGCGGAACGATCAAACGAGGTCAGGCTTTCAAACGCCACATCCTCACCAAGAAGACCACAAAGAACAAGCGTCATTTGCGTGGTTCCACAGAAGTTGCGAAAGCTGACGTTAAGTCAATTCGCTCCATGCTTCCTTACGCTTAACCTCAGACTAGATTAGGAGAATTCAATGCCAAGAGTCAAACGTGGGGTTACAGCAAGAGCCCGTCATAAGAAAATTACTGATGCCGCAACAGGTTACCGCGGTCGTCGTAAAAACGTATTCCGGATTGCTAAGCAAGCGGTTATGCGTGCTGGTCAATATGCTTATCGTGACCGTCGCAACAAGAAACGTGTATTCCGCGCTTTGTGGATTGCTCGTATCAATGCGGCAGTACGTGAGCATGACATGACCTATAGCGTATTCATGAATGGTATGAAGAAGGCTGCGATCGAACTCGACCGCAAGGTGCTTTCTGATATGGCCATTGCTGACAAAGCGGCTTTCGCTGCTTTGGTTACTCGGATCAAATCCGTAGTAAGCGCTGCAGCTTAATTCTTAGTTTCTAAAAACTAAGCTGCAATGGTTTCTCTCGACCAAATTGTCGAGGATGCTAAACGTGATTTCTCTGGAGCTGCCGATTCGGCGGCTCTTGAGGACGCGAAAGCCAAGTATCTCGGTAAATCAGGTGTTCTCACCGAGCGTCTCAAAGCGCTTGGTGGAATGTCGCCTGAAGAGCGCAAGAGTGCTGGCGCCCAAATTAATCAAATCAAAACTCAAGTAGAGGCTGCATTACATGAGCGCCGTCAAGCTTTAGCGGATGCCGTATTGCTCCAACGTTTAGCTGCTGAATCGATTGACGTCTCCTTACCAGGACGCGGTCAGGCGGTGGGTAGCTTACATCCCGTTATGCGGACTTGGGAGCGTGTTGAGGAGATCTTTCGCTCCATTGGTTTTGATGTGGCTGATGGTCCTGAAATTGAAACTGATTGGTTTAATTTCACAGCACTCAATAGCCCAGAAAATCATCCTGCGCGTTCAATGCAGGATACCTTTTATATCGATGGCAAAGATGCTCATGAGAAGCCTTTGCTATTGCGTACCCATACCAGCCCAATTCAAGTGCGCTATGCAAGTGAGCATGTCAAGAAATATGCCAACGCTGATGTAATGCCACCGATTAAAGTGATTGCCCCTGGTAGAACCTATCGAGTGGATAGTGATGCAACCCACTCACCCATGTTTCATCAGGTTGAAGGTTTATGGATTGCTGAAAGTGTTTCATTTGCAGATCTTAAGGGCGTCTATACCGACTTCTTGAGAACCTTCTTTGAAACAAACGAATTACAAGTGCGCTTTCGCCCTTCGTATTTCCCATTCACGGAGCCTTCTGCAGAAATTGATATGGCCTTTGGTAGTGGCAAGCTTGCCGGCCGTTGGTTAGAAATTTCTGGTGCAGGGCAGGTTCATCCGAATGTGTTGCGCAATATGGGCATTGATCCAGAGCGTTACACCGGCTTTGCCTTTGGTTCTGGTTTAGAGCGTTTAACTATGTTGCGTTACGGTATAGATGACTTACGCCTCTTCTTTGAAAACGATTTACGTTTTTTAGCGCAATTTCCTGCATAAAAAAATAATCCCTATAAAGACATATGCAATTTTCTGAATCTTGGCTCCGACAGTATGTAAATCCAGCGCTTGATAGCGATGCTTTGGGTCATGCTATGACCATGGCAGGTTTAGAGGTTGAAGAGCAACATTCAGTAGTGCCTGCATTTACGAAGATTGTGGTTGCGCAGATTTTGTCTGCCGAGCAACATCCCGATGCTGATCGTTTACGTGTTTGTAAGGTAGATGCTGGTACGGGTCAAGAGTTACAAATTGTTTGTGGCGCACCAAACGCTCGTGCTGGCATCAAAATTCCATGCGCTTTAGTTGGCGCTGAATTACCTCCAGCAGAAGCAGGTGGTAAGCCTTTTATGATTAAAGTCGGCAAGCTGCGTGGCGTAGAGAGTCAAGGCATGCTGTGCTCAGGTCGTGAGCTTGGTCTTGGCGATGATCACGAAGGTATTTTGGAGTTGCCAGCAGATGCACCCATTGGTGAAGATATTCGCAAGTATCTTGACTTAGACGATCAAGTCTTCGTCATTAAGTTAACCCCAAATAAAGCGGATTGCCTCTCCTTAATGGGTATGGCAAGAGAGGTCTCTGCGATTACTGGTGCCCCCCTTTGTGCGCCTAAATGGAATGCGCCAGTAGTATCAATTGGTGACAAGCGTAAGGTTACTGTAGAGAGCAAAGAGCTCTGCGGACGTTTTGCTGGTCGCGTGATTCGTGGCGTCAATCCTCAGGCTAAAACACCTGATTGGATTGTGCAGCGTTTATCACGTGCCGGCCAAAGAAGTATTTCTGCATTGGTTGATCTCTCTAACTACGTGATGTTAGAGATGGGTCAACCTACACACGTATTTGATATCGATAAGTTAGAAGGTGACATTACTGTGCGCTGGGCTAAAGCTGGCGAAACACTTGAACTCCTCAACGGTCAAACAGTAACCCTCGTTGGCCCCGACTCTGCAGGTAAGCTACAAGAAGCAGGGGTGGTCGCTGATCAAAAAGGTCCAGTAGCCTTAGCTGGAATCATGGGTGGTAATCATTGCGCTGTAAGCGATGACACCAAAAACATTTATGTAGAGGCAGCATATTGGTTGCCTTCAGCCATTCAAGGGCGTGCCCGTCGCTTCAATTTCAGCACTGATGCTGCTCATCGTTTTGAACGTGGCGTAGACCCGCAAAATACCGTCTATTGCCTTGAATATCTCTCATCCTTAATTCTGGAAGTCTGTGGTGGCCAAGTTGGCCCTGTAGATGATCAAGTCCTGAACGTACCAGAACGTAAGCCAGTCAAAATGCGTTTGGCACGAGCAGAAAAAGTGATTGGCATCCCCCTCACTAAAGAAGTAGTTGCAGATGTATTCCATCGGCTTGGTTTTGAATTTAAGCAAGAAGGGGATGTATTTGAAGTTACGCCTCCTAGCTATCGCTTTGATATTGAAATTGAAGAAGATTTGATTGAAGAAGTTGCTCGGATGTACGGCTTTGAAAATATCCCTGATCAGCCACCGATAGCTTCACTCAAGATGAGCGCTAAAGCTGAAGCAAAGCGTGGCATTCATTTATTACGTCAGCGCTTAGCTTTGCAAGGTTATCAAGAAGCAGTCAATTTTGGCTTTACTGATTTCGAAAGCGAGCAGCGCCTAGCTGGCGCGCAAGAGGAAGATGTGATTCAGGTTCTCAATCCCATTGCTAATCAGTATGGCGTGATGCGAAGCAATCTTTGGGGTGGTTTACTGTCTAACCTCAAATCTAATTTAAATCGGGGAGCAGGGCGAGTGCGCCTGTTCGAGACGGGTCGTGTATTTAAGCGAGATTCCAAGGTTCAAGAAGCCTCTGGCAAAGTAGCAGGCTTTCATCAGCCCCAGAAAATTGGTGGTTTAGCTTATGGGTCATCCGTTCCAGAGCAGTGGGCGAGCATGACGAGAGCGGTTGATTTTTTCGATGTCAAGGGCGACCTAGAGCGTGTTTTAGACCCATTGCATTTTGTAACTGAATCAGCCCAACATCCTGCCTTACATCCGGGGCGCAGTGCAAAAGTATTGATTAATATCGGCAAAAACACGATTGAAGTTGGCTGGATTGGTGAGTTACATCCAGGTTTACAGCAGGCGTATGAACTTCCTCAAGCACCTGTGCTATTTGAACTAGATTTAGAGTCTATACGTGAACTTGGTTTGCCTGTACCAGAGGAGTTGAGTAAATTTCCCGCAGTGCAACGAGATTTAGCGCTAGTAGTGAAGCAAAGTGTTTCTGCTCAGTCCTTATTGGATGCAATGACTTCCACAAAACAGAATTTTGTGCGCTCTATTGAACTCTTTGATGAATTTAAGCCAAAAGCAGGCTCAAGCAGTATGGCGGATGATGAAAAGAGTTTGGCATTTCGAGTGACTTTACTTAACCCTCAGGAAACATTACAAGACCCTCAAATTGATGCTGTTATGGCTGCATTATTGGGTGCAGTAGAAAAAAAATGCACTGCTCGTCTGCGCTAGGTTTACTATTACAGTTATCAAGAGAAATACAAAGCTACATAAGAGACTATCAATGAACGAATTACTTGCCAGCGATACCGTTACCAAAAACGAACTTTCAGAAGCGCTCTTCGATCAAGTGGGCTTAAACAAACGTGAAGCAAAAGATATGATCGACGCGTTCTTTGATCGTATTGGTAAATCACTTGAGGCTGGTACTGAAGTAAAGATTTCTGGCTTCGGTAATTTTCAGTTGCGCAATAAATCGGCTCGTCCTGGCCGAAATCCAAAGACAGGTCAAATGATTCCAATTGCTGCTAGACGTGTAGTCACCTTTCACGCAAGTCAAAAGCTTAAAGATGTAGTGGAGTCGCATGCTCGAGAAAACCGAGTTTGATGCTAGCTCGGCACTCCCGAGCTCCCAACTCCCCCCCATTCCAGCCAAGCGCTACTTCACTATTGGTGAGGTAGCTGACCTCTGCGGCGTGCGTTCACACGTTCTACGTTACTGGGAACAAGAATTCTCTCAGCTGAGCCCGCAGAAGCGTCGTGGTAATCGCCGCTACTATCAGCACCATGAAGTGGTCTTAATTCGTAAAATTCGTGCCTTGTTGTACGAAGAGGGCTTTACTATCAGCGGCGCTCGAAATCGCCTTGAAGAAGCGCGCGGAGAACTCCGTTTGCGTGATGAATTGCAAGCCGTTCTGCAAATTCTGTCTAAATAGATACTGATACAATTTTGTCTCTCGTCGGGGCGTAGCGCAGCCTGGTAGCGTACATGCATGGGGTGCATGTGGTCGGAGGTTCAAATCCTCTCGCCCCGACCATTTATTTTTTTTAGTCTTTTAATGTATTCCAATATGAATCCATCAAACCCCAGCTCGCAAAATCACAATAGAACAATTTACTTTGGCTTGGACATACCCTTTTTGGATCATTTGGGTGTAGTGCCTGAATATGCAGAAGCAGGCAAAGTCCGAATTAGCTATACCGTGAAGCCAGAACATACCAATAGCTTTCATGTTGCTCAAGGCGGTCTCATCATGACTCTTTTAGATTTTGCGATGGGGGCTGCCGCGCGAACCGCTTCAAATCATGAGCTAGGTGCAATTACCATTGACATGACTACTAGTTTCTTAAGGCCTAGCTTAGGAAAAATCATCGTTGAAGGCAGCCTTTTGAAAGCCGGCAAGTCTATTAACTACTGTGAGGCTGTTGCTCTGAATGAGGCTGGAGAGATCACCGCAAAGGCTAGCGGGACTTTCATGTTGAGAAGGTAATATACACCATAATTAATAATAGTATTTATAATGATTATGTTTAATTAATAACTATTATTACTATAAACCCTTGATAAATATGGGTCTATATTCATAATCCATTTATATTTCTCCATTAAGAAGTTTATCTATATAATAAGGACACGAAATACATTATCAATAAGATATTTCTAATAACCTATTATTGGAGTAATCAATAGATGTCTTCTTATAAAGAACTTTTAGCTCAACGCGAGCAATTAGATAAGCAAATTAAAGAAGCAATTAACCGTGAAAAAGCCGACGGAATTGCAAAAGCGAAGCTCATTATTGAGCAATATCACCTAACTGCCTCAGACCTATTTAGTCGTAAATCAGGTGGTAAAAGTGCTGGCGGCAAGGTGGCCCCTAAGTATCGCAACCCATCTACCGGTGAAACTTGGACAGGACGCGGTAAGGCTCCTAAGTGGATTGAGGGTAGAGATCGCAGTAATTACCTCATTTAAGTGGCTTGGTAAGTCAGTAAGCTACTGAAATGATTAAAAAAAGGCCGCTTTAGCGGCCTTTTGTATTTTTGTATTACTAGGCACATTTCCTAGCTAAAGCCTCCAGAAAGAGCGGTTCCAACAGCTCATGGCGACTGCTCTGGGCTAATGAGGCTTCTAGGTCAGGATTTGTGGCTGGGTAGCCAATAATCAGGGGGTTTAGGTCTATCAAGCCATTTTCAAGCTCTTCTTTAATGGATTCTGAGAGTGGTGACCTGTTTCCGTGGTTTTCGTCCGCTAAGGCAACTACGCCAGGGTGAAGCTTAATAAAACCTTCATCTACTAGTATAGGAATGCGCTGTGTGTCCTTGTTTTTACTAAGATAATGGATTAAATGAACTTGCTCAACTGGCGGGATTAGCGCGTCCAGGAAGATTAAATCCGGTGCTATTGAAACCGCCTTCATTAAGCCTTCTAAACTATCTACCGCCACCTCCATATGGACTTTGAGGTGCCAATCTTGAATGGATTGCAATAATTCCTCACTATTCTCAGTTCTCCTAAAAATACCCATAGCGATGCAGTTTTGGGTAGTTTTCTGCCGCATAGCCCGTTTTCTTCTCTGAAGTTGCTGCTCAAGTGAGCTAGCGAGAATGCGGCGATGGCCGCCACGGGTCTTCCAGGCGATTAATTCGCCTAATTCCACCATTTTTTGAACAGTTCCTAAAGAGACCTGTAGGACTTTGGCGCTTTGCCTAGTACTGAGATATTCCATTTCTGGCGTAATTGCTTTCATATTCCCCTTAATTTCATTAATTCACTTGAAGATTTAGAGAATAAAAATCAATTCGAATTCTATCTGTCCGTAGTTATTGAAAGCTGAGTAGGAAAGTTCTTATTCATTTCTGATTTATGGGGGGGAATCCCGAAATCCTCCTCATCAGGGAAAGTCCTTTATCTAGCAATGGTCAATCGTGTTAAATTACTGCTGTAGTGTCTGTATTTGCACAGAGCAATTCGTGAAACGGTAGAGCCGCGTAACGGAAGGTTATAACCACAGTTTTTAATCGGGAAACCCGATGAAAGGTGAGCATCATGATGCAGGACCAAAGGGATAATTCCTATCTCTTCGGCGGAAACGCCCCCTATGTAGAAGAACTCTACGAATCCTACTTGCACGATCCAGCTTCTGTTGCTGATCATTGGCGAGATTATTTTGATAACGTGAAACAAGTCCCGGCTGTGGATGGTTCATCTCGAACCGACATTGCGCACGGACCGATTGTTGCGTCATTTGCTGAACGGGCTAAACAAGGTCCTATTAGAACAATTTCTGATTCAGCTGACTCGGAAATGGGTCGTAAGCGGGTTGCAGTCCAACAGTTAATTGCGGCGTATCGTAACGTCGGTAACCGCTGGGCCAACACTGATCCCTTAAAGCGGACAGAGCGCCAGGATATTCCTGAGCTTGATCCAGCTTTCTATGGCTTTACTGATGGCGATATGGATATCGTCTTCAATACCAGCAATACATTCTTCGGAAGAGCTGAAATGAGCTTGCGTGATTTACTGCAAGCATTGCGTGAGACCTATTGCGGCACGATTGGTGCTGAATATATGTTCATCACTGATCAAAAGATTAAAAAGTGGTGGCAAGAGAAGCTGGAATCGATTCGCTCAAAGCCCTCATTTAACGTTGATAAAAAGCGTCAGATTTTAGATCGCATTACTGCTGCTGAGGGCTTGGAACGTTATCTTCAGGCGAAGTATGTTGGTCAAAAACGCTTCTCTCTTGAGGGGGGTGAAAGTTTTATTGCCTGTATGGATGAATTGATTCATGAGGCTGGTGCCAAAGGTGTTCAAGAGATTGTGATTGGCATGGCTCATCGCGGTCGTCTGAATGTTTTGATAAATACTTTAGGAAAAATGCCTAAAGACTTGTTTGCTGAGTTTGAGCATAAAGGTCCTGAAACCTTACCAGCTGGTGATGTGAAGTATCACCAAGGTTTTTCAAGTGACATCTCGACACCAACCGGTCCAGTGCACGTTTCTTTGTCTTTTAATCCCTCTCACTTAGAGATTGTGAATCCTGTAGTGGAGGGTTCAGCTCGTGCTCGCATGGATCGTCGCGGGGACGTATTAGGCCAGCAAGTACTTCCTGTCTTAGTGCATGGAGATGCTGCCATTGCTGGTCAGGGAGTGATGCAAGAAACTTTAGCGATGGCTGAAGTGCGTGGATACTCGACTGGCGGCACAGTTCACATTGTTATTAATAACCAAATTGGTTTCACGACTTCAGATCCGCGAGATTTGCGCTCTAGTTTGTACTGTACGGACATCATGAAAATTATTGATGCGCCGGTATTGCATGTGAATGGCGATGATCCTGAGGCAGTCGTTTTAGCAACTCAGCTGGCTATCGAGTTCCGCACACAATTTCATAAAGATGTGGCAATCGACATTGTTTGCTTCAGAAAACTGGGTCATAACGAGCAAGATACACCCTCGATGACTCAGCCCTTGATGTATAAAATTATTGCTGCGCATCCTGGTACACGCAAGCTATACGGCGATAAGCTAGAGGCGGAAGGAACGCTACCCGTTGGCACGGGAGATCAGATGGTCAAGGACTACCGAGCTGCGATGGATGCTGGTAAACAGACCTCTGACCCAGTTCTGAGTAATTACAAAGGCAAGTTCTCAGTGGATTGGTCGCCATTTTTGAATAAGAAATGGACCGATGAGGCTGACACAGCGATACCGCTAACGGAGTGGAAGCGCTTGGCAGAACGTGTTTCAACTGCCCGCGAAGGTTTTAAAGTACATCCCTTGGTTGAAAAGGTATTGAATGATCGCGCTGCAATGGGTCGCGGTGAAACGAATGTCGACTGGGGTATGGGTGAGCATATGGCCTTCGCATCCCTAGTGGCCAGCGGTTATCCAGTGCGTTTATCTGGTGAGGATAGTGGTCGTGGCACCTTTACGCATCGCCATGCAGTTTTACATAATCAAAATCGTGAGAAGTGGGATACCGGTGTTTATATTCCCTTGCGCCATATTGCAAAAGATCAAGCACCATTTCTCGTGATTGACTCCATCCTGTCTGAAGAGGCTGTGCTTGGATTTGAATATGGGTATGCTTCCGCTGAACCGAATACGCTGACGATTTGGGAAGCACAGTTTGGTGACTTTGCTAATGGCGCTCAAGTGGTGATCGATCAGTTCATTGCCTCTGGCGAAGTGAAGTGGGGTCGTGCTAATGGCTTGGTTATGATGTTGCCGCATGGTTATGAGGGCCAAGGTCCAGAGCATTCTTCTGCGCGTCTTGAACGTTTTATGCAGTTATGTGCAGATACCAATATGCAGGTCATTCAGCCAACCACAGCATCACAGATTTTCCATGTATTGCGTCGCCAAATGATTCGTCAGTTCCGCAAACCGCTGATCTTGATGACGCCTAAATCATTGCTGCGCAATAAAGAGGCTGCGTCACCTTTATCTGAATTTACTAAGGGTGGATTTCAAACGGTTTTGGGTGAGCGTGATGACACGATTGACGCTAAACAAGTAACTCGTTTAATTATGTGCTCTGGTAAGGTCTACTACGACTTAGTGAAGCAGCGGGCTGAAAGAAAGATTGCTGATGCAGCGATCATTCGTTTGGAGCAGTTGTATCCATTCCCGCACAAAGCATTAACTGCTGAGTTGAAGAAATATCCAAAATTGGAAGAGGTAGTCTGGTGTCAAGATGAACCACAAAACCAGGGCGCCTGGTTCTTCGTGCAACACAACATCTTAGAGAATATGTCTGATGGTATGAAGTTAGCGTATGCGGGCCGTCCTGCATCTGCTTCGCCGGCTTGTGGATATGCTCATCTGCATCAAGAACAACAGAAGTCTCTTCTCAATACGGCATTTGCCAAATTAAAAGGTTATGTGATCACGAAATAATCGTCTTCATTACTCATATACATATAAACAGGATTAATCATGGCTATTTTTGAAGTTAAAGTTCCCCAACTCTCCGAGTCAGTTGCTGAAGCAACCTTATTGCAGTGGAAAAAGAAAGTCGGCGACGCAGTGGGTCAAGACGAAATCTTGATTGAAATTGAAACCGATAAAGTCGTACTTGAAGTGCCATCACCATCTGCAGGTGTTTTGACAGAAATCATTGTTGCCGATGGCGGCACTGTTGTTGCTGAACAATTGATTGCAAAGATTGATAGCACTGCTGTAGCCTCTGCTCCTGCTGCTGCAACTCCAGCTACACCTGCCGCCGCTCCTGCGAAAGCTGCTGCACCTGCTAAAGCTGCTGGCGCAGCAGCTGCTCCTTCGGCGGCAAAGATCCTCGCTGAAAAAAATGTCAGCGCTGCGCAAGTAGCTGGCTCTGGTCGTGATGGTCGTATTACCAAGGACGATGCTTTGAATGCCACTGCAGGCGGAACAAAGTCTGCTGCCTTGCCGAATGTATCCATTCCAACTGGCGATCGTCCAGAAGAGCGCGTACCGATGAGTCGCTTGCGTGCTCGTATTGCTGAGCGTTTACTGGAGTCACAGGCCAACAATGCCATCTTGACCACCTTCAACGAAGTCAATATGGCCCCCGTGATTGCCATGCGCAATAAATATAAAGACCAGTTTGAGAAAGTTCATGGCGTGAAGTTAGGCTTTATGTCTTTCTTTGTAAAGGCAGCTACGCATGCTTTGAAGAAATTCCCATTGCTAAATGCTTCTGTTGATGGCAACGATATTGTTTACCACGGCTACTTTGATATTGGTATCGCAGTGAGTTCGCCCCGTGGCTTGGTAGTGCCTATTTTGCGCGACGTTGACCAAATGAATTTGGCCGACATTGAGAAGAAAATTGCAGAGTTCGGTACCAAGGCTCGCGAAGGTAAGTTGTCGATTGAAGAGTTGACTGGTGGCACCTTCTCCATCTCTAACGGCGGTGTGTTTGGTTCTATGCTCTCTACCCCAATCATCAACCCTCCACAATCTGCCATTTTGGGTATTCATGCGACTAAAGATCGTGCTGTTGTTGAGAATGGTCAAGTGGTAGTTCGCCCCATCAACTATTTAGCTCTGTCTTATGACCATCGCATCATTGATGGTCGCGAGGCGGTGCTTGGTTTGGTTGCCATGAAGGATGCTTTAGAAGATCCCTCACGCCTTCTCCTTGATTTATAAGAAGGGAAGATCATGAGCCAAGCTTTTGATGTTCTTGTAATCGGTGGTGGCCCGGGTGGCTATATCGCCGCAATTCGTGCAGCGCAACTGGGTTTTAAAGTAGCCTGTGCTGAGTCAAATGCCTTTGATGATCCTAAGGGTGAGCCCCGTTTAGGCGGAACTTGTTTGAATGTCGGCTGTATTCCTTCCAAAGCCTTGCTGGCTTCTTCTGAAGAGTTTGAGAAGATCAGTCACCATGCTGCTGATCATGGCATCAAAGTAGGCTCTGTCAGTATTGATTCTAAAAAGATGATTTCTCGTAAAGATGAGATCGTTACTAAGATGACTGGCGGTATTCAGTATTTATTCCGCAAGAACAAGATCACCTTGCTCAAGGGCCATGCTTCTTTTGAAGGTAAGGGTGCCGACGGTTATCAAGTGAAAATTGACGGCAAGGATAAAGAAACGGTTTCTGCCAAGAACGTGATCATTGCTACTGGATCTAAAGCACGTCATCTGCCTGGTTTGCCTGTAGACAATGTATTGATCTGCGACAATGAAGGTGCATTGAAGTTTGATTCCGTGCCTAAGAAATTAGGTGTGATTGGTGCCGGTGTGATTGGTTTGGAACTGGGCTCTGTATGGCGCCGGTTGGGCTCCGAAGTCACTGTGCTAGAAGCATTGCCTTCATTCTTAGCTGCTTGCGATACCGGTATTGCTAAAGAAGCGCAAAAACTGTTTGTGAAGCAGGGTCTGAACATCAATATGGGTGTGAAGATCGGTGATGTGAAGGGCGATAAAAAGGGTGTTGTCGTTAACTACACTGATAGCGCTGGTAAAGCTGCAAAATTGGAATGCGATCGCTTGATTGTTTCTGTTGGTCGCATACCGAATACCGATAAATTAGGTTTGGACAAGATTAGCCTCAAAGTAGACGAGCGCGGTTTTATTCCAATTGATGACCACACCTGCGCTACAGCAGCGCCTGGCGTTTACGCTGTGGGTGATGTTGTTCGTGGACCCATGTTGGCCCATAAAGCAGAAGACGAAGGTGTCCTGGCTGCTGAAATCATTGCTGGCCAAAAACCACACATTGATTACAACTGTATTCCGTGGGTAATTTACACAGATCCTGAAATTGCTTGGGTTGGTAAAACAGAGCAGGCTCTCAAAGAGGCTGGCATTGCTTATAAAGCGGGTCAATTTCCATTTGCAGCGAACGGTCGTGCATTGGGTATGGGTCGTGCTGATGGTTTCGTGAAAATATTGGCTGATGCCAAAACCGATGAGATTCTTGGAGTACACATCATTGGACCAAACGCTTCCGACTTAATTGCTGAAGCTGCGGTTGCTATGGAATTCAAAGCGGCAGCAGAAGATATTGCTCGCATCTGTCATCCGCACCCAAGTTTGTCAGAGGTGATGCGCGAAGCAGCATTAGCGACAGATCAACGTGCACTCAATATGTAATTGAAAACCATTGAGTATTACCATCAAGAGTTAAAAGCCCGCGGGTATCATAGCGATCCCGCGCAGCTCCGCGCTGTAGAGCGTTTACAGCAGTGCGAAGATGAATGGATTGCCTATAAAGAGATCCGCAGTAACAATCTCAAAAAAGCGCTGTTTAAGCCTGCCTTGCCGCAAGGGCTTTATCTCTGGGGTGGCGTTGGACGTGGTAAATCTTTTCTCATGGACTGCTTTTATGCAGCTTCTCCAATAGAGAAAAAGATTCGTATTCACTTTCATGAGTTCATGCGAGAGGTGCATCGAGAATTGCATGAGCTCTCAGGATTGGCAGATCCGCTTGATGAGCTAGCAAGGCGTATTTCCAATCGCTATCGCTTAATTTGCTTTGATGAGTTTCATATCAATGATATTGCTGATGCCATGATTTTGTACCGCTTACTCAATGCGCTCTTTGTGGATCGCGTGCAATTTATCATGACATCGAATTATCGGCCAGATCAACTGTATCCAAACGGCCTTCACCGTGATCGCTTGCTGCCCGCAATCAAACTGTTAGAAGAGAAGTTGGATGTTCTGAATGTCGATGCGGGTAATGATTACCGCCGCGTGCAAATGGCTCAAGTTGAAGCGTACTTAACACCTGTTAATGCGCAAACTCAGGTTACCCTGGGTCAAATGTTTCAAACCCTGATAGGTAATCAAAAAGAGGCGCGTAACCCTGTCTTATATATCGAGTCTCGTGAGCTACGACCGCTCCATATGGCTAACGGCGTAGTGTGGTTTGATTTTCAAGTCCTCTGTTGTGGTCCACGCTCTCAAAATGACTATCTTGAAATCGCCAAGCAGTTTCATACCGTGATTTTGTCTGGGGTGCCTTATATGCCGCCCAGAATGACCAATGAGGCACGACGCTTTATTTGGCTGATTGATGTCTTATATGACCATAAAATCAAGCTCATTATGTCTGCTGAAGTCCCAGCGCCGGATTTATACACTGAGGGTCAAATTACCGCTGAATTCTCCAGAACCGTGTCCCGTTTGATCGAGATGCAGTCTCGTGACTACCTGGATGCGCCCCGTCGGCTCATTGACACCAGCTTGACCTAAAATAGGGTCATGAGCAGCTTTTCTACCTTAAATGCCGATTTGCACTGCCACTCAGTAATTTCTGATGGCACTTTGACGCCTGAAATATTGGCAGAACGTGCCAAAGCCAACGGAGTGAACTTATGGGCGCTGACCGATCATGATGAGTTGGGTGGTCAGCAGCGTGCCAAAGCAGCGGCTAGTGCTCTCAGTCTGGATTATTTAGCTGGCGTCGAAATTTCAGTGACCTGGATGGGGCAAACCATCCATATCGTTGGCCTTGGGATTGATGCGGACCATGTGGGCATCATTGAAGGTTTGCGTCGTACTCGTGATGGTCGTGGCAATCGCGCGAAGTTAATGGGCGAGCAATTGCTCAAAGTGGGTATACCGGGCGCATACGAAGGTGCATTACATTACGCTGGCAATCATGAACTCATCTCCCGAACCCACTTTGCTCGCTTTTTAGTTGAGCAGGGGGTTTGTAAAGATACAGAGCACGTCTTTAAAAATTATTTGGTTGAAGATAAACCTGGCTATGTGCCCCATATGTGGGCTAAGCTAGATGATGCAGTAGCATGGATTAAGGCTGCCGGTGGTGTGGCAGTGATTGCGCATCCTGGTCGCTATAACTTCAATGCCATGCAAATGGACGAGTTATATAAACACTTTAAAGATATTGGTGGTCTCGGTATCGAGGTGATTACCGGCAGTCATAGCCCAGATCAATATCTGACCTATGGCAAGATAGCCCAGCAATATGGTTTTCTGGCCTCACGTGGATCAGATTTTCATGACCCCGACGAAAGTCATATTGATTTAGGGACCTTGCCCCATTTGCCTGAGCACTTGACGCCAGTTTGGTCAGTGTTTCACTAATACAACTTCACAATAAAGATAAAGAAAAACGATGTTTGCTGAACGTGTTTTATCCGGTATGAGGCCTACGGGCAATTTACATCTTGGCCATTACCACGGCGTATTAAAAAATTGGGTGCGCTTGCAATCGGAATATCCCTGCTTTTTCTTTGTTGCGGATTGGCATGCCCTCACTACTCATTACGAAACCCCCGATGTCATTGAGCAATCCGTTTGGGATATGGTGATCGATTGGTTGGCTGCTGGTGTAGATCCCAATCAAGCCACTTTATTCATTCAGAGCAAGGTGCCCGAGCATGCTGAATTGTTCTTATTGCTCTCGATGGGAACTCCTTTGGGCTGGTTAGAGCGGGTGCCGACCTATAAAGATCAGATCGAAAAGCTCAAAGAAAAAGACCTGCAAACCTATGGTTTCTTGGGCTACCCCTTACTCCAAGCCGCCGATATTCTGATTTATCGGGCTCAGCATGTACCCGTGGGGGAAGATCAGGTTCCTCACGTAGAAATGACTCGTGAAGTTGCACGTCGTTTTAATTATCTTTATGGTCGTGAGCCTGGCTTTGAAGAAAAAGCACTCGAAGCGGTGAAGAAATTGGGTAGTAAGCGCGCCAAGATGTATTTAGAGTTACGCATTGCATATCAAGAGCGCGGTGATGATGAGGCCCTAGAGCAGGCCAAGGCACTACTGCAAGAGGCGCAAAGTTTGTCGATGGCTGACCGCGAAAGACTCTTTGGATTCTTAGAGGGTGCACGCAAAATCATTCTCCCAGAACCACAAGCTTTATTAACTTCTGCTTCCCGTATGCCTGGTATAGATGGTCAAAAAATGTCCAAATCTTATGGCAACACCATTGGCATTCGCGAGCTGCCCGAAGAGGTGGTTAAGAAAATTAGAACCATGCCTACAGATCCTGCTCGAGTCCGCAGAACAGATGCTGGAGATCCAGCGCGTTGTCCTGTATGGCAATTGCACACCGTCTATTCAAATGAAGAAACTAAGCAATGGGTAGACCAGGGTTGTAAGTCTGCTGGAATTGGCTGTCTTGAATGTAAGCAACCGGTCATCGATGCAATTTTGGCTGAACAGCAACCGATGTTTGAGCGTGCCCAAAAGTATTTGGACGATCCAAGTCTTTTGCGTTCGATCATTGCTGATGGTTGCGATAAAGCGCGAAAAGTCGCCCAAGAAACTATGCGTGAGGTCCGCGAAGCAATGGGTCTTGCGTACGATTGAGAGCTTGCTTGACAGCGCAGCATGATGCTCAGCTAAATGCCTCCCCTTGGGTGAGGCGCTTTGCCTCACACATTCCTAAAGAGGGTTTGGTATTAGATCTGGCATGCGGTGCAGGTCGCCACGCTACTTTCTTAGCTGACATGGGCTACTCCGTGTTCGCTGTTGATCAAGATATCGCTTTGATTAAGCAAAATAAGAGCCCCCTAATTACAAGTAAAGCTTTCAATTTAGAGCTGGAAGAGTGGCCCTTAGAGGGTCTCGAATTTAGCGGTATTGTGGTGACTAATTATCTCTACAGACCCCATTGGGATCGTCTACCCGTAATGTTAGCTAATGGCGGGGTTTTGATTTATGAAACCTTTGCCCTTGGCAATCCCCAATTTGGTAAACCATCCAATCCAAATTTCCTTTTAAAAACTGGGGAATTACTAGCTTTAGCAGCTCGCCATGGCCTAAAAGTCATTGCCTACGAGGATATTTTTATAGATGAACCCAAACCAGCCATGGTTCAGCGCCTTTGTGCTCTAAAAGAAGGGTGAAAAGGGCACATTCCGTTACAATTTCAAGCTTAAGACAGTTATCAATCGGTAAACATTCGGTGACAAATCCAGTTCATTCCAAAACTAGTAAAAAGACCATTTCAGGCAGCATGCCCGCTATTGTTACGCCGATGTTTGACGACGGCAGTTTGGACTTTGCTAGCCTCAAATCTTTGCTTGATTGGCATGTTGCCGAAGGAACTGATGGAATCGTCATTGTTGGCACTAGTGGTGAGTCGCCGACCGTCTCTGTAGAAGAACATTGCGAATTAATTCGAGTAACGGTGGAACATATCGCAGGACGTATTCCGGTGATCGCTGGTACTGGTGGTAATTCCACAGCTGAAGCAATTGAATTAACGAAATTTGCTAAAAAGGTTGGTGCTGATGCCAGCCTCCAAGTAGTTCCTTACTACAACAAGCCTACGCAAGAGGGCATGTATGCCCATTTCAAAAAGATTTCTGAGTCTGCAGATTTGCCAGTGATTTTGTATAACGTTCCTGGACGCACAGTAGCTGATTTATCTGGTGATACTGTGGTCCGTTTGGCGGCTGTGCCGGGCATCATTGGCATTAAAGATGCAACTGGTAGTCTAGAGCGTGGCACCTTATTGATCAATGATCTCAAGCGAGCAGGTCACAGTGATTTCTCCGTATTCTCTGGCGATGACTTAACGGCTGCGATGTTGATGTTGATGGGTGGTAAAGGCAATATCTCCGTCACTGCTAATGTGGCACCTCGTCTCATGCATGAGTTGTGTGTTGCTGCGATGTCGGATGATGTTCAAAGAACGCGTGAGATTCAATATCAATTAATTGCTGTGCATAAAGCTATGTTTACCGAGGCCAACCCAATTCCAGTGAAATGGGCGCTTCATGAAATGGGCAAGATTACCGCGGGTATTCGTTTGCCCTTAACCCCTTTGAGTACCTCGCTAAGAGAGTCATTAAAGGCAGCATTGAAACAGGCTAACTTACTATGATGAATTTGCTTTTGCTCTCTCGCCGATGGTTGTCTTTATTGGCTTTGCCGATGGCTGCTCTCGCATTAATTTCTTGTAAGTCGGTTACTAGTAACGATACGGTTGACTATAAGAGTTCTGGAGCCGTTCGTGGTCCTAATTTGTCCTACCCACCAGATTTGATTACCGCCCAGGCTGATCGCCGTTATATTGTTCAAGATGGTACGGCCACCATGTCTGAGTACAACGCAGCTGTTAAAAAATCAGCACAAATGCGAACCAATGTGATGACCGGTATTCCAGGCATGCGCATTGCAAAAGATGGTGAGCGCAGGTGGCTGGTGGTAGAAAAACCTGCTCCTGAACTGTATCCACAAGTAAAAGATTTCTGGCAAGAGAATGGATTCTTACTAGTAGTGGATTCGCCTTCAACCGGCATTATGGAAACCGATTGGGCTGAAAATCGTGCAAAGATTGCGCAGGATTGGATTCGTTCGACCATTGGTGGTGCGCTAGATTCAATTTATGACACTGGTGAGCGCGATAAATATAAAACCCGTTTAGAGGTTACCAAGCCCAGTGAAACTGAGATCTATATTACTCAGCGTGGCGCGATTGAAAAGTGTGTTACGGATAGTACAACCACAGCTTGTAATTCAACAATTTGGACATCAAGACCTAATGATCCAGAGCTTGAAGCAGTCTTTTTGGCGCGTTTGATGGAACGCCTAGGGATGACTCAGGAGCAGGCTAAGGCCATGGTTGCTGCTCCACTAGGTCCTAAGACGCCTAAGGCGAAGTTTGTGCAAGAAGGTAATAACAAGGGTTATATTGAGTTGAGCGCTGGTTTTGATCGCTCATGGCGAGATATTGGTTTGGCACTTGACCGCTCCAACTTCACCGTTGAAGATCGCAACCGCTCACAAGGTGTGTATTTTGTTCGCTATGTGAACGCTAAGGATGTGGGCGATTCCAAAGGTTTCTTCTCGAATCTCTTCAGCGGCAAAGATGATTCAAAACTGCAGGCTAAAAAATACCAAGTGATCGTGAAGAGTACTGGTGAGAATTCTTCTAACGTCTATGTTCAAGATGCTGATGGCAAGCCTGAAAATACACCCGCTGGCTTCCAGTTATTGACACTGCTGACCGAGCAATTAGCTAAATAGGAAGCGCACGCTTTTAGATAACTACAGTTCATTTTTGACTCAATAAAAAAGCCGCTTTTCAGCGGCTTTTTTTCTTCATGAAGAAGATTACTTCTTAGCGTCAGCAGCAGGGGCGGCTGGAGCAGCAGGTGCTGCAGGAGCAGCAGCAGGAGCTTCAGCAGCAGGGGCGGCAGGAGCTGCAGCAGCAGGAGCTTCAGCAGGTTTTGCTTCTTCTTTTTTACCGCAAGCGGCCAAAGCGATAGCTAACATTGCAGCAAATACGAGTGACTTCTTCATTTGTAATTTCCTCTTAAAAAATTAAACACCAATTATCGATAATTGTTGTGGGAGATACCAAGGGCAAATCCCTAGGTAGTTTCCTGTATTTATTATAGCCATACCTGATTAATCTTTGAAAATCAGCCAACCAGCGAGGTAGGCTTCGTAAAGACTTGTTTTGCTGCTATTTTTAAGCCGGTTAGTTTGTAGTCTTTTGGTGGACGATAGAGCGTTCCAGGCAGATATGATCTCGATGGTTTGATCTTTTGTGACATTGTCACCATTGCAAAATACCTGTTTGCCAAGGCTCAAAATACGGCTTTGGGGGCTTGGAATGAGTGATGTATTAGCCAGCTTCTTGAGAAATTGGCTCGGGCTTAAGGGCTGCATGGGACCATCAAAAAATGCCTGCTGTTTGGGTTCGGATAGGTATGCGGTGATGCCGGGTAAAAATCGATCAATTTGGTTCAAGTTCAGGCTAGCTAATTGTTCACGTAGTTGTTTGATGAGTTCTTGTGGAAGTTGCTCAGGGCTGGCGGTTGACCCCTGTTTTGGGTCAGCAAATTTACGCTCTAATTCGGGAATGTCTTCCAAGGATTCGGCGAGTCGCCATAAACCCTCTTGAAGCAATTCTTTAAAGCTAGGAGAGCGAAACCCTACAGACCAGGTTTGACAGCCAGCATCTAAAGCGATCCCATCATGAGCCACATGGGGAGGGAGATACAGCATATCGCCGGGCTCAAGCACCCACTCTTGTTCGCATTGAAAATTCTGCAGAATCTTCAGCGGCAACTTAGTATCGAGGCTTAAGTCTTTCTGTTGAGAGATGCGCCACTGTCTTCTTCCTGACATTTGGATGAGAAAAACATCATAGGAATCAAAGTGGGGCCCCACGCCTCCACCAATGCCAGCAATACTGATCATCAGGTCATCTAAGCGAGCATCAGGTATAAAACGAAACCAAGAAAGTACTTTTGCAGCTGCGGGATGATGGGCTTCCATACCTTGGAGCAAAAGCGTCCAGTCCCGCATATCGAGCTTGGGTAAGGATTTTTTCTGGAAGGGTCCCTGATCAAAGCGCCAAGGCTTAGATTGAATGAGGCGAGACTCTACTTCCTCTTGAGCGGCAAAGTGAACTAATTGTTCATAAGAAATCGGGCTTTCTATGGACTCCTCGTTTTGAGAGCAAAGCGCAAATGCTGGAATGGCTCCCCGAACAAGCAAGGGCTTTTTATGCCAAAACCGTTTCATGAACTGCTCAGGGCTCATTCCGCCAAATAGGGCCCAGGACTCGTTTAAAGGGAGCTTTTGGGGTGCTTGGGGCGGCTGATAAGGCTTGCTCAAGTAAAATGAACTCATAAAGTAAAGGCTAGTGTTAAATCATTAAAAAAACGAATGTACGACAAATTGCGCATGAAGATTGAAAAAAATACTATCGTATCCCTTCGATATAAATTAACCGATGCTCAAAATAATGTCATCGAGGAGCCAGATGCTCCGATGGTATACCTGCACGGTGGCTATGAAGGCACTTTCCCCAAAATTGAATCGATGTTGGACGGTCAAGACATTGGCTATGAAGCCACTATTCAATTAGAGCCTAATGAGGCTTTTGGCGAATATGACCCAGAGCTACTGAAGATAGAACCACGTACGCGCTTCCCAGAGCCATTAGAAGTAGGCATGCAATTTGAAGGCGTTCCAGATTCTGATGCAGATGAAGAGTCTGAAGATATCTCTGCATCAGCTGATGATGCAGACGAAACTGACGATGAACCTTTGATCTATACCGTGACTGATGTGGCTGATAACCAAGTTGTTCTAGATGGTAATCATCCCCTGGCAGGGATGGCTCTTCGCTTCTGGGTGCAGGTAGAGGATGTGCGCGCAGCGACTGATGATGAAATTCAAAATCGTTATCCCGAAGGAAGTGAGAACTTTACCTTTGGTATGCCCAATGAGGACGAAGATGAGGAAGATTTTCTTGAGAAAGCACTGAGCTTAAAAACCCAGGCACCACGCACCTTGCATTAATCCGCAAGATAGACATTACTCTTTAAGCCATTCCTTAATGGCATCCAGATCGCGCTTGGTATCGCTGTTGGCAGGAGAATCTGTCGGAAGATTGCTTAACTTGGCGAGCGCCTTTTCAAGCTGAGCAATTTTGGCCTCTTGTTCGATCGTGGCATCAATTAAACCCTTGAGCGCCATCGATACTGGATCGTCTACATTGGGCGTGACACCATAAGCAGAAAAATACTCTTTCGTTTTGCTATCTGCGCTTTGAGGCAGATCAGGATGCAAGATGCGCGCAGGGATGCCCACTGCAGTAGCTCCTGGAGGAATTTCTTTTAAGACGACGGCGTTTGATCCAACGCGTGCACCATCGCCCACAGTAAATCCACCGAGTACTTTTGCACCAGCACTCACCACTACACCTTTACCCAGGGTGGGGTGACGTTTCACCCCTTTATAGAGAGAGGTGCCACCTAAAGTCACGCCCTGGTAGATGGTGCAGTCATCCCCAATCTCAGTAGTCTCGCCAATCACAATACCAAGACCATGATCTAAAAATACGCGACGACCAATCTTGGCGCCCGGATGAATTTCAATGCCGGTGATAAAACGTGACAGCATCGATAGAACCCGTGCAATCCACTTCAGACCTAGGTTCCATAAAAAATGAGAGATACGGTGCAGCCAAACTGCATGTAAGCCTTGATAGCAGGTGATCACCTCGAGACGGTTTCTAGCTGCGGGGTCTCGGAGGATGATGGAGTCGATTTGGTCGAAGAGTGAATTAAACATGGCTAGATTTTAACGGGGCTGGCTTATTTTCTCAGGAGCATCTGTTTGGCAATTCCGCGTAAGAGGTCGATTTCTTCCTGATGGAGGCGGCTGCGAGCAAATAAGGCCTCCAAGCGGGGCATCAGCTTCTTAGGATTGGCGGGATCAAGATAACCAATAGCCTCTAGACCCTGTCGCCAATGCTCCAACATAGCAGCCACTGCAGCTGGATCAGCATAGTCCGATAAATCCCGACTATTGCTTGAGTCCTGCGAGATGCCTCCTAAAAACGCTTCTCTCAGCGTGTAGGCGCAGACCATCAGCGCTTGCGCAAGATTTAAGGATGGGTAATCGGGGTTGGCATCCAACCAGACGCGATGAGTACACAAGGAAAGATGATGGTTTTCTAAACCTGTTCTTTCAGGACCAAAGACAAGAGCGACTTGCCCCTGATTACGTACTGTTTCGGTAATCAGGTCTCTAGCGGTTTCCCAATCTATGGCGGGAGGGCCAAACTCTCGTTCACGGCTAGTAAGACCCAGAACTACTGAGCAACCCTGTACAGCTCTATCAAGAGACTCTGACTCTTGTGAAGATTCGAGTAGGTCAGCAGCGCCGCTAGCCAAAGCAATTGCCTCAGCCTGCTTAGCAATATCTGGAATTTTTGGCTTAATCAGATGAAGATCGTGAAAGCCCATGGTTTTCAGGGCTCTAGCTGCCGAACCCACATTGCCAGGGTGGCTTGTTTCTACGAGAACCCAGCGTATTAGGCGGGCTTGGTCGATTTCCATGAGTTTCTTTGCTGGTTAGTCAGGAGGAGGGTAAATTGCAAATCGTTTAGAATCAGCGTATTAGCTTCGTATTGTCGTGCAGTTTTGGCAATGTGACAGGCTCGTTCTTATTTAATTTGTCCATCAATACTATGCATCCCATGTTAAATGTGGCCGTAAAGGCTGCCCGTCGTGCTGGAACCGTGATTAATCGCGCCTCTCTCAATTTAGAGCGCCTCCAAGTCGATCGTAAACAGCACAATGACTTTGTAACTGAGGTGGACAAGGCCGCAGAAGCGGCCATCATCGAAACCCTGAGTGAGGCCTATCCAACACATGGATTTTTGGCTGAAGAGACGGGTGAACACAATGCCGATGCAGAGAACGTATGGATCATTGATCCATTGGATGGCACAACTAATTTTATTCACGGCTTTCCGCAGTATGCGGTGTCAATTGCTTTAGCAGTCAATGGCGTAATTCAACAGGCTGTTGTCTACGATCCAACTCGCGATGAACTATTTACTGCAACTCGAGGAGCGGGCGCTTATTTGGATCGCCGGCGTTTACGGGTTGGTGCACAAGATCGTTTAGCGAATTCTTTAATTGGCACTGGCTTTCCCTATCGAGAAGATCAAGACCTCGAAAAATATCTCAACATATTTGCAGAGATGTCTCGTCAGTGCGCAGGCTTACGTCGTCCTGGTGCAGCTTCATTAGATTTAGCTTATGTTGCTGCGGGTCGTTACGATGGTTTCTTTGAGAGTGATCTCAAGCCTTGGGATATGGCTGCAGGCGCTCTGTTGATTACTGAAGCCGGTGGCTTGATTGGTAATTACCGCGGTGAAGAGGGGTTTTTAAAGAGCGGCGAAGTGATGGCTGCAAATCCACGCATCTATGCACAAATGGTGCAAACGCTTTCTAAATATTCTGCTTCTTAAGATTTAATCAAGTCGATAGCGCGCACGCCTTGAGCATTAATCATGAGTGCACTCGCTCTCGGGCGAGCACCTTCCGGATGATCTAAGTCCCAGTCAGACAAAACCCAGCGTTGCCAAGATTGTTCGCCTAATTGCTCTTGATGATGAGCGGGTAAATGGGTATGTCCATGTATCAGCTTATCGCCTGAATGACTGCGTAGTATTGCGGCACAAGCTTCTTGAGTGACATTCGTTTTCATCTGATTCTTCTGATGGGAAGCTCTCGCATTGCGTTGATATTGCGCATGACTATTACCCCGTAAATGATTCGCAACGGAACGGCGCCAGGCCAAGGGGAGACAGAGGAATCCTTTTTGCAACCAAGGTTTTCTAGTCAAGCTACGAAATATCTGATAGCCCACATCTGCGGTACATAGAGCATCCCCATGTGAGAGCAGGTATTTTTGACCGGCAAGTTCCACCAGCGAGGGATCTGATAATGCAGTCATGCCAGTTTTTTTCAAGAAGGCAGGACCCACTAGAAAGTCACGGTTGCCATGAATGTAATACGTTTTGGTTTTGGCAGAAAGATTCGCGAGGGCGCGTTTTACTTCTTGTTGAAAGGGCGAATGCGCTGAAGCATCATCGCCAATCCAGTATTCAAAAAGATCGCCCAGAATAAAAATAGCTTCTACCTGAGAAGCATCTTTTTCACAAAAGTCAAAAAAGCGTTGAGCCGTCAAGGGCATTGACGGCGTCAAGTGTAGATCTGAGATGAGCAGTGCGCTCGCGTATTGCGGGATCATTCCTCGAGAACAGAGGCTTTCTCAATCACAACATCTTCTGCTGGTACATCTTGATGAAAACCAGAATTACCAGTCTTCACTTTGCGAATCGTATCAACTACATCCATACCCTCAGTGACTTTGCCAAAGACAGCATAACCCCAGCCTTGCGCATTTTGAGCGGTATGGTTTAGAAATTCATTGTCATTCACGTTGATGAAAAACTGTGCAGTAGCAGAATGAGGATCGCTCGTGCGAGCCATCGCAACGGTGCCAAGTTCATTCTTGAGACCATTATTAGCCTCATTCTCAATTTCTGCACCAGTCGGCTTTTGCTTCATGCCAGCAGTCATGCCGCCACCCTGAATCATGAAGTTATTAATCACCCGATGAAAGATTGTGCCATCGTAGTGACCGCTCTTTACATACTGCAAAAAATTTGCAACGCTTTTGGGTGCTTTTGCCGCGTCAAGAGTGAGTGTGATATCGCCCTGATTGGTTTTAAGGAGAACCTTCGCCATTGTTTTATTTACTTTCTGGAGAGTTAGTGGATGGGTTGCTTGAAGAAGAACTGGGGTTTGTAGGACCTCTGGTCTGAGGTTTTAATAAATTGAGTAGATATTTAGCGCGATTGGCATACAGACGCTGATTGAGTTGGGTATTAGCGGCAGCATCCTCGTAAGCCTTAGCACCCAAGCGCACATAGACTTCACCTAAGTTCGCTGCAGCAGTGCTGTAACTAGGACGCAGCCTCAGTGCGAGCTCCAAATAGTCACGTGCTTCAATCCATTTATCTTGATTCGCGACGATTGCTGCAAGATTGTTATAAGGCTCTGGCAGCTCTGGAAATTGTTGAGTAATTTCAATTAAGGTTTTCTTTGCCCCATCAAAATCACGTAGCTCAAGTTGCAAGCGGGCCTTGATATAACGTAGTTGGACATTACGAGGAGTCTTTTTGAGGCGAGTATTAATTAAATCTATTGCATCTTGATATTTTCTAGCCTTCACTAATTTTTCTATATCCGATGGCACCGCATTTTTAGTCACCGGATCTGGCTCAATAATCAAGAAAGATAAAAAAGGCACACCAACGGTTTCAGAGAGCTCTGGATTTAATGGATCGTATGGAGCATCCGTGGAGAGTCTGGGAGGATCACTGGGCCCATAGCCGCCCAGGTAGGCTTGAGTTTTAGCTTGTGGAGAAGTTGCTTCTTGCCTATTGACGGCGGCGATTTCAGCATTTGCCTGTTGTTGGGCGGGGGTACTGCACCCAGTCAGTAATAAAAAGCTCAGGGCAATGGCAATTGCTAGAAAAGTGGTGACGATCGGTGCTTTGAGGGTTGCAAACATAAGGGAAGGGGTGAAAAACTGGCTCATTCGATATACTCAGCGCTCAGTCTAACAAATTGGCGCTACTTGCCTCACCTTTATAGCCCTATGCTGCAAATCTATAACACCCTAAGCCGTTCTAAACAGGTTTTTAAGCCCATCGAACCGGGTAAGGTGAAGATCTATATCTGCGGCATGACGGTCTATGATTTTTGCCATATTGGTCACGCCAGGGTCATGATCGTCTTTGATATGGTTGTTCGCTGGCTCAGAGCCAGTGGCTACCAGGTTCTCTATGTTCGCAATATCACCGATATTGATGACAAAATCATTAAGCGTGCTCTAGAAAATGGCGAGCCGATTACAAGCTTAACCAATCGCTTCATTGCTGCCATGCATTCTGACTCTGATGAGTTAGGTTTAATGCATCCAGATCAGGAGCCGCGTGCTACGGATTACATCAAACAAATGCAAGGCATGATCGGCAAGCTCATTGAAAATGAATTGGCGTATCAAGCAGAAGACGGCGATGTCAATTTTGCAGTTCGTTTACTGCCCCGTTACGGTCAGCTGTCTGGAAAATCTCTCGATGAACTCAATGCAGGTGAGCGCGTTGCAGTAGGAGGAGGTAAACGCGATCCATTGGATTTTGTGTTGTGGAAGAGCGCCAAGCCAGAAGAGCCTGCAGATACCCGTTGGAAATCCCCTTGGGGCGAGGGCCGACCAGGTTGGCATATCGAGTGCTCAGCCATGTCATGCGACTTACTTGGCGAACACTTTGATATTCATGGTGGTGGCGCTGATTTGCAGTTTCCGCATCATGAAAATGAAATCGCCCAAAGCGAAGGGGCTTTGTACGGGCAAAATCGAAAAGAGGATGACGCTCCTTTTGTGAACTATTGGATGCATAACGGTCATATTCGAGTGAACCAAGAGAAGATGTCTAAGTCATTGGGTAACTTCTTTTTAATCCGTGATGTCTTAAAAAGTTTTGATCCCGAAGTTTTGCGATTCTTCATGCTGAAAGCCCATTACCGCAGCCCCATCAATTACAGCGATGCGCAACTAGAAGAGGCGCGTGCTGGCTTGGTGCGCTTATATACCGCCTTAGCACAGGCACCCAGCCTAGTAAACGTCGCGCTTGATCCCAATAATTCCTGGTCACAGCGCTTTGCCGATGCCATGAACGATGACTTTAATACATCAGATGCGATTGCGGTGTTGTTTGATTTGGTAAGTGAAGTCAATCGAGCTCAAGGTGATGAGAGACAGATACTCGCAAGCACCCTCAAATCTTTAGGTGGCGTTTTGAATTTCTTGCAACGAGATCCAACCACATTCTTGCAATCGGGCACTAAAGACGTGGGTGGCTTCAGTCCCGAGCAAATCGAAGAACAAATTGCTGCTCGGATTGCGGCTAAGCAAGCAAAAGATTTTGCTAAAGCCGACCTTATTCGTAAAACTTTATTAGAGCAGGGCGTTGTCTTGGAAGATAAGCCTGGCGGTCTCACAGAATGGCGGAGGGCTTAATGGCGTCCGTTAAAGAAGAATCCATTCTCAAAGAAGTTGCGCCTGATTATTGGGAGCAGGCTTGTCGTGAGTTAATGAAGCATGATCGCATTATGAAGAAATTGATTCCCAAATATGGATCTGGTTTTTTAGTTACTCGGGGCGATGCATTTACAACGCTTGCTCGTGCGATTGTTGGACAACAAATCTCCGTAGCTGCTGCCCAAGCAGTGTGGGATAGGGTGCTTATCGCTAGCAAGAAAAAAGTGAACCCAAAAAATATCTTGGCGCTCACGGTGGAGGATTTAAGGACAGCTGGCTTATCAGGTCGCAAGGTCGAGTACATCCGCGACTTGGCCGATCACTTTGATTCTGGTCGTCTCCATGCCAATCAGTGGAAAGATATGGACGATGAGAGCGTGATTAAAGAATTGAGCGCGATTCGGGGAATTGGACGCTGGACCGCAGAAATGTTCCTCATTTTTAATTTGGTTCGCCCTAATATTCTGCCGCTAGATGATGTTGGCCTCATTAAGGCTATTTCCCTCAATTACTTCAGTGGTGAGCCTGTTAGCCGCCATGAGGCTAGGGAAGTGGCGGCCAATTGGGCTCCATGGCGTACGGTTGCTACCTGGTATATGTGGAGAAGTATCGATCCCATCCCGGTTGAATATTAAAATCAGACTATGAAAACGACTTTCCTAGATTTTGAGCAGCAAATCGCCGAATTAGAGTCAAAGATTGAAGAGCTGCGTTTTGTGCAAGATGAATCATCGGTAGATATCTCCGATGAGATCAAAACGCTTTCTGAAAAAAGCCTACAACTCACCAAGGATGTTTATGCCAACTTAACGCCTTGGCAGGTGTCGCAAGTTGCGCGTCACCCGCAACGTCCCTACACCTTGGACTATGTTGACTCCTTATTCACTGACTTCCATGAACTCCACGGTGATCGTACGTTTGCAGACGACCAATCGATCATTGGCGGTCTAGCGCGTTTTGATCATCAGCCGTGCATGGTAATTGGTCATCAAAAAGGTCGCGATACTAAAGAGCGTGCCTTACGTAATTTCGGTATGAGTCGTCCTGAGGGGTATCGCAAAGCCATGCGCCTCATGCGCCTTGCAGAAAAGTTTGGTATTCCTGTATTTACTTTCGTAGATACACCAGGTGCATTCCCCGGCATCGATGCAGAGGAGCGCAACCAATCTGAAGCGATTGGTCGTAACCTCTATGTGCAAGCTGAGCTTGAAGTGCCGATCATCGCTACGATCATTGGTGAAGGTGGTTCGGGCGGCGCTCTGGCAATTGCCATGGGTGATGTTGTCTTGATGTTGCAGAACTCTACTTATTCTGTCATTTCTCCGGAAGGATGTGCCTCTATTCTTTGGAAGACCGCTGATAAAGCCTCTGAGGCTGCTGAACAGTTGGGCTTAACTGCGCAACGCTTGAAAGCCCTGGGCTTAATCGACAAGATTGTGGCTGAGCCAGTTGGTGGGGCTCATCGGGATTACGATGTCATGATGAGTAACATGAGCAAAGCCCTTGCCGAGTCGATCAAAACTTTTGATGGCATGAAGGCTGACGCATTACTTGAACGTCGTCATGCGCGTCTAATGAGTTATGGCAAGTTCAAGGAAATCACAGCCAAGTCTTAAGTCTACAAATCGAATTGCGGTCGCCTTAAGTGGTGGCCTCGATTCGGTTGTGTTACTCGACACCGTTTGCAAAGCGCAAGCAAAAAATAAAAATACCGAAATTTTTGTTTTCCATATTCATCATGGTTTACAAAAACCTGCCGATGACTGGCTTATCTTTTGCGAGAAGCTCGCTCAGAAATACAAAGTTCATTTTGACTTTCGCTTACTTCATCTAAGTCAAGAAGAAGGCAATATCGAAGCTAGAGCAAGAGCAGGGCGTTATGAGGCTCTAGCGGATCTCTGTGAAGAATATGGCATTGAAGATTTACTGCTAGCGCATCATCTGAACGATCAGGCAGAAACTGTTTTGTTGCAACTCTTACGCGGTGCTGGGGTGGCTGGTCTATCAGGCATGCCCGCTATTAGGGAGATCAAGGTAGGTAGCAATACTGTCACCCTCTGGCGTCCGCTGCTGAACCAAAGCAGAGCGGAATTGGAAACCTACGCTAAAGAACATAAGCTTCAATGGATAGAAGATCCTAGTAATCAAAGTCGTCAATTCAGACGTAACGCGATTCGCAAAGACATCATTCCAAGGCTGGTAAAGATTCAGCCAGAAGCGATTGTGAATTTGGCACGCAGTGCAAATCTATTGAGTGATGCACAAATATTGTTAGATCGCCTAGCAATTCAAGATGGTAAAGATATTCTTTTAAAAGACTCCCTGAAAACAAAACCACTGTTGAGTTTGGCTAAGTTAGATCAAGCGGCAGCAAACAATATTCTGCGCTATTGGCTAAGGCTGAATGAATTAGCTATGCCATCCCAAGAGCGGCTTGACGCTTGGTGGCGTGATCTGCGTTCAGTGAAAAGTGATGCTCAGCTTGAGTGGGCTCATGATGGCAAAGCCATTCGGCTGTGGCGCGATCAATTGCAAGTGTCTAGCCCTAGCTCTGGTATGTGGGTTTTTAAATCCATTGCATCTAGAAGTAAAAATCTGGGCTTGCCGGCTGCCTGGGTAAAAAGTGCTCAAAAAGAAGGGCGTATTCATACCAAAACCAGGTCGGGTTCTGAAAAGCTACAAATTAAACCCAATGCTCCGCGAAAAACCTTGAAAAATCTCTTCCAGGAAGGCGACATACCACCTTGGCAACGCAATGCGCCTCTGCTGTATATTGACAATCAACTGATTGCGGTTGCTGGCGTAGGCCTTAGTCATCCACACTTAGTAGATTCTGGATCACGCGTTTTGCCCGAGTGGCAAGAGAAGGCTTTGTAGGTTCAAAACGCTGTAAAATAAGCCCTTTTTAGATCCTCGGGTAGTTATTTCCCGCTTACAGAGAATTGAATAGACGGTTTTATGGCTCTTATCGTTCATAAATACGGTGGCACCTCAATGGGCTCGGTTGAGCGCATTGCGAATGTCGCTAAACGCGTTGCCAAATGGATGCGTGCTGGCCACCAGGTGGTCGTAGTACCTTCGGCCATGTCAGGTGAAACCAATCGCTTGCTCGGTTTAGCAAAAGAAATTAATCCTGAAGCAAATCCCCGCGAGTTGGATCAAATTGCCTCAACGGGTGAGCAGGTCAGCTCTGGTTTGCTTGCCTTAGCGTTGATGCGCGAAGGTATTGATGCAGTGAGCTACGCTGGTTGGCAAGTTACTGTGCATACGGATTCTGCTTTTACCAAAGCCCGCATTAAGAGCATTGATGATAAAAAGATTCTGAATGATCTCAATACAGGTCGTGCAGTAGTGGTCACTGGATTCCAGGGGGTGGATTCAGAAGGAAATATCACTACTTTAGGTCGCGGTGGTTCTGATACTTCCGCGGTAGCGATGGCTGCTGCACTCAAAGCCGATGAGTGCTTGATCTATACCGACGTCGATGGCGTATACACCACTGACCCACGCGTCTGTGAGGATGCGCGTCGCTTGGATAAGATTACCTTCGAAGAGATGCTAGAAATGGCTAGCCTCGGTTCTAAGGTATTGCAAATTCGTTCAGTCGAGTTTGCCGGTAAGTACAAAGTTAAAACCCGTGTTCTGTCATCGTTGACAGATCCATTGATGCCCTTAGACCAAGAGATGAAGTCGGGCACCTTGATTACATTTGAAGAGGACAGCACTATGGAAGCCGCAGTTATTTCCGGCATCGCCTTTGCGCGTGATGAAGCGAAGATTACCGTGTTAGGAGTTCCTGATCGTCCAGGTATCGCCTATCAAATTCTGGGTCCAATCGCTGATGCAAATATTGATGTGGACATCATCATTCAAAATCAATCTGTAGATGGTAAGACTGACTTCACCTTCACAGTTCCAAGAGCTGATTATCAGAAAGCTTTGGATATTTTGAAGAACACAGTTCAAGCACATATCGAAGCAAAAGAAATCTCAGGTGATCCTAAGGTTTCCAAAGTTTCAGTTGTGGGCGTTGGCATGCGTTCCCATGTAGGCATCGCTAGCAAAATGTTCCGCACCTTGTCAGAAGAGGGCATCAATATCTTGATGATCTCCACAAGTGAAATCAAAATTTCAGTAGTAATTGACGAGAAGTACATGGAGTTAGCAGTACGCGCCTTGCACAAGGCATTTGAGCTCGACCAGAAGTAAACCAATCAAAAGGGTATTAAAGCCCCTCAGAAGCGGTTATCCGTTAAACTGTGTGGCGTTGTAGTATCAGAAGAGCTGTAAAAAGTACGGAGACGTGGCCGAGCTGGTCGAAGGCACTCCCCTGCTAAGGGAGCATCGGGGCTAAAACTCTGATCGGAGGTTCGAATCCTCTCGTCTCCGCCAGTAACTCTGGCAACCTACCTGCTTTTTGCTTTATACAACAAAGACATAGCCCCTTAACCGGGGCTTTTTCTTTTTCTGTAAAAGACTCTACCCACCAGCCTACCCACCACTAAAACATTTCTCAAAATTAATTGGCGTAGATCGAACTAAACGTCATTTTGTAGCCCAAAAATACCCCCAGATTTAATTCGTACAATTTAATTAAATTGTCTTCATATTCTGGAGGGGTTGGCGATGGAAAGGGAATCATATACACGCAGTGAAATTTATGAACTTCTTTGGACTGAGCCGGCCACCAAGGTTGCACTGAGGATTGGACTCTCGGATGTGGCCCTTGGCAAGTGGTGCAAGCAGTATGGTGTACCTAAGCCACCATTAGGTTATTGGGCCAAGCTGGAGCATGGGAAGGTAACGGCACAGAGGCCTCCATTAGAGCCTTGGTGGAACGAACACGATCCTCTGATACGTGTCCGCACTCGGGATAAAGCAATCATGGAGGCTAGGCTAAATAAGCCTGCTGAGCCTATTCCAGTTGTAGAGGTTTACAAGGGCAATAAATTCCATGAAGAGATCGAGAAGACCTTCAAGGACTTCAAGATGGAAGGCTACTCAAAATTTGGGAGGTCAGAATCTAAAGCTGGTTTTGATGTCCAGATTGGTCCGCATAGCGTTCCACGGGTAAAACGAATACTTCAGACCCTCATCAACGAATTCACCTCTCGCGGTTATCGGTTGGGTGGCTATCGTAAATATTCAAATCCAGAAGTTACCGCATTCATGAGAGATGATGATGTAGTGACAATTGAGTTCTATGAAGTAAGCACTAAACCGCCCAAGCCAATGAAGAGAAAAAGTAGTTGGACTCATGGCGGGCAGACTCATACATACATGATGGATATTGACTACATTCCATCTGGAAGGCTAGAGCTAAGGATTCGCCATAACGATATATGCGGATGGAAGATTATTAAAGACTCTGAAAAGACCAGCGTAGAGGAGCAGCTTGGGAAATTGATAAACCTCATTGCTGAGCTTTCATTTGACGCCAAGATAGC
The DNA here is from genome assembly GCF_035012965.1 of Polynucleobacter sp. AP-Sanab-80-C2. Lineage (NCBI taxonomy): Bacteria > Pseudomonadati > Pseudomonadota > Betaproteobacteria > Burkholderiales > Burkholderiaceae > Polynucleobacter > Polynucleobacter sp. AP-Sanab-80-C2. The sequence goes on from NZ_JAYGQS010000004.1 coordinate 213,060, forward strand.
AAGGGTGGAGCGAGAGGCTAGTGAGGCAAGGGAGCAGGCAGAGCGCAAGCGCCTAGCCGACATTAAATGGGCTCGGGAGGTAGAAGCCTGGAAATGGGGTCAGCTCAAGGATGCGGCAGAGCGCTGGAATGAATTGGCCGTGCTTAGAGAGTTTGTAAAAGCCATAAAGGGCAATAGGGTTGTAAGACGTAAAAACAAAGAAGAGCTAGGTGGTTGGATAAGTTGGGCGCAAGAGCAAATTAACGCTAGGGATCCGATTTATAAAGTGGCAAGCGGAATGAGTTTGCCTGGACAGAGTGAGCCCATTAGAGACGATGGATTTGAATAAGGTATTCGAAGCATGCCCTTAGGAAAGAATTATGATTAACGCATGAGTGATCTTGAGTATGTTGGAAAAATAAAAGGTATGAAAACTCTCAAGCAGATGATTGAGAGTAAAGAGGTCATACCCGCTTCGCAGTTGGCAAAGAACAGGGCCGCTGCAGAAGCCCAAGAGAAGGCCTTCGAGGAGGCCATCAGGTCAGAGGAATCGCACCGTAAAACCAAGATCTCCACCGGCAAGGTGGAGGGGCGTGAGCATTGGACTCGAGAGCCCTTTATTGAAGGCTGAATGCGTTACCTAAAAGCATCCCTTCAATATTGATTTAAAGCTCACTATTTGAGCTACCAAGTCTTAATAATTAACTCATAAATGTTACTTATTCAACCTTGGGGGGTGTCATGCGTAATTACACATATTTGGGTGGAGCGCGATTCACAGTAAATAACTTGTTTCGAAGTTTACGTTTTGATATTGATCGACTCGATATGAGTTGGGTTGATGATGAAAAGCCAGAATTTACTAGAGGCTTACGTGTAGTTGATAACGATGAAAGTAGTGCTGTAACGGTTGATGGTGAGGATGCTGACAATCTTATTTTTAGCCTTACCTATATCTTTAGCAAGGAAGATGGTGCCGATAATTTTAGAGCGGCTACCGATGAATATCTAAAGGTGGCGTTAGAAACAAAGAATTTTTTGGTTACTAGTCAAAAAAAAGATCCCGAGGGAAAGCCAAAGGTTGAGGAAGCGGTTGTTCACTAAGTACAAAATAGGGCGAGTTAAGTTCTTCAATTCAGCAAAATACTATCTAAAGGCTATGAGATATGGATTTTGATAGATCGGGCCTTATTCAACTCATTCGAAGCGAGTTCAAGCTTGATTGGCATGGCGTTCATGGTGCCAACCACTGGGCGCGAGTATTCCATCATGGAAACAATATTGGCCAGCTCCGCAATGTTGACTTACTGGTAGTTGAGCTCTTTGGCTTTCTGCATGACAGCTGCCGCTTAAATGATGGGCGCGATCCTTTGCATGGGCAGCGAGCCGCAGAATTTGCGCATGGGATACATGGTGATTTCTATAGCCTGCATCCAAAAAAATTGGATCAGCTTTGCTTTGCATTGAAGCATCACTCAGGTGGAGATATATCGATTGATGCAACCATTCAAACTTGCTGGGATTCAGATCGATTAGATCTAGGCAGAGTTGGAATAATCCCATCCCCAAGATATCTGTCTGATGAGGCTTCAATCTTTATTGATTTGGCCTATGACTGGAGTATTCGTTAGTTAGGTGTAGCGCTTTAAAGTTTTTTGTAGCTCATCTTGGACACGCTTTTTAAGGCTTGCTGGACCAATCACTTCAACTCCAGATCCATGCTTTAGGATATCCATGACTAGCTCTGGATCTTGGTTGTAATCAAACTCTAAGTTAAAAAAGCCCTCTTTATCAAAGCTGCCCACTTGCTGGCCATGCCAGTGTTCCCCTGAAACCCAGCGTGCATGCTCAGGAGTAAAGCGTAGTTTGGCTCTTTGGGTTGCCTTACCTGAGAAGATTCCATAGCTCTCCGCAAAGTGTTCTTGGCATTGTTTATCAGATACCTCTTCAGCCTTCTTGTTTGATAAGGTTGCCTTACGAATGCCATCCACGGCAAAACTCCGTAAATCATTACGCGTATGGCAATAAGCATCTAGGTACCAGTTTTCGCGGTAATAGATAAGACGCTGGGGTGAGATTTCACGATCAGTAAGCTCATCCTTGCCTTTGGAGTAATAGGAGATGTCTAGACGATTGCGCTTGAGTAGGGCGGCTCCGATCTCGGAGAAGTTCTCAATGGAGTTCTTACGTGCACCCATTCCAACCACCTTGATACGCTTGCGCAATTCTTTTGCAGAAGTTTCACTTTGACCCAAGATGCCATCGATGATTGCAGTTAAGGGTTCAATATGCGGGCCAATAAGTCCGCCTTGATCAAGCGAAGAGAGTAAGTGCTGCATGAGTACTAAAGCCGTAGCCTCCTTTTCAGAGAACCAAAGGCCTGGCATTTCGATCTTGTCTACTTGGTCTGGATTCTCAAACTTATAGCCACCCATAAATCGGTCATAAACAATAGATGCCTTCAGGCGGCTACGTAGGTACTCTAGATCGCGCTTAAACGTTGCAGGGGAGATCTCTAGCTCATCTAGGAAGTCTTCCCTGGGCACGCATTTACGCTGCTGAATCATGTACTTAATGCGGTGTAGCCGTTCCATGTCACTCATAAGAACCCCTAATAGTTATATCTTTTGTTGTTTTTATCACTTTAGTTAGTTTATAGCTCATTTCGTGAGCTAGTTGGTCATTAATCTGACCTATATCAACAAAAGGAGTGAAAAATGGTTAAGTTACTCGGTCTATTTTTAATGTTTATCAGCGCATACTGCTTGGAGCAGGGAGGATTAGATTTAGGGCTTGTTCAAGCTTTCTTTATTGGCCTTTTCATGTTTTTCAGCGAAGCCTTGATTGCTCACGTTTCATTTGTGCAGCGAGAAAAAGTACGCGCTAAATATCGGAGTCGTTAATGATCAAGCTTAAATTTGAAAAAATCCTAGGCCTAGCAATTGCCTCCCTGGCTTCAATCTCATCGATTGCCCAGCCAATTCAAACATTGCCAAATGGGTCTGGTGGATACAACACATATGGACGAAACGGTTCGCTGACACAGACCCTACCTAACGGTTCGGGTGGTTACAACACCTACGGGCCTCAGGGCGGTGTAACACAGACCTTGCCAAATGGTTCAGGGGGATACAACACTTATACGCCTGGTGGTGAACTTATCCAAACTCTACCTAATGGGTCAGGCGGTTGGAATACTTATTAACTGAATCAATTTATTTTTTAGCGGGCGAGTATCCAATTCGGTTGCCGTTGTTATCAAATACATTGGTAACGCCTGAGGGCGCGGTAACTTCATAACCTATGCGCTTGCCACTGTTGTCATAAACCCCATTATTAGAGTTGTAATTCATGGGGCTGTTTTGATAGTTCATAGGGCTATTGTTGTAATTCATAGGACTATTCTCATAGTTCATGGGACTGTTCTGGTAATTCATAGGGCTGTTCTCCCAGCTCGTAACTTGAGCAAAAGCTCCCGAAGAGAAACATGCTGTAGTCATTAGAAGACTGCTTTGAATAATGATCTTTTTCATTTGAATTACCAACCTTTCACAGAGGGTGCTTGTGGTGCTTGACGAGGTGCGTTGATTGTTGAATTAGGTGCTGCATAAACTGGTGTAGTTGAGGCGCCTTGATAGGCACCCTGAGGACTATAAAAATTAGTCTGCCCGTTATCAGTCTGAAACGACTGAACGTTCTGTCCCGTGGAGTTATAGACATTAGTCACACCGCTGGGCGATGTTTGGCTATAGCCAACATAGTTTCCATTTGGGCCATAAATAGCTTGGGCAGATACTCCTCGCGCTAATAAAACTGCCTGAGCAATCAAAAGTAGGGTGATCAGATATTGCATAGTTACCTCCAAAAAAGTGTCTATGGAGCTAGATTAAAAGGATTAAGGCTCGCCTAATGAGCTAGTAGTTCAAGAAAATGAAAAAACTATCAAATTTTATAAAGAGCCCATGCTTACTAGCGCCTTGGTACTTGTTGCCCTCATACCCCTTCAGGTGTCTCCTAGCGGTAAATTGGCCATTCCCCTAAATACACCATTGGCTGTAGCCGCATTTGTAGATACGGCAAAGATATTGGGCTTGCCAAAGTTTAGGCTGCGTGATTCGAGTGGCAACCCCTATTTAGCCGATAAGACATTGTTACAAGAGCCCCTAGCAGTAGTTCACGACTCAGCGGGGGTTTCATTTTCTAAGGAGGTCAATAGACGTAAGGCATACATACAGACCTACTTACGACGCTAAAGCTATATAAAAAAATCAAAAAATCGCTCGAAATCAGTGGATGCATGTCTGTGCGAAATTCAATGATTTTGTCTCTGAAGTGATGGTGCTAGTGGCTCATCTAACGAGCTACTAATTTATGACACTATATACAGATGAATACAGTAAATCGGGGAGAAGAGGAATTGGGTGGACTCGTCTGGGAGTCTGCGGAAGGATCAACCTTGCCCAAACATGAAGAGAGTGTCTATAGCGATCAGAAGGTAATTCAGTTAAGAATTTCTGAGCATATATTAGTTGATAGGGATGAGGATTGGTCAGATATTCACATTCAGTCTTCGCAGAAGGTAGAAGAGTCGAAGATATTAAAAAGTAAAGATGGAGCCGCTAATAAGGGTTCTCAAGATAGCAAGGTAAATCCCGCCGGTCATAAATTGGGTGGTGATAAAGCTTTAATAAAAGTTAATATCAATAGTTATCTCCAATATTTAGATTTAACTATTCGGTCGGTCGGTGCATTTTTTGAGTTTTTATTCATAATTTTTTTACATATTTTAGGAATCCAAAAAACTCGTCAAACGAGGCGAAAAAAAAGAGTTGTTGCTAATAAATCCCCAAAAAGAAGGGCAAAGGTAGCCGCCAAAAAATACTCCGCCAATAAGAAAAAGACGGAGTCTAGTAAACAAAGAGTCAAAGCTCTAAATTGGAAGAAAGTGGATGCTGAATTTGTGCCATCATCAAATTTATATTGCTATTGGTGCACAAAGAAGCTCGGTCTTAAATCTTGGGAGTTTGAAGGCCATTATTACTGTGATTCTTGCCATTCCTCCAAAAATGTAAATCTGCGATAGTTATTCACTATCATCTAATAATAAATATATAAATTGGAATGATTTCATTTTGGTAGACGGTATTTTTGAGGGGGCAGAGTCAAGGCAATTGGGATTTAGTTCCCTATTGAAATTTGCCGCCCTTGGAAATGTCACGGCAGCAATTAATAATAGGATTAGCCGTGGCGATTCTATAAATGCTCAAGATAAAGACGGTTTAACTGTATTAATGTATGCGGCTAGAAAGGGGAACCTAGATGCCGTAAACCTTCTATTGTCACTTGGCGCTGATCCTAGCATTAAGAACTATGACCAACAGAATGCTGCAGATCTCGCTATAAATGCAGGCTTTTCTGATGTTGCTGGAGTCTTAACGGCCCCATCCTTAGGGTCGGTCGAGCTTGTTGAGGTTCAGATAGATTCTGAGCCATTCGATTTGAGTGGCTGGGTAGAGGATGCTGAAATTCTATTGCCGTCACATGAAGTTAATATTGGTGTTGAGTCTAATAAGATTCAGGTAAAAATCCTCTCGCATAAGCCTATTGATAGGGATGAGGAGTGGGCAGAGGTCCAAATAGATTTGCCGGGGAAAGTCGCCTGGCGAAGAAGAAAGGAGCAACTATCAGTTTCCGATAAAGCGCTTGTAAAGGAGGCAATTTATCTTGGCCATTTAAATGGGGCAATTCCAATATCTTTATTGGAAAGAATTGCCTTAGACGAGCATGAAGAGCTTGATGAGGTATTGCTAGACTCACTAGTACTAGCTTTTGAAGATTTGGAATTCAAGATACAGGATTCAATCTGTCTTGATAGAGTTTCTGAAGCTCTGGCCGAAGATGATCATTTGGAGGACCTCTACGATCAGCTTGTTTACCTTATAGATAATAACCTTCAGGATGAGTCATGGTTTTATCGGAGCTTGAGTATTCCACTAGGTGGAGGGGATCTACTTACACATGAAGAGGAAATTGATCTTGGCAAAAAGATTGATAGCAGTTATGAAGAATCCATTAAGACTCTTGCCGGAAACACATCGGCGATAAAAATCATTGCCGAAGATTTAAGAAAAGTCTTGAGTGGACTATTAGATCGCGAAGAGATAATTTCTGAGGTGGTTGTGGTGGAGGATGAGGGGGAGGGTGACTTAACTCCCGGCCAAATTTCAATGCCCCTCGAAGATTCCGAAGAGGAGGAGTCTGATGAAATTTCTGCAATAGATCCCCAGATAAAAGAATTTATAGAGCTAGTTGAGCTTGATATGACGGATGCAATCCAAGCTCAAATTCGAGATCATCTACGCAAGCTCAACATTAATTTTAAATACATACAAAATCTAATTTTTGAAGGGTACTTACAAGACCCGGTTTTAGCTTTTCATATTGAGTGCTCTTTAAGCGCTCGTAATAAATTAGTTACATCAAACTTAAGGCTTGTTTCTCACTTATCTAGGGCTTATAGATATAGCGATCTTCCATTTTCAGATCTCGTGCAGGAAGGTTTCGTTGGATTAATTAAGGCTGCAGAAAGATTCGAATACAAAAGAGGATTCCGATTTACTACCTACGCCACTTGGTGGATTCGTCAAGCTGTTAGTCGTATGGTCCAGGATAAGTCAAGGGAGATTCGGCTTCCAGTTCATGTTGGGGAGCTATTGAATAAAGTTGATCGTGCAGAGCGTGGCCTTATGGATATACCTCTTCCACTAAGGAATAAAAAGATAGCTGAGATGTTGGATATCTCAGAAGTAAGAATTAAAAGGGTGAAAAACGCAAAATTTACAATGATCTCTATTGATTCTGAGGACTCGGAGGATATTGAGCGACTTGAATCTTATGGATTCCCGGCTTATGAAGATGGCGTTGGGCTATCTAACTGGATGCTGAGAAGATCATTTGAATCTATATTTAAAAATATGGATCGAAAAGAGGTTTCAGTTATTAAATTACGGTTCGGCTGGTATGACGGATCCCCACTGACTCTTGATGAAGTTGGTGAGCTTTATGGGGTAACTAGAGAGAGAATTAGGCAGATTGAGGTTAAGGTACTGAAAAGGCTTCAAGGCCCATCGGCATTGAGGCATTTGGGATTATTCTCTGAAAAGAAAGTATTGGAAGCGTAAATGCAGATAAACAAATTTAGGTCGGCACCTCCAAATGCATCTGCAATGATAGAAACATTGCGAGGCTTGGGATACTCCACAGGTGCTGCGCTTGCGGACATTATTGATAATTCAATTTCGGCTGGCGCTAAGAATATTTCTCTAAAGTTCATTTGGAATGACTTGGGGAGCTCCATTCTGGTCATAGATGATGGTGACGGTATGAGTGATGCCGAGCTCGAATTGGCAATGCGCTTGGGAGATAAGAATCCAACTTCTCAAAGAAAGCCAAATGATCTAGGGAGATTTGGGATTGGATTAAAGTCGGCGTCCTTTTCGCAGTGCAGGCGACTGACGGTTGGCTCAACAAAGAACGGCGTTTTAAGTTGCTTGCGTTGGGATTTGGACTATCTAGCCAACAATGCTGATGGGGGCTGGCATTTATTGGAGGGCGCTGATCCCAGCTCTAGCGGTTTGATAGTCGAAAATATGCCAACCACTCATGGCACTGTGGTTTTGTGGGAGGTAATGGACCGCATCGTCACCCCCGGTTTTTCTGAGCAAGAGTATCTAGATTTGATAGAAAAAGTTGACCAGACTTTGGGCATGATTTTTCATCGCTTTATAGAAGGATCCCATCCTAGGCTTAAATTGACAATCAATGATGTGCCAGTCAAGCCTTGGGATCCGTTTATGAGCAATAACTCTTTTACTATGGCATCGCCTGAAGTGCCATATAAAACGCCTTCTGGGATCGTTAAGATTAGGGGCTATGTGTTACCTCACAACGACCAGCTAACTGCGGAAGAATACGAGCGCTGGGGCGGGCCAGACGGATGGAATTCGCAGCAAGGATTCTATGTATATCGGAGCGATAGACTTCTGGTATCCGGCGGCTGGTTGGGTTTAGGCGGTCGACGGGCATGGACAAGGGAAGAGTCGCATAGGCTTGCCAGAATATCGGTTGATATTACAAATACATCGGATATTGATTGGAAGATTGATATTCGAAAATCTATAGCGCGACCACCGCTTTCAATTAGGCCACTGCTAATAAAAATTGCTGAAGATACAAGAGCAAAGGCGAGAAGGGTTTTTGCGCATCGCGGCCTTTATAACAAGAGTACTCCCAAAGAGGAGATACACAATGCGTGGAGATCTGAGGTATTTAAGGGTGGAATCCGCTATCGAATTGATACGGATCACCCAGCCATTAAATCCATCATGGAGTCTTCTGGGGAATTAAGTCCTCAAATTAAGGCGCTTCTCAGGATTATCGAAGAAACCGTCCCCGTACAAAAGATATGGCTTGATACAGCAGAAGCAAAAGAGACACCAAGAACAGCTTTTGCCGAGCAGCCATCTGAAGGCGTAGTAGAGGTCCTCACAGCAGTATTTGAGGATTTAACTTTAAGGCGCGGCATGTCTTCTGAATTGGCAAAAAAGACATTGTTATCTAGTGAGCCTTTTAATCACTACCCTAATTTAATTTCAAACTTATAAAGTTTAAAAATGAGCGCAAATAAAGAAAATTTAACGGGCGTAATTAATATTGCTCAAACCCTTCTAATGAGGGTTAAGGACAAGAGCTTAATTACCCCATCACTCATCCAAGAAAAAATAAAGCTCGCATTTTCAATGGACCCCTCTCTCGCTGAGGGGGTAGAGGTCCATGAGGTTGTTGAGGAGCTAATAAGACGGTTTAGTCGCTGGATTGGAACTGATTCAACAATTTCGGATAAAAAAAGTGAGCCGTGGATTACTGCTGAAAGAAAGCAGGACTGGAAATACTGGCAACGATATGCGACTTGGTTAGAGCAGGAGATTTCAGCCCCTGCAGTGGAAAAATTAGATAAAACTACAGATGAAATTTTAGATTTATTGGCTGATCCAAAAAGAGATGGCGGTTTCGATCGCCGTGGATTAGTTGTTGGGCACGTTCAATCTGGCAAGACAAGCAATTACACGGCATTAGTCGCAAAAGCTGCTGATGCCGGATATAAATTAATTATTGTTTTAGCGGGCATGCATAACAATTTGCGTTCCCAGACCCAGATACGCCTAGAGGAGGGGTTTCTTGGATATGAAACTTCCTCTAGTGGCGATCCAGCTAATCCTATTGGTGTGGGCGTTGGCGAGATTGATAGTGACATGCAGTTATCTCCAGCTTGTTTTACAACCCGACTCGATAACGGAGACTTCAATACTAGGGTGGCGAACCATTTAGCAAATCGACCTGAGGAGCGCCCCTGGTTGTTTGTCGTCAAAAAGAACAAAACTGTATTAAATCGGCTTCTTATGTGGATCAAGAATCACGTTGCTGATGCTACGGATGAAAATCAGCGTAAGTATGTATCTAAATTGCCCCTAATGATCATTGATGATGAGGCTGACCATGCATCTGTAGACACAGGGGAGCAGGTTCATTATTCCGATGGTACTTTAGATGAGGATTATCAGCCCAAGGCAATCAATGCGGGTATTCGAAAAATCCTTAATTCATTTTCAAAGTCTGCATATGTTGGATATACCGCAACGCCGTTTGCGAACATCTTCATTCATCGAAAAAATAAAACCGTTGAGGAGGGTGAGGACTTATTTCCATCTGCATTTATTAAGAATTTGGCTGCCCCATCAAATTACATTGGTCCTGCGAGAGTATTTGGTCTCCATGGTGAGGAAGAGCGCACTGGTGGAATGCCAGTTATACGTTCAATTAATTACAAAGATGAAGCTGAAGAACTCAAGTGGATGCCCCTGAAGCATAAGAAGGATCACCATCCGTTATGTAATGGTGAAGATCGCATCCCCCAGAGTCTTGAAAATGCCGTGAATTCCTTCTTTTTGACTTGCGCTGTCAGATATTTACGCGGTCAAGAGGATAGGCACTCGTCAATGTTGGTTCATGTAACAAGATTCAATCTTGTACAAGAGGCCGTATACAACCAAGTTGAGAAATATGTTGCCCACATTAAGCAGAGAATAACTTGGAAGATTGACAACGAAAAAGTTATTGCTGCACTAAAGGATTTGTGGGTAACGGACTATGTCCCAACCTATAAAGAATTTGAGGATATCGCCTCGAGAGATAAGTATTTAGAATTATCTAAAACACTTCCAACTTGGGATGAGGTTCTGAATATCTTGCCAAGAGTCTTGTCTGATATCAGCGTTAGGATGATCAATGGTAGCGCCAAAGATGCGCTGGATTACACAACACATTCTCAGACCGGTCTAAAGGTTATAGCAATTGGCGGCGATAAGTTATCGAGGGGTTTAACCCTCGAAGGTTTGTGTGTGAGCTATTTCATTCGTACGTCAAAAATGTACGACACCCTCATGCAGATGGGGCGATGGTTTGGATATCGCCCTGGATATGTAGATGTTTGTCGTCTATATATAACCCAGGATTTAATAGGATGGTTTGCAGCCATAACCGATGCAGCTGAAGAGTTAAGGGAAGAGTTTGATCTTATGGTGGAAAGTGGTGGATCACCACTTGATTACGGCCTTAAGGTGAAGTCACATTCAGTATTGATGGTGACATCACCCCTAAAAATGAGAACTGCAGAAACGCTTTACCTATCGTTTAGCGGAAGCTTATTGCAAACGATTGCCTTCTTTAAGGAAAAGGATAAGCAGCTGTTGAATTTAGCTGCCACAAATCATTTAATAACCTCTATGGGTGGGCCTACTCAAAAAGGCATTAAGTTGAGCCGCCCTGGTGGCAAGATCGAAGAATTGCGTAATAGCTATTTATGGGAAGGAGTTGAGCCTAAAAAAATTGTCGACTTCTTGAGTGAATACGAGTCTCATCCCACATCGACTAGGGTTAACAGTCAAATGATTGCTAATTTTGTTAAGAAATTAGCTGCTGCGGACCAATTAAATGATTGGAATGTTGTATTGATGGGTGAGGGTAGCGGTGCTGCATATACATTCGAAAGTGGCTTAAAGATTGAGAGCATGAAAACTCGAAAACACAAAAGTGTCGAGGGTAGATATTCAATTGGCGTTTTAACCGATCCTAGTGATGAGGCGGTTGATTTGGATGAAGCGGCATGGTCGGCAGCCCTAGAAGCAACTAAAAAAGCATGGCAGTTAGATCCAGCTAGAAGTAATCTGGTTCCACCAAAAATCCCGGGCGGTATTCAGATTCGAAAAATCAAAGGTTTTGGATATGAGGGACATGCGCCTATTAATAAGGGATTGTTGATTCTTTACCCCCTTGATTCAAGCAATGATGCAATTAAAGATTCAATGTTTGAGGATGTTGGCTATAAAGATCCTGTTATGGGCTTTGCAATCAGCTTTCCATCTACTGAGGCAAGTGAGGATGGCGTTAAGGTGGAGTATCAGGTGAATCAATTGTTCTGGGAGGAATTTGGTGAAGCTGATTAATGAATTTGTAGATGCATGGAAAACATTTGAGGCGTCGAAGGCTCAAAATGGCTGGCAGGTAATACCCGTCTCCAGTTTTTCGAACTGTGGCTTGATGGCCGGTATGGCATTTCCAGGGCCTAGGGAGGCAGCAATATTCAACTTTGAGGTAACAACGTTGCCGAGAGCGGAGTTGCTACCAAGCGGTAAGGGGTTCTCAGTTGAGCACGTAGAAGTTGAGGGGAAGAAGTGGATTGCCCTTGCTAAATCTGAGGACGGAAGTCCCGATCTTTATGTTGCCATGCTAGAAAACCTTTTTAGCCTGCTCGAGGTTATGGGCGCGACCAAGGGCGATGTCCTTTTGCATTCTTTTTTGGATAGAGTATCTGCTTGGCAGGATTTCATGAAGAAGGGGAGGCAAAGCCTCACTATAGAAAGTCAAACCGGTCTATTTGGCGAACTCTCTTTTTTAAAAGATTTACTTGATTTAGGGCTTAAAGAAGAAGCGATTAAAACTTGGGATGGTCCTCTTGATGGACTGCAAGATTTCCATATTGGCTTTGGAGCTATTGAGGTTAAATCCACTGTTTCGCAAGATGGGTTTATTGCAAAGATAGGCTCATTGGATCAGTTAAGTGACAGCACCTATAAGCCCCTTTACTTAGTTGGAAAAAAATTGGGGATATCACCTGCCGGGATATCTTTGCCAATGATTATCGATGAAATACGTACTGAGCTAGGAGGGGATCTGAGCTTGCTAAGCAATTTTGAGAGTAGATTATTACGGTCAGGGTATTTAGATATGCATTCTGGCGCCTATGACCGCCTTTTAGTGATTGAGAAATCTTTGATGTATGAAGTTGATCAGGATTTTCCAAGATTGACACCGCAATTACTCAATCCATTAATTAAATCTGCAAGATATGAAATAGATATTAGTTCCTTGCCAGCCAAGGCGTTAGACTTAAAAGAAATACTAAATAAAGTAGGGGTAAGCATTTAATGGAATTACAAGAATTCTTAAATCAGCTGCAGGATGAGGTTCATCAAGAAATTGAAGGCCGGATTAAATCAAATGAAGATGGATTTCCCTTTCCGGAGTTGGTATTTTCCGAAAAAGTAATGGAGCATATGTCAGAAATTGGCATGACTTTCGATCCGGAAATTTGTCATTACTCAGGTAAGGTTGGAAATGCCAATTTGCGCTTAACCGGCTTCTCACTTTCTGAGGATATGGAGCAATTGGACTTATTTGTATGTCTCTATAGTGACACCAGAGAAATTCAACAAATTTCCGAAACTGAAACTAAAACAGCTGCTGAACAATGCCTGAGATTTCTGGCAAAGTGTGCCGATGGCCAGTTGGCTGCAACAATGCATGAGTCACATGATGCCTATGCATTCGCGTTAACAATTGAGCAATGCTATTCATCCCTAGAGCAAATCAGAGTGTATGTATTGTCTGATCGGGTGGCTAAGTCCAAAAACTTTAAGTCCCGCGAGGTTGGCGGAAAAACAGTTAAGTTGGAAGTCATGGATATTGAGCGCTTATTCAGGCATTGGTCTGAGGGTAAGCCTAGAGATGAATTAATTGTTAACTTTGAGGATGTATCAGGTACTGCGCTACCGTGTGTCTACGTACCGGGGCAGATAGATGACTATGACTATGCCTTGACGGTAATCAATGGCGATGCCCTCCGATTCATTTATGAAAAATATGGGCCGAGGTTATTGGAGGCAAACGTACGCTCATTCTTAAGCTCTACAGGGAAAATTAACCGAGGAATTAGAGACACATTAAGGAATGATCCTGAGAAATTTATGGCCTATAACAATGGAATTGTTTTAGTTGCCGATGAAATTATGCTGGGCAAAACTTCTGATGGCGGCCCCGGAATAAAGGGTTTGAAGGGCATGCAGATTGTTAACGGTGGCCAAACAACTGCATCTATCTATTTCTCCAAGAAGAAATTCCCTGAGATTAATTTAGCTAGCGTCCGCATTCCTGCAAAAATTATTATTCTCAAGTCTACAAGTCCTGAAGACGAGGAATCGTTGGTTTCCGATATATCTAGATATGCGAATAGTCAGAACTCTGTCAAGCAATCAGATTTGGCGGCCAATAAGCCCTTCCATGTGGAGATTGAAAAGCTTGCATCCTCAACATATTGCCCAAATGGTATAGGGCGTTGGTTTTATGAAAGGGCAGCGGGGAGCTATAACACTTTACTCACACGTGAAGGTAATACCCCGGCAAAACTTAAGGTGCTTAAAACTGACGTTATCCCATCTTCTAGAAAGATCACTAAAACTGATTTAGCGAAATATATGCTTACTTGGGATAGAAGGCCAGATCTAGTGAGTTTGGGCTCACAGAAGAATTTTGAGAAATTCATGGACTACATCAATACTGGTTTAGATGGAAATCCTTTGCCTATGCCAACAGTCTCGGAATTTAAAAATATGGTTTCTAAGGCTATTATTTATAAGAAAACTAGCGCGTTGGTACGGCCTATGTTTCCAGCCTTCCAGGGAAATGTTGCAACATACCTAGTTGCGATGCTATCCGAGTTTCATGGAAGCAAATTTAACTTTGAGCGAGTGTGGACTAATCAGGATATCTCTTCGGAGCTTAGAAATCAGCTAAAAATTTGGGCTGGAGAAGTTAACAGCGCACTTCATAAGTCATCGGCGGGTCGAATGATTTCTGAATGGGCTAAAAAATCTGAATGTTGGGAAGCTGTGAAAGACGGCAAGTATTCCCCGCCTGCAGACAATATCCCAGAGTTGAATTAATTGGCCAAAAAAGCGTAAACAATATCGGCAATTTTTTTAGCTAGCAATGGCGGTACTGCATTGCCGACTTGACCGTACTGAGAGGTTTTGTTTCCTTCAAAGTAGTAGTTATCTGGAAATGTTTGTAGTCTGGCAGCCTCTCTTACGGTTAAGCTACGTGCCTGTGATGGGTCTGGATGGATATAGTAGTGCCCATCCTTCGAAATGTGGGACACGATAGTTGTGCTCGGATGGCCGCCTAGTTGTACGCGAAATCGATCTTGAAAGGGTGCGTTAACCGAGCTAGCGTTCTGATGGTCTGGTAGCAACTTAGGCGGTAACTCCCTAATTTTTGGCGACCTTTCCAATACCTTGGCGTAGTTAGACAAAAGAAAGTATCTTTGAATATCTGATCGCATATGCGATCTAGATTGGTGTTGAATCACACCACTAAGTCTCGGGTCGATTAGCCAGTCGTTGAGTTCAGAGTTCTTTAGTGCCCTTGGCTTACCTTTCAGGTAAGCTGCCCCAGCGCTCATTATTTCAAGACTTAACTGGGCACTTCGCTCCATTTCAGCAATTAGAGTTTTCTTCTGTTCTGGATTCCAGCCACTAAGCATTGATTTGGTGCTTTGTACTGTCTTGCACCACTCCTTCAAAGAATCTTTCTCTTGAGAGAGTTTGCTTCGTATATGCGGCATTGATTTCAATACATCATTAACGGTCACCATTTCATCCTCTTCCTGAAGGATGCGGTGTTTCTTCTTGGCTAAGTCTTTTCTGACTCCAAATAGTATGACTCTATGTCTCGCCTGGGGAATTCCATAGCGTTCAGACTCAATAATGAAGTCTTTGGGCTCAAGTTCTTCTGAGGGAGTTTCAAGGGTAAGTGACCTGATCTCGTACTTCAATCCATTTTTTGGGTTACTGAGATCTTTAACAATTTTTTTAAAAATTAGCTCGCCATCAAGTTTTGAAGAAAGAATACCTTTTACATTCTCCATAATGAAGACTGGGGGCTCGTGCTCCTTAATGATGCGTAAGTATTCTTTATAGAGAAGATGGCGCGCATCAGATTCATATTTTTCTAGGTCAGAGTTCATCATCTTTGATCTGCCGGCTAGGGAATAAGCTTGGCAAGGCGGGCCGCCAATTAAGACCCACTTTGAGTGGCCCTTAATGCCGGCCTTAATCCATTGATCAATATCTTTGGTAGAGGTGACTCCTAAAGTTTCATTTCTTGCCTCATTAGCTGCCTCGCCTAGAAGGCTTGCAACTGGTTTATCGGAGTGAAACTCTTGCTTGGTAATATTCCCTGTTATGTAGTCATAGTACGAATCAGGGACTTTATTTCCAAATGATCTAAATAGTGACCTGAGCATCAATGTTTGATGTGCGCTTTGCTCCTTTTCAACTGAGAGCTTTAATTGAAAAGCATTTTTCCCATGCTTCTTAAGCGATGAGAACCCCTCACCTAGACCTCCTGGTCCTGCAAATAGATCTATGACGGGTATTGATTGGGGCATTTGAATTTTTTCTGTTTCGACCAGGTTAACACAGTCTGAGAATTTTAAAGGAGACCTGGTATTTGACTATTAAATCGAGTGCATCTCGTATTGAGATATTCGTAAACATCAAATATGCCTAGGTTCTCGCCACCATTGATGCAGGGCACATCCCCATAACTTAGGAAGTGATGAATTAGAGATTGAGTACAGAGCCCCTTTAGTGCTGGGTTCTGTAGAAATCTATCTACTACACCCTTGCAGGCCTCGATGGCTGGAGGCAGCTGATCATATTCCCCCAGCTTTCTCCAAGGCTCACTATTGATTGGCGACTGATCGCTGTATACATTTACTACGTATTTTTGGTGTGCCGGCTCCACATGCATGTTATCTCCCGAGGTATTTAAAGTTTATGAATTAACTGGCTCATTTAATGAGCTTAACCTGAGGAGATAGCCATTTTTCAATTGGTGGATTGTCTTGCCTTCTCCCCAATAAAAGTCTGAACTTGCTCAAACGTCCAAAAGGATGACCTACCAATTTTGATCGGTTTTGGAAATTCACCTTTCTGCACCATGAGCCAAAATTTGGATTTAGAAATCGGCATCATTTTCAAAATCTGAGGAATTCGCATTAAGGTCACGTTCATATCTCTAGATGTGATGTCATTCATGATTATTTCCTTACCGGGCGCGTTTTACATTTTTACGATAAACCTGCAACGCCATCTTTGCAGAACTCATTTTTGTATATCCATACGAGCGATACAAGCTGTATAAGCGAATTGCCATCATTAAATTTAATCTCCATTTATGTATTGTTATGAATCATTTTGTGTGCTGCTGAAGTGCAATGTAGTCAATGAAATTTTGGTGGTCAATTAAAAGTCAATACCCACTTTGAAGACGCATATTAATTTTTGACTACAAAAAAATATTTATTCATAGAAGTGACACAAGCCATATAAATAAATGGCTACAGCCTTGTCAGAAGATTCTGATAGCGCAAAGAGAGTGGTGGACACACTTAGATCAACAAACACTTCAGATAAAGAAAATCATTCTCACGAATTTCTCAAACATGGATTACAGCGAAATGATGAATAAATAAATTAAAGAAAAATTCAGAAAAAACGCGTTTGACGATACGCTTTCCGATTGTTAGATTCATCTCTTGCAAAAAATATTGTGCGCAAGAAAAAGAACTACACGGAGACAGATTGAGATGAATTACTACGAGCATCACATTGGAGATTACGCAGAAGCGACTGCGCATCTTACATTCATAGAGGATGCAACCTATAGCCGCCTCATTAGAAAGTACTACGCCACAGAAAAACCGCTACCTAACGAGATCAAGTTGGTGCAAAGATTGATCAATGCACGATCAAAAGAAGAAAAAAATGCAGTTGTCTCCGTTCTTAATGAATTTTTTACCCCCACTGATGCTGGCTGGCGACAAGAGCGCTGTGACCATGAAATAGCCCGCTTCAAAGATAAGCAACTTAAAGCTAGGCGTAGCGCAGAAGGCAGATGGCAATCATTTCCATCGGACGAATCCCAGCCAGAAATCACCCCAAGTAATGCATGCGTTCGCAATGCGACCGCAATGCGAACGCATTGCTCACCAGACACCAAACACCAGTCACCAGTAACCAATCTCCATACACCAGGCAAACAAAACAATGGGGGTGAAAAGGAAAAAATTCCCCAAGAGCCAACAACGCTATCCGATGAAGAAAAACTTTTTCAGGGGCGTATCGAAAAATACAAAAGCTTTGCGGCCATGATCAGCAAGGAGGGCAGAGCTATACCCGTAGACGACTATCGCATACGAGACATCGTCAATCTCGGGGTAACGGAAGCCGAAGTGGCAGAGGCGATTGCCACAGCAAAGGAAACCCGAATGAAAGTCTCAAACCCAGCCCCTATCAACGCAGGCTATGTCTTGGCCATACTCAAAGGGGCGCGCAAGAAGGTGGAAGTGGCTAGCGCAGAAGAAGAGGCTTGGTGGAAAACTAATGAAGGCATAGACGCCAAAGGCAGGGAGCTATCGATGAAGGCTCAAGGCTCTGAAAGCTACGAATCCTTCAAAACCCGAATCTTTGCCGAACTACACAAGCGAAAAGAGCGCACAGAAGCGATGGAGAAGCCCAATGCAAACTAATCACGCTATAGCTGGCGTCATTGATCGCCTAGACATGGAAGACTTTCCCATTGGATCAAAGGTGAAGACCCCAAGTGGGCGCGTAGGTACCGTGGTCAAACATCGCGGGGCCCAAAGCCGTCATGACTTATTCCAGCGAATCATCATTGAGTTTGATGAGCCCATTGGTGATTCAGTCGCATTGCAACCCCATCTTTTGAAGCTCATCAAAGAACCAACTGTCACCCCATGATTGAAAACAATCAAAAGAAATCAAAGGGTGGAAAAAGACAGGGGGCCGGTCGCAAGACTGGCAGCCTAACTAAGCGTACCCGCCAGATTGCTGAGGCTGTTGCTACCCAGGGGATCACACCTCTAGAGGTCATGATGAAGGTGATGCACCAGTTATACGAAGAAGCTAGCAATGTTCAAGAAGAGGAGCTTGGCGATAAAGCATTAGCAAATGAAGCTCGCATAAAGCTTCTGAACATGGCTGCCACCGTAGGAAGGCACGCTGCACCTTACGTACATCCCCGCTTATCTGCCATTGAGCACACAGGTAAAGATGGTGCACCCCTACAAAGTGGAGTTCTGGTCGTGCCAAGCGCTATGAGCATAGATGAGTGGGAACAAGCCGCCCAAGCAAAACACTAGCCCATGAAAACCATCTGGGCGCCATTGCCTGGTAGCCAGACACTATTTCTGACTTGCCCTGTCTATGAAGTTTTGCTCGAAGGCACCAGAGGAGGGGGTAAGACCGATACCTTACTCATGAGCTATGCCCAGCATGTAGGTAGAGGCTTTGGAGATCACTGGCGCGGCACACTCTTTCGCCTCACCTATCCCCAACTGGCTGACGTAGTAGCCAAGAGCAAGCGCTGGTTCTATCAAATCTTCCCAGGTGCCAAGTTCAATGAATCTGACTATGTGTGGAAGTGGCCTACCGGAGAGATGCTCTATTTTCGTTATGGAGCTAATGAAGACGATTACTGGAATTATCATGGCCACGAATACCCTTGGCTAGGATTTGAAGAGCTCACCAACTGGCGCAACCTCTCATTCTATGAAGCCATGCATTCCACCTGTAGGTCATCTCATCCTGGCATGCCAAGGATGGTGCGAGCTACTTGCAATCCATTTGGAGTAGGTCACGCATCCGTGAAGGAAAGATTTCAGATTAGAGCTATTCCTGCTGGGCAGATCATTAGGCAGGAAGGTGCACTCCCAAGGGTGCGAATTCATTCAACGATTTACGAGAACACGCATCTATTAAAAAACGACCCCAACTACCTGATGAGTCTAGAGTCGCTAAGCGATCCAAACAGACGTAGAGCGTGGTTAGAGGGAGATTGGGATATCCATGTGGGGAGTTTCTTGGAAGGCGTATGGCAGCCCTCCAAGCACGTTGTAGAACCCTTTGCAATTCCAGCAACCTGGAAAGTATGGCGATCCATGGATTGGGGATATGCCAGGCCATATGCCGTCTATTGGTTTGCGCTATCTAATGATGGGGTCTATTACCTATGGAGAGAACTCTATGGATATGGCGATAAACAAAACACGGGCACCAGAGAGGATGCAACGGTTGTGGCGGAGAAGATCAAAAAGATAGAAATTCACGACCAACGCCTTGGATATGAATACCGCATGAACCTAGCTGACCCATCCATCTTCTCCAAGATTGGGGCAGAGAGGTCGATCGGGCAAATCTTCAGAGATAAGGGAGTTAAATGGACCGAGGCCTATAACGCCCCAAGAAGCCGAGTAAATGGAGCACAGGAAATCATTAGGTTACTAGCTGAAGACAGGCTAAAAATCTTCTCAACCTGTAAGCATTGGCTAAGAACCATCCCTCAGTTGCCGCCAGATTCACTTAATCCCGAAGACGTAGATACAGATACTGAAGACCATGCCTGGGACGCCACCAGGTATGGGGTAATGCGGTCTAGGAGAGTTGGTTTATAGATTTAATTAAATTGGGATTATTATCAAATTTAGTATATTTAATAAATCTCAAGGATAGTTAAACCATGTCAAGATGGACCAAAAGTTTTGATGGAAGCATGTCTCAAAGTTCATGGACTGATTTGAAGCTATCGGTAGCCAGTGCCTCGGTTGATGATGTCACAGTTTTAACCTCGGTTGAGGAGTTAGCGCGTCTAAAGAAGGTGATGGGTTACATCGAAGGTGTAGTGACATCGCTGGAGCCAGAGTTGGTCCCTTTGACGGTATGGGGAAATTTTAATAACCAAGTAAATGAGTGTTTGCAACAACTTAAAAGCTATGAATCAACACGAAATATTGGTTCTTTAGAGGCCGCAAATTCTCACTTGGATAACCTTCTTTCCTATATTAGGCCCTACATGGTCATTGATGGAAAGATTGGCCGCGCTTTACAGAATGCTGCGAAGGAATATTCGGAGGCGGTTAATCAATCTGTTGAAAAATTAAAGGTTGATACCGACCAAGTAATTCAAGATATTAATACCTCGCATCAGGAGGGAAGGCGCCTAGCTGACTCATTGAGAGATATCGAGGGAAGGGCGCAGGGACTTCAGGTTAATTTATTCGGTGTGGACGAGAATTCCGGGGGAATTGATGCAAGGATTAAGACAATTGTTCAAGAAATTGAAAAAATAAATACGGAATTAGCCTCAACCTATGAGGAAATTATTGAGGGAAAAGATGATTCGCCCTCCATCAAATCTCAAATTGAAACCGCAAAGGATGAGATAGAGGCGAATAAAAACAACATTATCCTCATGTTAGATGCGGCGAAAGAGAATCTTTTAACCTTAGGTAATTTCTATGAAAAAGTGGTTGGAAAGAAAAGCTCAGAGACAGGCAAATACGAGGGTGGATTGGATAATGAGCTTGATATTAGGATCTCTGCTTTAGCTGAATTCGAAAAAACCCAGTCAGAAAAGTATAAGACGCTAAATAAGCAAATTGAAGATTTGCTCCCTGGAGCCACTAGCGCAGGCCTTGCAAGTGCCTATCAGGAGATGAAGAATTCTTTTAATAAGCCAATTGATTTCTATACAAAGGGATTCTATACAGCGATTACCGTATTGATCTTTGGCTCTTTATTTTTTGCAACTAGTAGCATTGGTGGGAATAGCTGGGTAACCCTTGTTGAACTTGGGACGTGGGATGACACGGTTAGACGCTTAATAAGCAAAGCCCCATTTTATGGCCCTGTTTTATGGCTGGCATATTTTTTTAGCAAGAGAAGAAGTGAGAGTCAAAGATTGCAACAAGAGTATGCGCATAAAGAGGCTTTGGCAAAATCTTACGATAGTTACAAAAAGCAAATACTAGCCCTAGATGAGAGTGATGTTGAAATGCAAAAAGCATTTATAGTGAAAACTATTGATGCAATTGCATATAATGCATCGGCAACACTTGATGCAAAACATGGAGATAAGTTGCCTGCTCAGGAGTTAATAGAAAAGTTGCTTGAGACTATGGCCAAGAAAAAGATTGCAGTAGTTTCGACGCCTGAGTAGATTTATTCAACTTAAATTCATTCTTGGCACATCCTGAATTTATAAATAGTATGTGCCCCAAGACTCCAAAGCCCTTCAACAAAAATGGACTGCCCGCATCACACATGCGCGCGCTCACTGGGCAACATTTCATAAACGCATAAGGCACAACCGTAATACCGTAGCCGGCTTTAACTGGAATGCCGATCCCACTGGTAAAGACTTCTATAGTCTAAGAGCCAACCTTATTCATGGAACTATTTCAGCAGTACTGCCTAACGTCTACGCACGAAATCCGGAAATATCTACTACACCCACCCACTCGGGCGCAGATATCAAACTCTTCTGTAAAACGCTAGAGAAGGTCACTAATAGAGCGCTAGAACATGCCCAGCTCAAGAATCGAGCTAAGTCCACAGTAAGGGCAGCGCTGACCTGTAGCTTCGGAATTCTCAAAGTGATGTATCAAAGAGATCCTAGCAAGGATTCCTATATCCAAGGTCGCATTAATGATGCCCAAGAAAACCTCCTAGCCATAGAAGACTTGGTTCGAGATCTTCAAGGCGATGATCAACATCATCATGATGCCAAGAGGGCGGAGTTAGAAGAGCTCATCAAGTCATTACAAGAGCAAACCGAAGTGCAATCTGCCGAAGGTCTAGTAATCGACAGAGTCCTCACAGAAAATCTCCTCATCGACCCATCTATCTGTGAGTTCTGGGACTATACCGATGCCGATTGGATTTGCCAAATCATCCCCATGAAGCGTGGCCAGGCTGAATCGCTCTACAAGAAGAATCTAGCAAATGCCAAGATCTACCAACCAGGCCAAGGCGAACCATCTCATAAGAAAGCTAAACGCCTAGCTTCAATGCAAATGAATGCTGGTTCGGGCCTAGTGATCGATGATCAGCAAATCGCAGTGCTAGAGATCTGGGACAGAACTACCCAACGGGTATATACGATGGTGGAGGGCGCGACCGAATGGCTGCGTGAACCCTATTCACCACCAAGGGCAGGAGAGCGCTGGTACCCATTCTTCTTATTGCCATACCAGGTAGTCGATGGTCAATTCATTGGTCCAAGCCTAGTAGATCTAACTGAGCGCTTGCAAGACGAGCATAACGAAGCCAGGGATCGATTCAATCAACATCGAGACCTCTGCATACCAGGATGGGTAGCTTCTGCCGATATCAATGAAAAAACTATTAAGAAACACTCAGACTCCCGCTTTGGTGAAATCACGATTGTCGATACCGAAGGCAAGCCTTTAAATCAAGTCATCATCCCCAGGGGTCATCCCAAGATTGACCCGATCGTCTATGACACCAGTGCAGTGCGTTATGACTGGGAGCAAGTCACTGGCTTGCAAGATGCTGCGCGCTCTACAGTAGTAAGGCCCAAGACAGCTACCGAAGCCAATATCTTGCAAAGAGCTTTATCTGGGCGCGTATTTGAATTCAAAGACCAAATAGAGGATTGGTTACAAGAGATCGCCCAATACAGCGCCCAGGTACTTTTGCAAGAACTTACCAAAGAGCAAGTAGAGCGCTACATGGGGCCACCAAGCACCAAGACGGCCATGATCAATGGCGAACTAGTCGTGACTACGGAGAAAACCTACGACTGGCCAGAACTTACCAAAGACCGAATCTTTGACATGGTGGACTTGCGTATTCGAGCAGGCACTACTGGAGCGCCAGATGGCATAGAGGATAAAGAGAGCTGGCTCAAAGTTTTACCCATGATTACGAATCTATCAATACAAATGCAAAACCTGCAAGCAAGAGGAATGGACTACGAACATATCCGTAATCTCCTACAGGAGACTCTCTTGCGATATGACGATCGTATCGATTCAAATCTATTTATACCGAACATAGAAAAGCAAGCGGAGGGATACGTAGATATCAACAGTGATCTTTCAATGAATCGGATGTGGCAAATGGGTGGAGACAATCGCAGTACAGAACAACAATCAAAAGAGGAGACAGCAGATGCAAGAAGTGAAAAACTTTAGTTCTGGAGTATTAAGTAATGGTGGTGCGATTCAGCGAGTACAAGACCGTGAAGCCAAGAGAGAGCGTGAGCGCCTAGAAAAAGAAGCATATGAAAAGCATGCAGCCGAATCAGCCGCAAGACGCAATAAAGCCAGAGAAGATCGCGCCATTGAATTGGTTGAGCAATCTAAGGCAAGACAAGCTGCCGAAGAAGAAAAGCAGCGTAAGGCCGCGGAAAAATCAGCCCGTGATGAAGAAGAGCGACTGAAGGCTGTTGCAGCCAAGGAGGCCGCTCGCTTAGCAAAACAACAAGACCTAGAAAGAAGGCTTGCAGAAAACAAAGAGAAGGAAGCTGCCAAACAAGCTGCCGCCGAGGTTGCTGCGCTACTGGCAAAGCAGCAAGAGCTTGATCGTCAAAACCAAAAGCAGACCCAAGCTGCAGCGCTATTGGATGATCTAAGCAAAGCCCCAGATGCACCTAAGGCAGAAGCTCCAAAGCCGGTAGTGGTGGCTAAAGAGCCTGAGGATCCAGAAGAGCTAGAAGAGTTAGAGGTCGAGGAACCGGTATTGCAAATAGTGAAGGGCGCAGTTCATGTGCCAGCATCAATACATGCTATGGATGCAAGCGTAGATGCTAAGACAGAGTTGCCTGCAGCCTATGACATGAGCGCGCTGATGCCCGCACCTCCCGTTCTCACTATAGAGACTGCTCTACAGCCAGAGGTGCAAGTAGAAAGTGGCAAAGAGCTTATTGACCGCATCCTAACGGGCGCCGAACCAGCGCCTGAAGATCAGGAGCAAGTGCCACAATCAGCTCGCAGTGAGAATCGATTTCAGAAGATCATCAATACCAACCGCGATCTTGCAAAAGAAAACCAAACTCTTAAAGCAAGGGTCGAGAAGTTATTAGATGAAGTGCACGGCTACCAGGTAGAAGGTGAGTTAGTAGGCAGCATCTTGGATACACAAGAGCGTGCAAAGCGTCAGGCCCCGCCGCAGAATGCAGCAGAGCGGTATCTAAAGCCTAAGCCATTTAGCGTTGTAGATGAGGCTAAAAAAGAAATGCTCAAATATCTCTCAACCAGGGAGGATGAGATTGATCACACGCATAAGTCAGTATTGTTCCTGAAATACATGCAAGACCCGTTCTATATGAATGTATTTGTGCAAAACAATCAGGCTTCGGAGTGGTGGCCTGTGATCGATTCAATTTACAACTCGATTGGGTTGCCTGCGCCAGATTGGTCTAAGTCAAAGGTTGAGACTTATCAACCTAAGGCTCAGCCACAGCCTCAACCAATAAGGGCGCGAACAGCAACTCTAGGTTCGCCGGTAGCTAGCTCTGAGCAACCGATGGATCGTATTGCGCAGCATCTTGGTAACATGGGAATTTAAGGGCCTATTACTAAGTCATGAGTGATTTTTCACATAAGCAGTTTCAAGGGCAACTTTTTACTTTTGAACACTTAAAGCCAATTACCTTGGGCCTTGACTTGGAAATCAATCGTGTGGATCAGGCCATCCAAATTTTTGTGACATTTGGATGCCACTGCTTCACAGAAGAGTTTGACTCAAGCAAACATCGTGAAGAGCATGTCTATAGGCACCTCAGAGAATTAAGAGCCTTTGATCCACTTCGTTACCAATGCTCAAAGCATTTGCCTATAGTGATGCAGACTTTGTTAAATGGACTTATTTACCGGTCAGATAAAAGTTACACCTATGTATCGCAGATTGTGATTGATTCGCCGAATGGACCACAGCCGTATTCCATATTTTTTAGCTTAGAAAGGATGGGAAGTGCCAATGCTGTAGATTTAAAACTTTATGTCAAAAGTGCCTATATCAGCCCTTTAAAGTCTGGTAAAAATGCGCAAAAATGGCGTTTTAAGGGCTTGGTGTGTGATGTGCTGGGGGTATCTTGACAAAAGTTTTTCAGGGGGTAATAATCTTGGAAAGACAGTTCGAGAGCGAGTGAGTATACGAACTAGCTGCCTAGCAATAGGTCCTGCAAGCCAGCAGGGGTAACAGAGCCTCGCAGCGAGATCCCATAAGATCTCAAGGAAAGGGCCTTCGGGCCCTTTTTCTTTGGCTAAAAATTTACCGACACTGCCTGCAAAATCAAGGTCACCCCATAGGGGTGGCGAAGCTTACCTTGATGTGCGATGGCTAAAAGACACTATTTCGATGGTTAAGGTGACAAAAAGGAGCCTTAACCATAGAAGCAGAAGTGGGTTCATTGCAAATAAAAACCCCAGAAATATCCAAACCCCACACCAAGCACCCCAATAATCAATTCATGTAGAGAGAGCTAAACACTCTATCTACTGCTTCACATCAATGCGTTAAAGCTAGAGTCGCGCCTAGTAGCGTAGCAATGGATGGGTTCACGCTCCATCACCAGGTATTGAAGCCAACCAATTTATTAAATAACTATTGATGGGGTGGCATATGCCAATTTCAAATACAGACTTGCAAGAGTTAGCTAAGGTTTCCTTAGATGAGTACCTGCGCAATCTACCAGTCGATCAAATCGCGGTAGAGAGGCCTTTCCTTAAAAAACTCATGGAAGGGCGCAAAAGCTTATTAGGCGCAAAGCAGAACGTGGTGGAGAACATACGCAAAGAGCATGGCAGTAACTTTAGCTGGGCCTTTGGAGAGGAGACGGTGAAGTTCAATAAGCGCAATACCACTGAGCAAGCCTCATTCCCATGGCGTAGAGCAGTCGATGGCCTCTATATCGACTATGACCGTTTGTTTAGCAATGGCATCAAAGTGCGTGAGGGTGGCGCGCGAGGCTTCCAATTGGAATACAACGAGCGTGTGCAATTGATCAACCTCTTGGATGAGCAGTTAGAGGTCCTTAGAGAGGGCTTTCTCAATAAGTTAGACCTAGAACTGCACCGCGACGGCTCGCACGGCGCAGACGCCCTTGTTGGCTTAGATAGTCTAGTCAGTCTTGCTCCCGATGCCGGCACGGTAGGCGGAATCGATCGAGCCAAAGCAAGTTACTGGCGTAACTACGCAGTTAAAGACATCGCCTCAACATCGCCAGGTAACTTAGTGGGGGAGATGGAGACCGCATGGCGCCAATGCATTAAGCATGGCGGTAGCCCTGATTTCATCATCGCAGGCGGCAAGTTCATTGATACCTATCGAAAACAAGTCACCGTGACCCATATTGCTGGATCAGGTGAAACCAAGTACATCGATGCTGGCGTAGGTGCTGGAGTAAACACAGGCCTTGCCTTCAAAGGAGTGGAGATTATCTGGGACCCCCAGTTTGATGAACTCGATGCTATGGCTAATCGCACAGTGGAGTGGAGTAAGCGCTGCTACTTCCTCAATACCCGCTTTATGAAGCTACGCGATGACGACCTAGACATCGTTGCCCCAATCCGTCCGCACGACACGTTAGCCATGTACGCCATGGTGAACTTACGCTGCGCCTTATCTATTTCACGTGCCAATGCCCATGCGGTATTGGCGATTCAATAAGGAGGAAGAAATGCATAACGGCATGAACCATAAAGAACTCATTCATAGTGACTTCCAAATCAAGGAGGTGGAAGCGGTAGTACGCAGGGATGCATTTACAACCATCCATGTGCACGTACCACCTTATGAGACCAACATCCTTCGCAATCTCTTTGGGCGCGAGAACGTCACTGTCTTCGAGCGCCCATCAAAGACCACGATTACGCCAGAGCAAGAGTACGACCGCCTCTGTGCCAAGTATGGCCATGAAGTCGTAGCCAAAGTCTTTGGTGAGGATGATGGAGATCGACTAATGGAGATCGTGGAGGGCTTGATGAAAGAGGGTCAGCTTCCAGCGCAAGAGAAAGCATTAGAAGAGACTATTGATCAAGCAGGACCTCATCAAGAGTCACCAGAAACTAAAGGAGCCAAGAAACGCTAGCAGTAGGGAAGACCACCGCTAGCAGCAGGTGTTTGGGTGCGGCTGCGGGTGTTGAAGTAACCATGGTGTGTGGGCGCGCGTAACTGCGCCCCACTGCCAACACCAAAGAACAGCCTAGGCGGTAGTGGGGCGGTGGACTTCTAAATACAAGCATCAAGAAAAAAACCTATTACATGCTTCCAATCATCACCTCTCTAGTGCAAACCTTGGCCGTCAACGGCCTTGGTCTACTTGCAGGCGCCGTCCAGGCGAAAGGTAAGGAGTTCATTGAGAGCAAGATTGGGGCGCGCATTCCAGACAATCCCAGCCAGGAAGATCTCATCAAACTTAAGCAGTTAGAGGTCGAACAAGAACAACTTCTCTTGCAATACACGCTCAAGCAAAAGGAACTTGAGATAGAGGAATCCAAGCTTCTAGCGGAGATGCATCGAGCTTCTCAAGACAGCGCAACACAACGGTGGCAGTCCGATATGGGTAGCGATTCCAAACTATCGAAGAACATCAGACCGGGAACGCTCGTATACATCCTGACGGCCTACCTCTTGTTCGCTTTGCTCTCCGCCATGGGAATTGATATCAATGAGGCTTATGTAAAGCTCCTAGGAGAATGGGGGCAACTAGTCATGCTGGCTTACTTTGGCGGTAGATCGGTAGAAAAGATCTTTGAGATGCGTATGCATGGCTTAAACAAAAAAGAAGAGCAATGAGCAATTTAGTAAAAGAGCAGGCAGCATTCCTAATTGACGTCAGTCGCCTCATTCAGTTTGCAGCTGCAGAAGGATGGGTAATCACTGGTGGGGAGCTTTGGCGCTCACCAGAGCAGCAAGAGATCTATTTCAAAAGCGGTAGGTCTAAAACAATGAACAGCAATCATCTAAGGCGCTGCGCTATTGATTTCAATTTCTTCTGGAATGGAAAACTTGTCTGGGATAAAGATCTCATCCGTACGGTTGGCGAATACTGGGAAAGCCTAGACCCTAAGAATAGATGGGGTGGAAATTTCAAAGGATTTGTGGATGTGCCACATTTTGAACGGGTGTGTTGAGGTTAACCCCCAGAGGTCGGCTATCGGCCAGAAGTAGTCACTGCAATTCTAGTAACTGAACTCATTTAATTACAATTTCAGAATTAAAGAAGATAGAAATTTAAATTGTGTCTTAAATCGTATCAATCTTAGTCAATGCTATAAAGAGGCGAGAAGCCGCCCCCCAAGGTTCTTAAGTTTGTAGTTTGTCCTTGGTATATACGTGTTACTGAAATGAGTGAGTTACCTTCAAAGACATAATCCCTAATATCGACTTTAAGATCAGCCTCATTGCCATCAATCTTGATGGTTCGTTTGCTTGGTGGAATTACTTTTTGTGCAATATAGCTTTTATCCTTAATTTGACCCCATACGCCTTTAGTTAATTTATCTCCGCGATATACAGCGCGACTCCCATAGCCTTGACTGGGCTTGAAAAAGTACTCTTTACGATTGGCCCAAAGAGATTCTTCGTTTTTAGAGGAAACTTTTACAGTCTCCGGAATGTGACTCAGGAGTATTTCTTGTATAGACAAGTCAACCCCTAGGGAGTCAAGATGTTCCCGATTGCTTAAGATGCAAAGGTTATCTTTATTGGCAAATACTGCATGATTAAAGGGGTTTGGGGTGATAGCCGCATAATCTTGAAGATAAGCGTCTCTAAGCACTTCGTATGACGAATCTTGAAAATAAAAGTCAGTCGTTCGGTTGTAGATTAAGTCAATTTGAATTTTACCGAAGTAAACCTTTTTGTCTTTAATGGTGAGGCCGTCTGGAGAGGTGATCATTGTCGTGATTCCATGCTTTTGAAACAGGGCTTGGAAGAGTTGAAACTCAGGATATAAGAATTGTTCAGTTGGATTCTCATCAACGATTGCAATTGTCTTTAATTGGGCAGAAGGATCCCTATTGAAGGACCTCCACTCCTGGGTAAACATATCCAGAAAAGTCTCATAAATTTCATTGGGCATATTTCTTACTCCCAAGCGTCTCTCTACTGGCTCACAGCAATTTTTCGATGCCCCAATTTCAAGGGCAGAAATCATAGCGCCGCCTGCATTGGTATTGATTTCAATTAATTGCGGGCCATTTACCCCTAGGTGAAAATCAAATCCATAAAAAACACCACTTGTACTTTGTTGATGCCTAGCAATCAATGGTGCTTGCTCAAGAACAAATTTTTGAAATAAAGGCATTTCGCAAACTTTATAGACCGCCTTTACTAATGCTTTCATCTGATCTAAGGCGGCTTGGTCAATAAATACTCCGCTACTTGAGAGCATCGAGCCTATCGTTTTAGCGGTTGAAGCAGCAAGCTCCAGATCACTAATAAGGCGATGAACCTCAATATCTAGTTTCTGTTTGTCAACGCTGATGCAATTGCACTGTGCATTGAGTTTGGTGGCTTTATCTGACATGGATTTCGTATCTACTATCTCTTCAGTGGGGATGGTGGGGTTTCTTGTAGCACTTTACGATAAACGCACCTTCCCAAACCCAATGGATTATTCACATCTTCTTGAATTTGCTTGGGTTTATAGCCTCAATAGCTTAATAAGTTAATGCCTAGACTCAAAAAAGTGAAGGGTGAGGCTGACAAAACGCCAAATTCAGTGTAATGTTAAGAAATGCGGAAAGTATGCGTTTTCTTATGCTTAAGTTTTTTTATTAGCCTGATTCATGCGGCTAGTATGCCCGTATTCGTTTCCGATCTACACCATGCGCACCAGTCCCAAGCTGCGACTCATGCTGATAATGCTGACTCTCATATGCAGCATAAGCAATGTAACGATTGCACTTCATCGATAGAAAAGTCGGCAAAGAAAGTGGCTACAAAGTGCCATACCGCTTCTCAGTGCTGCGTTGGTATTGCTGATTTAACAGCCTCTTCTTCCGTGATTGCTCCTTTGCAGTATGCGGACAATCTACTGCCTTATGCTCCTACTTTGGCACTCGGCCAATCGCTAGGTAACATTTACAAACCCCCTCGGATTTAAATTTCCTCAGTAGTAAGTAGATTTTGGCGACTAGTCTTGTCGCTACGTTTGTCTATTGGAGAAATTATGAGCATGTTTAAAAGCATGTGGGGCAATGGAATGTTTCTATTAGCGCTCACATTACTAGGTAGTCCAGTTGCATCGGCGCAAGATGCGGCGGTAAATGGTTCTTCGGCAAAGTCTATTGCCGAGTCGCTGCAGTACACGTCAGTATTTAAAAATTATCAGCCTTATTCGGAGGAGGAGATCATTCCTTGGAAGCAGGCTAACGCTACCGTCCAAAAGATCGGCGGATGGAAAGCGTATGCCAAAGAAGCTGCTCAGGCTGATACGGCGCCAACAAGCGAAGGGCATTCAAGAAATCATCACGAGGGAGTTAAATGATGATGACTATCCCTTTTGTTAAGCGATACAGACTCGCATCAATCTTATTTGTTAGCGCTCTTACTGGATGCGCTAGTGTCAATATTGAAGAGACTTTGCAAAAAACGAATCTGGATTCGAGTAAATTTACTAATGGCCAGGTTGTTTTAGCAAAATCGTCAGATGAGCGAGATGTTCTTCAGGGAAGAGCCCAGCAGCTACTGGCAAAGAATTTAAATCAAAGCGATGCTGTTCAGCTTGCCTTAATTAATAGTCCAGCTGTTCAAGCACTCATTGCCCAAAATTGGTCTGAAGCAGCGTCTGCTGCCCAAGCAGGCAGAATGTCTAATCCCTATTTTACTTTTGAGCGAATGGTTACCAGTCCAGAGATTGAATTTAATCGCTGGCTTGTATTTGGATTATTAGATCTGATTACTTTGCCTCAACGCAAAGGAATAGCTGATAAGAGAATTGAACAAGCTCAATTGCGTTTAACGACCGAAATCATTGATCAAGTGACTTTAGTTCGCCAGGCTTGGGTTCGTGCAGTTGCAGCAGAGCAATCCCTCAAATATGCCGATCAAGTATTTCGAAGTGCAGAGGTGAGTGCTGAGTTAGCAAGGCGCATGGAGGCGGTAGGTAATCTCAATAAGATTACTCGTGCAAGGCAGCAAGCTTTTTATGCAGACTCGGCCACGCAGTTTGCTAATGCAAAACAGACTTCAGTAAGCCGTAGGGAGGAGCTTGTTCGTGCTCTTGGGCTAAGTGAAGCTCAGGCAAAAGAACTGAAATTGCCAGATCGCTTACCTGATCTACCTAAGCAACCGCCGAATACTGAATTTATTGCGCAGCAAGCCGGTGTAGAGCGGCTAGATATACGCTTGGCTACAGCAACTTTAGAGGCGGCAGCGAAAGCTCAGGGGCTTAACAACATCACTAGTTTTACCGATATTGAATTAGGCTTTGATCGCGGCACTAAATTTAATTCATCTACTGGAGAGAGTACCCCAAAGCAGGGCTATGAAATTTCGATTCGACTACCAATTTTCGATTGGGGAAATATGAGTAGGGATGCCATGAATGCCCAAACTTTAGCCGCATTTAATCGGCTAGAGGGCGTTACTCGAAACGCTAGTTCCAATTTGAGGGAGACTTACTCGGCCTATCGAACTGCATACGATATATCCCAACACTATCGAAAAGAAGTAATACCTGTACGCAAAGCCATCGCTGAAGAAAGTCAGCTTCGCTATAACGGCATGATTATTGGTGTCTTTGAGTTGATTGCCGACTCAAGAGATCAGGTCTCTGCAGTAATTGCAGCAATTAATGCTCAGCAACAATTTTGGTTAACAGATGCTGCTTTGCAGTCCTCCTTAATTGGCAGACCAACAATACTCCAGGTGCCTAGCGTTACTGGGGCGGGGATGTTAGCAAACCCTGCCGGACATTGATAAGGAAAAATAATGAGTTCAAGAAGAGATTTTTTTAAATATGCCGGTATTGCTGGCGGTGCTGTCGCGGTTGCAGCAGTTGGCCGCTATGCCTTATCTGGTGCCCCAGAATTAGTGACGCAGGTAAACGCTAATACGATGCCACCATTAACACCTAGTACAGGTCGCCCATACAATCCAGTTGTTACCTTAAATGGCTGGACATTGCCCTGGAGAATGAATGAAGGCGTTAAAGAGTTTCATTTAGTCGCTGAGCCAGTAGTGCGAGAAATGACTCCTGGATTTAAGGCGCACCTATGGGGTTACAACGGTCAAAGCCCTGGGCCAACAATCGAAGTGGTGGAAGGTGATCGAGTTCGGATATTTGTTACTAACCGGTTACCAGAGCAGACTTCAGTGCATTGGCATGGCCAAAGATTACCAAATGGTATGGATGGTGTAACAGGTTTAACTCAAAAAGGTATTCCGCCGGGAAAAACCTTTATGTACGAGTTTGTTGCTCGCCGCCCGGGGACTTTCATGTACCACCCCCATGCCGATGAAATGACGCAGATGGCAATGGGAATGATGGGTATGTGGATTACGCATCCTAAAGATCAAAATCCACTTATTGATGATGTTAATAGGGACTTTTGTTTTTTATTGAGCTCATATGACATTGATCCTGGTAGTTACACACCAAAAGTAGCCACGATGGTTGACTTCAATATATGGAGCTGGAATAGCCGCGTTTTTCCTGGCATAGATTCTTTGAATGTCGCCCTAAATGACAAGGTCCGAATCAGAGTAGGAAACTTAACAATGACCAATCATCCAATTCATCTTCATGGGCATGAGTTTTCGGTCACAGGCACTGATGGAGGCCCTGTTCCAAAAACTGCTCGTTGGCCTGAGGTAACCACTGACGTGGCTGTTGGGCAGATGCGGCAAATTGAATTTCTTGCAGATGAAGAGGGTGACTGGGCGATCCATTGCCATAAGAGCCACCACACCATGAATGCAATGGGGCATAACCTCCCCACCATGATTGGCGTTGATCATCGGGGGGTTGGCAAGAAGATCAACAGTCTGATACCTGACTATATGGTGATGGGTGAAAGGGGTATGGGTGATATGTCTGAAATGGAAATGCCTATTCCTGATAACACGGCTCGCATGATGACGGGTATGGGTCCTTTTGGGTCGGTAGAGATGGGCGGTATGTTTAGCGTATTAAAAGTACGTAAGGATCAAAAGCCTGGCGATTATGCAGATCCGGGTTGGTATAAGCATCCGGCTGGTACGGTGGCAGAGGCTTACAAAGGCGCGTTACCTGCAGCTCCAACGCAACTAAATGCTGCAAAACCTATGCAATCAACAAGACCAAGCTCTACAAAAGAAATCGAAGTGCAAGTAAGAAAGCCCAATGGGCATTCTGGACATTAATAATTAAGGAAAACAAAATGAAAAATATTCAATTTACATTGGCAGCAATTGCGATGGCAGCATCTAGTTTGGTGTTTGCGCAAGGTGCAACACAACCTGGCGGTATGGGGATGATGAATCAAGGGGCCATGAACCAAGATCCAATGGCAGCGATGTGTCAAAAAATGCATCCTGAAATGAGTCCTGATCAATGTAAGGCGATGCACGAGAATATGGCAAAAATGACTCCTGAACAAAGGGTGGCAATGTGCCAACAAATGCATCCTGAGATGAGTGCTAGTCAATGTAAGGCGATGCATGACAAGATGCAGGGATCAGGCGCAGGCATGGGGGCTATGGGTGGCATGGGCGCAATGTCTCATGACCATGGCGCTAGTGGTGGTCATGATCATGCCAGCGAAAATTCTAGTGTTGGACAGCCGGGTATTGCAGCCAAAGTAAATCGAACAATTAGAGTTCGCATGACAGACAACATGAGATTTAATCCTAGCAGTATTCAAGTCAAGCAAGGCGAAACTATCCACTTTGTAGTCAAGAATCTGGGTAAAACAAAACATGAAATGGTGCTTGGTACAGATCAAGAGCTACAAGAGCACTACAAGCAGATGATGAAGTTTCCAGAAATGGAGCATGCCGAGCCAAACATGGTTACCTTAGGCGCTGGTCAAACAGGTGAAATTATTTGGCAATTTACGAAATCTGGAAAAGTGCAATTTGCATGCCTACAACCAGGCCATTACGATGCGGGAATGAAGGGATCAATTTCGGTAGCTGGACCTAAATCTGTTTCACCAGCACAGAAAGGGGACGGCCATGGCTCCCATCAACATTAATTTAACAAGAAGGGCTATAGCAATGGGATTGGTGCTAGTGCCGTTTGCATCCCGTGCTGCCAGTGAAAAACCATTGATCACAGTATGGAAGAGTCCAACTTGTGGCTGTTGCAAGGATTGGATTACGTATGTTGAGAAAAACGGCTTTGCTACTAAAGTGATCAGCGATGGCAATGACCAGATTAGAAAGAAGATGGGTATGCCCATTCAGTTTGGGTCTTGCCATACCGCAGTCATTGATGGTTATGCAATCGAAGGTCATGTCCCAGCGAGAGAAATTAAGCGTTTATTAGCCGAGAAGCCCAATGCTGTAGGGATTGCTGTACCAGCGATGCCCATAGGCTCTCCAGGAATGGATGGTCCTGAGTATGGATCTAGAAAAGATCCTTATGACGTTTTATTGATCTCTAAAAATGGTCAATCCCAAATTTATCAATCTTATCGATAGGAATTAAATTATGAACAATCTAAAAAAATATCTGAGTGTTATTTTTCTACTATCAGGAGTAATCTTGACTCATATAGTAAGCGCCCAATCTACTGGTGCATATACGGCTGGTCAGGTACGCAAAGTTGATTTGGAGCAAGGCAAAGTCACCATTCGTCACGAGGAAATCAAGAATTTAGATATGCCCCCAATGACCATGATTTTTAACGTGAAAAACAAAACTCTTTTAAATGGTCTTAAGTCTGGAGACCAAGTGGAATTCGTAGCATCAAGCGAAGGCGGAAAGCTGTATGTCATCGAATTAAAAAAAGGAGACTGAATATGAGTCAAATTCATTTAAATGTGGCCGGCATGACCTGTGGCTCTTGTGTCAAACACGTTACCAAGGCGCTTGAATCTTTAGATGGCGTTTCTAATATCCATGTTGACTTGCAAAACGGCAAAGTTCATTTAGATAGGACGAGCCGGAAGAGTGATGATTTGATTTATGCGCTTAATGAGGATGGTTATCCATCTTCATTGGATCTTGACGGAAGCGTTCAAGTGCCACAGAAAAAATCTAGTGGTTGCTGTTGTGGTTAACACTCTCTTTAATTCCCAATTTTTTAGACATCTAAAAAGGTGACTGTTCTTAAAGACTCAAACTTCAATTAAGTAAAGGAGTAACAAATGCGTAAATATCTTATCGGTCTGTTGGCAATAGCAGCGGTATTGTTATCAGGTTGTGGGTATAACCAAATTCAGTCCCAAGATGAGCAGGTAACTTCTAGCTGGTCTGAGGTATTAAATCAATATCAGCGTAGAGCCGACCTGATTCCTAATTTAGTGAGCACCGTTAAGGGTGAGGCTAAGTTCGAACAAGATACCCTCACCAAAGTTGTAGAAGCCAGGTCTAAAGCGACCTCAATTCAAGCTACTCCTGATTTGGTAAATAACCCAGAAGCTTTCCAGAAATTCCAGCAAGCGCAAGGACAGCTCACTTCGGCTTTATCCAGACTATTAGTCGTTTCAGAAAACTACCCGATCTTACGAGCAAATCAAGGGTTTAGGGATTTGCAAGCGCAACTAGAGGGCACTGAAAATCGCATTACAGTTGCTCGTAATCGTTACATTAAATCTGTACAGGAGTACAACGTCACGATTCGCTCATTCCCATCTAACTTAACAGCAATGGTCTTTGGTTATAAAGCTAAGGCAAACTTTGCCGTTGAGAATGAAAAGGAATTAGCAACTCCTCCTAGCGTTTCATTTGATACTCCTGCGGCGAAATAACTGGAGCAACTTTCGTGACTCGCATCTTCTGGCTGCCTAAACGCCTATTCGCCTTGCTATCGCTTTTGGCGCTGCTCTGCTGGCCTCAGTTTTCTGTGGCGCAGCAGACGGTGCCAGCTTTATCAGGGCGGGTCATTGATCAAACAGGTACTCTTACACCCAGTCAGATTGGCTCTCTAGATCAAACCTTAAGTAATTTTGAGGCTAAAAAGGGTAGTCAGATTGTGGTGTTAATGGTGCAATCTACAGCCCCTGAAGCTATTGAGCAATATGCTATTCGTGTAGCTGAGCAATGGAAGATTGGACGGAAAAAAGTAGATGATGGTGCGATTCTGATTATTGCTAAAGCGGATAGAGCCCTTCGGATTGAGGTAGGTTACGGCCTTGAAGGAGTATTAACTGATGCAACTAGCAAGCGAATCATCGACCAAATCATTGTGCCCCGATTCAAACAGCAGGATTTTTATGGCGGCATTACGGATGGCCTAAACGCTGTGATTAGCGTGGTTGATGGTGAGGCGTTACCAGCGCCAAACCCAACTAATACAGAAATGCGTGACCCCGGGGATATTCGTTCGTTTTTACCAATCATTTTTATTGTGGCTTTAGTGCTTGGTGGAATCTTACGATCGATGCTCGGCAGGTTACCTGGATCCCTAGTTACTGGAGGATTTGTAGCTCTTATCGCCTGGTTTATGTTCGGTGCGTTTTCTATGGCCTTAATTGCCGGTGTTGTGGCATTGGTCGTTGCTCTATCCGGAATGGGGTTGGGTAGACATGGCTTTGGTGGCTATAGCAGTGGAGGCCATGGTGGAGGTGGTGGATTTAGTGGTGGCGGTGGCGGCTTTGGTGGCGGTGGCTCCTCGGGGAGATGGTAAGCATGAATATGAATCGATTAATAAAACATCTCTGGTCTCATAGTCGCAAGGTAGAGAAATGCTTTTCCAAGGAAGATCTTGCCGCAATAACAAATGCGATTCGAGATAGTGAGGCTCAACATTCGGGTCAAATCTGTTTTGCCGTGGAAGGTGCCCTGGATACGCTTGCCTTGTTAAAAGACTTAAGCCCTAGAGATCGTGCAATTGAAGTCTTTACCAATCTCAGAGTTTGGGATACCGAGCACAATAATGGGGTGCTCATTTATATTTTATTAGCCGATCATGCTGTAGAGATAATTGCCGATAGAGGCATTCATTCAAATGCGGATGCCAGTGCGTGGGATGTTATTTGTCATGAGATCGAATCCAAATTTGCGCTCAATGAATATCAGGCTGGCATTTTGTCTGGAATTGAAATGGTGAGTCAACTATTGCAAAGTCAATTCCCAGGTAAATCATCTTCAGATAATGAAATCCCAGATACGCCAGTTTTAATGAATTAGGTAAACAAGGATTTGCAATGAGTAAGCACAATGAGAACAATCATCATGAGCATGGACACGATCACTCCCATCACGAACATTCTTCAGATGAAAATTCCTTGAAGGATCCTGTTTGTGGGATGACGGTCACTTCTCAGTCTAAGCATAGTTACTCGCTTAAGAATATTGCGTATTACTTTTGCAGCAATGGTTGTAAAGAAAAATTTATTGGAGCGCCCAGCAAGTATCTAGATGGGGGACTAAAGGACTCAGAGTCGCCTGCTTCGGTGGCCGGCACAATTTATACCTGCCCCATGCATCCGCAAATTCGGCAGAATCAACCAGGTAATTGCCCAATTTGTGGAATGAGTTTAGAGCCTCTGTTGCCTGAATTAGAGGAAGAAGAAAATCCAGAATTAGTTGATTTTCAAAGACGATTTTGGTGGACGCTGCCTTTGACGACAGTGGTGACTGTCCTTGCGATGTTTGGCCATAAACTTAATCTACTAGAGTCTCAAACCCAAACCTGGGTTGAATTATTCCTATCCCTACCAATTGTTTTATGGGCAGGATGGCCATTCTTTCATCGTGGCTGGCAATCCATAGCCAATCGTAGTCCAAATATGTGGACTTTGATTGGATTGGGAACAGGTGCTGCATTTTTTTATAGCGTTGTTGCTACGGTAGCTCCACAAGTATTTCCTGCTTCCTTTATGTCTATGGGCAGGATTGGTGTGTATTTTGAGGCAGCCGCCGTCATTATTTCATTGACTCTGCTTGGTCAGGTGTTGGAACTAAAGGCACGCTCACAAACTTCTGCGGCAATTAAATCCTTGTTGGGCTTAGCGCCCAAAACAGCCAGAAGAATTAAGGCAGATGGATCCGAGGAAGACATCCCCTTATCAAATGTGCATATTGAAGACTTATTGAGGGTGCGCCCAGGTGAAAAAGTGCCTGTTGATGGCGTCATTGTTGAAGGCTCTAGTGCGCTTGATGAATCCATGCTTACCGGAGAGCCATTGCCAGTTACTAAGCGTATCGGTGATCGTGTCATTGGAGCAACGATGAATACCAATGGCGCATTGATTATTAAGGCCGAGCGTGTTGGTTCATCAACCATGCTGGCTCAAATTGTGCAAATGGTAGCTCAAGCCCAACGCTCCAGAGCGCCAATGCAGCGAATGGCAGATATTGTTGCGGGATATTTTGTAGTAACGGTTGTAGCGATAGCTTTACTGACTTTTTTCATTTGGGGGATCTTTGGCCCCGAACCAAGTTGGGTCTTTGGTTTAATCAATGCGGTCTCTGTATTAATTATTGCGTGTCCTTGCGCCCTAGGTCTTGCTACACCAATGTCGATTATGGTGGCTACTGGTAAGGGGGCGACAAAAGGAATTTTGTTCCGTGATGCTGCGGCCATTGAAAATCTTCGTAAGGTGAACACCCTCATTATTGATAAAACAGGCACCTTAACAGAGGGTAAGCCAATTTTTGATAGAGTCATTGCCGCCCCCAGCTTTGATGGCAATGAGGTCTTAAGGCTTGCGGCAAGCCTTGATCAGGGTAGTGAGCATCCTCTTGCCGATGCGATTGTTCGTGCTGCAAGAGATGGTAATTTGCCCCTGGAGAAACCTGAAAACTTTGAATCTAGTTCAGGAATTGGAGTTCAAGGTAGCGTTGGCTTGTTTCATTTGGCGTTGGGTAATACTGCATTGATGGATAAGCTGGGAGTTTCTGTTGATATTTTGAAAGCCCAAGCAGAGGAGCTCCGCTCTGAAGGCGCTAGCGTGATGCATTTAGCTATCAACGGAAAGCTTGCTGGACTTTTAGCTGTCTCTGATCCTATTAAGGCTACTACGCCAGAGGCTTTGCAAACCTTAAAAGAGGCGGGATTGCGAATTGTGATGGCAACTGGAGATGGATTAACAACTGCTAAATCTGTTGGCAAGCGCCTTGGGATTGAAGAGGTCTATGGAGAGGTTAAGCCAGCAGATAAGCTCGAATTGGTAACTCGACTACAAAATGAAGGTCGGATTGTTGCAATGGCAGGTGATGGCATCAATGATGCTCCGGCTTTAGCAAAAGCCAATGTTGGTATTGCTATGGGCACCGGTACTGACGTTGCTATGAATAGCGCCCAAATTACTTTAGTGAAGGGTGATCTCAGGGGTATTGCGATTGCTAAGTCGCTTTCAGACGATACGGTAGGCAATATGAAGCAAAACCTAGTGTTTGCGTTTCTTTATAACGCACTGGGCATTCCTATTTCTGCTGGTCTCTTATATCCTTTCACTGGATGGTTACTCTCACCATTAATTGCTGCACTTGCCATGAGCTTGAGCTCAGCCTCGGTCATTACAAATGCGTTACGTTTAAGGAGAAATTAATCATGGAAAAGTCATTTCATCCATTCTCTGAGTTATTCCTTCAATTAGGACTACCTTCTGATGGTAATAGTATTAAGGCATTCATTGATCGGCATGCGCCTTTAGATGAAGCGATTGAATTAGCGGATGCACCATTCTGGACACCATCTCAAGCAAGGCTTCTTCGTGATGAGTTGCTTTTAGATGCTGATTGGGCCGAGATTGTGGATCAGTTAAATAAAGACTTACGTTAAGCAGGTCGCTCAGTTTTGGGTGAGAGTTAGCGTACTCAGATTATTGAATTGATGGTCTGCTTTGGGTCGATAGTGGACTAATGATTCAAGCGCTTTTCGATAAAATTTCCCCAATCGCCCATCAAGCAAGCCCGCTTCTCTAGTTGATCCTGTCTTCTATATGCTGCTTCAGCCTTGTTTTGAATCGTATGGGCTAAAGCTAGCTCGACAGTCTCGTTTGAGTATTCCGTCGTCTCAGCCGCCCAATCCCTAAAGGTTGATCTAAAGCCATGAGGAACATAGTCTGAATATTTGGGCATTTTTCTCATCATTGCAAGTAGAGCCATATTTGATAGAGCGCGCTCCTTATGCAGGGAGCTAGGGAATAAATAGGAGTTCACTCTGATTGTCTTCAGTTGCTCAATGATTTCCATCGCCCTAGTATTGAGCGGTACTCGATGCTCCTTGCCAGCTTTCATTCGCTCAGCAGGAATGGTCCAAACCCTAGCTTCCAAATCAAATTCACTCCATTTCGCTTCAATCACTTCACTAGTGCGCGTAGCAGTAAGAATCAGTAATTCGAGCGCATAAGCGGAGTAGCCGGTATGAGTTCGTAAATCGCTTATGAATTCACCAATTCTTTGAAACGGTAGGGCGGGGTGGTGGACTACTTTCTTGATCTTGTTGGCCTTAGGCAGTAGATGGCATAGGGCTCCTTGATAGCGTGCTGGATTATCTCCGCTAATGTATCTATGAGCCTTGCACCAATCAAGAATTACCTCAATACGCTGACGAACCCTTGTTGCAGTCTCAGTTCTGACCTTCCAGAAAGTTCCTTCTACCTCACCACTTTTCTTCTTAATCTCCTGCTCGAGTAATTTAACTATGTGAGTAGTAGTTATCTGATCG
The DNA here is from genome assembly GCF_035012965.1 of Polynucleobacter sp. AP-Sanab-80-C2. Taxonomy (NCBI): domain Bacteria; kingdom Pseudomonadati; phylum Pseudomonadota; class Betaproteobacteria; order Burkholderiales; family Burkholderiaceae; genus Polynucleobacter; species Polynucleobacter sp. AP-Sanab-80-C2. The sequence continues at coordinate 254,095 of NZ_JAYGQS010000004.1, forward strand.
ACCTTCAGTTTCCCAATAATTGGAAGGGCATAAGCCTTAATTGTGCTTACCCATTGGTCTTTATGTTTTGAGTTTGACCATTCAGCTTGTTTGGTTTTGATGCATCTGTCAGCTGCATCCGCAAAGGTAATTGAATTATTACTCGCTTCGATTGCTTTAGTGCGCTTAGCTATTCTCTGTTCGAGAGGGTCGATTCCATCCAGGATTGAACGCCGTAAATCCAAGGCCTTTAACCGAGCATTAGCTAGCGAAAATGATTCCAGTGAGCCTATGCCCATTTCCCGTCTTTTCAGTGTTACAGGGCTTGAGAAGCGAAAAATCCAGCTTTTAGTGATTGAGCCTTTGAACTTGGTTATCTGGAGATAGAGGCCTTTATTATCCGGATCAGCATGGTAACCAGGCATTGCAAGTGAGATAATTCCACGAGCAGTGAAGTTACTTTTTCGGCTATTGCCAGGTCCTTTCTCTTCAGAATTGGAGCTCAATCTACCCACCATCCTACCCACCAGTTAAACCAAGATTGTAGTGAATCGGGATGGGCTAGATAGGAGTAGGGTTGCTCTTAAGCCTATATAAATAAAGGGATTTATGGGTATTGGTGGATTTTCCAGGAGGGTCTAGATTTAGATCTCGTCTCCGCCAGTACTTTATATAAATCAAGGACTTAAGAGTCCTTTTTTTATTTTGTACCAACATTGGTACCATAAAATTAAACAAAAAAAGACTTATTAGCTTCAAGCTATTGATGTAATTTGGTCTTTTAGATACAACACAAATAAAGCAATTGGTATAAAAACAATTAAAAGCATATCGCCGAAGTCAAAATCGGGCGCCAAATCTAAAGCCTGATTAATTTAAAGTAAGAGACAGCCCTTTTTCTACTTATGGAAGACAGTGGGCTTATTAAAAAGTATGTAATTCAAGGCGGCAATGAGTATCAAAAGAAGCAATCCAATGCCTACCGCTCGATAAAGTTCATAGATTATGTGAGAGCTAGTTAGGGCTTCATAAGAACCTATGCATGTGCCCACCAAAATTAATAAGGTGCAAACATTTAATAAGCGCCTAAAGATATTCATCATTTGGGTATCTTATCCTGTGGAACTATATCCATCAAGACAAGACGATAGAGGGCATGGCAAAACCATCCCCCTCGCACGCTGGATGCCCAGTTCTAGTTGATTTGGGTAAAAGGATTCGCTTTATTCGTGAAAAGCAGGGGCTATCCCAAGAATCCGTAGCATTTACCAGTGGATTAGACCGTTCATATTACGGTGGAGTAGAGCGAGGTGACCACAATGTTGCTGTTGTGAATCTAGAAAAAATTGCTAATGCATTAGGTGTTGGGATTAAGGATTTTTTTGGAAAACGCTAATAAACACCCGCTTTAGATATACATAAAGCGTCAGAAGCATAAAGAGAAGTGCGCTGACCACAAAGCCCAGCATAACCCCAACAGTTCTTCTAACACCCTGAACAATTGCGTCTTGGTCATTTGTAACCTCTACTCTTGGTGGATAGCCCAATAACTTTTCTATCCAAAAATACAAACATATAAGCAAAAACAAGCTTAATGAGTAGATAAAGGCTTTTTTGAGTGACATGGTTTGATTATAGGTATTGATGTTGTTGTTTTCTTATGGGTATCATATCCTTCATGTTCATTTAAGATTCAATCACCAATCAATATGAAGAGAGTCATTACTGCAATCTCCATAGTTCTTGTACTCACAGGTTGCGGCGTTGTTACCGCAAATAAAAATTCAAGCGCTCTTTTGAGCTTGAGTGCAGGCGACACTAAAGAGCAACTTCTTGCTTTAATGGGGCAACCAAAGAGTCGTGAAGTCTATGGCAAGAACGAGTATTGGTTTTATAAGACAGGTGTTAGTGGTGATGACAGATTGGCTTACACACCTGTTCTCTTAAATGATGGAAGAGTTGTTGGATGGGGCAACAACTATTACAAAGATATTAGGAATTCAGAAAGTGTTTCTCCAGCCCCTGTTGGAGGTGGCGGTGGAGTATTAATGGTTCCAAATCCTGCTCCAGTGAGGTCTTATAGCGAGCCACCAATGGTCTTACCAAGACAGCCTGCGTTTTTGCCAAATCAGCCACAATTGCCTGTGCAAAATCCTAGCGTTACTTGTTCGCCAAGTGCTTTTGGTTCGGTAACCTGTAGGTGAGAATTGCATTAATCAAACCAAAGAAATTGTTTCTTGGTGGTTTGGTAGACCCTATTACAGAAGTCTTCTTTAGATTCTCCTGCCTGCCTAAAAAGCCCCTCGGACTCACTCCATGTGCAATCCTTCCAACCCATATAGTAGATTTTGGTTGCTTCAGGCTTTAGCTTATTAGTCAGCCTCTGTAGGCGCCTTTTGAGCGTCATTTAGCACCCTCTAAATGGGCTAATTCGAGGTCTTTAAGGCGTTGCTCTATTTCGGTGACCTCGTATGCTTTAAGAATGTTTATCAGCATGTAAACGAGTTTTGTGCCGTTGCTGGGCAAAATTTTGTTGCACCTAGTTTCACGATAGACTTTTGCCATTTCCCTTCTTATATCTTCTGATGTTGCTAGATTGATACGAGGGGTGGGGTCATCAATAACTTCAGTATCTGTATGCATAGTCGGTCAATATATTGTGCAGAGTAATTGGGCTGAATATGGTTGTGGAAGGGGATAGCTTGGTTAGAGCCTTTTTATTAAATACATGACACGACTCATCAAGCCAATGTCATTAAAACCTCTAATGCAGTACAACTTCATTGAAACCTGTCTTTAGGAGGTAATTCAACCAGCCGCTATCTTGATATGGGGTGACATGAATATCGCCCTTAATCCAATCCATTTTTTTGCAGGCTTTATTCAGCTCTATTAATAAAGCATCTTTATGGGACTCGCTGTCACTACCTATAGCGAAGTGCAGGTGAGGTCGCTTCTCTAACTCCCCAACTTCCATACAAAAAATCCCATTCAGCTTGGCGCGGCCATAACGGTACTTTCTTTTAAATATCCCCTTATTTACCAACGATAAATAATGTCGTCCAGTTTGTTCAAATATTTGAGGGGTAATGTAGGTTTGATAAATTGGATGGCGCTTTTTCAGATTCATAGTTATTGCCCATTGAAACGGCCCCTGACTATGAAGAAATGTAGCCCAATCATTGATTGTGGGATTCATTATTGAATGCTATTCATCCATTGATTAACTTCTTCCATTCGCCATGCGGTCATGTTTTGACCTAGCTTGACTGGCTTTGGGAATGTGCCAGCTTTGACCTTGCGCCATAAAGTAGGGGCTGAAAAGCCTACTAGGTTAAGCAACCCTTTTTGGCGAATAAATCCTTGTTTTGGTTCCACTTGAAATCTCCTTATGTAGCAAGAAGACTCAAGTAAGCCTAGGACTAATTAATTTGTGAATTTAGTCCCAAGTTATTTTTTGAATTGCAGAAATTTACTTCGCTCCGACTTAACCAGCTCATTCCACTCTTTATCGGATTTACGGCAGTGCTTTGCGTATTTGTAGCAGAATGCATCATGCTTTTGCTTATAAATTTTCCTAAATTGCTCTTCGCTATTGAGTATGAAGGGTCTCCATAATGGGTCTTTTTCTAGTTCATGGATTACTGCCTTCAGAGTTGGCTTGCTAGACCTTCTAGCATCAACTTCAACTTTAATGATTGCACCAAGTAATTGGCTCCATTGTTGCTTGACACCTTTTGTGTGTTTAATCTTTAGCTTTGAATGGTACTTTTCGACAACGCTAAATAAAAGTTCACCAATAGAAGCGGTGCCAAATTCCTTAACTAATTCGGTCAGGATGTGTTCTTCATATCGCTTTTGCGCAATTTTTTTCTTATCAACAGAATCTTGACCTCGGACATAATCGGCTGGGGTAAGGGCTTCAGGTTTCTTAATCATGCTGATTTGGCCATTTGAATTGATACGACATTCTTATCGTTTTGCTTAACTGCCACATAAGGACTATTTGCGAAGTTAGACCAGTCTTGCATGATGGTTCTACGCCTTTCCAAGCCATCACTTCGTTGGTAAGCCTTATAAACGGAATCGCCAACTTCATGCATCATGGATAGTTCTGCTAACTCCGATGAGTAAGTTGTCTGTTCAAGACACCAAACCCTGAAGGTTGACCTAAAGCCATGCGGTACAGCCTTATCAGTAAATTCTTTATTAGTGTACATATCACGCATTAGCTTGCTAATAGTGCTATCAGATAGCTTTTTTAGTGTGGCTGATGGGAAGAGAAGGTTTGTATCTTCAAATCTTTCCAAATTGTTTAAAAGCTCTATGGCTTGAGTAGATAGCGGCACAGTATGGTCACGCTTCTTGGTCTTGGTAAACGCTTTGGGAACTGTCCAAACCTTCTTATCGAGGTCTATTTGACTCCATGTGGCTGACCTTACAGAATCAGACCGCACGGCCGTGAGGATAAGAAACTCCAATGCTTTAGCGCTCATAGTGTCGTGTTTGCGTAGCGCCAGTATGAAGTCGTGTAGCTTGGAGTAGGGTAGGGAATCCATATGTTCAACCACCTTAAGTTTCTTTGGTGATTGGTAAATGGAATCCAAAAAGCCATCCCATATTGCTGGATTTGATTTATCTCTGTAACCACTAACAATGGCGTAATCAATAATGGATTTGATACGACCTTGAACTCTTGATGCAGTTTCAGTTTTTGTTTTCCATATTGGGTCAAGTACTGCCTTGATGTTTGCAATTCCAATATCACCAACAAGCATCTTGCCTATAAATGGATAAGCGTATGTTTTTAGGGTTGATTCCCATTGCTTGCTATGTTTCTTGTTATTGAAGCTTCTAGTAGCTAGAAAAAGGTTGGCACACTCTTCAAAGGTTCTTGCTTTAGCGCGTTCAGCAATTAGAGTGCTTTTGATGGTCTTTTTGGCTTGGATTGGGTCAACACCTGTGCTGATTTCATTTTTAAGCCTTCTAGCACCTTCAATTGCTTGGGCTAAAGTCACCGCTGGATAGCTACCAAGCCCCATCTTTCTACGCTGACCGCCATAGGCAATCCTAAATACCCAGCTTTTAGTGCCTTCCTTGGTAATGTTCAATCCAAGGCCTGAAACAGTCCCTACAGCGTGGAATCCTTCCTTCTCAAGCCGTTTTACTTCGATAGCAGTCAGTTGCTTGGCTATTTTGGGCATTTTTGTACCTTCTATGTACCAAAAATTTATGTAATTAGATGATATGGTTTGATATGGCTAGAGTCAAATAGTCCAATAGAATAGGGTGTTGTATGGTCAATACTGATATTGGGTGAAATTGGCTGAAAGGTATAAATTGCACCTCTCGTCTCCGCCAGTACTTTTCAAATAAACCCAGTAAATTCAATGAGTTACTGGGTTTTTTGTTTTCATAAATTCCTTAAATTATCAAAAATCCAACAGTTTTTTACATATTATGTTGCTTCGCACCAAATAAATGTTGCAACACAACAAAATATTTCTTACAATGGTGCATCGCAACAAGTTATACAACCATCTACTAAATAAAGGATTAACCATGTTCCAGAATCAATTAAACGATCAAATCGCTCAAGCTCAAGCTAAAGCTGTTGAAAACGCTAAACATTTGGCACAAGTTGCTGTTGAAAGTGCGCAAGAATTAGCAGAAATCAACCAAGCTGCTGCTAAAGATGCATTAGCTGCTGCACAAGATACAAGCTCACAATTGTTGGCAATCAAGGATCCACAACAATTGGCTAAATTAGCTCAACCTGAAACTGCTCAAGAAGCTGTTAAGTATGCAACTGCATATCAAGCTAAAGTTAGCAAAGTTGTTCGTAACGGTAACAAAGAAGTTGCTCAAGTGATTGACGCTTCAATCGATGATGCACGTGACGATATGGTTAACTTTGTTAAAGAAGCTACTAAGACAGCTCCTGCTGGTTCTGAGGCATTTGTTGCTGCATTCAAAACTGCATTTGAAGCTTCAGTTCAACAGTTTGACCAAGTTCGCGCAACTGCAACTGATGCATTCGCAAGCTTTGAGAAAAGTGTTGACGCTGCATTGGCTAACATTCAAGGTCAATACGCTGTAGCTAAGCCAGCTGCAAAAGCACGTAAAGCTGCTTAATTCTTAGACTTACTTGCTTCAATAAAAAACCGCCTTCGGGCGGTTTTTTATTTCTCTGCAATAAGCTGCAAAGCTATATGCAGCAATGCATAGCAGGCTCTAATAGTTGATACCGTCAACCGCTTTTAGGTAGCCTTTTAAATATTGCGGTGGAACATATATCACCGTACTGATACCAGCCTTTGAGGAGAGGGTCAGTTGAAAACCGTCCTTCACGCGATCCTTTAAAAAAGCATCAGTCAGATTAATCGACACTAATTCCTTGAAGATGCATCCTCTGGCCTCACACAGACCAGCCTCTTTGGAGATCGCCTTAAAAGTGGTAACTGGTCCATTGAGCAGGGTTGCAGAATCGTAATTGCGCATTTGTGTGAAATAGGTCAAGTGAACCTGGAGTTCATAGGACTTCACTCCTTGCTGGGTTTTCTCGCTACGCAAGTTAAACATTTCATAGGTATTGGATTCATCCATCGTATTGATCGATGGCCCTACATAGGTCTTTCCACCAGGGGTATTAGGGGTGACTATCGTAGATTGATAGACATCATTGACTTCCCAAGCACTAATCTTTTTATCGTTATTGGCACAGGCGATTAGCCCACAGCTGATTGCTAGTAATAATGCAAAACGGTACATATTTAGCTCCTTAGATCCCCAAATCATACTATCGTCTGCCAGCTTCCCTGACCATTCTCTTCAAATCAGGTTGAAGACCTTCGTTTTATCAACTTCAGCGTTTTAGTTCAAAACCTAGGGTTTGTCATGATTAATTTACTGCACTTCACAACTTCACAACTTATGAAGTTGTGTTATAGTCTGATGACTGGGAGAGGAAATGAAGAGACAAATACCGAAAACACATCAAGCCTTGGAGTGGATAGGGAAGGGCATGAGCGCAGCTCAGGCCGCTCGAAAGATGGAGATTTCAGAGTCCAGTGTGTATGCCGCCCTCAGAAAAACGAAGGCAAAAGATATGGGTTGTTGCCCAACATGTGGTCACAAAATAAGGAACTAAGTTGAAAAAGACTCTATTGGTTGTTGTTACTATTTCAGTCGCTGCCTTTGCATACGCAAATACCGCATCCGATTCCTCTGCATTAGTAACTCAGCAGTGCAAGATTTCTGCGGAAGCGGTATCTACATTGAAAGGCCTGCAATACGGCAATACTTCAATTCGTAAAGATGTTGCTAGTTTGATTGATCGTCACTTGAAGACTCAGGAAAATAGAGAGAGCGCTCATAAGAAGTTGAGCTTGATGGTTGACGACAAATCTACTGACGCCAGCGTTCTTGAAGTGAAGTACTGTTCCTAATTCTGGACAGGGCGGTTAAAAAAACCCCGCGCTAGGCGGGGTGTGAATAGTTGACACAATTTTTATCTAGTTAATTCTTGAGAGTGGATAAAAAGTCTTTAATTACTTTATTCTGAAAAGCATTTTCATCTGGAGTTGCGCCAGCCCCAGACAAGTGACCCATTGGCAGACGATCATTGATTGGCATGTACTTGGCTCCAGGAATGAGTTTTGCTGAAGACTTGGCATCTGACTCTGGATTAAGCAAGTCACCGGTACCTGCCAATATTAATGTTTTAGCTTTAATAGATTTCAGTGCCGCTGCCGTATTATTGTCGAAGCCTTTAGTTTGTCCTACGTCATGACGGTCATAGGCACGTGATTGCCAGATCCAGTCATTAGCATCCATTCTTTTCCAACCAGCATCTTGCACCTTTTTAAGGTATTCAATTTCTGCTGCAGGCGTTGGATTTAATTGTTCCTGATAAGCGGGTGTTCTGACGATTACTCCACTTAACCAACCCGACCATAGACGCATGCCTTGCTCCACCGGTTTATCGTATTTGCCGCCTTGGTAGCCGGGGTCAGTCATGATGCTTTGACGAAGCATCTCTAACACGCCGGTAGTCCATGCTGGGGTTTTAGCTAAAGGAATAATTGGAATGATTGCTTGCATGGCATTTGGGTAGGAGACAGCCCACTGTAAGGCTTGCATACCACCCATAGAGGCTCCGATTACCGCAACTAATTTTTTAATACCAAAGTGATCTACAACCAACTGATGTTGTGTGTTGACCATATCCCTAATATTAAATTCTGGAAAGCTAACATTAGCTTGTGCTTTGCTATTGGATGGCGAGGTGCTCAAGCCATTACCAATAGCATCAGTGCAGATGACAAAGTACTTGTCGGTATCTAATGCTTTACCAGGACCAATCAGGTAATCAATGCGATGATGATTTCCGCCAATGGCTGTCACCATCAAAATGGCGTTACTCTTATCGGCATTCAGGGTGCCTTGTGTCGTATAGGACAAATTAAAATCTTGAATGATGGAGCCATTCTCTAGTTGAAAGTTGCCCTCAGAATAGAGTTGATGAGCCGGTTCAGTCGGCTTATGGGCTAGTGCATTGAGTGAGGTAATTGTGAGGGCGAGCGCAACGCCCTTCATAATGGCTAAATACATACTTGTCTCCTTTTATTATTATTTATTTATAGCAGGATTTTCTGATGACCCAGGCATTTGAGTGTGCAGAGTGCGGTAATCCTAGATTTTTAATGGGCTCCTGTCAGCATTGTGGGAGCACAGAGTTACCCAGCGTGTTTGTAGATGTCACCGAATTCAATATTAAGCAGGGCTTTCCAAATGTTGAAGAGGCCTTGGACCATTTAACTGAATATCTGAGAGCTGCTTATGAGCTTGGTCTGAAGGCGATCGTTTTAATACACGGCTATGGCTCATCTGGTGAGGGTGGTCGTATTAAATGGGCGATTCATGAGGCGCTCGAAAATAATCGGTTTGCTGATCGGGTTGAGGAGTATTTCTATGGGGAGAATGTTCCCTATGCAAGCCCAGCTTATCAGGATTTATTGAAAAAGCGCCCAGGTTTAAAACGGTATTTAAAGCACTTCAAGGCTGGCAATGCAGGTATGACAGTTTTATTGCTAGGTTCTGCCCCCAGAAGTACTTAGAATAGACAGGTATCTAGGAAACTCTTATGACCACTCAGAAATCACAACACGCCATTCCTCAAGAAGCATCAACTTCTAGCGCAGATCAATTAATCGGTGAATTTAAATCTCTAATGGCCGATGCTGAGGCTTTAATTCAGGCTACTGAAGATCATCCCAGTGAGACAATTAGCGCTATTCGCCAAAAGGCGCTTGAAACTATCTCCGGTGCTAAGGAAAGTCTATCAAATCTTGAGGGGACTTTGACCGAAAAAGCTAAGTTAGTTGCTGAAGGTGCGGATGATTTTGTGCATCGTAATCCGTGGGAGGCAGTTGGTGTTGCTGCTGGCTTAGGCTTATTAATTGGTCTTTTGATCCGTCGTCGCTAGGTTCGTATGTCTCAAGAAAATTTACTCTCCTCCATTAAAAACCTTGCCTCAACGGGTGCATCTATTGCGCAAACTCGCTTAGAGCTTTTATCGGTTGATGTGCAAATTGCCAGAAACAAATTGATCAGCCTGCTGGTAATGATTGTGAGTGCCTTATTCTTTTTATTCTTTGGCTTGGTAATGTTGGCTTTGCTCATCGTCATCTATAGTTGGGAATCTGATCGGATGTTAGCTTTAGGCTTGCTCACTACCGCATTTATCTCCATCGGCTTAATTTTGGCGCTTGTGATTATGCAAGCGTTACGCAATATGCCTAAGTTATTCGAAGCATCGATTGTAGAATTCGCTAAAGACAGGGAAGAGCTTTCGCGCTAAGGTATGGGCAATACACTCAAAGCCCTGGAGGCTCGTCGTCAAGAGCTTCAAAAAAGATCCAGCCATGAGCGCCTTGAATTTTCTCAGCACTTTGAGCCTTGGGAGAAGCCACTCTCATGGGCTGATAAGGGTATTGATGCCTTCCACTTTCTCAAAGATAACCCATTACTATGGACGAGTGCCTTTGCGGCCCTAGCTCATTACAAGCCTAAGTTGGCTAGCAAGGTTTTAGCGGTTGGTTGGGGTGCTATGAAGTTGCTCAAGAGTGTCAAGCGCTTAGTCTAGGTCAAGATTTAGCTAATCAATACAGATTTATTCAGTATTCCATGTTGATTCAGAATAGCACTGCCATTGAGTGCGCCTATTTCAAGCAGCGTAATCGCACCACAGACAGTAAAGCCAGCATTGCGAATCAGCTTATCAGCAGCTATTAAAGTACCTCCAGTTGCCAGTACATCATCAATCATCAAGACCCGAGCATCTTTTGGCAGGGTCGACTGCTGAATTTCCAAGGAGTCTGAGCCGTATTCCAAGCCATAAAACTCTCGATGGGTCACTAAGGGAAGTTTATTGGGCTTTCTGGCGAGGGCTAGGCCTTTATGAGCATGATGTGCAAGGGCGGAGCCAAAAATAAAGCCTCGCGATTCAATCCCTAAAATATGGGTATAGTCAAATGATTGGGCTAATTCATCGAGCTTCGCAATCGCTTCTTTGAAGGCTGCTGGGTCTGCTAATAAAGGGGAAATATCTCTAAACAGAATTCCAGGTTTCGGAAAATTGGGTACACCGGGTAGATAATCTAATAAATTCATATATGGCAGACATGAAAACGAATTACCTCATTATTACCGCATTAGAGACTGAGCTCAAGCGCGAGGTGCTCCCGTCAGGCGTTGAGATTGTCTACTCTGGGATTGGCAAAATAAACGCAACGATCGCCTGTGTCAAAGCAATGCATCAATATACGCCTAATCAGATTATTAATTTTGGGACCGCTGGGAAGGTGAACCCTCAAATTCATGGCTTAATAGATATCGGCAAGGTCATTCAGCGTGATATGGATACAGAGCCGCTTGCTCCTCGAGGCCAAACCCCGTTTTGTAATAAGCCATCAGAATATCTCTCATCTGGAAAATTTCTATGTGGTACTGGCGATAGCTTTGTGACTGCGCAGGATCCTTGGCTCAATAGTCAAGGGGTTGATGTTGTCGATATGGAGTTGTTTGCGCTCGCAGCGGTAGCGCATCAGCATCAGATTGTATGGCGGTCATTCAAATATATTACTGATGATGCTAATGAAAATTCTGGTAATGATTGGCAAGAAAAAGTAAATCACGGGCAAGAGCTATTCATTGATAAACTCAAGCAAATCATGAGTTAAGCCTATCAATAGGATTTGTATGAATACTCCAAAACCTTGGCTAAAAAACTATCCTGCAGGAGTCCCGCAGGAAATTGGCGACCCTTCTCATGCATCCTTAACCGAATTCTTAGAAGAATGCTTTGATCGCTTTAGTAATCGCAAGGCAGTGGAGTCGATGGGCAAGTTTTTCACGTATGGTCAAATTGATCGATTATCAAAAGACTTTGCTTCCTATCTTCAAACCCTGGAATTAGATCGGGGAGCACGGGTAGCCTTGATGTACCCCAACGTGATTGAGTATCTGATTGCGATGCTTGGAACACTGCGTGCGGGCTATACAGTCGTCAACATTAATCCACTCTATACCTCACGAGAGCTTGAGGCTCAATTGCAAGATAGCGGAGCTAGCGTATTGGTGCTGATGGAAAACTTTGCTAATACATATCAGCAAATAGCAGAACGGCTGACTTTAAAACAAGTCATTATCAGTAGTCCCGGGGAGCTCTTGGGTTTAAAAGGACATATCGTCAATTGGGTAGCCCGGAATATCAAAAAGATCGTGCCAGCATGGAATGTTGCGCACACCAACTTTAAAGACGCCCTGACCATAGGTAGTCGACATCCATTTCATCGACCTGAGATTGGCCTGGATGATATTGCCTTCTTGCAATATACCGGCGGCACTACTGGAACCTCCAAAGGGGCGGTTTTACTCCACCGCAATATTCTTTCTAATGTGATGCAAATTGAGTCTTGGTTAAATCCGGGTCTAAAACATAAACCGGATCAACAACTGAATTTTTTATGTGCGTTACCCATGACCCATATTTTTGCCCTCACAGCTTGTGCTCTTTTGGGTATAGCTAAAGGGGCCTTATTAGTCCTGGTAGCAAACCCAAGGGATATTGATGGCTTTATTAAGTTGCTGATCAAGCATCCCAAGATCAATATTTTTCCAGGCGTCAATACACTCTTTCATGCATTGATACATCGCCCCGAGTTTAAGAAGGTCAAGCTACCGCATTTATTGGTCACTATTGGTGGGGGCATGGCGGTGCATAAGAAAACTGCCGATCACTGGCAGGCGCTGACAGGTTCGCCCATTGCCCAAGGCTATGGCTTATCTGAAACATCACCCGTAGTTTGCGTCAATAGCCCTTTAGAGAAACACTTTACAGGACATATTGGTGTGCCCATGCCCAGTACAGACCTTGTGATTCTGGATGATGATGAAGTAGAACTACCCCAGGGCACTCCCGGTGAGATTTGCATTAAAGGGCCACAGCTGATGGCGGGCTACTGGAATAAACCAGAAGAAACTGCGCACTGCATGACGGCTGACGGCTACTTTAAATCTGGCGATATTGGCCTGATGACTGAGGATGGCCATATTCAAATTGTTGACCGCAAAAAAGACATGATCGTGGTTGCCGGCTTTAAGGTTTTCCCAAATGATGTGGAAGATGTCTTATCTCAAATGCCTGGCATTAAAGAATGCGCAGTGATTGGCGTTCCGCACCGCAAGCTTGGTGAGATTGTCAAAGCTTATATCGTCAAATCAGATCATCACATTACTGAAGCAGGCGTTTTGCAATACTGCAAAGAGCATCTGACTAGCTACAAGAGACCAAGAAAAGTAGTATTCATTCATGAGCTCCCAAAATCTAATGTTGGGAAAATTCTCAGGCGCGAACTCAGAAATATTTGAGGAAAATTACTTGCTAGGAGTTTTGCCCACCATCTTGGCAGCTCTTAAGAAGTCAAAGTCCACGCCTTTATCTGCTTGAGTAACAGTGTCGAGGAATAGCTTCTTGTAGCCGCGCTCAGCAGTTGGGGAGATGACTGGATTTTCTTTGGCGCGTTTTTCTAATTCTGCTTCAGAAATCAACAGGCTAATCTCCCGGTTTTTGACGCTGAGACGAATGCGATCACCATTACGGACATGGGCTAAGGGGCCGCCAATCGCAGACTCAGGGGTGACGTGCAGCACAATCGTGCCAAAAGCAGTGCCACTCATACGGCCATCCGAGATACGCACAATATCTTTAACGCCAGCACGAGCCAACTTCATCGGAATCGGAATATAGCCAGCTTCGGGCATTCCAGGTGCGCCTTTAGGACCAATATTTTTCAGAACAATAATATCGTTGGCAGTGACATCCAAATCTGGACTATCGATGCGATTGGCTAGGTCTTCTGAGTTTTCAAAGACTACGGCTCGACCTTCATGCTCCATGAGTTTTTCATCTGCAGCAGATTGCTTAATAATAGCGCCACCGGGAGCAAGGTTGCCATGCAGAACGGCAATGCTGCCACGAGGATAAATCGGATTACTCATTTTTCGAACGACATCTTGCTTGAAGCTTGGCGGGCCCGCATCGATTTCCTCGCCCAAGGTTCTTCCCGTTACAGTCATCGTACCCAGTTTTAAGAGTGGTTTAAGTTCACGTAAAAGCGTAGTCATGCCACCTGCATCATGGAAATTTTCCATGTAATGATCACCGGATGGTTTTAAGTCAACTAAGACCGGGGTCTCATTACCCATTTTGTCGAGCGCATCAAGATCAATTTCTAGACCCATGCGTCCAGCAATAGCTGCTAAATGAACAATGCCATTCGTAGAGCCACCAATCGCCAGTAATACCCGCATCGCATTTTCAAAGGCATCCGCTGTCAAAATCTGATCAATCGTTAAACCATCTTTGGCCATCTGTACTGCGCAGGCACCAGTTTCTTCAGCAACCCGAATACGGTCTGCAGTCACAGCAGGAGGTGTGGCACCCCCAGGCACTGTCATGCCAAGTGCTTCGGAGATACACGCCATGGTGCTAGCGGTACCCATTACAGAACAAGTGCCAACGCTGGCAACCAGTTGATCGTTCACTTCATCTTTTTCAACTTCATCAATCTCACCAGCGCGGAATTTACCCCAGTAGCGGCGACAGTCAGTGCAAGCGCCAACCCGTTCACTCCGATGTGAGCCCGTGAGCATAGACCCAGTAATCAGTTGAATAGCAGGTAGACCCGCTGAAGCTGCGCCCATCATTTGGGCAGGAACAGTTTTATCACAGCCGCCAATCATCACAACGGCATCCATCGGTTGTGCACGTAGCATCTCCTCGGTATCCATCGACATCAAGTTACGTAGATACATGCTGGTTGGTGCCGCAAAACTTTCATGAATGGATATTGTCGGAAATTCCATGGGCAAACCACCAGCCAACATCACACCACGTTTAACGGCCTCGAGTAATTGCGGCATATTGCCGTGGCAGGGGTTGTAGGCGCTACCGGTATTAATGATGCCAATGACTGGTCGATCTAAAGCGCTATTGGTGTAACCAGCCCCTTTAATAAATGCTTTGCGTAAAAATAATGAGAAGCCTTTATCGCCATAACTCGTTAGACCTTTGCGCAGTCCTGTTTCCGATGGTGTTTTGTTGTCTTTTGGTTTGGAACTCATGCTTGTCTCAAAGGTTGATGATTAAAAGGCTGTTTTGCTCATTGTAGCTATTTGGGCGTAGTATGACCTAGTGGTTGCCACCCCAACGGTATTGCCAGGAGATGCCAACAGCGTTGTAGCTCGTATCAGTGCGTGAGTAGACTCCCTTGCTACCAGTAAGTCGAATTGAGTTTTGCTTATCAATTGGATAGGAGAGGGTGCTACCAAAGCGCCAATTTTCTTGTGTACCGTTAACGGGAATCCCATTGACATAAGTTTGACCGCCAGTGAAATAGGTGGCATCAGCAGAGACCCATGCCGTATTGGGGAAGTAATAAATCACATGGGTTTCACCAGAGTAGATTGGGCTTTGTGAAAGGGTGTTATTACCTAAATAATTAGTATTGCTGGTGTAAATGGTTGCCATGCTAGCTAACTCTAGCCTCCAAGGTCCTAGTGCTTGGGAAAGTCCCATGGCTGGCTGAATCAGGGAGCGATTGGCACCAACATTAATCATCTGATTGCTGTTGTACTCACCCCAGGGAATAGTGGCAGCGATACTCGCCCCAATGATTAAGTCCTGTTGATAGTCTCTGAACTGACTGTTGGATAGTGCAGGCGCGCCATAGAGATTGACAGAGGCTTTGATCATGGGATCTGAGAGTCCTTCCGCTGAGGCATTTATCGCTTGGCCACCAACATGACCTGTACCCGATAGCTCCCCATAAGGCAGCGCCAAGGTAAGTCTGCCAGATTGTCCGGCGACATCAATCACGTGAGTCAGACTAACTGCTTGAGTATGGAGGGTGTAAGAGCCACTTTTGGCCTGCGCAATGCCGCCGGTGACAAAGTTCATGCCAATAGGCGCATTAGAGTAAGCGCGGGCTTCTATTTCTTGGGCTTGAACATGAGTGATAGAAAAAGATAAAACAAAGATCAAGCAAAGGCGGGCAGCCAGCACTCGCAAAGATAACTGCCTTAAATACAAATTATTTACTTTCTGAAATGCGGCTGCCGAAAAATAAGCTCAGTACATTTTCTTTACCCATCATCATTTGCATAGCAGTAAAAATGAGATAGGGCCACACTATCAACCAATAGACCAAAGCCATTGCAATAACGTGTAAGGGGTCAGCTTGTCCAAAAGCAGCCATGGAAGCTAGAAAGTTTTTGCCATGAATGGCGCCATCAATCCCAGCTTCGAGATAGTTAAGGGATAAAACAATTGCCAGGTAAATGAAGGATTCAACAAAAAGTGATTTCAGAATGCCATAAGTCTTATTCACTTTGATCGGGAAAATCGCTTGGCCAACCAACATAAATTTTGCCGAAAGCCCAGCCTTGATCAGTGCTAGGCCAAAAATAGTCAGCGAAATAGGGCGCTCATGTAGTGAGGTGACGCCCAAAAACGTGAGAGAGCAAAACCAAATACCAAAATAAATGGACAGGGCTAATGCCTTTTCAGCCTCACCTATCAATCCTTGCAGCAGGCTGCGTTTAGGATCAGTTGTAGCTGGTGTATTGGTCATGAGGGCAATCTATAGGACTGCGATTAAGCATTACAACAAGATTCGCCACTTGCGCATGCAGAGCTCACTTCAACGGGTGCAGGTTCAGTGGTATAGCGAGCAATATAGGCCTTCTTATCTTTTAAGGCCAGCTTGATCCATACAAAGTGTCCTGAGCCGGGTGCAACAGTAATGGGCTCTCCCTGCATATTCCACATCGCATCTAAAACCATATCTTGATTGCCTTGAGGTTCGATGACTTCGAGTTTGTCGCCAACAGAAAAACGATTCTTGACGTCGACCTTCACGCGACCATTAGACTGATCTATATCGAGAGTTTCACCAACATATAAGCTTCTGCCTGAGAGCGAATAACCTCGCATATAGAGTTGATACTCTTTATCGTGGTGGCGTTCATAGAACCCATCGGTATACCCACGGTTGGCTAAGCCTTCAAGATTACCAAGCAATATTTTGTTGAATGGTCTGCCTGCAACAGCGTCATCAATCGCTGAGCGATAAGCTTGGCAAGTGCGAGAAACGTAATAAGGAGACTTGGTGCGACCTTCAATCTTAAAAGAATCTACACCCATCTTAGTGAGCCGTTCAATATGTTCAACCGCTCGCAAGTCTTTGGAGTTCATGATGTAAGTACCATGCTCATCCTCTTCCATGGGCATCAATTCATCCGGCCTTCTGGCTTCTTGGAGCAATACAACATCACCACTTTGATTTTGTTGTCCTGGTTTTACTTTATAGTCCCAACGGCAAGCATTAGTGCAAGCACCCTGATTCGAATCACGATGTGACATGTAACCTGAGAGTAAGCACCGTCCAGAGTAGGCAATGCATAAAGCACCATGTACAAAAACTTCTAGTTCCATTTCTGGACAGTCTTGACGAACCTCTTCAATCTCATCGAAAGAGAGTTCGCGAGACAAAATGACACGACTAATGCCAACTGAACGCCAAAATTTTGCAGAGGCACCATTTACCGTATTCGCTTGCACAGACAAATGAATTGGCATGTCTGGCCAGGCTTCTCTAGCCATCATGATCAAACCAGGATCTGACATGATGAGAGCATCTGGTTTTAGCGCTACAACTGGAGACATATCTCGAATATAAGTCCGCGTCTTTCCACCATGAGGCAATAAATTAGAAACGAGATAAAACTTTTTTCCTAATTCGTGGGCAGTATCGATACCTTGTTTAAGAACTTCAATCTTTCCGAAGTCATTATTACGAACGCGTAAGGAATAGCGTGGCTGACCTGCATAAATAGCATCTGCTCCAAAATCAAAAGCAGTTTCGAGCATTTGGAGGCTGCCCGCGGGGGCTAGTAGTTCTGGCGTTTTCATCATGGGGCTATTTTAATGCCTGCTTAGCCCATTTGCTTGGTGAGAAAGTGCCCTAAATGTGCTTAAAAGGCCTCATTTAGGGGGTAATTCAGACGCTCAGCAGTTTATTCGTCTGCGATGGTGTTACGTAAGACGCCAATAGACTCAATTTCAATCTCACAGATATCGCCTGGCTTCATAAAGACAGGAGGTGTTCTTGCGTAACCTACGCCAGCAGGAGTACCCGTGATCACAACATCTCCTGGCTCTAAAGTCATACATTCAGAAATCAACACAATAGTCTCTGCAACACCCCAAAGAAAATCTTTAGTATTGGCGTTTTGCATCACTTGACCATTTAAGCGTGATTGAATATTGAGACCATCACATCCTGAGGGAAGTTCATCTGGCGTCACTAACCATGGACCGAATGCACCCGTTTGATCAAAGTTTTTACCAATCGTCCACTGAGTAGTTTTACGTTGGTAATCACGAATGCTGCCATCGTTGAAGATGCTATAGCCAGCAACGCAATCTAAGGCATTCTCTAGTGTTAGGTGACGCGCTTTCTTGCCAACAATAAAAGCCAGCTCAGCCTCGTAATCGAGTTTGTCAGACACCTTTGGTCGAATTATCGGACTTAAATGCGCTGTCATGGAACTTGGGCCGCGCATAAAAAAGCTCGGGTATTCAGGTCTCGCGTTACCACCTTCTTTTGCGTGGTCAGCATAGTTCAAGCCCATGCAGACAATTTTCCCCGGTCTTTCAATGGGAACCTTAAAAGAAATCTCTTTGAGGTTGCCGCCGATTGCTTTGGAGTTTTTAAGTGCCAAGGCTGCTCGCTCCAATTGCTCTGGAGATTGAATGATTTCTTGTAAGTTATTCCGAATGAGTGGATCTGTGGCGCACAGATCAATGTAGGTATCGTGACTACCTTTTGAGAGGGCGCCAACACTCTCATATCCATTTGGACCTCTAAAGCCAAATAGCCTCATGTCAATATCTCCAATTTCATTGTTTGATTTCTATCTTAGTCATGCAGTATATGACAGCCTTCATGCATCAAAAGGTCGACTATTCATCCATTTAAAGGCCTCTAGCCTATTAAAGTATGATAACTTTTCAGTCATACGCATGAATATTATTAATTATAAGAAAGCATAAAAACATCATGGATACACCAAGCACGCTGCTCAATGGTGGCCAGATCCTGGCAAATGCATTGGTAAGGCAAGGGGTGGATATTGCCTTTGGTGTGCCAGGTGAGAGTTTTCTTCCCTTATTAAATGGTCTAGTAGATCATCCTAAGTTTCGATTCATTACTTGCCGACAAGAAGGTGGTGCTGCTTATATGGCAGAGGCCTATGCAAAGTTATCCGGTCAGCCAGGTGTATTGATGGTCACGCGTGGACCAGGCGCATCAAATGCCATGATTGGCATGCATACGGCTTATCAAGATTCAACGCCCATGGTTTTATTGGTAGGGCAAGTTGGCACTGATATGGTTGAGCGTGAAGCCTTTCAAGAAATCGACTATCGCCGCATGTATTCAGAATGTGCAAAGTGGATTGGTAGTATTGATCGCGTTGATCGCATTGACGAATTTGTTTCGCATTCATTCCACGTAGCACAGGCAGGGCGCAAAGGACCTGTAGTGTTAGCTTTGCCAGAAGATGTGTTGTATATGACTGGCCAAGAAAACCCTGTGAAGCCTGCTCATATCGTTCAGCCAGGCTTAGATGGGAATGTTTTTCAACAGGCAATGCAAGCTTTTGCATCAGCCAACAAGCCTATGGTCATTGCCGGTGGGGGCAATTGGAATAGTGCTGCCTGTGAGGACTTGAGAAGCTGGGTCAATAGAGAAGGTGTACCGGTGGCGACCAGCTTTCGCTCACAAGATGTCATTGATAATCTAGATCCAGCGTTTGCAGGTGATTTAGGTATCGGTGCCAATCCTGCCTTAGTGAAGCGGATTCAAGAGGCTGATGTTCTTTTGGTGATTGGTGAGCGCTTAGGAGAAATGACAACGGCGGGATACAGCTTATTGTCTGTTCCGCAAACTAAAGCAACATTAATTCACGTCCTCTCAGGACCCGAAGAGTTGGGACGCGTTTATCGCCCAGACTTTGCCCTTAATTGCAGCCCAGAAAATTTTTGCGCAGCACTCAAGACGGTAAAGATGGCTAAGAATTATGACTCAGCAGTCATGAAGACGGCGCATGCTGAGTATTTAACATTCTCAAGCCCGGTAACCGTTCCTGGTGATCTGCAGTTGGCGCAGATTATGGCTTCATTACCAAGCTCTATTCCACGTGACTCAATCATGACTAATGGCGCCGGTAACTTTGCTACTTGGGTGCATCGTTTTTATCCCTATGGCCCTTATAAAACGCAATTAGCTCCAGCCAATGGATCCATGGGTTATGGCCTGCCAGCAGCAATTGCTGCCAAAATAACCAATCCTGAAAAGGTGGCGATTGCAGTTTGCGGTGACGGTGATTTCATGATGAATTGCCAAGAGCTGGCAACGGCAGCACGGTATGACGCCTTTCCAATTGTTTTTGTGGTGAATAACAATATGCTCGGAACAATCCGCATGCATCAAGAGCGAGAATTTACCTCTCGCGTGATTGCCACAGGCTTAACTAATCCAGATTTTGTGAAGTTTGCCGATAGCTTTGGTGTGCCAGGATTTAGAGTGACTAAAACGGCAGAGTTTGCGCCCGCATTTGCAAAAGCGTTAGCAAGCAAGAAGGGCGCATTAATAGAATTGGTGCTCGACCAAGAAGTGATCTCGCCAAGCAAGCTACTTTCTCAATTAGGAAAGTAGCAGGGTCAATCTACCTTCGCTCCAGAATCTTTTACAACCTTAGTCCACTTCGCAATTTCATTTTTGATGAAGTTTGAAAATTGGGCTGGTGTATTGCCAACCGGTTGTGCACCCATGGCTAAGTATTTCTCTTTGACTGCGGCACTATTGATAGCAGCCATCAATACAGAACTATCTTTATTTAAAATATCGGCAGGCATATTTGCAGGGCCCACTACTCCAAACCAAGAGGTAGCTTCATAACCTGGGAGGTTTGCTGCTTCAGCAATGGTTGGCAAATCTGGGAATGCAGGAGACCGTTTAGCGCTCGTCACTGCTAATGCTTTTAAACGTCCAGCCCGAATATAGTTAATCGAAGACGGTAAGTTATCAAACATGATGTCAACGTTGCCGGCCATGAGATCAGTCACTGCTGGCGGGCTTCCTTTGTAGGGGAGGTGAACCATATAGGTTTTAGTCATTGATTTAAACAGCTCTCCAGCCATATGGATGGAGGTACCGTTACCGCTCGATGCCATATTGACCTTGCCTGGATTGGCTTTGGCGTAAGCAATCAGATCATTTACGCTATTGATGTTGTTCTTAGACGCAAATTCTGGATTGAGCACTAATACGTTAGGCAACTCGGCGACCAAGGTAATCGGTGTGAAATCCTTAATCGGATCAAATGGTAATTTACCGCCACCTTGTGTGTAGAGCGGAAGGTTGATGCCATGTGTACCTACTGATGCCATGAGCCAGGTGTAACCATCAGGAGCAGATTTAGAAACAATCTCAGCACCGATATTGCCGCCGGCACCGGGCTTATTGTCGATGATGACATTCCACTTAGCAGTACTTAACAGTTCATTTTGGAGTGGCCGAGCAATATTGTCAGTTGCACCACCAGCCGGGAACGGAACAATAAAACGGATTGGCTTATTGGGGTAATCAGATTGCGCAAAAGACGTTTGCGATCCTGCAAAGAAGGTAGCAATGATGATGCAGCACTGCATTGCACGGCCAAACGCGTTAAAAGGGCTACTTTGAATCATTGCCATCTCCTGTTGATGAAAATCATTCTGATGATGATTTTTAATTGCTTAATTTAAGCATAACAGAGCAAACTGAGGGGATCAAAATGAAAAAGGGCCTAGATTTCTCTAGACCCTTCTGTACGACTCGACACATAGTTAACACTTTATACCGGACACATACTTTACAGTTTTTGGCATAGGAGGGACCACTCTATGCCGTGGAATGAAAGTACGAAGATGGATGAAAAGCTCAAATTTGTGTCG